>CAZSDW010000018.1:0-61254 GCA_964605705.1 uncultured bacterium
GTCGAGCGCCAATCCTGATTTTGAAATTAAGATTGACAGGCTTGAGTATTAATTAATTGTATCAACACTGGTTACGCCGAGGGAACGGCGTAACCTCAATGCAGTCCGTCACGTCGTGGGAACGACGTGACAAGAAGGTAAATATAATACGAGTTTACGATTATTTATTGTAGGGGCACGGTGTATCGTGCCTCTCCTACTTTCTACCCCTTGATCACCCCGATGGGCGTGAAACGAGCGGCCTTTTTCGTAATACCTGCCGCATGCATCGTATTCACCACTTCGGTCACATCTTTGTAGGCATCGGGCATCTCCTCCGCCATCGTTGACTTGCCTTCCGCCATGACAAAAATTCCGGCTTTCGCTAACTCATTGTAGAGATTTCGATTCTGGCTTGCTTTCCGGGCTTTTGTTCTGGACATCACCCGACCGGCACCATGGCAGGAACTCCCGAAGGTCTCAAGCATCGCTTTAGGTGTTCCGACGCAGAGATAGGATTCCGTTCCCATATCACCGGGAATCAGCACCGGCTGACCAATTTCCCGGTATTCCGCCGGCAGATCGGGACTTCCGGGACCAAATGCCCGGGTTGCACCTTTGCGATGCACACAGACTTTCCGGGATTTGCCATTAATTGTATGCGTTTCAATCTTGGCAATATTATGGGCAATATCCCAGATCAAATGGAACCCAAGATCGTTTGGGCTGATATTCAGCGCTTTCATCAAAGCCGATTCTATCAGCGATGAAATCACCTGACGATTGGCAAATGCAAAATTCGCCGCAGCTCGCATGGCTCCAAGATAGTCCCTTCCCTCCTGACTTTCCAGCGGCGCACAGGCTAATTGACGATCAGGGACAGATATCCCATATTTTGCAGTGGCTTGCAGGGTGACTTTAATGAAATCGTCACATACCTGGTAACCAAGCCCTCGTGAACCGGTATGAATGAAAATGACGACATTTCCTTTCTCAAGATCCAATTGACGCGCTGCATCATCATCGTATATGTCTTTCACTTCAGCAATTTCAATGAAATGATTCCCCGATCCCAGTGTGCCCAGCTGCGGCATACCCCGCTGATAGGCTCGTTCAGAAATCACGTCCGGATCAACTCCGGCAAGGCAACCTTTATCTTCTATGAAACTCAACACACTGGAATCTCCAAAATCGTTCTCCACTGCCCAGGTGGCGCCTTTCAACAGAACTTCTCGTAATTCTTTTCGATTTATTTTACGAATGCCACCGTGCGAGCCCAACCCGGTAGGAACTGTATTGAAAATCGCCGTCACCAGGTTTTTAATTCTGGATCGGACAAATTCGGCGCTCAGATTCGTTTTCAGCAATCGGACTCCACAATTGATGTCATACCCTACCCCACCGGGTGAAATCACGCCAGAGAAAGCATCAGTCGCCGCAACGCCGCCAATCGGAAAGCCATAACCCCAGTGAATGTCCGGCATTGCCAGCGAATAATTGACAATTCCTGGTAAATGCGCGACATTGGCAACCTGCTTCAGGCTTTCATCTTTTCGAATCTGCTGCATCAGTTTTTCCGATGCATAGATCCGACCCGGAACCCGCATATTTCCGGTTTGGGGAATTTCCCAGAGATTCTTGTCTAATTGAATTACCTCAGGCATTTTTAAACATCCAGTACAAACCGGGCGATATATCGATTATTGGTATTTTTAATTGATAATTGATGATAGGTCACGCTCTTGATCTCACGCTGAACTGAGAACTTATCAAAATCAACCACTCCGCCTGAAAGTTCTGCTTTAAGTCTTTCGTCATGAAAATCAACAATTTTTATTTCAGTGCTCAAAAAAAATTCAGTCTGAAAAACATACAGTAACTCCGCCAGCCATTCCCTTAGCAAAAGCTCAATATTTTCAGATTTTACTTCGATAATTCGTGTAAGCACAGGATTCGGAGTAAAATTATTGATAATCAAGTCTGTCAAACTGATCGCAGCATTTTGGAAAAGTGATGATAAGTCTTTGCCGACAAGCTCAATTCCAAGGTCGGATGTATGATCGAAAAATTTATAATGTGGATTCATCAGAACAATGGCAGGTCGCTGATTTGCTTCAGGACATAATTCCGGATAGTATTGTCCGATGGAAGTTTGCCGGTGGGTTTGCCCTGTTCAAGATATGTTTTGGTCAACATTCGCGATTTTGGAGGCTTTGCAGAAGCCAGCACCGTTTCATATTTCAAGGTTTGATTACTCTTCAGAACGACTTTGTGACCGGATTTTTTTCCACGTTTTGCGATCGGCTTGCCGGAAATTTCCACGATATCCATCGAGAAGTCCAATACCGGGGCGTTGCTGATGGCATTGCCGACACCATAAGCATCGACGACTTCATTCAATTCAATAATATCATCGACGGTGAGACCACCGGAAGCAAAGAGTTTTAATTCTTTGAAGCCCCGAATATCAAGCTCCCAGCGAACTTCTTTCATTATTTCAAGGAAATTACCACGTCTGGACGAAGGTGTATCAAGTCGAACTCCGTAAAGTTTACCCTTCATCGATTGCGCAACGTTAATCGCCTCGAATTTTTCGTCATTGAACGTATCGATTAAGGTAATCCTGGGTACTTTCTTCTCAATGATTTTATCAAAGGCTTTTGTCGCTTCAACGGTATTTCCCATTAATAATATCAGGGCATGCGGTATCGTACCGGATGCTGGAATGCCAAGCAATTCTCCGGAAAGTTTTGTTGCCAGTCCGGCGCATCCACCAATATATGCGTTTCTGTCAATGATAGGAGATAATGCCGGATGCATCCGTCGGGATCCGAATGCCAGCACCGTCCGCCCTTCGGCTGCTCTGACAATCCTGGCAGCTTGAGTAGCGATACCGGAAGCCTGACAGATTAAACCGAGGATTGTTGTCTCAAATATGCCAAAATCAAGATACTTTCCGCCAATTGTCATAATCGGCAGATTGGGAGAGATAACCGTTCCCTCCGGGACCGCTTCAATATCAAGCGGTTTATCTTTCAGTAAATCCACAACATCGGATAATCCGCTAAAAACCGCCCAGGGGATATCGCCGGGAAATTTTCGCACTGAAAGCTCGGCTTTGACAGTATTATTGATTTTTTTGGCTTTTAAAATTTTTTCGGATCGCTCAAAATATATATCAGTGACTTTACCCTGTCTGATTTCTTCTTCGGTGGCTGTTCTAAGCATTTTCTTCTCCTATCTCATAAGTTGGAAATTAAGGAGCACTTACAGGAAATGCAAGACATGTCCTTTCAGGAATTCAAGGAATTTACAGATTGTCGCTGGTCTTATTTCAATCCATGATATTCTGATTGATTTATAACCGAGTAATTGTTAAAATCACTCGACGAATGAATGACTCTACTTATGATGAGACGATCCGTTAGATAATTTTAAATTTCGATAATTTCGGAGATTTTTTATGAGCAGAATTACTATTTTACCAGCAGACGCAATTGGCAAAAATTTCGTTCCGGCAGAGTACCTACCAAAAGATCAAGATGAAAATTACCTGCGGAATGCACAGACTTTCTGGCGAAAATCTCACTGGCGCCAACTGACTCAGGAAGAAATAAAGCAACTTATTTTAAATGACAATACGTCTGATAACTGGAACGATGTATATGTAACGGCTCAGTTCGATCCGGCATTAATTAAAAACACCCAGTTTTTCGGATTGGTGCGAATTGGAAATATTCGGAAAATTGTACTTGAACATCACGATCTCAAAAAACCGGTGGGAATCACAAACAGCGTCGTGATTGCCTGTGATATTGGTGATGATGTAGCCATTCATCATGTTCGTCATCTGGCACACTATATAATTGGTGACCGATGTATGCTGATAAATATCGATGAAATGCATACGACTGACCATGCAAAATTTGGCAACGGTATTATCAAGGACGGTGAATTAGAGAATGTTCGTGTCTGGTTACATCTGATGAATGAAACCGGCAGTCGAAAAGTCATCCCTTTTGATGGAATGATCCCCGCAGATGCTTATATCTGGGCAAAATATCGTGATGATCTAAAACTTCAAACCAAATTAAAAGAGATCACTCAGAATAGTTTCGATTCCCGGCGTGGTTTTTACGGTACTGTCGAAAGTGATTGTGTAATTAAAAATTCCCGTATTATTAAAGATGTTAAGATTGGGGCTTTTTGCTATATCAAAGGTTCCAACAAATTAAAGAATCTGACTATTAATTCTTCAGAAACAGAACCCACCCAGATTGGCGAGGGTGTTGAGTTGGTGAATGGTATCATCGGGTCTGGCTGTCATATTTTTTATGGATGCAAAGGCGTACGGTTTATTCTCGGCAATAATTCCAACTTAAAATATGGCGCCAGATTAATCAATTCTTTCCTCGGTGATAATTCGACGATTTCCTGCTGTGAGGTACTGAACAATCTGATCTTCCCTGCTCATGAACAGCATCACAACAATTCCTTTCTTATTGCATCGGTGGTCTTGGGACAGAGTAATATTGCCGCTGGTGCGACAATTGGCTCAAATCATAACAGCCGGGCAAACGATAATGAAATTCAGGCGGGTCGAGGCTTCTGGCCGGGATTATGCAGCAGTGTAAAGCATTCATGCCGTTTTGCGTCATTCGTTCTTTTATCCAAAGCAGATTATCCGGCAGAACTTGATATACCTCTTCCCTTTTCCCTGCTGAACGACAATGTGTCTAAAAATCAGCTGGAAGTGATGCCGGCGTTCTGGTGGCTTTACAATATGTACGCACTGGCACGAAATACCTGGAAATTCAACAATCGCGACAAACGTGAAAAAAAGATACAAAATATTGAATTCGACTCACTGGCACCTGACACAATCGAAGAAATTATCAATGCCTGCCGACTTCTCGAGTTATGGACAGCCAAAGCAGATTTACGACGTAAAAATGAACTGACCGGAATGGAAACCGAAACGGCGCTGATCGATTTAGGCAGAAAACTATTATCCGGATCCGAAGATCAGATCAAAGGCTTGGAGGTCCTCGGTGAGAAGATGGAAAAAGGAAAACGTAAAGTCGTCATTGTAAAAGTTTACTCCGCGTACCATGCCTATAAAGATATGATACACTATTATGCAATAAAAAATCTCATGGATTATTACAAAGATGATAAAACGACTCAATTTGTAAAAATGTGTGATAATTTAAAAGGAAACCGGGTAAGAAATTGGGTCAATATTGGCGGTCAACTGACGCCTGAAAAGGATTTAGACCAACTTCGTTCTGATATCGGATCAGGCAGACTTAATACCTGGAAAAAAATCCATCAAAGATATGATGAGCTTTGGGAAAACTATCCGGTTGAAAAACAAAAACATGCTTTTGCAACCCTTTGTGATTTGCTCGGTAATGATCAGCTGACTATGGATGAGTGGAATCTCGCGCTGGACAGAGCAGTAAGCATTCAGGAATTTATCAGAGATCAGGTGTACATTTCACGAAAAAAGGATTTTGATAATCCGTTTCGCCAGACGACCTATCGGAATCTCGATGAAATGACTGCTGCCATTGGTACAATTGATGATAATAGTTTTGTTAAACAGGTCAATGACGAAACTGAAGATTTCAGAATATTGGTATTGGAAGTCAAAAACCGAAAATAAATACGGTTATATCATTTTGGAAAAAAACTGAGGAAGGATTTAGTATGAACCTTAAAGACACGAAATATTCAAAGTTTGCTCTCGTTCGGGAAATGATGGATACCATCGACGTTGTAAATGGATTTAATTCAGATCAGACAATCGAAATTGCTAAAAAAATTGAGGCTGTTGGAAAATTATTTCTGACTGGTGAAGGCTCCAGCCGCATTTTTCCTGCTAAAAACGCTATTCGAAAATCGCTTACCTGGGGTTTGGATCTCCAAATTGCCACCGATGGTTCTCGTCAGTCACATCAATATGATTTAACTAACTTCGCGGTATTTTGTGCCTCTAATTCGGGACAAACAAAAGAGGTTATACTACTTGCCAAGAAACTGGCTGAATTAAGTAATGACAACCGCTTTGCCTTGACCGCAAATGAAAATACTTTTCTCGAAGAAGCCTGCAATGATACATTTGTTCTGACTTGCGGTTGGGAACAGGCTGTCGCAGCAACCAAGAGCGTTGTTGAGCAGGCGCTGTTTTATGAATCCATTCTTTGGAACCTTAGTTCGAAAAATAATCTCTGGAGCAATTCAGATTTATCCGGCAAAATCGAATCAGCTCTGACATTGAAAATCGATCCGGAAATCATTCAGGCAGCAATCAATGCACCGACAATTTATTTTGCCGGCTACAACGATGGAGTGGCTGAAGAATTAACCTTGAAAACCAATGAAATCACTCGCAAAAAATCTGATTTTCTGGAGGGCACCTATGCAGTCCATGGGATCGAGGAGGTCATGGACAAGAATGATATTGTTTTCGTTATGGACCCGATCGATGATGAAATTGGGAAATTCCAGGAAGCTTTGGTAAAAGGCGTCGGGCTGAAGGTCGTTGCGGTTTCAACTAAGGAGACTGCTTTCGATACGATCGTTATCCCCGATGCCGGGGCAATGAATCCTTATCTTTACCTTTGTACAGGATGGAATATCCTTGTAGAAATCGGTTTGGCACTGGGAATCGATTTGGATAAACCGGAACGTGCTCGTAAAGTGGGAAATGAATTTATCGAATAGTCAATCCGTAATTTTTAGCAATAATTTTGTTGCACAGCGACTGTTAATTTGGACCTGTGCACCATTTTGATGTTATATGATTGCAGGTATGTGGAATCTTGAGCACTTTTGCCGATTTATATGAATAAAAAAATCCCCCGATGACAACTAAAACCTTTTAAAATATATCTATGTTCTCGTATAAAATGGGTAGGACTTATATTATTCAAATATTTGTCAGTATAAATGTTTAAAAGAAGGAGAATAACATGAATTCTCAGCGGAGATTTTTAGCTTTAGCAGTTCTGATTCTTTTTTTATGGACGTCCTTATGCTTTGGTGCATTTGAAGTCGGTAATACCTATTATGGATTCAAACTGATTGAAAAACGTTTTGTGAAAGAGGTTAATGCAGAGTGCCTCTTTTTTGAACATGTTAAAAGCGGCGCTCACCTGTTTAAAATTAGCAATGACGACGCAAATAAAACATTTTCAATTGCATTTAAAACAATTCCAAACTCCGATGCCGGAACACCTCATATGATGGAACATGGTGTCTTGAACGGCTCAAAGAATTTCCCTGTAAAAAGCCCTTTTGATGTATTATCGAAAGGTTCTCTGAAAACCTTCCTGAATGCCTTTACCGGGAGTGACATGACCCTCTATCCTGTCGCGAGCATGAATGACAAAGATTTTTTCAACCTGATGCATATCTATCTTGATGCCGTATTCAATCCGCTAATCTACGATGATCCGCGCATCCTCCAGCAGGAAGGCTGGCATTATGAATTAATGGACAAAGACAGTCCGATTGAATATCGCGGGATTGTGTATAATGAAATGAAAGGTGCCTTTTCGAATCCTCAAAGGGAACTGTTTTACCAGTGCAGCAAACGTCTTTTTCCGGATAATAGCTATTCTTTATGCTCCGGTGGTTATCCCAGTGCAATTCCGACCTTGACTTACGAACAATATCTGGATTATCATCACACCTATTATCATCCCTCCAACTCCTTGGTTTACCTCTATGGGAATGGTGATATCAATGATGAATTGCAGTTTATCGATTCCCGGTACCTCGCGAATTATGAAAAATCTGATGCAGTAATTTCAATCGCTATCCAAAAACCTTTCGATAAAATGCAGGAAGCCACAGCATACTACTCTTTTCCCGAAGACAGTGACACCGAAGGACAAACTTATTTGACAATGGATTTTGTCACCGGACTGAATGTGGACCGCAAATTGGTAATGGCTCTGAATATTCTGACGGATGTATTGGTCAACCAGGAATCAGCCCCAATTCGTTTAGCGCTGCAGGAAGCCGGAATTGGTCGAGAGGTTGAATCCTCGTTGACTGATTTCAAACAGAATGTCGTCGATATCACAGTTCAGAATGCCAATCCTGAAGATAAAGACAAGTTCTATACTATTATCATGAAATCATTGAAAGAGGCAGCTGAAAACGGCGTGGATAAAGAGGTTGTGGAAGCTACGCTGAATCGGATCGAATTTAACCTGCGGGAAGGCGACGATGCTCAAAAAGGGCTCACCTATCTCTTTAATCAGCTGAACGGCTGGATTTATGATGATGATCCTTTCCTGACGCTGGAATGGGAAAAACCGTTAGCGGAATTGAAAGCCGATATTTCAAACGGGTACCTTGAATCAGTGCTTAAAGATTATTTTCTCAATAATCCGCATTCATTGCTTTTGATTCTTGAGCCAAAACCTGGTATGGAAAAAGAACTGAATGCCAAAACCGAAGAAAAACTGGCAGCCTATAAAGCATCGTTATCCGATGAAGAAATCGAGGCACTGATCGAAAATACGCAGGCATTAATTGCTTATCAAAAAGCGGAAGATACACCGGAAGCGCTCGAATCAATTCCCATGCTGGACCTGTCTGATATCGATCCGAAAGCAACTTTCTACCAGATCCAGCCAAAAAGCATTTCAAAAACTCCACTCCTCTACTTTGACAATTTTACCAATGGCGTTGTATATGTCCGGTTTTATTATGATATGCATGTCTTGCCGGAAGATATGATTCCTTGGGCGTCGCTCCTGTCCAAACTCTTAGGAAGTATGAACACTGAAAATTACACGTTTGGCGATTTGGATAAAGCATTGAAAATGCATACCGGCGGTTTTAATACTTTTCTGGGAACCTATCTGAAAAATCAGGATGATAACCAGATGATGCCGAAATTTGTTGTCAATGCCAAATCAATGAACGCAAAGACGGATAAACTTCTTGAATTAGTTGACGAGATCGTCAATCATACTATTTACAACGACACAGATCGTCTGAAGGATGTCCTGACCAGGCATCAATCTCAATTGGAAGCCAATGTTAAAAGCAACGGCTACGGGTATGCGGCAAAGAGAGTTAAATCCTATTACAGTAATGCCGGTGTTTTCAGTGAAATGACAAGTGGTATTGAATATTACTGGTTTATCACCGAATTACTGAAAAACTTTAATGAGCAGGCAGAAACAATTATTAAAAAACTGACTGAGACTGCCACACTGTTGTTCAATAAAGACAACATGATGATATCCGTCACCTGTGAGAGTGGTGATTATAAATCCCTTGTGAAGCAGTTGAAAAAGTACAATAAAATTCAGAAAAGCCGCCCGGTTCAGATACAGGATTGGACCTTTGATTTTACAAAGAAGAACGAGGGATTGTTATCGGCTTCGAAAGTTCAGTATGTCGTGAAAGGATATGATTTCAAGAAACTGGGATATCATTGGAATGGAAAAATCAATGTGCTGACACAGATTCTTTCTACTGATTACCTGTACAATCAGATTCGGGTAATTGGCGGAGCATATGGCGGCTGGTGTAATTTCTCGGCGAACGGTGATGTCTATTTTGCATCCTACCGCGATCCGAATTTGGTAAACACAATCAATACTTATAACAAATCACCTGAATTTCTCAATTCTTTTGAGGCAGATAAAAAAGAGATGACCCGATTCATCATCGGCACTATTTCGGATATTGATCAGCCGAAGACACCATCTCAGCAAGGAAACTGGGCGGTGAAGTATTATCTTGAAGGCACAACCCGGGAAATGCTACAAAAAGAACGTGGAGAGGTTCTGAGTACCTCTCTTGATGACATCAAACAAATGCAAAAGTTCGTCGAGGATATTCTTGCCCAGGATGCCTATTGTGTTTACGGTAATGAAGAGACAGTTCAGGAGAATAAGGAACTGTTCAAGGAACTGGTTAAGTTAGTGAAGTAATTATAATGATAAAAACCTTTGTAAGGTTTTTTATTCGTAACGGAATTAAATTATCAAAATCAAAGCAGGTAAACACAAATAATAACGACGGAGTTTACAATGAAATGTAATGTTGGCAAAACAGACAAAATTATTCGCTTGATTATTGGAGTTACAGTCATCGTTTTGGGTATTGTATTTAAAAGTTGGTGGGGTGCTGTTGGATTGATCCCGCTCCTGACCGCATCAATCAGTTTCTGCCCACTCTACACCCTACTGGGTGGAATTTCTACTGCAAAAGCCGAAGATAAAAAACCTGAATAATTCATTCAAATGGTATAAACGCTAAAATCTTCTGCCATAAATATTTTGCATTGCGGGGGAACGCTTATGTCATGAATAAGCGATCCCCTGTCTGTTTCCGGTGATAAATGGGTCAAAATAGTCATTTCAGGGCGACATAAATCTAAAAGTTCAGAGATTTTATTGGGTGTCATATGTCCCGCAACCGGATTCTCATTAGAACTGGAACATTCTATCAACAGTGCGTTTATTCCGATTGCTGCTGTGATGAGTTCTTCGGAAAAATCGGTATCACTGGTATATAACAGAGTTTTTTCCGAGGAATCCTTAAAGCGATACATGAGACTCTGGTCAGCATGATTTCCCTGAAATACATTCAGCGAATAGCTGCCAAATTCATATTCACCAACATCAATCGCCTGGAATTTATAGGGATAATTTTCGTTGATTATCCATTTTCCGAATAATGATTCATAGATATCAATCACCTTTCTAATATCACTATGTCCGTAAATATTCAAATTAAAATCACCCAGCTGCTCAGGTTGCGAATATTTCCGGGTGAAAAGAATTGGCAGCAAATCCGAAATATGATCCAGGTGCATATGGCTGTAAAATATTCGGTCAATATCCCAGACGGAATGCCCGGTTTTAATTAATTGCCGTAAAATTCCGGAACCTGTGTCAAGCAGGAGCAGCTCCCCTCCTATTTCCAATAAATAGCCTGAGTTGTTACGGTCTTTTGTGGGAATAAAATACCCAGAACCAAGTACGGTTAGTTTCATCGAAATCCTAATATATTAAATAATAAATGAACTTCAGTGCCCGGTCAATATTCAGATGTTTTTCAAATAAATGGGGAAAGGCGAACTCAACACTGGAATTTGCTGTTTGATAATTTGAGTGTCAAGAAAAAACAGATTCTGCTAACAAGTCAGATGAAATGCTGCAATTGCATTTAATTTATTGGTTAACTCATTATATTTTCGGACTGCTTCATCGGTTTTTTCGATTTGGAGTTTAATTTTATGATTTTTCAACCAGTCAATAAAAGGTGGATCGACTTTCATTAAACCGAATTTTCCGGTTCCAACAATTAGCAATTGCGGAAGAATATCAAGATAATTTTCCAGATCTTCCTTTTGTAATAAATGTCCCTCTTTCCGCCACCATTTGGAGATAATTTCGTTGGGAAGAATGATTAAATCACGTCGATAAATATTACCATTGATAGTCATTGCGCCAAACTTATAATCAGTGATAATCATATTTCACCTTGAATTTGTTGTTTCAAAAATAATATCTATTCTTCAATAGCACAATAGTAAAACTACCATCTATTTCAACAGGAGAATTTTCTTACATTTTGTGTTGTCAAAACAGAATAATACATGTAAATTTACCCGCTTTTTAGAGACGATGCGCCCATAGCCCAATTGGATAGAGCGTCTGGCTACGGACCAGAAGGTTGGGGGTTCGAGTCCTCCTGGGCGTACAAAAACCCGCATGCAGCGGGTTTTTTATTTTCCGTTTCAATCTGATAAATACATTTGTGAAATACTTACATCATGACAATCCTTTAACAGAATTATTTTTGGTAATAGGATTTTACAGCCCAATTGGATAGAGCGTCCCGACGTGTCGGGAAGGTTGGGGGTTCTGCCAAAGGCACTGGGCGTACAAATCAAAAAAAACTCCAATGCTTTTGGAGTTTTTTTCAGCTGCACAGTCGTTTTTTAGACGTCATTGCAGAAAAATCATTTTCTGGATTTGGGAAAAACTCTCTGCATTAAGTTGAAAAATGTACATTCCTGAAGCTACTAAATTTCCACTTTGATCAGAGCCGTTCCACACTACTTCATAATAGCCCGGCTGCTGATCCATTTTCACCAGTGTGTTAATGTGTTGTCCAAGAGTATTAAAAATGTTCAATGTTACTTTGGAATACAGGGGGATTGTATATGCAATGGTAGTTTGTGGATTAAAGGGATTGGGGAAATTGTCAAACAATTGATATTTATGCGGTGAATTTGTTCCATTTCCCTGATTCTGGATTTTCAGATAATTATTACGCATCCGGTATATCGCACTACCAGAAGTAATATATAATGTATTGCCGTCAGCATCGCCCCAGGCACAGTTGGTGGTCTGATCAGGAACATCGACAGTTTCCAGAAGTGTCCCATCCGGTGCATAGATATTCACACCATATGGACTTGTTGCGAAAATGTTTCCTTCGGAATCTACTTTCATGCCATCCGCTGATCCGTTGCCACTCATAAAAGCAAACAGACGCTTGTTTGTGAGTGTCGTATCATCCTTAATATCCCAGGCATAGATTGTTTTACCACCAGAATTGTCGGCGTACAAAATGGACTCATCAGGTGAGAATGCAATACCGTTGGGATAAGTGACAGATGCATCCAATAGTTGTACATCTCCGCTTTGACTCAGCCTGTAAATCCCATGAAAGTCCAGTTCCTCCTGTCCTGCGGAAATACCCCAGGGAGGATCGGTAAAAAATATCGATCCATCTGATTTTATGGCAAGATCGTTCGGGCTATTCAGTCGTTTCCCGTTATAATGAGTTGCCAGAGCCGTGATTGTACCATCTTCTTCTCGTCTGGCTATCTGCCGTAGTCCATGTTGTGACAGAATCAGTCTGCCCTGAGCATCCAATGCCAGTCCATTTGAATTACCCGATGGATTGAGGAAAACTGATTGACCTGATTCTTCAGTCCATTGGTAAACCGTATTAGCTGGAATATCGCTGAAGAGCAGCTTCCCTTCCATCCAGACTGGTCCTTCTACAAATTGGAATCCATCGGCAATTTTCTCTACCTGGGCGAAGGAAATCATCGACGTGATAAGTAAAAAGGTAAAAGTAAAAAATGTAAAAGTTTTAGTATTTAGATTTTTCAATAATGACTCCGCATTTTTATGTTCGAAAATAATTTTAGCCCATTTCAACCAGAACTTCATTCCGTTTTTTCATTTTATCTAAAGGAATCAAATTACCATTCAATTTTTCGCCATTGACAGTTATTTGCTTGACACCTTTCTGGAAAGATTCCGGATTTCGAATTTCGATGTTGAAAAATCTATTTCTGAATCGACGAGAAATTTTTAGTTCTTTCCAGTCCGAAGGAATACAGGGATCGATTCGAAGTCCCTGGTAATCCGGCTGAATACCCAGGATATATTGGGTTGCGGAATAATAAGACCAGGTTGCTGCACCTGTGAGCCAGGGCAATCTCGATGCGCCAAAACGAGGGCTGTATTTACTGTGAGTAAATTGACAATTCACATAGGGCTCTATTTCACGAACTTCGGCTTTGGTGTTGTAAGCAGCTGGCATGAATGCCTGATAATATTTAAATGCTTGTTCACCATGTCCCAGGATTGTTTCGGCGATGATTGCCCAACCTTGAGTATGCGAAAAAATTGAAGCATTCTCCTTCATTCCCTGGTTAAACAGGGGCGCTTTCACAACACTTGGATCGGTCTTTTCATAGGGCGGATCGCACACAACAATGCCATACTCCGATGCCAGTCGTTCACGAACCGCTTTCATTACCATTTCTGATTGTTCGGAGGATGCTGCGCCACTGAGAACCGACCATGATTGGGGATTGAGCCACAAACTGCCCTCATCATTTTCTTTGGAACCGAATTTCATACCATCATAGCGATAAGCCCGCAGGAACCATTCGCCATCCCAGGCATGCTTCTGCAGATTTTTATCCAAAACCTCCAGATGTTTTTTTGCCCAATGGACTTCTAAATGATCGCCTTTCATTTCATTGATTTCAATATAGGTTTTCAAGGCATAACGCAATTGCATGGCAACAAAAACTGTCTCACCGGTTTGTCCCAATTCCAGGCAATCATTCCAGTCCGCGGACAGTCCACATGGCAATCCATGGGCACCGCTGCGTTCCAGATTGAATTCAATCGCTCGTCGCATATGTCCTATGACGGGAGCTTCCCCTTTATCGGCATAAGGTAAAACTTTATCATAAAAACCGATATCACCGGTTTCTTTGACATAAGCCGGAATGGTATTAAATAGCCAGAGACAATCATCAGAACGATACTCTTCTTCTTTGGGCGCTGTTTCATGTCCCGGATTGTGGGCAAAAGGTTTTACGACCGGCATCGCACCACCGGTTGAGACCTGCCCTGTAATCATCAATTCCAGACGTTTTCCGGCTTCTTCCGGAATAGTATGCAAAACGCCTAAAATATCCTGAACGGTATCGCGATAACCTAATCCATCTCGTTCACCACTGTAAACCAGGCTGGCTGCTCGTGACCAGGCAAAAGTCATCAGACAGTTGAAAGGGCTCCACATATTGGTCATACTGTTAAATTCAGCATCCGGCGTTTCGACGTAAATTCCCTGCAGCCGGGTATGCCAGTAATCTTTGACCTTTTCAAATTCCTGATGGATTTTTTTTAGGCTCTGGAATTTAGCGACGACCTTTTTGCCTTGAGTTGATGCTTTACCGATCCCCATGAAGACGGCAAATTCCTTTGACTCTCCGGGATCAAGGTCGATATCCAGTTGCAGAACGCCACAGCCGTTATCACCGTATGCCAAAGAATTTTTACATTCTCCTCTTTCAACAACTTCCGGATTTTCGTAGGATCGATAATTTCCAAGAAACTTTTCCCGGTCTGTGTCAAATCCGGTAATATCAGCACCTACCGCCGCCAGAAAAGTGTGCCGGTTACCATCATGGCTTCCAAATTCATTTTCATTATAGGGCAGCAGAACATTGATTCCGTGATCGATGATATTATCAACAACATCCATCCGCAGGATGTACTGGGTGTATTGCAAATTGATAAAATCCTGCCAGACATGCCAGTTGTTGGCATATTCAATAAACGTAAATACTCGCAAACGACGTTTGACAGTGTCATTATTAGTCATTTTCTGAAGCCAGCATTCATAGTACTGATCAAGCGGTACAAAATAGGTTGTATCGGTTTTAATCTTATCGTATTCTGATTCGATAATCGTGTAAGCAGTACCATGCCGACAAATGGTTTTATAACGGTCAAGCGGTTTTCCGACGGGTTGCCAGGATGCTGACCAGTAATCCTTTTTATCCCGGTCATGAATATACAGATAACGTCCGGGCTGATCCATTGGAATGGCATTAAAACGCAACCGCATGAACCTTCCCTGAGCAGCAGATTGAAAGAAGCTGTACCCACCTGCATTATTAGTGATGATCGCACCGTATTCCGCCGATCCCAGGTAATTACTCCAGGAGCGCGGTGTATCGGGACGCTCAATCACATATTCTTTATTTTCGTCATCAAAATGCCCGTACTGCATTCGATTCTTCCTCCAAAATAAAAAAAGGCTTAAAAGACCTCAGAGTTGTTTTTGATATAATCGATGAGCAAATCAACCTGCGTGAAAGCTATCGCCGTATAGGTATCCGCGGCACCGTAATAAATGGCAATTCTGCCGGTCTCGGCGTCATAAAGATTGGCACAGGGAAAAGTCACATTCGGAACAAAACCGGATGTTTCATAGAGTTTTTCCGGTGTCAGCAGGTAATCTCTGGTTCGATATAAAACCTTACTCGGATCATCGATATCCATAATTGCCGCACCAAAACTGTAAACAAAACCATTGCATGTCCCGGAGACTCCGTGATAAAACAGTAACCAGCCCTCGGTGGTTTCGATAGGAATGGGTCCGGCACCGATTTTGGTTCCCTGCCACCAGCCCTGTCCACCTCTGCCCATTACATATTTATGCTTGCCCCAATGAATCATATCCGGGCTTTCACTGAGGAAAATATCGCCAAACGGCGTGTGCCCGCTGTCACTGGGACGGCTGTAAAGCAGGTATTTGCCATTGACTTTCCTCGGCAATAACACACCGTTTCTATTAAACGGCATCAAAGGATTTGGCAATCTGACAAAGGTTTTAAAGTCTTTTGTTTTACCTAATCCGATGGAAGCACCATGCATGTCATCACACCAGACGATATAGTAACTACCTTCGATTTTTACAAAGCGCGGATCGTAGCCGTAACTGATGGGATTCGGTTTTCCGTTCTCATCGACCCAGTTAATCGGATCGGGACCGATTTCCCACTTTAAGCCGTCTTTACTTCTGCCAAAAAACAGGGTTGCCCTGCCGTTTTTCTGATCAGCCCGAAAAACACCGACAAATTCACCATTATATGGCAAAACAGCACTGTTGTATATCCGGGCGGCTTTAGGGATAGGATTCCACCCGATGATGGGATTTTTACTATATCGCCAAAGAATTGCATGACTTCCCTCGGGTCGCTCCTCCCATGGAATATTTGCTAATGCATCACCAATAATCGTTTTTTTCACCATGCTTCCTTTCAGACCTGGGATTATCAAACCACTATAATTTATACTTCCGGGATTTCCTCATCATCCGCCTTACGCCTCTCTGCCAATTCATTCCCGATTACCGCAATTCGTTTATCACTTAACGGATATAATAGTAAAATTGCCACTGAGATAACACCCATACCAGCCGGAATAAGACTGAATAATAAAATCAGACCCCGCAGACTTTCAGCAGATTGCGCCTGATTGGGAGCAAAACCTAACTGTGCCATCAAATTCAAAGCGACAAATGCGCCAAATGCCCAGCCAAATTTCTGAGACATGGTAGAAGCCGAGAATATCAAGCCAGTTGCCCGTCGCCCATTTTTCCATTCGGCATAATCTGCCGTATCCGCATACATTGCCCAGATTAGGACACTTAATGGTCCCCCGGTCATTGAGCCGGTAATCTGGAAGAAAAATATCAATCCAAGTTGGTCGGCATTCAGAAAATAAAAGGCTGCTGTACTGACGATAGCTATGACAAAAATAATGACGAATGCCTTTTTCTTTCCAACCACTTTGGCAAACCAACTCACCAAAATAACCCCGATCAAAGAAGAAATTTGACCGATTGTATTGAATGCTGAGGTTATCGCCATAAAATCATAACTCCGATTGCTGATAAAGGGCAATTTTAATTCCTGTGATCCAATGACATATTTGAAATAATGAACCGTTACGCTTCCTCTGACAGCCACGAATAAAATGAAAGTGATAGTAGTCGCCAATAAAATCAACCACGGTTTGTTCGTCACTAATTCCTTCAAATCCATTTTAATGGATGATTTCTGGGTTTTTGGAGGCTGAACCCGTTCTCGGGTTCCCTTAAAGGCAATTAGAAAGAAAAGCACCGCCGCTATTCCGTAAATAACAAATGACAAACTCCAGCCGCGGGCTTCATTGGCACCGCCAAGTCCCTTGACCATGGGTAATAATGTTGCCGAAACAATAATACCCGCACCATAAGCAAAAATGAATTTCACCGAAGATACCGTGGTGCGTTCGTTGGAATCGGCTGAAATTACACCTAATAAGGCTGTATATGGGATATTAATCGCAGTATAAAGCATCATAATCAGAATAAAGGTTGAGTACGCCCAGATCAGTCTCCCGGTTAATCCAAAATTCGGTACGGTAAAAGTCAATACACCAACGATTGCAAAGGGTACACACAGCCAGAGCAGATACGGTCGGAATTTACCCCATCGGGTTTTTGTACGATCAGCAATAACTCCCATCATGGGATCGTTGACGCCGTCCCAAATCCGGCTGACCAGAAACATGGTTGCCGCAGCACCGGCAGGGATCAGAAAAACATCCGTATAAAAATAGGTGAAGTACAGCATAAAGGTTTGCCAGTACAGAACCGATGCAAGATCACCAAATCCATAAGAAATTTTTTCCTTAAATGACAGTTTCTGAGTCGTTGAATTCATATATTCCCCTCAATCCTTTATTTTTAATATTATTAGTCAGGTACAGGACAGGTCATTCCAAATGACAGTTTCTAAAATTCAGTCAGATTCACGATTTTATCATATATTGTTTTCCGGTCGTACTTTCGCTCATATATTAACCATTGATCACTAATATAACAACTGTAACTGAAATTGGATAATCTATCAACAAATTCGAGATTGTCTCGTCGTGTAATAAAACTTGTTATTAATCAACTCTTTTGCTGAATGCCGCTGTAACGAATTAATAAATAGATACCCCCAGCCAGAATAAATATATCTTCTATAACCCGCTTCCAGCTGACCAGGGAACCTTCTGTATCCAGCGAGAAACAACCGCATTCGATATTCAAACCACGGGCAATCGCACTGATGATCATTACAATAAAAAACACGGTAATTCCACTCAACAGCAGCGCCGAAACATCGACAAATATTCCTAACAGTAGCGAAAGTCCAATGAAAATTTCAATCCATGGGACGATGATTGCGCAAATATTCAGCAATTCAACTGGCAGTAACCTGTAATTATAGATGACTTCGGCAAATTTTGGCGGAAAATATACCTTATCAAGCGCAGCATAGATAAATAAAAATCCGAGAATCATACGGATAATAATATCTGATATTCCAAGTATATCTTTTTTTTTCATGGCTGTTCTCCGCTGCTTTGTGGATATCCTGCTTTTTGCCACTGATTCCAGCCTCCAAAAAAGAAATAGACATCATTGAATCCGACTTCACCAAGATGGACTGCCAGATCGATGCTTTGAGAACAGTCTTCGCCATCACAATAGGTAACAATTTTTTGATTTTTTGATAAGCCGGGCAGGACTTCTCCGGAAAGATCCAATGTTTCCAACGGAATTGAAATAGACCGGGGAATATGAGCGTTTATATAATCTTCGGTGTTTCGGGTATCGATGAAAAGCGCTGTGTTCTCCTGATAAAAATTCAATGCTTTTTTTAGATTAATTTCTTCAGGTGCATGAAGTGGGACTTCTTCCCGTTGCGTCGCATGGATTTTGCGCGTCTGGAATATTGGAATTTTATACTGCTTTTCTCCCACATTAATATTTCTGAAAGGCGTTATCAGATTGAGACCATTTGGAGATATTGTGTTGAAAATGAATGCAAAAACGATGATACCAACGATACCGATTGCAGACTTGACAATAAGATTCCGGATCACTTTTGTGATTTTCATATCGGTCATACTCCTGTTAATGCTGGATTGCACCACGTTATTTATTTGACTTTCTGAATAAAGAATATAAATTTCTTTTCGTAAAATCAAACTGTTTTATCATGAAACACAGCCATAATTGCAGATTTATTTTGTTGTTTGTGATAATGACTGTCCATCGCCCGCTCTTTTCTGAAATAGTGGATTCACCGGTTGCATCATTAAGTCCCGCAGAACGGGCTTGGCTGATTAATAATGAATCGGAAGCCAGACAATTATTTATTGCTGAGATCGACAGTTCTACCAAGCCTGAGGTACCGGCTTTTAATGCTGCCTTTCTGAGTTATCGGGAAGATAATTTCAAAGACGTTGACAAATATCTGGATATAGCATTGACTGCAAATCCAAAATATGGACCGGCGTGGATGCTAAAAGGAATGATCGAATATGACCGGCATAATTTGAAGAACAGTTTTGAGTATTTGAGAAAAGCCATCAAATATCATGATTTTCCGGAATTACCAAATTATCAAATGGGAAAAATTCTCGCTGAGCGAAAAAAATACAAAGACGCAATTTCATATTTTGAAGACGCAATTTCCGACAACAAGCTTTATACATTTTCCTATGCCGAGTTAGGAAAAATTTATATTGAGATGAATAAAATCGAAGATGCGGTTAAAATTCTTGAAAAGGGATTCGAGATTTCTCATGATGCTGAAATTATTTATCAGCTGGCGACAGTTTATTCATTATCCGGTAAAAACGATAAAGCTGCAAAATATTACGGTCTGTTTGCATATTTATATCCCAAACATCCGCTTTATCCAAAAGCCAGGGCATTTCTGGACAACAACCAAATTCAGGAATGCTGGACACATGGCTTGAAGCCGATTCCGGATCGCAGCAATACAGACTTTTTTTATTCATTGGATGAAGATATGGTTTATAGTGTGTACTGGGGACCTATCCGGGTTGGTGAACTGAATACCGTTATTCTTGACACGCTGCAATACCATGGCAGAGAGGCTTTTAAAGTTTGCTTCAGTATGGACTCAAATCCCGCTTTGGAGTTTATCGCCACTCTGCACAGTGATTACATCACAATTATCGACCGCTATACCAAACAAACGATTAGACATTTTTTACATCTGCGTGAATTGGGTCTGGTTGCCGAGAAGGTCTATGATTATAATCGGGAAAACGGTCTATTTTACTGTCGGACAGTTCGCGGTGATGGGCATATCGATTACCTGGAAAAATACCTGCCGACGAATTGCATTGATGGAACATCTCTACTGTTTTATGCACGGCAAATCGTCAGCGAAAAACAGTCTGAAGTTATTTTGACAACAATTGATGAGACTTTTGTACTTACAGATGTCAATTTTCCCAATGAAGAAGAACCGGTACTTGTCAGATCCGTTGAGAAGATTACCGATAAAGTACAAGGAGAGCTTCACTACAATGGGATTGTCGGATTTACCGGGAATTTCCAGGGTTGGTTTCAGCAAGATAATACCCATTTGCCACTGGCGGCAGATTTTGAAATCTGGATTGGACGGATCAAAGTAGCAATGGCTTCTGTTGAGGAACAAAGCGAAAAAAAATATAGTCGGTAAAAATTTGAAATATAACCGTAAAACTATTTTTATTATAATGATTGGAACATTTCTCACAGGATATTCATCCTGTAGTATGAACCGCCTGATTGTCAATGCCACAAGCGGTTTTATGACATCCGGAATCGAAGTAATCTATGCTGAAGATGATCTTGAAATCGCCGAGCAATTTCTGGCGAATAACCTGAAAATGGTTGAGATGCTGTTGAGAAAGGATCCTCAAAATCCAAGACTTAATCTGACTGCAGCCCAGGGATTCGGTGCTTTCGCCATGGCTTTTGTTGAGGATGAAAATCCAGCTCGTGCGACCCGACTTTATCAAAGAGGTCTGCAATATGCCTTTGCGGCACTGCCTAAGAATAAAATATTCACAAGTAGTATAAAACCCAGCGAGTTAGAGGAATTACTTAAAACATATAATAAAGAAAATGTACCGGTTCTTTTCTGGCTGGGATACAACTGGGGTTCCACCATACTTCAGAATCTTGAAGATCCGCGAATGCTGGTAAATTTATCAAAAGTTGAAATGATCATGCACCGGGTTCTTGAACTGGATGAAAATTATAATTTTGCCGGTGTACATCTTTTTTATGGAAATTTTTATGCAGCCCGACCGCCATTGCTGGGTGGAAATCCGGAATTAGGACGAAAGCATTATGAGCGAAATCTGGAATTGACTGGCGGATCAATGGTTATGGCAAAGTACTTTCTTGCCCGTTACTATGCCGTTCAAATTCAGGATCGTGAATTATTCGATAGGATGACCAGTGATATAATGAAATTGGATATTGATAAATATCCCGATTTCCGTCTGATGAATGCTCTGGCAAAGAAAAAAACCCAACGATTAATCAAGCAACAGGAATTGTTCTGGTAATCCGAAAACGAGGTTTTATGAAGTACAAATTTTACGGTTTAATTATTCTGATGTGTGTTGCCGTACTGGCACCGGCTCAAAATACCTATACAATCAAAATGGCGACTGTCGCTCCTGAGGGATCCAGCTGGATGAAAGAGATGCACACGTTTGAAGAGGAAATCAAAGCAGAAACAAATGGTCAAGTATCTTTTAAAATCTATGCTAATGCCGTACAGGGCAGCGAAAAAGACGTTTTGCGAAAAATGAAACTCGGTCAGATTGATGCAGCCACATTTACCGGAGTTGGATTGGGTGAAATTGTACCCGACGTCCGAGTTCTTGACCTGCCATTCCTGTTCCGCAGCAGCGGCGAAATCGATTTTGTATATTCGAAAATGTTCGATGATTTTCAGGATAAATTTCTTGAAAAGGGATTTTATCTGGTAGGTTGGGCTGAGGTGGGATTTATTTACCTTTTTACAAAGAAACCCGTCACAACAGTCTCTGATTTCAGGAATATAAAGATGTGGCTCTGGAAAGGAGACCCGCTGGCAAAAACAACCTTTAATGTCATGAACATCCCTTCTATTCCTCTCGATATTACCGATGTGCATACATCACTGCAAACCGGATTGATCGATGGTGTATATATTTCGCCTTATGGTGTCCTGGCGCTGCAATGGTTTGTGCGAACAAATTATATATTAGATTATCCTCTCACCAATTCAGTTGGTGCGGTTCTCATGACTTCCCGGAAATTAAATACTCTCCCCGAGGATATCCGCCAGATATTAATCGAGAGAACCAAAGAAAACATGCGTAAAATCGTGATCTCAAGTCGTAAAGAAAACCTTGAATCCCTGAAGGTTTTACAAGAAGCAGGACTGGAACTGCTGGCTCCAAGGGATCAGTCTGCAATCAATGAATTTAACCATGCCGGAAAAATCGTTCGTGAAAAATTAGCCGGCACTCTATATTCCCAGGAACTGTTGGATAAGGTTTTAACACTGCTTGAAGAATACCGGTCTGGGCATGGTTCATAAAATCCGACTTATTATAGAGAAAATAGCCACCTGGCTTGCTGCATTTTTAATGCTGTCACTGGTTTTAATGTCTTTTACTCAGGTGATTCTTCGGAATTTCTTTTCGACTGGATTTAATACGGTTGAGGAAATGATGCGCAACGGTGTGCTGTGGATCGCGTTTATCGGTGCTGTGCTGACAACATTACGCGGAAAACATATTTCAATCGATATATTGCCAAGATTTCTGTCGGGTGCCAGAAAACGTGGACTGGAATGGATTCTCGCTATCAGTTCTTCAGTGATATGTCTTTTTCTAATGTGGCTGGGGATCAACTTTCTGAAATTGGAAATCGAGATGGAATCGGTCATCGCCGGTGTCATTCCTGCCTGGATTGTCGAGATTATTATCCCGCTTGGTTTTTTCCTTTTAGCAGTATCATTTCCCCTTAGAGTACTTGATAAAAAACATGATGATCCGGAGACAGTCTGATGGCATTTGCGATTACTGCCCTGGTCATTTTTCTGATCCTGCTCGGATTACCGTTGTTTTCTGCGATTGGGCTTACAGCTTCCCTGCAATTTATCAATACCGGAATTGATCCGGCTGTTGTTATCGTGGAATTATACCGGATTGCATCGGCACCGACGCTGCTGGCGATTCCGCTGTTTACATTAGCCGGTTATATTTTGGCAGAAAGCAAAGCCCCCCGGCGCCTTTTAAATCTGGCGGATGCTTTGCTGGGCTGGATGCCCGGCGGCGTTGCGATTGTATCGCTTTCCACCTGTGCACTTTTTACCTGTTTTACCGGTGCATCCGGGATTACAATTATTGCGATCGGCGGGCTAATTTATCCCATATTGCGAAAACAGGATTATACGGAGAAATTTTCGTACGGTTTGATTACCTGTTCCGGTAGCCTCGGTCTGCTTTTTCCACCAAGCCTTCCTCTGATTATTTATGGAATTGTGGCATCTGTATCAATCGACAAACTTTTCATTGCAGGAATTTTTCCGGGTATTCTCATCCTTGTATTACTCTCGCTCTATTCAATCCGGCAAGATATTAATAAAGCAAGTGGCAGAACCAAATTTTCTTTGAAAAGGTTACTCGAAACATTGATAGAATCCAGGTGGGAAATTCCGATTCCGATCATCATCATTGGTGGAATTTACGGTGGATTTATTACTGCTGTCGAAGCCAGCTCAATCACTGCTTTTTATGTGTTGGTGGTCGAATTCTTTTTGAACAAGGATCTGAATTTTAAGAAAGACCTGATTCCGGTGATGCGCAACGCGGTCCAACTGGTAGGCGGTATTTTGATCATTCTCAGTGCTTCCATGGGATTGACCGCTTTTTTTATTGATGCCCAGATTCCGCAAACCGCACTGATCTGGATCAAGGGAATTATTTCATCAAAAATCATGTTCCTGTTCCTCTTGAATATATTCCTTTTAATCACGGGTGCCTTACTGGATATTTTTTCGGCAATTATCATTGTTGTTCCGTTAATCGCTCCTATCGCAGTCAACTATGGCATTAATCCCATTCATCTCGGAATTATATTTTTGACCAATCTCGAAATCGGTTACCTGACACCACCAATCGGATTGAATCTCTTCATCTCCAGCTTTCGTTTCAAAAAATCAATTCTCTACTTCTATAAAGTCAGCTTACCATTTCTTGCTATGATGCTGGTTGCCCTGCTGCTGATTACCTACATTCCGGAAATCAGTCTTTTCCTGGTAAATTTTTTTCAGTAGCTGATTGTTTTTAAAAAAGACCCTAATCCAAAGGATCGAGGGTCTTTAAATTTTAAAGTAGCGGTTGAATAATCCTCACACTACCACTGTCCGATTTGATTAGTTCTGAAGTATCACTTCTTCTTTAGTCACGCCAAGAACTTCCCTGATGGCATTTTCAATATTCTGTTTCGGTAATGCACCGACTGCCATTTGTGGTTTTCCATCCTTGGGAATAAAAAGTATTGAAGGTATGCTGCGAATCCCGAAGATCGAGGCAAGTTCCGGTTCTTTTTCGGTATTAATTTTATAGACGATCAGCTTACCAGCGTATTCAGTAGAAATTTCATCCAGAATCGGAGCAACCATCCGACAAGGTGCACACCAGTCGGCATAAAAGTCGATTATGGATGGAAGTTCTCCATTATACTTCCATTCCGTGTTATTTTCATAATCAAATACATTTTCAATAAAACTGCTTTTGTTCAAATGTTCAGGCATTCTTAATCCTTTCTATTTAAGATTTCACTCCTTCAGATACCGGTTATTTTATTTGGTTACGAATTTTCATTTAAAAATAGATTAAAATATCAGAAGATCATTTCAAACGGCTGCAATGCCAAAGGTAATCCATCAGTCCCGGGAGTACCGGCAAATTCCCGAGCCACTTTACCAATCAGCAACTCCCGATTCGACTCATCGGTTTTCAGAAATACAAAACGACCATTGGGAATTTCCTGCGCAATCAGGGGATAAAACCGCTGATCATGAATTTTATCCTTTGTCCCATTCAGAATAAATACCTCATTCGCAATGGATGATAAATTACCAATAAGTTCAAAATCCCTGGCTTGATATGCGGCTCGTTTCCATTTCCAGATTTCAGCATTATCAATAATTTCACTGTTTCGCTTTCGCTGCACCTGTTCCTTCATTCCAAATAAAGCAAGCCATTTTCCAATTGGTCTGATCACTTCACCCAGCCAATTTGGTACGAGCGGGACAAACCAGTTCAGAAGAAATTTCGGAAACCATAATGTGTGCATGGGATCGAATAGAACAATTGTGTTATTCACTGGTAATATTCTATCAATTAAACCTTTCAAAATTATTGATGATCCCCAACAGGTTCCGATTAATACGAAATCTTTCGAACCATCAAATTTTAAATAGCTCAATACTTGCTGGACATCTTCAGCACTCTGCCGGACTGTCATAGGTATCTTTTTATTTGTCAATCGGCTGCTACTTTTTTCACGGGTCTCAATATGAAAACATTCAACCTTGTCAATGAGATTAATGTAGAGTTCGTAAAAACTATCCAGGTCAGACCCCCAGCCAGGAATCAGAATAATGGGTCTGACGGCTGTCGGATTTTGAGGTTTGTGATGAAAAACCAGTATTTCACCCTCGTTGACAGGAACATATATTTTTTCAAATTTTTCATTGTATCTATCAAGAGAAATCGGATTTTCGACTGGTTTTAAAAAGGTATCAATTGCCTGACATTGAGCATCTGATATTTTGAGATCGATGGTACCAAGCAGTTTATTAATATTTCTCATCCGGAACCGTTGATTAAAAGATAGTTGAATTTAGAGATTTAATTGAATATTTCAATTCTGATATTTTTCGTTTATTCTGCTGAAATAATGAAATTCATTGCAATTATATGAAATATATGATAAACTTCGTCGTATTTTGATTTTTAAAATATTGGAGAATCGATAATGAACGATATTATGACACTTGAAGAACTCGCAGCATATTTACGGGTATCGGAAAGAACAGTGTATGATTGGGCGAGCAAAGGTGAACTGCCCGGTGGTAAAATCGGAACTTCCTGGCGTTTTAAACGCTCAGATGTCGAAGTTTGGGTCAACCAGAAATTATCACCACGCGTGCAAAATTCCCCGCTGAAATCACCACTCCTTTCGGCAATTCTGAAACCGGAACGAGTAACAGTGCTGGATTGTACGACGAAAGATACAGCATTAAACAAATTAATTGATCTCTGTCTGGATATTCCCGGATTGAATGGACGGGTTGAACTTGCGGATGCTGTTTTTAAACGTGAGCAACTAATGAGTACCGGAATTGGCTTGTCAATAGCAGTTCCTCATGTTCGCCTTAACTCTATTAATGAGCTTAGCATGGCATTTGGTGTCGCTAAAACAGGAATTACTGATTATGAATCGCTTGATAATATACCGGTCCGAATTGTTGTCCTGATTCTCGCCGGTCGTAATCAGCACACTAATTATATTCAGACACTTTCCCGTATTTCACGATTGTTGAAAAGCCAAATTATTCGTGAACAATTGTATGCTGCTAAAACCGGCAGTGAAATATATGATATTGTGATTAAAGGAGATATCCAGTCATGAATTTAAGTCCTGGAATTCTCATTATTTTTGGGATTGGGATTTTTGGAGGTATTCTAAGTGCGGTTGTTGTAAAGAAACTCAGTATTCCCCAGGTTCTGGGATATATTTTAATTGGTGTGATAATCGGTACCAGTGGTTTCAAGATCGTTTCCAATGCTGATATTAATATGCTGCGTCCCTTTAATTTTTTCGCCTTGGGAATCATTGGTTTTTTAGTCGGTGCCGAAATTCACTTTGACACTTTAAAAAAATACAAAAGCCAGTTTTCGACAATCCTGTTCTCTGAAGGAGTACTGGCGTTTATCCTGGTCTGTGTACCCGTTACACTGGTCATGATCCGGATGACTCATTCGTTCAATATTGCCCTGGCAACCGGTGTAGTTTTTGGCGCAATTGCATCGGCGACCGATCCGGCATCGACGATCAATGTATTGTGGGAATATCGGGCGGCAGGCATTCTGACGACAACGCTCATCGCTATCGTTGCTCTGGATGATGCCCTGGCAATGACTCTTTATGGATTAGGGACAAGTTTAGCCCAGATATTATCAGGATCGGATTCACATATATTAGCAGAATTAGTACGGGTTCTGATTGAATTATTTGGGTCTGTTCTACTTGGAATAGCGGCGGGATACCTGCTCAATTTCATCCTCCGACGATCATTTGATCAGGATTATGTATCAACGGTTGCAATTGGCATATTATTTTTGTGTATTGGATTTGCAGTTAAAACAAACCTCGATGTTATTCTTATGACGATGGCACTCGGAATAACGGTTGTCAATGCCTCCCCACATCGCAGTAAGGAACTTGTCAACAATTTAAAGAGATTGTCAACGCCCATCTACATTCTGTTCTTCGTACTGGTTGGTGCCCGTCTCGGAATTGCTAACATGCCATCGTGGTTATGGTTGATCATTATTCTGTATATAATTGGTCGCAGTGTCGGTAAAATGGCGGGAACCTGGTTAGGTGCAAAATTGACCAATGCGGATGATGTAGTCAGGAAATATGCCGGGCTGGGGCTTTTTGCACAGGGTGGTGTCGCGATTGGTCTTTCAATTATGGCAAGCCAGCATTTGAATGCGATAAAAGTCGATAATCATCTTTTTCTGGGAGATGTGATTATTTTTGGAATTACTGCCACTACCTTTATTGTGCAAATAGTCGGTCCTCCATTGGTAAAAGTTGCCATACGTCTCTCCGGGGAAATCGGAAAAAACATCACAAAAGAGGATATCATTGAAAAATTGAAGGTGATTGACGTCATGGATACCTCAATTAAGTCCCTTAACGAAGGCGATACAGTCCGATCTGCGCTGATGACACTCCAGGATACCGGTTATCCCTTTCTTCCGGTTACAGACGATGATAATGTCATTAAAGGTATCATCTCTTTCGATCAGATCAGGGACATCATCCTTGACGACAGTTTCTGGGACTGGTTGCTCGTATCCGATATTATGGCGGCTTCTCCAGAACTTCTGACCGAAAAACAGCCGTTGGGAGAGGCTTTGAATTTAATGAATCAACTCTACCTCGATTATTTACCGGTAACAAAGAGCGAGGATTCAAAAACATTAACGGGAATTCTCGATCGCAGACTCATCAGCCAATCCATCAATCGAGAGCTGATATCGGCAAGAACCGCAAGCGTCTCCTGAGAGTACTTTAAAAAAGCACAAAAACGGATATTATTATAAATATTTCTTTACTTTTATAACCTAAAAGATTACACTAAGTTGTTCAATAAATTCAGGAGGGGTTATGAATTTTCCTTGGAAATTTTTTACGGATCTTGGTGTAATTTCAATTGCACTTCTGCTGGCAACTCTGATCCGCGCACGCATTAAATTCTTTCAGAAATACTTAATACCCAATGCTTTAACGGCGGGTTTTCTTCTTCTAATTTACTACAATTTTTTTGGAAAATATTTTCACATGGATAATTCGGACCTCGGTGCAATGGTTTATCACCTGCTCAGTCTCTCATTTATCGCCATGTCACTTCGCAAAGCTCCTCACCCTAAAAGAAAGGGAGATCTTGGGATCTTTTCGACTTCCGTTGCCATTATCTCTCAATATGGCATCCAGATCATCATCGGATTACTGATGACTTTTTTCTTTATGAAAACATTTTTCCCCGATCTGTTCCCAGCCTTTGGATTATTTATCCCCCTCGGATTTGCTTTGGGACCGGGACAGGCATATGCGATTGGACAGGGATGGGAATCTTTTGGATTTGAAGGTGCCGGAACTGTAGGACTGACATTTGCCGCGGTTGGGTTTCTTTGGGCATGTTTTGGCGGTATGTGGCTGATAAATTATGGGATTCGTAAAAATTGGGTATCCAGAGAAAAACTCGAACAATTAAAACAACGGAATGTTTCGACCGGTGTTTATCCGAAAGGGAAAAAACTGCCAGTCGGTTCGCACCTGACGACTGAAACTGAAGCTATTGATTCATTTACATTTAATGGCTCAATGGTACTGCTTGTTTATCTCCTTAGTTACTTACTATTGAAATTATTGACGTGGTTGCTCTCTTTTGCCGGTAATGCCGGTATTGAACTGGCTGTCAATTTATGGGGAATCAGTTTTGTCTTCGCCGCCCTGACTGCATTGGCATTCAAGGGCTTACTGAATTTACTTAACCTTCAGCATACACTTGATAACGGCTGTTTAACCCGGATTTCCGGGATTTCCGTCGATTTAATGGTTTCCGGTGCGATTGGTGCGATATCACTGGTAGTCGTTGTTCAATACTGGATACCAATTGCAGTCATGTGTACGATTGGTGGCATTGTTGTAATGGTAACTGTACCGTGGACTTGCTCCCGTCTTTTTAAAGATAACCGCTTTGACCGGACCTTAATTATTTACGGTGCATGTACCGGGACGATGCCAACCGGTCTGGCTCTCCTGAGAGTAATCGATCCCGACTTTGAAACGCCCGTGGCATCCGATTATATGTTTTCTTCCGCAGTGACTTTCTTTCTGGTTATTCCGTTGATTCTGGCTATTAATCTACCTGCCTATAGTTACAGAACCGGAAATCCGATCTATTTCTGGGCAATGATTGGGATTGCCCTGCTTTACCTCCTCTTTGCGCTTATCTCTTTCCGGGTTATTGCCAAAAGACGGAGCTTTTTGAATTCATCCAAAATCTGGTTACATGAAAGCGAAATCAAAGAAAACTTAAAATAACCTTTGTCAGGAGTAGAACTAATGGCTGATTTTCATGGAAATTATATTGAAAACTTACGAATAAAAATTGATAACTGGCTAAAATCTGAAATCGGCAAAAACAATAGATGGAATAAATATATCAAATATACGCCCGATCTGTTTCATCTGCTGATAAGATTATCCGTTGATAAAACCCTTCCGAATACTTGTAAGGCAAACCTAGCAGCGGCGATATCCTATTTTGTCTCACCCTATGATTTTATTCCTGAAGAATTCTGGGGCGCGCTCGGATATGTAGATGATATTGCATTAGCCGCTTTGGTCATTCGAAATATTTTAGAAGAGGTGGAAATTCAGGCATTAGCCGTTCATTGGACCGCTAATACTGATCTGGTAAATTTGGTGAACGAAATTCTGGAGGTGGCTGAAGAAATGGTCGGAAAACAGTGGTGGGATAAATTGTTGGAAATCGGGAATAGTTGCCAATAGGCTATCTACTAATTCTAATGAATTCAAATATATGAAATAAAACTTTCGCTACGAGTCGCGTTTACGAGTCGATAGCAGTACTATATCCCTGAGTTCCTCGCTGTTCCGGGCAGCAAGCCATTTATTTTCAAAATCAGGTTCCTGGGCAATGTTCGCAATTGCCATGAGAGCCCGTAAATGATAATTTCGCTCATCCATTGATCCAACCAGCACGAACATTGTATGAACCAGATCAGCTGCTCCTGCATAGACTAATCCCTTTTTACAGCGAATTAGCGCCACATCAAACTTGCCCTCGCCCGGTACGATAATATGCGGAATCGCCAGTCCGGGGCGAATAACGGTTGTCGATTGTTTCTCTCGTTCAAGAAATAGATCATACAGTTCTGCCTGATCAAATTTATCTCTTTCAGAAAGAATTGTGCTGATCTGCTGAAATACTTCTTCAACTGGTAAAGGTTCAGTTAGGTCAAGGATGACACATCTTTTTATCAATTTATCAAAACGATCCGCAACGATCTCATCACGTTCAATAATTATCTCGCGAAGTTCTTTATCCAGCGTTTTGGTTTTTAATTCTTTAGCGCTGATTCTTTCGACAATATGCATCAACGCTGATGTCCTTTTAACACGCACTCTTGCATATTTGTAATAAATAAGTCCGCCGAACAGTAAAAATCCAGTGCTGATCAGCAGCGGGATAATTCCCATTTCAAAAAGCAGAATGCTATAAGAAACCAAAGCGAATATTGGTAAAAAGGGATATAAGGGTATTTTGTACTTTGGTCGATAATTTTGGATTTTGCTTTCACGCATCACTATTATTGAAACGTTGACCATCATGAATAAAATAATCATAAGGGTCGATGCTGTTTTTACCAGGTCTTCAATTCGAAGAAAAAGAATGACGGTGATCATAAACGTGCACGTGACCAAAATTGAAAAAACAGGTGTATGGGTTCTTGGATTGATCTTTGAAAAATATTCAGGCAACAGAAAATCCCTGCCCATCGCCAAAGGTGTTCGTGATGCTGCCAGAATTCCTGAATTCGCTGTAGTAATAAAAGCCGTGATTGCTGCTATGCTGAGAATAATTACACCCGTTGTCCCGAGTATATTTTTGGCGCCCAGCGACAGCGGAATCAATGACCCATTCAATTCTTTGCCATCGACAATACCGATTGTGATACCAATTGCCAGCACATATAATAAAGTCACAACAACAAAAGAGAGCAGCATCCCTATTGGAATGTTCCTAGCCGGATTTTCTACCTCTTCGGCAACACTGGCAATTTTTGTCAATCCTCCAAAGGAGACAAATACCAATCCTGCAGTTGAAAAAATGGACATGTATCCATTTGGCATAAAGGGCACAAAGCGGTCCGGATGGGATGAGATAAATCCTCTGCCAATATAAATTGCCAGAATTGTAATCAGGACAAAAACCAGTCCGACCTGAATTCGTCCGGTTATCTTAACACTAATCAGGTTCATTGCAGTAAAAATCAGGCAAGCGATTACGGCAATCATTTTAATCATGTTAGGAGTAATTGTTGGATTGATCAAAATAGCAAAAGCGCCAATACCGACAAGAGCAAATGCACTTTTCAAACTCAGAGAAAACCAATTGGCGAATCCTCCGAAGGTACCGAGAAACGGACCAAGGCTGCGATCAATAAAAAAGTAAGTCCCTCCCGCTTTTGGCATTGCGGTCGATAATTCAGCTTTGGCTAACATGCTTGGAATGATTAAAACGGCTGCCAGCAGATATGCCAGTATCATTGCCGGACCTGCCTGGGCATATGCAATTCCCGGCAGTACGAAAAGCCCGGAGCTGATCATAGCACCGCTTGATATTGCAAATACAGTCACCAGGTTAATTTTCTTTTTAAGTGCCATTTTAATCTTTTAAAGTCACGACTCAATAAATTCCAATAATCCTATCTAAATTAATTTAATGTTAGAATCAGAATTATCAACGCAAATTAGCTGATAACTCAACTTGGAAAAATACTGTAAAAAAGTAAGTTGATACTCGTCTTTTAGTATTGCGAAGGTTTACTGCTACTTGATACTTCACAGGACTTATCTCACCTCCGCAAGGTCAGAGTTGATACTATTTCAATAACAGCATTTTTTTAACAGTGATTTTTAAATCTGTTTCCAACCTGTAGAAGTAAATTCCACTTGGTAAATTAGAAGAATTAAAGTTCAGAGAGTAAAAACCGGCGGATAATACTTCATCGACTGGAGTGGAAACCTCTCTCCCGACAATTTCGTAAATAGAGAGTTTTACTTTACCTGAGGCTGGCAGTGAGTATTCTATTGTAGTAAAATTATTAAACGGATTAGGATAATTTTGACTCAGAGATAAAGAGTAAGGAGTTTTTTCATTAGCAATAGCATTATAATTATTCAAATCGTTGATAGCGCCGGGAGAGCCATAGCCCAGCGATGAACTCCAATTTTGAGGCAAGGAATTATCCAGATGCGGATCGCGCAAAGAAAGCGTCGGTCCATAGCCGTCGGGTTCCCTGGGCCAGGGATTTACATTCTGATAGGAAAGCGAATCGCAAATAGTGCCTTGATTGTCGAAAATCCGGATTGACTCATCATTGTTATCCAGCCCAAAATCAAAATCACCGGTATAATTTTTCACATTGGAAAACAATTGATGAAATGCCACTTTATCACGGCAGAGGATATAATAGCCGTCGGCTGGAATGATTGTATTTTCGGGAATGCTAAATTCGTGCAGATCGTTATTATCCTTGAAAATCCAACCCGAAAGGTCAAGTTCATCACCATTGGGATTATACAACTCGATCCAGTCTCCGGGATCGAAATCCGGGGCTGAGTTGTAATTGATTTCATTGACAACAATCTCGTTTGGAGATTCGTCGTCCTTTTCGAAATGCGCTGTTATGGAGAAAGCATCTACGAACTGAATAATGATCGTTCGGGATAAAGAGTCTGCCGAAGATATTCCAGCCCAATGAGCAAACCGATAGCCTGAGTTAGGTAAAGCCGACAAGGTAACCGGAATCCCTAAAAAGTAATCACCGTGCCAGGAAAATTGATTGACAATAATGGAATTAAGTTTGATTACGCCGGCGCCATCTGCGGAGATATTAAGGTCGAGTTCTTTCCAGCCTTCTAAGTTGAACTTGTTACAAATATACTGGCGCATATAGGGTGCACGATTTCGGGCAAATTCCCGCAATACTTCGATATTGTTTTCCCAGTCGGACATTGAGCTCAGGGTTCCGAAATTCGATCCCCATTTGGTGATGTGACGCTCCATTTCAGGTTCGAATAATTGCTTCATCTTTTCGATTTTCGAAATTACTGTATCCGGGAGAAAAATTGTATTCATATAATCGGCTGAGCGGTTGATAAAATCGTTCCTGAATTGTTCACTCTCAAACATTTTTCGCAGCAGAAAAGTGGTAAATGCCGGATTAGGCCAGCCTGTGCTATAGGAATCGGTGGCATGCTCCAGTGTATTATGCTCGTAACTGTCGTTCCCGTGAGAATTGAGGCTCCAATCGAGATCGTAAGTCAGCCAGCGCCATTTGCCGTTTTGCGTTCTCACTTGCCAGCATTTATTATTGTTACCCGGCCAATCGTAGTTGGCGATGTAAATTTCGGTGACACAGTAGTCCAGATAATTATCCACATCTATTACTGTTTTGATATAATCATAACATTCGGGATCACCTAAATCATGGTTTGTTAAATAATCTTCCAGATCTAAATAAGCCTGGTCATCACCCTCGATGATTATCGGGTAATTCCGGCGCCAGTAGCGGCTGATTATATCTACATTGTCCTTGTCAATTCCATGATGATCTGCCAGATAATCTTCATTGAGTTTTTCTCTGATATTGTGAATTCCCCAATATTCACCGTTGATAAAAACAATCGCTGGACGGAAAGCCTGGACATCCAGGTTTTTTTCTCGAAACAGACTTGTAGCAAAAGGATCACGAAAATAAGTTCCCTGCCAGTCATTACCCGCAGCGCGCAAAATGAAAGCACTAAACTCGGTTATCGGCAAATCCGGGAAAAGAGGGTAGCGGATTTTTTCCAGACCGTATCTGTCACGTATCATAATCGAAAGAGACTTAAGGGCATTTTCACGACTCCCCCAGCCGAAGATTTTAATCCCGGCATCAAGGCTGAATCCTGGGGTACCATTCGGTTCATAAAACTCTACATGTACTGGTCTTTCCCAATCCTGCCAGTAATTAGCTACCCGTTCACCTTCATTGGCATTCATTCCCGATACATAGATTCCAGTTTCTTCATCCCAGAGATTGGCAGGCGGCGTGGATAGTGAGATCACCGGTAGGCTAAAATTCTCGTTAATTATGTAAGTCTGGGTAAGCACTTTGCTGGATAGTGTAACATTTTCGAAAGTTCTTGCTTTGACAACAGTGGTAGTATTAATAGGAATGGAATTGGAGTATAAGTATGCCTCCGTTGTCGGCTCATTGCCGTCCAGAGTATAGCGGATTTCAGCCGTCGATGAACTGGCAGAGAGACACAGTGATATAGGAGTTGCGTAAAAACCTGCTGGATGGGATGTCTGTACTGAATCGGTGAAACCGGGGAATGGCGGTGTTGTGTTACTTTGGGTAGGAGTTGGTTGATTAAAAATTACCCAATTCCGGGCGCCATCGGGATACCTGCCCAGGGAGAAATCAATCGGAATTTCACCAGTATTGATTAAATCACAGGTAATGCCGTCGGCATCGGTTAATACGATCGTTTCACCCAACCGGTCAATTTTAAAATTGGTGTGCATGTAGGTCGTAATTTCGCCGGAAACCTTGCGATCTTTACCGGAAGCAAACACTAAAAGATATGCCTGCGGAGAAAGAATCACCTGAGGGAAAATCCATTTAAAGGGATCTGTAGGATTATCAGATAAACCATATCCTATAAGAGAGATAGACTCAGTTCCTGGATTGTAAATTTCGATCCAATCGGGATAGTCGCCATCGCATGTTGATCGTCCCATCTGCTCGTACCACCAGTCACAATCGGGCGCCGGGCAATTGGTTTGATCGGCATCGTATTCGTCCTGAATGCTCGAAATATTAGCCGACATGATTTCATTGATTAATGGCTGTGAGAAGCCTGTTCTCATGAACAAAATGCTAATGGTAAAAAAGAGGAATCCAATTCTCCTCATTTAGGAGTCTCCAATTTGTTATGAAAGTGGTGCTCAGAGAGCAGAAAAGGGTAATCCTTTGATTACAATATTATCGAACAGGTTAACATCCATTATTTTTGACATCTCAAATTTCTTAATGAGATACGCCCCATTTTACGGAAAGTAATTTAATACAAAGATCCGGTAAACCCCCTGCCTTTTTTAATGGCTTTTTAAAGGCTAATAGTAGTGCAAAATATATTGATTTTAAAACAGATAAGGATGATTTTACTTCAAGAACATCATCTTTTTAATTATAACTTCTGATCCCGAATTCAGTCTATAGAGGTAAACACCGCTGCTTAAAAACCGGGCATTGAAGGTTACCGAATAAGTTCCGCTTTCCTGGACGTTGTTTACCAAAGTAGCAACCTGTCGTCCTTGGGTATCATAGATTGTGAGTTGCACTGCAGCTCGGATTGGGATTGAGTAGGTAATTACAGTAGATTGGTTGAATGGATTCGGGCAGTTGTTCTGGAGGGAGAATTTCGTGGCAATTGGTTGCTCCATCTTATTCCCGGTAGTAGTCGTGTCTTGATAACTCATTGCCCACTTGACCGAGGCATCAAAGAGTTGCCAACCCTCATCAGTCATCGCATCGGCGACATCATTCAATAAGAAGGTGCCAACTCGCCGCGCTGGTGCATTGCCCGTAGCCATAGCGGCTCCTTCTTCGTAGCCGAAGAGAACAGCCTGTGTTTCGTCCTCAAAATTGACGGCAATAATGACCGCATCTCCTTCAGGCATACCGTAACTTACGGCTTTCTCGACAGTCGCGATTAAAATTATACTTTCAGGGAAACCTGCCGCCAATGGATGATCTGGATTACTGATCAAAATTTCGGTTGTATTATATTCCCCCCCATCAGCTTCTTGATATCCCATAGCATCGTAGAGAAACGGCTCCCAAATGATAATTGGAATCGCTAAATCTATAAGTCCCGGCATATTAGTTCCCACAGTTGCGGAAGATACCGTGGCTGAAATCAACACGAGTGCCATCCCTTCAGCCGCATCGTCAAATACGTCATCCTGCCCAATGATCTCAATGATAAATCCCATACTGTCGAGCCTTGAAATAATTAAATTCTCCGCATCGTTTGGGTTGACAGGATCAGCGACAATAAAGAGAGCCACGCTGTCTGGAAATTGAGCTGATACAGAATTACTTAGTAATGAAGCAAGGAAAACAAATGCGATCAAACTAATGAGATTAAAATTTCGTAGCGCTTTCATTTTTTTTCTCCTTAAGTTCTGAAAACCACTTGATAATCTTTTATTGCTTAATTGAATATTGTATAAAATATTTCAGATTGTCAAGTAGTAAATCTGTGATAACTCAACTTGGAATAAATCCTATAAAAAAGTAAGTTATCACCCGATTTGGAGAATAGATGAGGCAAAACCTGAAAGTATTTACCGCCACAGCAACTATCTTGATTATTTTATTGGGTTTGACAAATTCCTTATTTCCGAATCCTCAGGTTGAGTTCAGTTCTTCAAATCTACCCATTGTTATTATTGATACGCATGGTCAGGAAATAAATGACTACAACCGGATTGTTGCCGATATGGGAATTATTTTTAATCCCGATGGTCAGCGGAATAATGTCACCGATTTTAAAAACAACTATAATGGTAAAATAGCAATCGAGTGGCGCGGCAGCAGCTCCATGGGATTTCCCAAAAAACAGTATGCTCTTGAAACCCAGGATGCAGCCGGTAAAAATTTGAATGTATCACTTTTGGGAATGCCCGCAGAGAATGATTGGATTCTGAATGCACCTTACTATGACCGGACTATGCTCCGGAATGTCCTGATTTACAATATTTCCAATGACCTTGGAATGTATGCCAGCCGGACGCAATATTGTGAACTGATACTCAACGGCGATTATCGCGGAGTCTATATTCTGCTCGAAAAGATCAAACGCGACCAGAATCGCGTTAATGTTTCGACCTTAAACAGTGACGAAATCAGCGGCGATGACCTGACCGGTGGGTATATTATTAAAATTGATAAACTGGATGGCGAAAATGTTGACGGCTGGCATTCACCCGGGAACATCTATTACCAGTATCATTATCCAAAGCCCGATGAAATTGTAAATGAACAGAAAAGATATATCCAGAAATATATTGCTAATTTTGAAGATGTCATGAACAGCGATGATTGGGATGATCCGCTAAACGGCTATCCTGCGATTGTCGATATGAATTCCTTTGTCGATTATTTTATTCTTAATGAATTCAGCCGGAACATCGATGCCTATCGTCTGAGCACCTTTTTATATAAAGATAAAGACAGTATTGACAGAAAAATGTTTGCCGGTCCACCCTGGGACTATAATCTTAGTCTGGGAGATGCATTTTATGGTGATGATGCTAATATATTTGAGGGTTGGGAATTCAACCATGACCAAAGAATGCCAAATGATTCTCCGAAAATTCCGTTTTGGTGGATCAAGATATTTCACAATCATATTTTTGCCAGACTTGCAGCAGACCGTTGGTTTTCACTTCGAAATAGTATTCTTCACAAGGATAGTCTGTATCAGCGGATCGATGATCTGGCAGAATATATCAGTGAAGCCCGTATCAGAAATTCAGCGCGGTGGTCATATATGGGCGGCGAAACAGCATATATGAGTGAAATTGAGCGATTGAAAACCTGGATCAATCATCGACTCGATTGGATTGATTCAAATATTACCACCTTAAGTTCTGTGATTCCCGATGATAATTCGCCGGTTTTACGCCTTTTTTACCTCGAACAGAATTATCCAAATCCTTTCAATCCGGCTACTACGATCACGTTTAATAATATGTTCGATATCCCCGTGACACTTGATCTATTTGATATCCGGGGAAATTGGGTAACTAATCTGGTCAATTCAGAAATGCCAGCAGGACGTCATCAAGTCGAGTTGAATGCCAATGAACTCACAACCGGCATCTATTTCTATCGTCTGAAATCAGGTAATTTTACCGATATGAAAAAATTCACGATTTTGAAGTAACCTTTTTATTCTGCAATAATCAGTTTAGTTTTTTTTAGTGGGCTAAAATTCCAGCGTCAGCTGTCCGGTCAATTCGGGATTCTCTTCAGTATTGAGATTAGATAAACTGATCCCAAAGAGGCGAACTGCTTTCCGGGGTAAATCGTCGGATTTCAGGAGTTCTTTGGAAATATCGAGTAATTCATCAGAGTTGCAGACATAGTGGCTTAGACGTTTCGATCGGGTCTTCAACTCAAAATCATGGTACCTTACTTTTAGCGTAACCGTTTTTCCATAGATGTTGGATTTCATCAGGCGTTGTGCTAAATCATCACAGATCAGTTTCAGGTTGGCATGTTGCTTTTTTACCTGAATAATATCTTCGGTAAAAGTCCTTTCGGCACCAGAAGATTTGCGGATTCGTTCCGGAGTAACCGGACGATTATCCTCGCCTCTGACGACTTGGTAAAGATAACTACCCATTTTTCCAAAACGGCGATATAAATCAAACTGGCTGAGTTTGAGCAGATCATTGCCGTTAAATATTCCCAGAGCTTTCATTTTGGCAGCGGTCACTAGCCCTACACCAAAAAACTTATCTATAGGCAATTCTTCAAGAAAGCGATGAACTTCATCAGGTTTGATCACTGTCAGACCATCGGGTTTTTCCAAATCCGAAGCAACTTTTGCCAGAAATTTATTTATGGAAATGCCTGCCGAGGCGGTCAGCCGGGTCCGGGATTTGATCAGGGCTTTAATATCCCTGGCAATATAAGTGGCGGATCGAATCCCCTTTTTATTTTCCGTAACATCAAGATATGCTTCATCCAATGATAGTGGTTCCACAAGGTCGGTAAATTCCTGGAAGATCGTCATTATTTCCGCTGAAACCGATTTATAAATTTCAAAACGAGGATTGACAAAAATCAAATCCGGGCACTTCTGCCGGGCGATTCTCGATGACATCGCTGAATAAACACCAAATTTCCTGGCTTCATAACTGGCAGCTGCAACGACGCCCCGGGCACCCTCACCACCCACTGCTATCGGTTTATGACGATATTGGCTGAAATCCCGCTGTTCAATAGAAGCAAAGAAAGCATCCATGTCGATATGAATTATTTTTCGCTGAGTAATATGATGGTCGTTATTCATTATGTGAAATATTTTAAGTATCAGAGTTGATCATGCAGGTTGATGATTTCCGGGAGTACTTTGGTAAAATTCAGGAAGACATGCCCGCCGGCGTCATTTAAAATTAACCGACAACCGGATTTCCGAAAATATTGCCGGGCAATTCTGTAATCAAGGATTTCATCATCACGATTCAGATAGACATGCAATTTCTCTTTTTGAATCTGTTCTGGATTATGAAAATACTTTTCCAGCTGCTTTAAATATGAATCACGCCATCGATTGATCGCCTGGGGACTAAAATTCGGATCATCCTGGATTCTCCTCGCTAAATCATGAGCCGGATGAATTGTCGGATTCAGTAAAACAGCACTGGTCTTTAATTTGATGTGTAAATGCAACGCATAAAATCCACCCAGGCTGCTGCCGACAATCAGACATTTATTTTCATTACTGCGTCCGATTATTAATTGTTCGACAATTGCGATTGCCCTGTCAGGTTCAGCCGGAAGATTTGGGGAAAGTAATTCAATCTCGGGATAGATCCGGCGGATTAATCTCGCCTTAAAAGCATTACCGTTACTCCCAAAACCATGTAAATAGATAATCATAAATTTTATACTCAATTTCCACAAATATACTGTTTATCCATTTTAGTACACAATATTTTTAACCATTTCTTGCTTAAATCTTTCGTAATTACTATTTTCCATAAAACTATGGAACGGCTAAATCGACATCGCCTGTTTTTTTTATTACCATTGATTTTATCAACAATATTTTTCTATCAATGTAATCGTAATTCGATGCTGGATAATTTTAAATCATCCCGGATTTATATGGTGAAAAATCAGATTGAAAAGCGCGGGATAAAAAATCCAGCCGTCATCCAGGCAATGCAGAAAGTCAAAAGACATCTGTTTGTACCCGGTAATTTGCAATCATTTGCCTATGCCGACTATCCGTTGCCAATTGGTGAAAACCAGACGATTTCCCAACCTTATATAGTAGCATTGATGACCGAATTGGCGGAAATAAATCCATCGGATAAAGCCCTGGAAATCGGGACGGGATCCGGTTACCAAGCCGCGATTCTGGCAGAATTATGTCAATCGGTTTATACCATTGAAATCAATCCGGTTTTAGCCGAAAGAGCCAAAGGATTATTGAATGAATTAGGTTATCGGAATATCTTCTGTAAAACCGGCGATGGTTATCAGGGTTGGTCCGATAACGGTCCCTTCGATGTAATTCTCGTCACTTGTGCGCCATTGGTGATTCCCGATAGTTTAATCAGGCAGTTGAATGATAATGGCAGAATGGTGATACCTGTCGGACCTGCTGATAATCAAAATCTTGTCGTCTATCGTAAAATAGATAATCATTTGAAATCCGAGCGAATTATCCCCGTTCGCTTTGTTCCAATGGTCGATGAAGCCGGACAGGTGTATTGATTTTCAAATAAGTTCTTGCCGATTGTTTAGAAATTGATTAGTCTTGGTTGTAATAAAAAAGAATCAGATAGCATTGACACATTACAGGCTTGAATAATATGATACTGCATAGTTCCGACGACAATTCTTATCAATTGATGCTGTCTCCGGTTTTTAATAGGAAACATCTGCTGGTAATTTTAGCCTTGATTCCGATCCTTATGTTTTGTGCCAATCCAAAACAGGATAACCGGAAGATTAGCAAAGAGACACCTATTCAGCCGGCAGATACCGTCCAATTTGACAAATCCGTTGAGGAAATCAGTGATTCCCTGAATAAAGATAATCGCACCACTCAGGAAATGTGGACGGATTTTTACGCTGCCAAAGACTCTGCGGATTCAGCTTTAACTGGACATGACTTTACTTTAGTGAAGTCTCTTTTAAAGAAAGCCGCTTTTCATGCCATGGAAGTTGAAAGAGCCGATATCGCAGCCTGGCAATTGAATAATATCGGTTATTATGCAATATTGGAGTTCAAAGAGATTACTGACTATGACAGACGTATGCGAAAAATCGAAAAAATGCGACGAGGTACTGAAAAGAATCTTTATATAAAACAGACAAAAGAATTATTTAAAGATAACTTCATTCTTCTCGAAGACGCCACTAAATTTCTTGAAGAAGCCTATGAATTGGATAAAGATTTTCGCGATAGTGACCGTACCGAAAAAATTTATAATAATCTGACTTTTATCGACTGGATTCGTAACTTTTCAAACGATAAATAATTCCTGCCCTTTCATAGCTCAATCACAATCTCCTATTTGCTTAAAAATGCCCTGATGAAGGCGCCAGGCAACGATCACAGTCATTAAAGCATAGCCACAATTCAGACAATTATATCCATTTTAGAATGGCACCAAAAAGGATAATCGCGATGAAATCAACGCTGTAAATTATCCCAACCGTCTTTATTTTATTTTTAATGGATTCCATATCAAATACCCAGAAAGATACCACGAAAAAATGCAAATATCCGAAAATTACAATCAGCAGCGGAAATTTGGCGCTCCACCAGCCGTAATCCCAGGTCAGTGCGTTCACAGCGTTCAATAAAATTTCAATAAAAACGCAGAATATCGACAAACTAATTGCATAAAATACGCGGTTTGGCATTCCAAGTATTTTCATTTTTTTATCATCCGGTAACATTTTACTGAATACAAGACCTGCAATTGCAAACATGAAACAAATTTCAATATTCAAGCCAATTAAAATTAAATAAGCCGTCTTGCCCGGGGCTCCCCAAACCGGCGCATAATTGGTAAAATGAAATACAAGTCCGTTCCAGATTTCATTGAACCAGTCCATACCCCAAAAAGCCAATCCGGCAAGGATCAGATTCCAGTTTTTACGTTCGACCTCGACTGCATAGACATATACCACAAATGCAAAAAGTGGTATGACATACCATTGAAAAAGTGCAGGATTTCGCAGATTACTCAGTGCTTGAGCAGCAGATTCTGTAGGCATAATTATTTCCCCTCCTATTTGTTTCTGAAAATATAGAAGAAATAATTTATTTGTACAGGAATTATTTGAATTTAATTCAGCCCGTCTTCACGGCATCGATAAAGAACATATCCTGCTGATCAATAGCATTATAAACACTGAATCCATTCAGTTCCAGAAAGGCAACCACTGATTCCACCGATTCGATATAATCATAACAAACCGGTTCGCCAATATCACGGTGGATGCAATTCACTTCGTAACTTCCCTGAGGATGTAAAATAAAATAGCGCCCTTCTTCCTTAAGAATCCGATAAAATTCCTGCAGAGCCGTTTGTTTATACTTCAGATGCGGATAGAGACAATAATTAATCACAATATCGACGCTTGATGATCGGATGGGCAGTACTTCAGCCATCGCCTGGATCGCAATATCCTGCGCTCTCAGTTTTTCCACTGATCTTTGTAACATATTAAATGCAAAGTCCAATCCGATGACTTTTCCCACGGTAACATGTTTTTGCAAAAAGGGAAATAGATTTCCGGTGCCACAACCAACATCCAGCACTGTCTCGTTGCCATTGAACCGAATTTGACTTTCCAGATGTCGGGTAAACGCGATATGATTATTTGGTATTTTCCAGCTGGCTGCTTTTTCATTGAAAAAGTTCTGATGTTTTCTGTAAGTGGCTAACTGCATTCTAAAATCCGATTTCAATATTTAGCGGTAATACCAAAGGTGAAATTGCGACCGGGCATCGGGAAACCATTCATGGTCTCGTAAGATTCGTCAAGGATATTGTTCACCTTCGCACTCAGGGACAGAAAATCATTCAGTTCCCAATTTGCATTCAAATTAATGAGTTTATAAGAATTCAGGCGGACATAGGACGGTGCTCCGAAAGCATATGGATTCTGGATACTGTACAGGTTATTTACCCACTGACCCTGGATGCCGAAAGAGATATCGGGATTTAGCTTATAACGAACAGCCAGGTTCACCTTTTCTCCGGGACTTCCGGCGATTGCAGTCGAATAATTTGCCGAGCTGGCTGACCAATTAATGGCAAATCTTGGTGGTAACAGCAATTGTCCTTCCCATTCAAATCCACTGATTTCTACATCGCCGGTGTTTTGATAGATTGGTCTTCCATTGGCGAATCCTTTTTGAATGAGATTATCCGCATTGGTGTGATAGATTGTTATTGCTGAGCTAAACCATCCGGCAAATTGTTTTTCAATCGAAAGTTCAATATTCTTTGTCTTTTCCTGTTTAATATCAGTTGTTGATGGTCCTATTTTATCACCAGCCGTCGGGAATAGATATAATTCATTAATTGTAGGATTACGATATCCTTCGGAGTAAAATGTTTTCACCACAAATTCATAAGGTAATGAAGCGGTCAACCCGGCACTGGGAATGAGCAAGGCACCGGCAATGCTGTGGTTTGTATAGCGAAGCCCACCATCGAAACTCAGTAAATTGATAAATTTCTGGTGATAATTGGCAAAGACACTGGCTTCATTCACATGATGCTCAATCCAGCTGCCATATAACAACGCTTTACCACCATACAATTTTCCATCTAATCCACCGGTAAATCTTGCCCTCTCCGCAATTTGATAAGTTTCTGTCAGGATAATCCCGGTTGTGTAATCATCTGACTGATACCCATCAAACACCTCATGATGCCCGGAATTATAATGCAGTTTTATTTCACCAACAAGTCGTTCGTGTTTATGGCTTAATGTAAAGTCACCGCCTTTACGATTGATTTGAAACAGTTGTGTGTCTGCCGGAGCAGCTACCTGACCGGGATCATAGACGTCAGAATTCGAAAGATAACTATTGACGGCTATTTTAATCTGCTTCGTAATTTGCCCATGTAATTCAAGATTGCTGCTTTTCGAATTATATGTATCCCGGGCATCTGTCCGATAACCATCGCTATTCCGGTATCCCAATGATAACGAGTATCCAAACCTGCCATCGTCGTAAGTATTACGTATAAAAGATTGACTGGTGTTGAAACTGCCATAGGTTATCGGGGCATAAATATGAAATCCTTTTTGATGCTCGTGCCGGGGTATTATGTTGACAGCACCACCCATTGCATTCGAACCGTACAAAACCGAAGCCGGACCACGGATTATTTCAATTTTCTCCACATCGTGCATAAAGTAAGCGTCTCCGAGAGCATGACCAAAAAGTCCCATAATATCGGGACGCCCATCGATCAATACCGCAACCTGTGTATTTGGCGTTCCACCGATCCCTCTGATGGAAATTTGTCCGGCTGCACCGGAAGCAACTCCATAACCAATATTCGTCCGCTGAGTGACAAATAAACCGGGCACATTATTGGAAACAATGTCAAGCAACGGTTGATAACTTTCTTCATCGATGACAGTGTTTGAAATAACCGATAAAGAAGCCGGGATTTCCTTTTTTGGAGTTTCAATTCTCGTACCTGTCACTACGACCGGATCGAAAGGATAAACTTTTAAGGTATCCTTAAAAACAGGTGTATATGCGTGTGATATTATCGTAAAAATAATAATGAGATTTAAAGTCAGTAAATTCTTCATACGTTTCTCCATTAATTAAACACCCGAAAGGTTTTTACCGGTAGATGTAAAACTTAAATCGCCATGTTTGACACCCCGGGTACCAATCATTTTATCTGACAGCTGTTTGACCGCTTTATAATGTCCTTTCAGGATGATTACCTCGAGACAATTATGATGATCAAGATGAACGTGTGTATTTGATAAAATATTATGGTAATGATCATGCTGCAGATCATTCAGTGTGTTTGAAAGATTCGGCACATGATGATCAAATACCAGGGACAGCACCCCAACGATTTCTTCGTTGTGGTCTAATTCACGTTTAACTAAATAATTCCGGATTAAATCGCGCAAGGCTTCCGAGCGGTTCTGGTAGCCTTTCTGAGCAATTTCCAAATCAAAACGTTCCAATAAATCTGCCGGTAGTGACACTCCAAATCGCTTCAGTTCATTCATTTCTATCTCCGTTGTAGCACAATATTTAAATATGTGTTACTATAATATAAAAAAAATTTATTCCGTTGCCAGCTTTTTTATCGGTAATTCAATTGTAAAACTGCTGCCCTTCCCCAATTCACTCTCAACAAATATTTTACCACCAAATTGATCCACAATTTGTTTGATTAGGGATAATCCAAGTCCGGTTCCCAGACGCTCCATTTCGCGGGCATTTTTACTACGAAAAAACTCATCAAATATTTTCCCGATATCCTGTTCCGAAATTCCAATACCTTGATCGCTGACTGAAAAACCGAAAATCGTTCTTTTCAAGAATGGTGTGACGGTGACGATCGTTTTTTCCGGGCTGTACCTGATTGCATTCGTTACCAGGTTTACGATAACTTTTTCCATTGCCCGGCAGTCAATATTTACACTGATGTCAGGGGTATGTTTTTTAAGTTCGACAGTCATCTCTTTTCTTTTCGCATCAATCAGTAGCGGAGCAATGGTTTTCTCTATCCACTGACAAAGAAGGACTTCTTCAATAACATTTTCGCTGACTCCGTGCCGATAATGAGTTACATCGATCATATCTTTTACCATTGAAAGAACCTGATCGGTGCGGACAACGGCACGATTAATCATATCAGCAACATCTTTATCGAGTTTCTGGGAATAAACCTCCTCAATAACTGCCAGGAGGCTTCGCAGGGTCGTTAAGGGTGATTTCAGTTCATGGGCAGTGAATCTGAATATTTTATCCCTCTCCCGGATGGTGTTTTCAAGTTGTTCGCTTTTTTCATCAATCACACTTTTCATATGACGGTATCCCGAAATAAAATCCCTGACGACGTAGGTTACAGCAAAAATAAGAATATAAAATGCACAGAGGGACGTTATCAGGATCGAAAGACTGATTGGTTCACCGCGGATGGTATAATTTTGGACGACTCCCGTGTATTCCAGGACACTCCATAATGTCAACAACAAACCAGCAATCATAGCATTGATGTAGGGCACTTTCCCTATAAATAGAATACCGGAGATGATGATATTCACGATATAAACAAAGAAAAACGGATTTTCAATTCCACCGATGTAATGGACCAGAAAAGAAAAAACCACTAAATCAATCACCTGCTGAATCTCAGTAAATGCCAGTTCCTGCTGAAAATTTTTAAAGGGGTAATATCTGAATAAAAAGAAATAGACCAGGTTCAGACCAAGCAGCACAGCCGAAATGATGTAAAGATGGGAGTAAGCGATATTAAAATTTAATACCTGATAACTGATTGGTATGGCAACCAGCAAACCAAAAATAATGATCCAGCGAATGTTAATAATCCAACCAATTCTCACACGCAAGGAATCCAGGGTATGAAAAGGCAGAATTAGTTTAACCGGGACGTGATTTTTTCCGTTGCGAAACATATCATATTTTAATTAAAAAAATTATGAATACCTTGGAGAACTTCAGCTGATATATTCTGGCTGACGTCCATGTTTTTGGGGATAATACCAATATATTTAAACGCTGAAACGCCTTCGGCGGTCAGATATTTTTCGATCAATTTTATCGAATAACTGTGGGTACTGAATCCTTTGGAGTCAATCTGATCAGATTCGATTGAAGCAATTGATCCGGGTGCTCCCTCCATTTTTACTGCATCAATAAAAATGACAATTTCAGGATGAAGAGCTGAGATTTTTCCAAGATAATTTTCCGGTGTGGTAAAAGCCTGAATATAGGACGCCCTTTTAAAAAGATCAGTTCTTTCAAGTTCATTGACAAATATTATTCCCGCCCCGTCATCGCCCCGGGCGGGATTTCCCAGTCCTACAAATACTATCTTATTATTTGGTATGGAACTCAGTTCGCTGACCAGTTCCTTAAAATTCATCGCTTACGACAGTTTTATGCCTGCATACCGGGCACATTGCTTTAATTAAATCTTCACGGCGAATATGATCCTTGATCGCAGATGGCGTCATTTCAGTGAATTGCCGCTGAGTTTCCACCAGCAGGTTTGGATGCGCATAGGCTTTGGCACCCAGACGTTCTTTAACGAACAGAAGATGATCATGACAGGCAAAGCCCGCACCACAGGCTTCACAAATAGCCAACTCTTTTTCGACTGTTTCAAATACTTCCGGCGCTGTCAAATCAGGTGTCGATAATACATATTCATTCGATAATTTGATGCCTTCATTAGTGATACATTTTTCCTCGCATTGACCACACTGTGAACAGGATGCATAATTCAGAACGAGTTTTCTGACACCCTTTTTGATATCATCAATTATTTCAATGGCATTAGTCGGACAAACCTGGGCACAGGTTCCGCAACCGATACAATATTCTTCGTTATATTTCGGATATCCGCGATATTCTTTTGGGGCGACATAAGATTTGAAAGGATACCTGGTAGTATATGCCGGTGAAAACAGTGATTTCAGTGCCTCAACAATTTCTCTGATTTTTGGAAGAAACATGGGTTAATCCTTTAATTCATTATCTTCTTGATATTGATCCACAACTGTTTTTGGAGTCAATGGAATTTTACTGCGATGGGCGGCTCTGGAAATGGCATGAGCGGCGACGGGCGAAGTCAAAAATATAAAGACTATTCCGAGCAACACTTTGAAACCAAAATTATTGAATCCCTGGATGATGAAAACTCCAAACAGGATTCCGGCTGAGCCAAAAGTAACGCATTTGGTTGCAGCCTGAAGCCGATTATAGACATCGGGTAATCGCACCAATCCCAGTACGCCAAAAAAATCAAACATGATCCCAATCAGAATGAAAATCATTCCTATAACTTCTCTACTCATCCAGGTACCTCCCTTCCAGAACTTTGGCAAATGCCAGGGAAGCAATAAAACTCAGTAGCGCCCAGATTAAACCGATATCCATAAAGAAGGATTGATCATATGCCAATCCAAGCAATGCCAGTAATCCGACAATCAGGATTCCCATAATATCAACTGCCACAATCCGGTCTGCCGGCGAGGGACCGAAGATGACCCGGAACAGTTTTAAAAGTGCGCAAAAAAGGATAACATTAATCAGTTTATAGAGAATAACTCCACTATAAATGAAAAAGTTACCATATAAAAAAGCGGCTATAATCAGCACACCTACAAACCAGCGTAAAAGTCTCATTCGAAGACCTCCGTTAAGAGTGGTTCAAATTTAGCACCAATGGTTTTCGTATTTTCGTCAACATCCCTGGATTCAACATCAATACAGTGAATATAGAGCTCCCGGGTTTCCGGATTGACATCAACCGTCAGCGTACCGGGAGTCAGAGTGATAGAATTTGTCAAAACAGTAATCGCCGAATCTTTGGTGAGTTTGGTTCTTATTTTGACAATTCCCGGTCGAATTGGCAGATTTGGATGAATGACAATGAAAGCCACATGCAGGTTGGCTTTCGCCATTTCCCAGATGAATTTGAATAAATACTTTATTGCTGAAAAAAATCGTTTAATGATATGTTCGCTTTTTTCCGATGTGATCAGAAACTTTCCGGCAACCACACTGACCAGGGCTGCGACCAGAATTCCGGCAACGACCTCCTCAATATCTTTGACACTGGTCAACGATAGCCAAACCAGAAAGGAAAAAATAAAAACGTATAATCGACTGCGCGATTGAATGGTCATATTACCTCCCTAACACCTCGTAAATATATCCGGTTTTATTGGTAATTACTGAAACAACCGGATCGAGAGTCACTTCTCTGATCCCCGGAATAATCAGAATACTTGTCACTATACACAATACTGCTAAAATGATCATTGCCGATTTCATTCCCGGACTGATGGCTGCCTTTAGCTCTTGAATTACATTATTTCCGTGAAAACCATAGCGTTGAACTTTCATGAAATATGCCAATGTCAGTAAACTTCCGATCACCGCAACAATGGCATAGATAATATTTTGCGATTGAACCGCGGCAATAATGATAATCAGTTTGCTGAAGAATCCGTTGAATGGCGGCAGTCCCGAAACTGACAGACTGGCTATCATGGATGTCCATGAAGTGACCGGCATAGCTTTTTTCAGGTTGCCCATTTGGCGCAGGTCCCGCGTACCCACAGCCATTTCCACGGCACCGGCATTATAAAATAACAGTGATTTAAATACAGCATGATTCAGGATATGAAACAGCGCACCGAGAATCGCCAGTTTTGTGCCGATTCCCAAGCCTAAAAGAATAAATCCGATTTGACTGATACTGCTGTATGCCAGCAGTCGTTTCAGATCCCATTGACCCAGCGCCAGATAAGAAGCGACGATAATCGAAATGGATCCCATCACCATGAATATTGTCAGGAAGGCTTGAGGTGCCCCCAGCACATTAAAGAAAATCCGGATAATAGCATAAATCCCCAGTGCTTTAATGAGAACACCGGATAACATCGAAGATATAGGGGCTGGTGCGGATGAATGTGCATCGGGCAGCCAAGCATGAAATGGCATGATGGCTGATTTTAGCCCGAATCCGGTCAAAAATATTGCCGCAACCCACAAACTTATACGGGGATCTTTGGTCGGCAGTACTTCGGCGATGTTTGCCATCGTCAGGTTTGATGTGGCTGCATACAGGATTCCGATTCCTAATAAAATCAAGGTCGATGATATTGATCCCATTACAGCGTATTTAAATGCCGCTTCGTACTCTTCGGCTTTGGCACCAAATGCCACCAGGGCATACGCTGCAAACAGGGCAATCTCCATAAAAACGAATAGATTGAAAATATCTCCGGTGGCGATAACACCATTCATACCGGTAATCAATAGCATAAACAATGCATAATATTTCCAAGGACCCGCATAATGACGGATATAAGAGACCGAAAACATCAGCGACGTCAGTGCGATGAGATTGACAATCACCAGCATAAATGTGGATAATGCATCCTGCACGAGACAAATGGTCAGTGGAATTTTCCAGCCACTCATTTCATACACAAAGGTATCCTTCCCTGTCGTGAAAAAACTGAATAGCGATAGCACCAACAATGAAATGACAGCTAAAATGGACAGGACAATTGCCCAGTTATCCTTTTCACCGGAGATTAGTGAAATTAGAAACGCAGCTAATAACGGAATAATAATTAAAAATGGGAGGATCATCCTGACAACCTCCTAATTTTTGTAATATCGAATGTTTTATATTTTTGAAATAACCGGATCGCCAACGCCACCAGCATCGCCGTAATTCCGAGCTCAATGACAATTGATGTCAGGATTAATGCCTGAGGTAAAGGATCAACCATATTTGAATTGATACCATCTTTTACCATAATCGCAAAACTGGCACCTTTTTTATAAGCAAACAGAATGATCATCAGGTTAACTGCATATCCCATTATTCCCAGCGAGAGAATAATCTTGATCAGATCACGCTTGGTTAATGCACCGTAAAGTCCGACGAGCAGCAGGGTGAAACAGAGTAAATAGACTGTCATTCTTCCTTCCCCCCTTTATCTAAATGAAAAATCGAAAGTGTCCAGACCACTACAAAGAGTCCCATACTGACCTTTGCGGCGATGATGATATTCAGGAACGGTATGGTTCCGGCGCTCAGCAGGTGATAAAGTTTGCCGTGGCTGATAAAGTTTGCCAGGAAACCGCCACCGACCGCCATCCCGAGAATACCCATGGCTAAAAACAGTGCCGCACTGGATGATTCAATATCGTGTAAAAAACCAATATTAATCCAAAGTTTGATAAAATCCCTGCCGTACGCCAGCATTACATTTAGAAACGCCAGAGCGATAATCACCCCGCCGGCAAAGCCCCCCCCCGGGCTGAGATGTCCGTGTACGATGATATAGATGCCATATAGAAGAATCAGCCAGACGCTTATACGCGTGACGGTCTTAACAATCAGCGTCATGCCGTTACTTTGCTTCATGATCACCTCCCGGGATACCATTCGATCCGGTTTTTCGTAGAATTGTCAGAGCACCGAGAATAGCCGTAAAAAGCACCGTCACTTCGCCCAGTGTATCATAGGCACGGTAATCCAGAATGATTGCTGATACTATATTTGCCGCACCGGTCTCAGCACCGCCATTTTCAACGTAATGTTTCGCCGTTGAGAATATTGGATCACCAAATTGTGGTAACATTTTGAAAATATTAATACTCAAAATGAATACCAGCAAAAGGGCAATCACTGTTGATATCGTTTGAATGACATGTGACTTTGAATATTCCTGGATATGATACTCTTTGCCGATAAATGCTCTGACCAGAATAATCAGGGCAAATATTTCGAACAGGAACTGAACAATTGCCAGATCGAGTGCCTGGAGCAAGAGGAATGCCAGGGAAACACCCAAGCCCACAATTCCCACCGAGATTACTGCGGATAAAAGATCTTTCAATTCCAGGGCAATGATTGATCCAAAAATCATAAATCCCAGAATAAAGATTAACCAGGTTTCTACAGGCATTTATACCTCCGAAAATGTATGTGATTAATTTTCATTTATAACACCACCCATAAAAGGATTACCATTCCTAGGACGATCCAGAGATTATAGAACTGCAATTGTCCATTGTGAACCAATTTAAAAAACCGTGTAATTGAAAATGTGCATCGGCTGCTGACATCATAAACGTCAAAATTCTTTTTTTCAGCACCATCGTAAATCGCTTTTAACGGTTTCATATTGCGGATTTCATTGTAAAACTCTGTTCCAAGTACCCGAAAATGTTCCAGCGCGTCCATCCCGCCGAGGTAAATCTCATCAAAACGAACTCTCCGAACACCCCAATAGACAATGAATCCCAGAAGCAGTGTGGCGCCAAACAGGACGATAATCATCACGGGATTATAATTTCCCAGAACTGCGGGTACACGCAATCCATAATCAGCCATGATCGGCAAAATAAAATGTTTCAATGGGATTTGTATCGCGAAAAGACCAAAAACAATACATAGTAGTGATAATAGTCCTGTCGCCAACTGCTGGTTGGCAGGTACTTTTTTAATTCCATCCAGTACTTTGGGACGTCTGCCAAGAAAAATGGCATGGATGAATTTCATGAAACTCGCCAGGGTCAGTGCACTTCCGAATACTGCCAGAACCAGGCAAACTAATAACCATATCTGAAATCCGCTGCCAGCACTTTTCGCTAAATCAAGAATTCCCTGGTAAATCAACCACTTTGAGTAGAAACCATTAAATGGTGGAATCCCGGAAATTGCAAAAGCACCTACCAGAGCGGTCACAAAAGTAACCGGCATAATACTGCCAAGTCCGCCAAGGTCATCCAAGTTATTTGAACCAGTCTGTTTTTCAACAGATCCTAAAGATAAAAACAGGTTCGATTTATAAATCGTATGATTGACCATATGAAACAGACCGCCGATAATTGCTAAAACGCTGCCACTGCCGACTCCCATAATCATGTAACCGACCTGGCTGACTGCATGATATCCCAGCAATTTACGTCCGTTATGCTGGATCATCGCCATCATGACCGCAGTAATGACAGTCAAAGCACCGAAAGTAATGATGATTAAATACATCACCGGAGGCAATTTGAAGATGGACAGAACCATTCGGGTCAGCAGGTAAATTCCGAGCAATTTATCAAGGGATGCTGGTAAAAATGCGGCACTTTCAACCGGGGAATCTTTACTGAAGTCGGGAACCCAGCTATGGAGTGGAAATCCACCAGCTTTGGCAAATGCAGCGATCAATAATCCAATAAATGCCGTATAAGTTATCCAATTATTCAATGGAAGCATCGTGTTGAATAATTGCCAATCTCTGCCTGAGTTCATAAACCAGATCAGAATTAAACCCAGGATCAGAAAGACATCGCTGCCCCCGACAATAATCATGGTCTTTTTTGCAGATTCCGGGGTCCCTTCGGTTTTACCTAAAATTGCAAACAGATACAGAGTAATTCCGGTCAATCCCCAAAAAATAAGCAGACTCAGTGAATGCACACTGATCACAACACCGTTACAAAATGCAACGGTCATTGGATATAGGACAAAGAAAGCCTTTTCGATGCTCTTTTCGACACCCTTCATTGAAAAGACCAGAATAATAAAACTCAGAATCTGGATAAATATCAAGATAAAAATGCTCAGCTTGTCGATATTGAATATCAGCTGATCGAACAAATATGCCGCTTGTGTACCGGATTGAAACAATTGATAATTCAGAACAAGCAGGTAAACCAGCGTCAGAAATGTCAGAAGTTTTCGCAGTATCGTCGGAAGGATTAGATTTATCAGAGCGACAGCAAAAGGAACTGCGACTAATAGTGTTAAGTCATTAATCTGCATTTATTTCCCTCCGGATTCGTTCGGTTTTTTCCTTTGACAATTTCAACAGATCGATGCCCTGCGGATTATGGTTTTGATCGATAATTTTCAGCGAGCGCTCGGTACAGCAATAGCAGGGATCGATGGAAGCCAGGGTGATCAAGGCGTCCGCAATCGGAATGCCTTTACAGGACGCCTTGAATGTCGGAATATTGACATAGCTGGGAGCTCTGACTTTGTGCCGGATCGGGCGGTTCGTCCCATCCGATCGGATATAATGAAACACTTCCCCTCGCGGTGCTTCATAACGACCAATTCCCTCCCCGGGAGATATCTCTTTGACATTATTAATTATCGGTCCTTGGACTGTCTTTAATTTATCAAGACACTGCCGAATAATCTTAGTGGATTCGATTATTTCCAAAACTCTTACAACCAATTTGTCATAGACATCACCGTTTGGCAACACTATCCTTTCAAAATCCACCAGGTCGTAGGCATCGGTAGGCTCATCTTTTCTGACGTCCCACGGCACCCCTGAAGCCCGCGATGTTGGTCCGACAGCACAATATGCTACTGCATCAGCATGGGTCAGAACGCCGACACCTTTCAAGCGGGATTTTAAAACCGGATCATCCTTTGCCGCTTTGGCAATCATCCACATTTTCTTTTCAATCATATCCAGATGTTTGTATAATTCAATAACCTTCTCCGGATCAACATCCTGCGCAACGCCACCTACTCTCATCATTCCGTAATGGTTGCGGTTTCCGGAGATAATTTCGAACATTTCCAGCACCGGTTCCCGATACTTCCACGCCCACATCCAGAGGGTATCGTAACCAATGAAGTGACCGGCTAAACCAAGCCACAACAAATGGCTGTGAATTCTTTCCAGCTCTCCCACCAATGTCCGAATATAACGGGCTTTGAGGGGAATATCGATATTATCGATATCTTCAACGGCATGCACACAAGCCAGCGGATGTGACGTTGAACAGATACCGCAAATCCGTTCCACGAGATAGATGGACTGAGTAAACGTCTTAGTTTCGGAGATCCATTCATGTCCACGGTGCATCCAGCCAATTTCCATATCGAGATCGACAACGGTTTCACCATCGACCTGCAGTTCAAAATATTCAGCCTCTTCAAGCAGCGGATGAAATGGTCCAACCGGTATTCTATTCGCTTTCATGCACTCTCCTTGAATCTTAATGGCGTTTTCAGTGATTTATTCGGATGATTGATTGTCAATAATTCTTCCATGCGCGGATGCCCGATGAATTCTATTCCCCATAAATCAAACATCTCCCGCTCAATCCAGACCGCACCTTCAATAATTGACGTAATTGAATTTACCTTCGGATTCTTCTTATCTTTGATGACAACGCGGGGACAAAAATACTGCCCGGTTTTATCCAGCGAAAAGTGATAGACAATCTCAAGACCATGATACATTTCCATGGCAGTTGCCGTGGAGAGGCGACACCCCATTTTATTAAATAAATAATCTGCCACTTCCTGAATGTCGTTATTACTTACATTAAAATACAGACGAAGTTTCTTCTCAATTTTGGCGTGAATCTTAGCGCCCATATCTTTTAAAAATTGTTCAACTTCAGCCATTGAGCACTCCTACCAGTTTTACAACCGCTTCAATCATGGATTCCGGTTTGGGAGGACATCCGGGAATATACATATCAATCGGAATTACCTCTTCGCGTTTTTCGGTGATATTATAACTTTCCTTAAAGCAACACCCGGAACTGACACAGGTTCCCACTGCCACAACGAAAATGGGTTTTGGCGCCTGTTCATAAATCTTTCGAATTTTCGGAGCTACCTTTTGATTGAAAATACCAGTCACCAGCATCACGTCGGCATGCCGGATAGACCCAACCAGTTTAATCCCTAAACGCTCCACATCATATCGAGGTGTCAGCAGATCGAGAATTTCAATATCACAATTATTACATGGCGATCCGCTGACATGAAAAACCCAGAGTGATTTTGCTAACCTCTTATTGTACCATCCCATGCTATACTCCTAATACAGCTAATATTACAGCAATAAATGCTAATGGCGAAGCATAGCGCCAGAAGAAATTCAGTGCCGTATCGATTCGAATTCTTGGATTTGTGTTTTTGATAATGATCATAATCACGATAATTGCGAGATATTTCAAAACTGACCAGAGAATGCCGATTCCGATAAAATTGAATCCACCCCAGAACAATGTGATTAACAACAATGGAAAAATCACATACATCATATAATGGTTTAATTTCCAGAAAGCCAGCAACGGACCGGAATACTCCATGAAGGGACCTTCGACGATTTCCGTTTCGGCTTCCGGAATATGAAACGGCGCCAAAGTCATCTTCGCCTGAATGCACAAGATTCCGATGATAAATGCGATAATTCCCGAGGCTGATCCCAGGAACATGCCATGGCTCTGCTGGTATGCCAGAATCTGGTCAAATTGTAATTGATAACCGGATTTGATAATGGGTACCAGAAATACCAGGATAAAAGCCAGTTCATCCGCCAGCAGCAGTTTAATTTCACGACCGGCACCGATACTGGAATAGACATTTCCGGTCGAAGAGCCGCCCAAAATAACCATAACAGAAAATGTCATTGTCAAATACATAACGACAAACAGATCACCACTGAAGCCCTGACCATAAAAAAGCGCCATTCCGATAATTGTCGCAATGAGTGTCAAAATCGAGAATCCTGCTAATGGCGCCGTGATAAACACCGATTTTACAGCATCTTTAACAATGATCGTTTCTTTTCCGAGAAGTTTGAAAAAATCATTGAAATTCTGCAGTAGCGGCGGTCCGACCCGGAACTGGAACCAGGCACTGACCTTGCGATCCAGCCACCCTACTAACAAACCGGCTACACCGGTAAACAGCATTCCAGGAAAGATGAACAGGTAAAACAGAATCCAGGCACTCATACCTTATCCTCCTTTTTCCGCCAGTGGTGACTCTTGATCGCCAGATGATCCCCAAAGAAATAAATACGATTTTCGGGATCCTCTTGATCTATTTCCTTCATAATAATGGTACCCGCCGGGGCTGTTTTGGCACAAGCCGGTTCATAGTCGGGATTTTCTTCGAGCTGTTTCAGACAAAAGTCGCATTTAGCAGTGATATAATTGATGACTTCCGGAAAAATAGTACCAAAGGGACATGCCAGAATACAACTTTTACATCCAACACAGCGCATATTAAATCGTTTGATCATCCCGTTATCCTGACGCTCAAGTGCTTCTTTCGGACAGGCGGTGACACAAAAGGCGTCTTTGCACTGCCGGCAATACACCGCAAACTCAGCAACTTCCAGTAACGAAAACTGCCCCGGATTATGACGGTGATAGAAATATTCACAGCGAATATTCTTCAACGACTGGTCAGAATCCAGGAGGGCTGGAATATCAATTAAAAGACGTTTCATTCCCAGATATTCTCCTCGTTTTTAACCTTATCATAGGTAAAAACCGGACCGTCTTTACAGGCATAATACTGACCGATGACGCAATGCCGGCAATGTCCGATTCCACAATACATTTTCTTTTCCATGGAAAGATATATGTTATTGTCCTCATAGCCATATTTTAAAAGGTCCAGTGTCCCGAATTTCATCATAATCGGTGGTCCGCAGACAACCACAGGATTGCCTCTGGGATTGAGATCGATTTTATTCAGCAGTTTGGTAATCAGGCAAACCTCTTCGTCCCACGCTTCACCTTCCGGAACACGATCCACTGCTCGCAGAAAGTTTACCTTTTCGATCTCGCGCCACCCTTTGATATATTTTTTGTATATCATATCATTCGGTGTTCTGGCACCCGCCAGAAATGTGATACTTTTGTATGCATCTATATTATCAAGTAATGACAGGAAAAGTGACCGGGTCGGCGCCATTCCGACACCACCACCCATGATCAGCACATCTTTCCCTTTCCATTCATCGATTGGATAGCAGGTTCCATATGGACCGCGGATACCTACCCTGTCGCCGACTTTGGTTTTGTGAACATATTCGGTTACAAAGCCGGTTTTCATGATTGTAATGTCCATCGTCTCAGCAATGCTGTGGGACGACGATGGCGTAAAAGGTCCCTCACCAATATTCGGAACGGTCAGTTCGACAAATTGCCCGGTTTTGAAAGGGATCGGTTTTTCCGGTTTTAAACGGATTGTGCGAATTGTCGGAGATTCATCAATAATTTCATAAATTTCTGCTGCGGTTACTTCATAGGAATTTTTGTCTGCCATTGATTACTCCTGACCTATGGGTACTTGCATATTTTTCCGGACTACTTCTCTGAATTCGATTTTACCGGCACAAACATCGATACATCTGCCACAACCGATACATCCGATCTGTCCGAAATTACTGTTCATATAATCGAATTTACACAGATAGCGATTGCGAAATCGCTGGTACATTTTATGGCGCGGCGAGTCACCGCCAGCCACTTTGGCATAACCATGCAACTGACAGGAATCCACACTGCGCACTTTTACGAATTCCTTCCCGGTTGTTTCATCGTTGATAATAATGCAGTAACAGGTAGGACAAATATTCGTACAACCGCCGCAGCCGACACAGTTTTTGGAATCCTCGATCCATCCCTCAATATCCGATTTTCTTAAAGCAGAATAATCATCAGGGCGCTTATATTTTGCATTTTGCTGGTTCAATTTTGCTTCTATCGCCTTGCGGGATTTTTTGATTTTTTCTTTTTCATCTCCCTGAGGAGGGCTCAGCGGAATTGCCGCTTTCATTATTTTAAGCAATTCTTCGCCTTTTTTTGAACCAATCGTAATCAGATAGTTTTGACCGAGTTTTGACAGATTCATATCATAATTTTGGTCTGTGTAAGGCTTGCCGCCGACAAGATTACAGTGGCAACTGACGCTAATTTCATTACAATCAGTAGTAATAATTGTCGTCTTCTCTCTCCATGCTTTATAAACCGGATCGACAAAGTCTTCGTTGATAAGGGCTTTATCCAGAATCTGCAAAGCTGCCATATCACAGGCTTTCGCACCAACGATCAATCGCTTTTTCGCTTTATCCGCGGGCAACAGTGTTTCACGCGAAAAATAAAATAGCGTTTTAATCGGATCGATTGTCCGAAAGGAATCCAGTGCCGGCTTCGTGTTGATATTAATCTCTTCAAATAACAGTTCATTTCTTTCCGGAATCCTGGATTTTCTCGGTACAATTACCTGTTGATAACCGCCCAGTTTTTCTTTTTGACACTTGTTCAGAAATGATAAGAAATCTTGCGCCTTTACGATCATTATGTGTCTCCCAAACGCTGTCTTGACAATGGTATTTCTAATTGAGTCATTTTTATTAAGCCTGTTTCGCTAATGTTTTGATAGTATCGATCAGTTTTTCAGTTTCCGTGGATTTATCAAAAAAGTAATCAGCACCAATTTCCATGCATTTAGTTCGATACTGCGGATAGGGATAATCTGTATAAATTGCTACTTTGGAACCGGAATTCTTCTCTTTGATTACTTTAAGCACATGAATACCGCCTTCACCCGGAATGCGAATGTCCAGAATAACCAGGTCCGGTTTTTTCTTCCTGACATCTTTGATTGCGGATACGGTATCGATGCTTTCACCGACAATCTCGACGTTTTCCATCTCGGACAGAATGGTCATCAGATGGTTTCTGAGAATATCGGAATCATCGACAATCAGGATTTTCATATTTTCGGTTTCAGTATATTAGTTGATTCATTGGCATATACGTTGACAATATATAATGGGAAACCGATCCGGTAAATCGGACGAAGTCTGAATCTTTTGTCAGATAATTGGAAATGGAGATATAGGTGTTTATCCTACATCTTCCAACCTTCATAAGGTCTTTGACCTTCTGAAGGTTTTCTCTCGTTCCGTTGCTTTGTTACGGAACTCTATTAACAATATCTTGACATTATAACGTTATGACGCTATCTTTTAGAAAAAGAACTTTCAAAGCGAGGCAATCATGGCAACATTATCAAAAAGAGCAACGATCTATTTTGATCCGGATATTCATCAAGTCTTAAAAATCAAAGCAGCATCCACAAATAAATCAATTTCTGAAATTGTTAATCATGCCATCCGACAAGAATTAATGGAAGATGAAGAAGACTTACGGACATTTGAGAATCGGATTAACGAACCCACTATCTCTTTTGAAAAAGTTCTCACAGATTTGAAAAATAATGGAAAAATATAAAATCGAATTCAAAAAATCTGCTTACAAGGAACTTCTGACAATCCCAAAGAAGGATTTGAAAAGGATTTTAAAAAAAATTAGTTCTTTATCAGAGAATCCAAGACCTGATGACTGCAAAAAACTGTCAACACTTGAACGCTATCGAATCAGACAAGGAAACTATCGCATCTTGTACTCAATTGAAAAAGATAAGCTGACCATTTTCGTCGTCAAGGTCGGGCACAGAAAAAATATCTATAATTCATTTTAGTAAATTAATGAATAAGGTAAACAACCATCGCTGGTAATCTTGAAAATAGTCTGAAAGCTACCCATTGGGAAGCCGGTCGAAACATGCCGAATATCAATTACCTGAACGGCGCCGGGCATTGGTGCGCTCTGCCCATATCATTGAAAAACATTCTGATGATATTGATGTCGCTGTCCTGTCTGGCATTATTCATCAGTTTTCTTATCGCTCCAATTCCAATTCATGCAAATTCTCCTGCTCCAATTGAGCAAGTTTCTTCTTACAAACCAAACACGCTTGAAAATGCAGATGAATTTAGAATAGGCCCCAAAGGATACAAACATTGGAGAGTTGGTAATGTTTGGTTTTCAGATGCGCCTAAAGAATTAGGAACAAGAAATCTTTTAAAAACAACAATTGACACAACCTATTATGATGAAATTAGAATGGATCCTTTTTCACAACCAAATGATTCAAATCTTGTTTGGTATCGGCACTGGCGTCAGGGCTGTATATATACCGAATGGAAACCGATCATGGTGTGACAATAACCCGCA
>CAZSDW010000019.1:0-60491 GCA_964605705.1 uncultured bacterium
CAACGCCCGGCAGAGCGAATATTACTTCTATAATAACGGCACCGCTTAGAAGTGCGGGAATGATCACTCCCAGCAGGCTGATAACCGGTAACAAGGAATTTTTCAGAGCGTATTTCCACAGGATCACTGATCGATCAATACCCCGGGCTTTGGCACCAAGCACGTAATCGGATTGCAGCGCCTCCATCATTCCGGAACGAATGTATTTAAACAGCGTGGCTGAAATGGGTAATCCAAGTGTAATCACAGGTAATATCAGGTGCCGGATGGAATCACCAACACGTGCAAAATAATTCAGCTGATTATGGTAAAGAGACTGCAAATGTGAACTGGGCAGCCAACCCATTTTGATAGAAAATAAGCCCATCAGCATCAATCCAAGCCAGAAGCTTGGGGTTGAAAGTAGAATTATAAAAGCGGAATTGATAATATGATCAAATGTTGAGTTGCGGTTTGCGGCAGCAAAGATTCCGCCCGAAATTCCTAAAATTAATGCAAAAAGCAGGGCACAAAACGATAATAGTATGGTAGGTTTTAAAGCATTTGCAATAATCGCGGAGCAGGGTCTCCCATTGTAAAAAGAAAAACCAAAATCAAAATGAATCACAACCCGCTTGAGCCAATTCCAGTACTGGACGTGAATTGGTTCATTTAAACCGAATCTCTCACGCAGTAAATCTTGTGTTTCGATGGATTGGGATTGTTCTAAAAAACGGGCAGACGGATCACCAGGTGCCAGATGCAGCACCAGAAAGGTGATTGTGATTCCGACCAGTAGCGTGGGGATAGTGGCAAACAGCCGTTTCGTGAGACCCCAAATCATATCATTGTGCGAAGGTTTTATCGATTTTTACACGTTCATCCAGTGGAATCCACCAATCCTCAAGGTTGATAAAAATGCCACGTTTGTCATATTTGATGTTTTTAAACCGCTGCTGAATGGCGGAACATTCCAAACGATGATATAACCAGGTATAGGGCAGCTCAAATGAGAGTAAGCTGGCGATCTCATCGTAGTATGGTTTCGCGTCTGCTTCAGTGTCGGCACTGCTCGCGGCTTTATCAAGCCGGTCATAGTCGCGGGAGTAATAGCCATTGAAATGGAAGGGCGTAAAATAACTCTCACTGTGAAAAAGGGGGGCAAAGTCCGCTGTCAATCCGACAGACCAGCCGATAATCACGGCATCAAAGTCTTTTGTGGGCAGAATTTTACCAAAAAGTAGCGCGGGCTCCAGGAAGCGCGGATTTGCTCTCACACCGATCATGGCAAGCTGGTCTTGTATAATAGTGGCAACTTGTTCCCATTGAATGTTTCCGCCGATCGTGATGATCTCAAATTCGAACGGAAGTTTGTCTTTTTCCCGAATACCGTCAGCATCTCGATCAATCCAGCCGGCATCAGCCAATAATTGTCTGGCTTTCTCGGGATTATAATCCCAGACTGTGTTGACGGATTCGTCATAAGCCGGTAAAATAGGTGCAATTGGTCCATGTAGTGGCACCGCCAGACCGAAATTAACCGTATTCATAATGGCATTCCGATCTAGCGCCATGGTCAATGCCGCGCGGACACGTTGATCGCCAAAAAATTTATTTGGTTTGATATACTGTTCGATTGCTTTGATATTGCTGCCATTTTCAGCCGCGGTGCGATAGGATTCCGGGTCGATCATATTCCAGCCGATGAAATCATAACGACGCCCCAGATAGCTGATCGGTCGAATGGGGGATTTTCTCTCATCCCATTTTTTAATTATTTCTCGAAAATCTTTCGGGTAAATGCCTTCGATCATGTCGATTTCGCCGGATTTTAATTGGTTTAACAGGTTGAAATTGTCGGGTACAACCTGAAAAATCAATCGGTCGAGATGTGGTTTTCCAGGACAAAAATAATCATTGTTTTTCACCAGGGTGATCGTTTGCTGGTCTATCCATTCGTGAAATTTGAATGGACCGGTACCAATCGGTGTGTGATTGAAATCAGTCGCGAAAATATCTTCCGGGGCAACATTTTTAAAAAGATGTTCCGGGACGATAAATCCTTCGACGGCATCCAAAAGCATAGAGCGATTTTTATTAATAAAATTGAAAATAACCGTGGAATCATCCGGTGTTTGTACCGAGGAGATATTTTGTTTATACGAAAATCCGTCCCAGGCGACTGCCGGATTAATATGCAGTTGATATGTGAAAAGGACATCTCGGGCAGAGAAAGGGACACCGTCGTGCCATGCGACGTCTGTCCGTAAATGAAAGGTAATACTCGGTTGATTATCGGAATATTCCCAGCTCTTCGCAAGGCGCGGGGAAAAAGTAATTAAATCCTCGTTTATATCAGCCAGCCGTGAAAATACCTGGCTGATTATATTCCGGGAAGATTGGGAGAGAGCGGTCAGCGGATTCAGGGATTCCGGTTCGGAGCGGACACCGACAACTAGCGTTCCGCCGTTGACGATTTCGGTTGAATCTTCTGGGGTGTCACCTTGATGTTTATAGCTGTCTTGGGTTTTATGACAGGATAGAAAAAATAAAACGGGCATAATCACGAAAAATAATCGTGGTATTTTTATTGATATGTGCGCCATGTTTTTATGGGAAATTTTGTTCGAAATTCAGCAGCTTCTTTTCGACCTCTGACAGAATAAAAGTTATTTTTTCAAAAGAGAAGGGTTTATTAATGACAAAATCAATCTTGTTTTCAAGATCACTTTTATTCAAATTCAGTGCCCATCCGGAAATCAGAATTATCTGAATGGAAGGCTTGATACTTTTAACTTTCTCCGCCAGCTCGAGCCCGTTTATACCAGGCATACCAAGATCGGTAATAACAAGGTCATAATGCTGTTTTTGAATTTCGACAAGGGCTTTTTCCGGGTTGGTATTCGTATGGACCAGATGCCCCAGATCGGTTAAAAAGTCTTTTAGCGTTTCAATGATATATTCTTCATCGTCGATGATATAAATTGAGAATAATCCAGTACCGTTCGCGGGTTCATCGAATAGTGCTTCTTCTTTTTGTCGGACTGCCGGGAAGCGCAGCTTAATCGTTGTGCCGTGCCCAACATCGCTATGAACGCTAATCCCGCCGTTATGTCGTTTAACGATGCCATATACCTCACTCATCCCCAGACCGTTACCCAGAACTCCTTTGGTAGTGAAAAATGGATCAAAGATCCGTTCAATTGTTTCATCGGTCATTCCGATGCCGGTATCTTTGATGTCGATATTAATATGCTTATCCATCCGTTTTGTTTTAATTGATAAAACACCGCCGTTCGTCATGGCATCGATGGCGTTAAATATGATATTTGTCAAAGCGTTGCGGATATCGGAAGGATCGCCGAGAATATAAAGATCTTTTTCAAGGTCCACGATTGGTTCGATGAGAATGCCCTTTAATTTGACGGCGGCATCCCATTTGGGGCGCGTGATCTCGAGGACCTCTTCGATGGTCTGTTTCAGGTCTATTGTTTCGTTGAAAGTGTTGATATTCGGGCGAGAGAACTCCTGGATTTTTCTAACCTTTGAGGCACCATCGAGTGCTGATTTTTCAATCATATCCAGACTTTTAATGAAGTGCGGATCGGTGGTAAGTTTCTTCATCAATTGAATCCGACCAAGGACGACAGTCAGGATGTTATTGAAATCATGCGCAACGCCAGAACTGATTTGCCCGAGAGCGGACAGTTTTTTAATGCGGGCGGATTTCTCTTCCAGCTCCCGGGATTTGGTGATGTTTTTGGCAAACAGAATAAAAAAGTCCAGCTCGCCGGAATCTTTTAAAACCGGAAAACAGCGCTCTTCGAAATATTCGTTAAAGCGATCATCATATTTAACGAGAGGTATGATAGTACCGCTTTTAATGGTATCGCTTAAGGGACAGTCGGCACAAGGCTTTTTGCTTTGTCTTAATACGTGATGGCATTTATCGTTGATCAGACATTCACCTTTTCCGAGTACAATATTGGCGGGTTCATTGGATTCGGTAATGGTAAAATCGGGATCACAAACCATTATCAGGTCGGTGATATGATCGAAAATAAATTTGAAAGTTGCTTCGCGGCTCAAGATGGTTCTCGGTCTAATTTAGTTGCTACATAGCACTCAAATGTAGTCGAAACTAAAGATACAAAAGTATAATGCGAAAGGCTATATTTTTAACAATTGCCCAAAAATTAATGCCGTTGGTCGTAAGTTTATTTCAGATCAGAAAAGCTTTCTTTTACAAGTTTGATCTTAATGTCCGCTCCAACTTTATTGAAATTGGCGATTGCCTGTTTCAAGGTACTCTTTGCCAGCGATTTTTCTCCCATATCCGAATATAGCCGAGCCATTTCAACCAGTGTTTCAGCCAGGTAGAACGGGTTGGTATAAATCCGTCGGCTGTTTTCAAAGTACGACAAAGCGACATCAAAGACTTTTTGCTGGCGGTTAATCATGCCAAGAATTTTATAGGCGTCGGCAATGCTGAGGCGATCTCCGATTTCAGTGAAGATCATAAATGCCGAAGTCACAAGAGCGGTTCCGGCACTTAATTCTCCCCGCATACAGGCGATTTCAGCTTTGGTAAGATAAACCAGTGCTTTCTGATATTTACTATTTGATTTTTGTGCCTGCACAAGAGATTTATCAAGAAAATCAATGGCGGCGTCGGAATTGTTGAAGAACTTATGAGTAATTGAAAGATTCAGATAGATATTGGAAAGCAATCTTGGATCATCTTTACTGCTTTTCTCCAGTGCTTTTTCATAACATGTAATCGCTTCGTCATATAAGCCCCGCATGTTATAAACATTGCCGAGATTCATATTTATTTTAGCGGTCATCTCATCCAATTCAAGTTCTTCGGACATCTTACGGGCTTTGATGAAATGTATTTCACCGCTGTAGAATTTTCCCTCTTCTACGAGCATAGCCCCGATGTGATTGTTGACCGATACTATTCCTTCTTTATTTCCAATCTGAGTGAAAATTTCCAGGCTTCGTTTAAACACTTTTTGGGCGGATTGAAAATTATTGGTATATATCTCTACGTTACCAATGTTTTTCAAAACCGTTGCAGTTAATTTTCTGTCTTTACGCTTGACCTGTTTCAGAACGATAAATAATGCCTCTTTTGCTTTCGCAAATTCACCAAAATTTATGGCGTTTAAGGCAATATCATAAAGAAGCAAAGTGTGTTTTGTTTTATCAATGCATTTTGAAGATTGATGGACAATAGTATCATAATCAATATCACGTAGTAGAATCTCTTTTTGATATGTTGACAGATCTTCCGGAATTGGCTCTTTTTTCCACACATTGTTTAGAATACGTTCCCGCTCCTGTCGTAATCGAGCAAGGTTTCGGGAGAATTCTGAACCACAATAATTTTCAGCCAACTCCAGAATACTGTACAGGAATTGCTTATTCATGTATGATATCCATTATTTTTAGAGTTGTATAAAAAATATTATCGTGCAAATTAGAACCCCCAACCGAAACGGGTAAAATGGTCAACTTCAAAAGTACACGTTCTGTCTCTCCAGTTAACAACCAGATTACTGTCTATCAAAAACCACGCATCGCCATCCTGGCTGTAATAGATAGAAAGATTCTCAACATCATCTTTATCAATATTCAGAGCTGCCCAGGACATTGTCACCTCTACGGGAACATTGAATGATCCACTGGGTAGAAATTCGACATAGATGATTCCTTTTCTTGATTGGGACTTGACCTCGACAGTTACATAGGTGTCTTCAGTGACAGCGCCGGCGGGAATTGATACGGAGTTATGATAAGTTTTATAACCACCGACAGTACCGCCTTCGGCAGCTGTTATCAGTGCGCCATCGACGACCTTTTTGTTTAGCGTATTAAATTTTTCCAAAAATTCCGGTTGCGCCTGAACCCATTGAATGTCATCAAATGCAATTCCGACGGATTCCGCCGGCTCATTCGGATTTGAAATGGCATTTTCACTGCAGCTATTGATACCGATAGCAACAATGAAAATTAAAAGCAAACTGATTGCCAGATTAATTTTTTTTCTCATGTCATACCTCACATAATAAATATTTAACAAACGCTGTCATAATTACAAAACATGTACCAATATAAAATATTTATTTTATCTGTCAAATATATTTCTATAAATATTTGTATTATAATAATTAAGCAAAGAGATATTGTTCGGGGCAAGACTATCTATCGGAACAACACCCGATATTATAATGGGGTATTTGACCGACACTGGGTGATATGCCCCAATATATTTCTGGTGTTAGTAGGTAATATTGTATTTTTTCTGACGGTATTTCAGCGTTTCCCGGGTTATTCCCAGCAGTTTGGCAGCTTTAGTTTGATTATAGTTTGCTTTTTGCAGTGCTTGAATAATCAATTTGCGCTCAATATCATATAAAGATATACACTGGTCGGAAAATTCAATTTTATTCAAGGTGCTATATTTTTGCTCATCTGCTTCCGCAAAAACAATGCTTCGACCGAATAAAACATTGCCTTGTTCAAACAGGACCGCTCTTTCGATGGTGTTTTTTAGCTCCCTGACATTTCCGGGCCAATTATGTTTTAACAAGCGTTCTTTCAATTCGTCGGATATTCCCTGAATGCTTTTCTTGAATTCGGCACTATAGACCTTTACGAAATGCTCGGCTAACATAATCACATCTTCTTTCCGCTCGCGTAATGTGGGCAGAGTGATAGAGGCAACATTCAGACGGTAATAAAGGTCTTCTCTGAATGTCCCGTTTTTAATACAAGCATCAATATCCCGGGATGACGCACTGATGATGCGGGCGTCCACCTTTATTTCTTTGGTACCGCCAACCCGCCGAAACAACTGATTTTCGATAACTTTCAGAATTTTTGCCTGAAGACTAGGCGCCATATCGCCGATTTCGTCGAGGAAAAATGAACCATTATGAGCTAATTCAAGCAAGCCCTTTTTACGCTGGGTGGCATTGGTAAACGCACCGGCTTCGTAACCGAACAGTTCCGCCTCAAGTAATGTTTCCTGAAAAGCGGAGCAGTTCACTTCAATAAAGGGCTTGTTGCTTCTTTCACTTTTATAATGGATTGCACGGGCGACCAGCTCTTTCCCGGTACCGGTTTCACCGCGGATCAGAACGGTTGTTTTCGAAGAATTGGCGACCTGCTGGATAAACTGGTAAACCGCTTTCATGGGTTTACTGTTGCCGATGATATCGCCAAATCCGAAAATCACATCTTTCTGTTTTTGGAAATAGGCTAATTGATCATCGCGCTGTTTTTCTTCAACAATCTTATTGACGATAAGTGTAATCTCGTCGAGATTGAAGGGTTTTTTAATATAATCACGAGCGCCCAGCTTCATTGCCTGCACGGACGTATCAACATTTGCGTATCCGGTGATGACTATTACCGGGATATCATATTTCTTTAATTGAATCTTATTCAAAAAACTTAGCCCATCCATTCCGGGAAGTTTTAAATCGAGAAGAATTAAATCCGGTTCATCAGCATCAAGATACGCTAAGCCCGCTTCGGCGGTTTCCATGGTTACAACGTCATGTCCTTTGGGAACCAATAAATCATGAAAGGTTTCGCAAATCAGTTTATCGTCGTCTATTACTAATATCGATGCCATATATTTTTCCCGATAGATATTAAATCAGAATGAATAATATGATTTACTGAATTTGTCATGCGCTTATTTTTTTTGTTTGGTATTGCAACAGCTGGATACATTCGGTTACTAAATTGTCAATTTGATCGACCTGGAAGGGTTTTGCAACAACGCGATTGATACCACAGGTTGTCAATCGATCAGTATCCAGCTGGGTTCCCCAGCCAGTAATTACAACGATCACAGCATCTGGATTTCTGGATCGGATCACTTTTGAAAGATCCCAGCCTGACATCTCTGGCATTCCAAGATCGGTGAATATTATCTGAATGTCTTCATTGTTTGCGAGGATTTGGAGCGCTTCTGGTCCGGAACTTGCCATAAATACGTCGTGATTATTCAATTTAATTATATCGTTCAGAAGTTGTCGGGGATCCTCCTCATCGTCCACCACAAGAATTTTAATACGTTGATTCGTTTGATTATTCGCCATCGCTTTTATTGATAATTCAGCTTCGAGTTGATCCTTTGTATGAAGGGGCAGCTCAATGGATATTGTCGTTCCAACCCCAACTTCACTGACCAAATCAATTTTGCCATTATGCCGGTGAATGATTCCCCAGGAGACGCTAAGCCCGAGTCCCGTGCCCCTTACTCCCTTGGTCGTGAAGAACGGGTCAAAAATTCGTTTGACCGTCTCTTTGTCCATTCCGCAGCCGTTGTCAGTCACGGATATGATTACTTTGTCGTCATTAATGATTGTGTGAATTTCTATTTTTCCACCGTTCGGCATTGCTTCAATAGAATTTAATATGAGATTTGTGAAGACCTCGCGCATTTCGGATGCGTTCGCTTTGACATGAGGTTCCTGGTCAAATTTTGAGATAATGTCATATTTGACACCCGTCGCCTCGGCGTCGTCTTTCCAGCGTGTCCGGGTATATTTAATCGAATCACGGATCGTATCATTTATTTTAATAGTGTCAAATTTTTTATCGGTGCGCAGTCGAGTAAATTCCTGAATCCGTTTTATTGTTGCGGCGCCGTCAATGGCAGCTTTTTCAATAACTTCGAGTCCGTGAATGGTTTCCGGGGCGACACTGCTGCGTTTGAGGAGCTGGGCTCTTCCCAAAATTGCGCTCAGGACGTTGTTAAAGTCGTGTGCCACGCCCCCCGCCATTTCGCCCAGCGCCCGTAGTTTTTCCGATTGCTGAAACTTGTCTTCGATTTTACGGCGTTCTTCCTCCAGCGCTTTCATCTGTAAAATCTGGGAAATATGATTCGCGAAGATTTCTAACGGCTTGACAGTTTCATCGGTCGGTCTCTGACCACTTTTAGAGTCATCCAGAGAAATCATGCCGATAAAGTCACCGGACTTGTCTTTCATCGCGACGAGCAGGTTGTCCTCACGATGCCAGCCGTTGGTTTCGGGCGAGTAATTCATTTTTCCGTAATCAACGACGCGCTGATCAACGATATGTTTCATAGTATGGGGAATGTAACAGGACTGATGACCAAGTTTTATGCCTTTGTCGAACAACTCGATATATTTTTCTTTTGGCGAATCTACCTTCCGAAGTCGCAGCAGGGTTTCTTTATTGAGACCAATATGCCCAAGAATGTCCCGGTACGGCGGTGTGTCCTTGAATGTGTAAAAGAGAACCCGGCTGAAGTCCGATATTTCGACAATTTCATCGCTGATCCGCTGGAAAAGCTCGGCATCATTTTTTATCGTGATAATGTCTGCCGAGATGCGGCTGAATTGTTCAATTTGAGCCGATAGCGATTGGATGCGTTCCTGATATAGCACCTGCTGGCTGATATCCCGTACAAAGACCTGAATCAGTTCATTTTCATTTTCGCGGAATAGTTTTGCACATATTTCCACGTCGATCAGCTGTCCGTTTTTGTGGCGATTTTTTAAGCGGGAGACGGCAACACTGTTACTTTTAATTCTTTTATTCAGATCGGGTAAACTTTCATGATATTCATCGGGAATTAGATCCCTGATATTCATTTTTAAAAGTTCTTCTTTATTGTAACCCAGAATTTCGGTAGCTTTTTGATTGACCGAAAGAATGTCTCCGTTAAAATTTTCTATGAATATAGCGTCGAAGGCGTACTCAAAAATATTGCGATAACGTTCTTCACTTTTAATAATCTGTTCCTGAGCGTCCATCTGTTCGGTAATATCCCGCTGGATACCCCAGGCTTGTACTATCAGGTTGTTTTCAATAATCCCGATCAGATTGTTCTGGAATACCTTGTTTTCACCATTCAGGTCTTTTTCGTAGGAGACACCATTTGTCAAATGAAATCCGCTGCGGATAAAGCTCTTTAGATATTTGATGTTTTTTGGATCATTTCGATCTATAATTTCACCCAGGCGAAGATTACGAAGATCGCTGCTATTTTGACGCCCGTACATTCTGGCAAATGCGTCATTACATTCGGTCAAAACACTATTAGCGAAAACTTCGTCGATAAATTCGTCTTCAGGCAGGTCGATGGGAATTCCCTTTTTCGAATCCAGACACCAGATGCCATCATCACTGTTGTTAAAAAATGCCAGATAGCGCTTCTCAAGATTCGAGAGTCGATCTTTAAGTTCGCGGATTTCTTCCTTGTTCCGATTACCTTTAGGTTGCATAGCAGGGAATTTTTATTTGAAATTGTTTTCCGTTTTGGTCGTTTTTTACTATTGATACGCTGCTTTTATATTTTTCAAGCAGCTGATAAGCTAGGCGTAGGTCAATAATCTGTTTGCCGATACGTTCCGTTTGTTTCGGGATAAATTTTAAAAAGAAGTCGGCAATCTCCGTTGCGGCGATCGGCAGACCGGTATCTGCGATGTCAATCAATATGAAAGCAGAATCGGTACTTAATCTCAGACTAAAATTTTTCGGGTCAGTTCCAAGCATGGAATCAACGGAGAAATTGACAATAGACATTATTGCCGTCGAAAAATCTGAATAGATACCCAACACTGGCGGTGTGTTTATATCCAAATTAATCTGTTTTTGGATTTTGTGCTTAAAGAAAGGATCCGCAATCAGAAAATCAAGTTCATTCTGAAGCAAGTCTCTGATTACGATCGGCGTGGCATTTTTTTCTGTTTCGTGGTTGAATTTAAAGGAAATGGTATCGATGATTTTCTTGATTGCTTTTGCCTGATTCTGAACGGCACCGATTTCAGGGTGCATTGGACTCTGGATTTGCAGCAACTGGATCCGACCGATAATTACCGCTAAGGGATTATTAATATTATGGGCAATGCCCGGAAAAATGTGACCGAAAACAGATAACTGCCGCTCGGTTCTGAGCTGCTCTTCCAGTGAAGCGATTTTGTCGATGAGTGAATTTTGATCAGTGCCGGTACTCAGCAGCACCAGGATTACGGGTGTTCCATCCTCGTTTTGTGTTTTGACTGTTTTAGCCGAAATGGGTTTTGATACTTTTTGAGAATCGGTAAAGCAGAGGGTTATTTCTCCAATTTCTGATTGCAGAAGACTGGACAGGCTTTTTGGATCCTTTTCCGGAATAAAATCAGCAATTGGTTTCCCGATTATTTCACTGTCGGCAATAATATTCTGAGATTGAAAAACGGTGTTGGTTTCGATGACAATCCCGTCGGCGTCAAGGGTTATACAAGCGGTATTCAGTACTTCGAGCAGTTTTTTATTTGAAAATTCAGGCATTGGACAATTCTTAAAAATTATTGTTGGAGCTTACCTTTTTCGGAAAATGCGGATGGAAAGTTGTGAAATATTTAGTCATCTGTATTTTTTGCCATTAATATAAAGATAAGGAAACTTTTTAGAAAATAGAAAAGGGAAAACAATTGTCTCGTTGAAATTTGTCCGGTTGGATGGATTATGAATGATTGTGCTTGATATTCGAAATGATTTTCATGGAATCTTTTCGTGAAACATGTTAAAATGTTAAGTTATTTTGTTTAAAGAATCGAGTGAAGATCAAATGGAAAAAACGTATGATGTGGCACTTATTGGTGCTGGTTCTGCCGGGCTTTTTGCCGCTGAACGGCTCGCGGGCAGTGGCTTAAAAGTCCTGGTGATTGATCGCGGTGAAGAACCGAACAAGCGCAGAGATATGAACTTTGGCGTCGGCGGCGCCGGAACTTATTCGGATGGGAAATTGAACTTGACACATCGGATTGGCGGTGATCCCCAAAGTTTTGGACGGAGCGCGGATGAAGTTGAGCATTATATTGAAAAAGTCGATCAGATTTTTACGGAAATCGGGGTTGAGGGTGGCTATTCCGGCACAAACGGGAAATCGCTTCAGGATCTGATGCGTCAGGCGCATGCGGTTGGGGTTGATTTTATCTATGCCAAACAGCGTCATATCGGGACCGATCGTCTGCACATTGTCACCAATCATTTTTACAAGCGACTGGTTGATCGGGGCATCAATTTTCTGGTCAACACCAAAATTGAGTCCCTGGAGTATAAACAAGGGATTTTTATCCTGTCTGACGGGAAAGAAAAAATCAATGCGATGTCGGTGATTGCCGCCCCCGGTCGCGCCGGTGCCTATTGGTTTCGCGAGCAGGCAAAAAAACTGGGGGTTCAAAACAAATACGGTCCGATTGATGTTGGTGTGCGGGTTGAATTTCCGGCGGATATTTACAGTGAAATTGCCAAAGTAATGTATGATGCAAAATTTCGTCTCTATACGAAATCCTATGACGATCTCGTGCGAACCTTCTGTACGAATCCGAATGGCTATATTGTCAAGGAAGAATATGATGATTTTGTTTTGGTAAACGGTCATGCCAAATGGAGCCAGAAAACCAATAATACCAACTTTGCCCTATTATCAAGAGTTTCACTAACTGATCCGGTGGAAGATACCACCAAATACGGACGGGATATTGCCCGACTGGCGACGACAATTGGTGGCGGTAAACCGATTATTCAACGTCTGCGGGATTTTGTAAACGGTCGCCGTTCTACCTGGGATCGTATCGCAAAATCGGCGGTTTTACCGACGCTGACGGATGCGACGCCCGGCGATATTGCCATGGCATTTCCCCAGCGAATTGTAACGAATCTCATGGAAGGCTTGAGTGTTTTGAACCATATCATATCCGGGCTGGAATCAAACAGCACACTGCTGTATGCCCCGGAGATAAAATTTTATGACACAAAATATTCAGTCACCCCAAACCTGGAGACCAATGTCGAAAACCTCTTTGTTGCCGGGGACGCCAGCGGGCACAGCCGCGGAATCATCTACTCTGCGGTAACGGGTATCCTGGCAGCGGAAGGTGTTTTGCATAATTTAGGAAAATAAAAAAGCAGGACCAACTTGCCCCAAACACAGGAATCAAAGCGCTTTATTGCCCTGGATGTTTTCAGGGGGACGACGATTGCCCTGATGATAATGGTGAATAATCCTGGCAGCTGGGAGCATGTCTATGCGCCACTATTGCACGCCCAATGGTTTGGCTGTACCCCAACTGATTTTGTCTTTCCATTTTTCCTTTTCGTTGTTGGTGTTGCCATGTCATTGTCTTTCAGCAAATTTGACCATCAGTTGACAGCGGAAGCGGGAAGGAAAATTTTAAGACGTACGATAGTGATATTTCTGATCGGGCTCGGATTGAATTCGCTTCGCCCGGTAAATTCCTTTCTGGAATTTTTCACAACCCTTAGAATACTGGGGGTTCTCCAGCGAATTGCCCTGTGCTATGGCATCGCATCGGTACTGGTATTGAAGTTTAGCAGAAAAACGCTTTATCTGATCGGTGGCGGCAGTTTGCTTTTCTACTGGCTTTTATTATTAATAAGCGGTGGCGTTGAAATTGAGACGACTTTAGCGCGACGGCTGGACCTCTGGCTCCTGGGCAAAAACCATGTTTATCAGGGCTATGGGATGCCCTTTGATCCGGAAGGAATACTCAGTACGATTCCGTCGGTAGTGACGGTCATTTTGGGATATGTTACCGGTTTGTCAATTATTTCGGCGCAAGATCGAAAGGTGCTTGTAAAAAAAATAGTCGTAAGTGGAATTGCCCTGACTGTTGCAGGTTTGTTGTGGGGCACAGCATTTCCGATTGGGAAACCGTTGTGGACCAGCTCTTATGTTCTCTACACCGGCGGTCTGGCAATGATCATCCTGGGAATTATGATTTTTCTGGTGGATGTCCGGGGCTATACAAAATGGACAAAACCCTTTGTGGTATTTGGCGCCAATTCGTTATTTATTTATATGTTGTCCGGCGTTGTTGCCAGGTTGATTGTCTATCTTTTTCGGTGGGTTGATACTGCCGGAAATCTGATAACATTGAAATCCTGGCTATATACCAAAATCTTCGTGCCACTGGCTGCCGGTAGCCAGATCAATGGCTCACTATTCTTTGCAGTATCATTGATTTTGCTGTACTGGTTGATTTGCGATTTTCTTTACAGGAAGAAGATATTCATTAAAATTTAGTTTGGAACGGGTATTTTGTCGATGCGGGATATTTTTCAAGATCATAGGATTGAAAAGATAATTCAATCAAATGTTTCCCGGGATGAAAAACTGCTATCTATCTGTAAAATGCTGGCTGCAGAGGTTGCCTATTTTAACTGGATCGGATTTTATCTTGCTGATCATGAAAAGAAAGAACTTGTTCTGGGACCTTATGTTGGTGCTCCAACAGAGCATATCCGAATTCCTTTCGGACGGGGCGTCTGTGGTCAGGCAGCGGTGACGCAGGAAACGATCATCGTTAGAGACATCGCGGAAGAGTCCAATTACCTGTCCTGCAGTGTTGATGTAAAATCAGAGATAGTGGTGCCAATTTTTAAAAACGATCGATTTGTTGCTGAGCTGGATATTGATTCCCATGCAGTCAATCCCTTTGGCGATGATGATAAAAACACCCTGGAAGTGATTTGTCAGCAGATATCAGACCTTTTTTAATCAGGTCAGCAGAAACAAATTAAATATTTGGATGTTATAGTCATAAAAAATGGGCATATTCGGAAGTGTTCAGAAAGTGTTTGAAAAAGATAAAGAATTAAGGATCAGAAACGTGAAGAAAAATTTTCGCTGGCTAACGGTACCGGGGATTTTAGTGACAATGTTGGTATTCATTCTATTGTTTTCACCCCTCGGTCAAAAGATTTCCGCATCCGGAAGCGACCTTTACCTGAAAATAAAGGTTCTGAATGACATTATTGGGATTGTCAACGATTACTATGTCGAAGTGCCGGACTGGGACAAGGTAATGGAGGGAGCATATACCGGTCTGATGGAGACTCTGGACCCGCACTCCTTTTACATTGAAAAGAAGGATATATCCGGTATAAATGAAGACATGATGGGGAAATTCGAGGGCATCGGGATTGAGTTTGATGTGCTTGATGGCTATATCACCGTGATATCACCCGTGCCCGGTGCTCCGGCGGAAAAAGTGGGTATAGAGGTCGGAGATAAGATTATTAAAATTAATGGAGAATCCGCTTATAAAATCAAACGTGAAGATGTTTCCAAAAAATTGAGAGGACCCAAGGGAACCACTGTCGATGTAACAATACGGCGCAGTGGTGTCGATGATTTCGAAGTCACAATTATCCGTGATGAAATTCCGCTCTACAGTGTTTCGGCAAAATATATGATTGACGACAGTACCGGCTATGTGTTTGTAAATCGTTTCAGCGGAACCACCGCCGAGGAAGTCCGGGATGCTTTAATCCAGTTGCGAAGCGAAGGCATGACCCAATTAGTTCTCGATCTACGCAATAACGGTGGCGGATTAATGGATCAGGCAATTGAGGTCGCTGATTTGTTTATTGAAGGTAAACAGATGATTGTCTATACCAAGGGACGAATTCGGGGCGCGAACGAGGAATTCTATTCCGGACGAATAAATGGTTTCGGTAACATTCCACTTGTGATATTGCTGAATCGTGGTTCCGCGAGTGCCAGTGAGATTGTTGCCGGGGCGATACAGGATGTCGATCGCGGAATTTTGGTTGGGGAGACCAGTTTTGGCAAAGGACTGGTCCAGAGACAGTATCCCCTGAGAGATGGGGCGGCGATTCGGATGACGGTTGCCCGTTACTATACACCCAGCGGCAGACTGATCCAGAGACCCTATGACGGCACCCTGGAAGAATATTATGAAGATTTCTATGAAGCGGATCGGGATTCAGTCTTGGCAGTGAAGGATTCAACGAAAATCCGCCCACAATATCAGACGGCGAAAGGTCGGGTTGTTTATGGTGGCGGTGGAATCACGCCGGATTATGCCGTAAAATTCGAAAGAGACCTGACCAGTGACACCTACAAAATATTGCGACACCAGTCGCGGATCCTTTTTGATTATACCAATCAGACTGCCGAAGAGTATAAACGCTATAAAAATAAGAAAGACAAATTTTTTGAGAAACTTGAAATCAGTGATAAGGATTTTGAAATGTTCCTGAATGCTGCCCGGGATAAAAAGATTGATGTCAATTATGAAAATGTCCAGAAAGATGCGGATTATATCAAAATGATGCTCAAAGCGGAACTTGCCAGAGAATTCTGGGGCTATGATGAATACTACAAGGTTATTCGCCAATATGACAACCAGATTGAGGCAGCCATACAACATCTTGAGGAGGCTCGTAGTATGGTAAATAAGGCGCGATTGTAAATCGTTTCTCGTCGATAATGTTGTTGACTTTTTGGAAATATAGACTTAAAATTACCAGCAATTTAAAAATTATTGAGAATAACAGAATGGAGGAAAATATCTAATGTTAATTGAGCTTTTCAATCAAGGTGGACCATTCATGTGGCCGATTCTTATCCTGTTTATATTCGGTTTGATGATCTCTTTGGAAAGAGTGTACACATTAGCGAAAGCATCCCTGGCAACCAAACGCTTCATTCCGAAACTGAATTTGGCTTTAAAAGAAGAGGGCGTCGAAGCCGCACTGAAAGTTTGTGAAGCAACCCCCGGACCAATTCCAGAAATTTTCCATGCGGGTCTTTCCAGAGTCGATCAGGGAGTGGAAGTTGTGGAAAAATCCATTGAATCCGCCGGTTCGGTTGAGATGGCTTTCCTTGAAAAAGGTATGATCTGGCTCGCTACAGTTATCACGGTTGCGCCGATGTTGGGATTTACCGGGACCGTTTCAGGTATGGTCAATGCGTTCCAGGACATTGCCGCTGCGAATAACATTTCTCCGGCTGTTGTTGCCTCAGGTATTTCCGAAGCGCTGTTAACGACCCTGTTCGGACTGGTTGTTGCGATTACTATTCAGATTTTCTACAATCTGTTTACTGCCCGGGTTGATGGTATTGTTGTTGATATGGAAGAGAATTCAATCAATCTTGTTGACACCATTGCCAGTAAACAATATAAGAAATAAGAGCCGTTAAAGATGAGTTTATTAAAGAAAAATGGTGTGCGCGAAGCTGAGATTCCATCAAGTTCATTAGCGGACATTGCATTCCTTATTCTCATTTTCTTTATGGTTGCCACTACCATTGATATGGATAAGGGGATCGGTATTGTACTGCCTTCTGCCATGGATAGTGAAATCGAGATGTCCAGAAAAAATATTACTAATATTTTGATCGATCCGCGTGGAACCGTCCTGATGGATGATAAAGAGGTTGAAATTAAAGAGATAAAAGCACTGGTGGAAACCCTGCAGGCGCAGAACCCCAAAATGGTTTTTTCTCTAAAAGCCCATCCGCGAACCAAATACCGGATCTATATTGAAGTTCTGGATCAGCTGAAACAGGCAAAAACACGTGTGATTTCGATCGCGGAATAGGGAGTAGGGCATGCGATTCAAGAAAAAAGCAAAGATGAAAATTGCGATTCCAACCGCGTCGATGCCGGATATTGTCTTCATGTTGATTTTCTTTTTCATGGTGTCATCGGTATTGAGAACCCATGAAGGTTTGGCGATTGTTATGCCAAAAGCCAAGCAGATTGAGAAACTGGAATCCAAGGTTCACGTGACTTATATATGGGTCTCCAAAGAGGGAATGATTTCAATCGACGGCAGACTTTTCCAGGTGCAGAGCATCCGTAATATCATGTATGAAAAGAGAGTCGCAGACCCCCAGTTGATCGTATCCATCAGATCGGATGAACTTGTCAACATGGAAATAATCAGTAAGATTCATTTTGAATTGCGACAAGCTGATGCTTTAGCGGTTAATTACTCGACAAGAGCAATATAAGGAAAAACGATGATTTTAAGACAAAATCCGAATGTAAGTCTTAAATTAAAATACCCGCTGGTATTGCGTGTTAGTCTGATTTTCACCCTGCTGGCGATGGTGGTCATGTTCTCCTCGGTTCCCAGGGGTGGCGCCGGCGAGCGGACCCAAAACGAAATTAGAATTGAAATAGAAACAATCGACATTCCGATTATTGAACAGCAGATGGAAGCGGCAAAGCCGCCGTCAAGACCATCGATTCCCATTGAAGTTGATGACGATGAGCTGCTGGATGATGTTACTATCGAGATGAGTACCGATATTTCCAACTACGAGGCTTGGGATGCGCCGCCACCACCACCGGAAGAAGACGATGGCGGACCACGTGTACGGTTTATTCCTTATGATGAACCGCCGGAACCGATTGGTGGATTCGCTGCAATCCAGCGTAATGTCATTTATCCGGAAATCGCCCAGGAAGCCGGAATCGAAGGAACGGTTGTCGTCCAGGCATTTGTCAATGAGTTTGGTAAAGTCACGGATTGTATTATTCTGAAGGGCGTACCGAATACCGGTCTGGATGAGGCGGCAATCAGCGCCATCAAAAAAACCAAATTTAAACCCGCCAAACAGCGCGACAGAAATGTCGGCGTCTATATCTCCATCCCGGTTATTTTCAAATTACAGACGAACTGATACAATTTATAAACCGATAGATTAATATTTTAGGGGCTGTTTTTAAACAGCCCTTTTTATTATGACAAGAAAAGACTAAGCAATCAAAAGATTTCGGGAAGTTAGAATCGTTACGGTTGATAGGTAATTGTCAGGAAGTGCGGATTGCCCAAACCTTCGGGCATGATTAGATAAGCATAATCAAAAGAAAATTTTTCGAGATGAATCCCGAAACCGAACGATTCGCGATTGACACTGCCAACATGTTCGAAGCCACCCCGAAAGGTCAGGAGTTCCCGGTATCTCATTTCGGCACCCACCTGAGCTGTGGCTTCATCTGAGGCTAAATTCGAACGGAGATTCAAGCCAATCGAACCGTTTATATTATTTCCTTCAAAAAGTTCCGGTCGAACAATCCCGATGGTGATGGATGATGGCAGTTTATTGGCGCTGTTCCGGGATTCGAGAAACCCGACATTTTGTAAACTGACAGAAATATCCAGCATACTCGGAGCGCTCCAGCGTCCAGCCAGATCGAAAGCAAAGCCCCGGTCCGAAAATGTGTAAAGATGTTCGTAAAGGAATTTTGTCGTAGCGCCGATTTCAACTTTTTTCAGAGGCGACCAGGTATAAGCGGCGGCAATCGCGACATATTGAGGTTCCACACTGGCTGCCGGTTCATCGCTTGGGTAGTCACGAATTTCGACCCCGGGAATGCGCACATGATTGACACCAAAACCGATCGAGGATTTTTTAAATGGAACCGATATTGCCAAAGCGTCTATTTTAATATCGGAAAACCAGAAATGGTGTGACAGCGCGAGAGTTGTTTTGGGATTTTTAGTGCCGATGGGATTTTCGAAAATCGAGAGTGGGGACTGACTGGATTGAGAGAAAACCCGCATTGTCGCAGCAGACTGTGCTGAAGCCGGTAGTTGCAGGAATATCATCCCGCCGTTTTGCAGCTCGGCGCTGGCAGTTACAGTGAACAAAAAGAAAAAAATGGAAGATTGAAAATATCTGAATTTCATATGATAACCTTAGAATTTAAATTCCCATGAAAACACATGGGTGTGACCCTCGCCAACAAGTCCAATTAACGCACTGTAATCGATTCTGGTTTGAATATTTTTGATAAATCCGTATTCCAGACCGGCGCCAAAAGTGGGATTAATATTATCCATTCCCATTCGTAGAAAGAGAATATCATTGAATAAATACTCTCCGCCAAAGTGGACCCGGTAATCATCTTTATCTGAGAACTCAACGTCTCCGGAAAACGTGAAAAGAGATTCGTATTTATATGCAAGTCCAATCTTTAAAATCTGGGGAAAAGTGTCCGTATAATTACCACCATATTCATTAAACAGATCCTGGGTGTTCCAGGTGTAGCCGGCACCGATGTCTTTTAATTGTATGCCGAGCGTGATTCGGTCCAAAGGTTTCAAAATGATACCAATATCAAATCCCAGACCATTACCGGTCAGTTCCACCAGCTGATGCTGCAGAATTTTGAAGTTGAGACCAATCGAAAACCACGGTTGGAATGCGTTTGAAAAGGACAGGTAAATCACATTTTCACCGGTGTTATAAATTTCATCCGGTTCGCCGGTGAATGTGCGCCCCTGAATATTACTGACCCCGGCGTGCATCCAGCCCACTGCAATACCGGCGGTTGGCTTTAATGGAAAAGCGACTCCCATATAATGTAACTGTCGATCAAGACTGAGAAAATAGTAAGTCAGAGACAGGTGTTTTTCCTTTAAATAGGACAAACCGGCAGGATTATAATAGCTGGCGAAACCATTCTCGCTGTCCGCGACACCGGAATTGCCCATCGCCAATGCCCGGGCACCCAGACCCATCCGCAAAAAGGACCCGGCATAACCGCCGTTATCACCGGTCATTGCCGAAATTGTGGCGCTTGTACAAAGCAGAAAGATCAAGATATGTTTTACGAATTTCATTGGCATCATTTAATGACGATCAGTTTTGTCCAGTAAGATGTTTCTATCAAGTCATCTTTTATGGTCAGTTTGCAAAAATAAGTGCCGTTAGCGACTAGGTGACCGGCGGAATTTCTACCATTCCAAACCAGGGCATTATCACCGATATGTTCGATGTCTGCGAATTCATCGGTATAGACCCGGTCCATGGCAAAGTCGAAGACTTCCAGTTTTACCGATGCAGGATTTTCTATGTAGTACTGAATTCGAACATGACCATCACCACGGGACACATTGTGAAAGTTTGGCGCAAAAGGGTTGGGAAAGGCATAAATGCCCGGCTGATCTGAATCGGAAGCTGAGCGATGCTGTTGATAGATCGTCCAGGCAGAACCATCGTTACTGGTCGTGGCAATACCGTCGGATGTCCCCAACCACAGGTAAGGAGTATATTTATTCGGCTCAAGGGCCGCGGCATAGACATCCTCGGAATAAATAAAGCGGTTGTTGTATTCATCTTTCATTGGATCATAGAGCGCCCAGTTTTCACCGTCAACGGATTTGAACAATCCATGTTCAGTGCAGACATAGGCGATTTCATTGTGAAATGCAAAACCATAGACACGTTCACCGATCAGTGTGCGGGTCCAGGTCAAGCCGCTGTCAGTGGTTTTATTGACACCCCGGACTTCAGAACTGCCTTCAGCGGTCAGAGCGCCGACCCAGATCGTCTCTTTACCATTGTAAAATTGTCTTGCAATGGATATGATAAAATTGCCGGAGAGATTCGAATTCTGGGCATTAAACTTTTGCCAGCGAATGCATTCGTCATTCGTCGGATCGATAATTCCTAAATTGATTCCGTCGGCTGTCCCAACCCAGAGCGTATCGCCATACGAAAGTACGCTGAAACCTTTATGATTATGATTACCACTAGCCTGAATAGCAGGGTCCTGCGGATTGATTTCAAAGTCGATTTTGTCGGAACAAAGCAACATATCCAGATCATCGGTCGGCAATGGAATACCTTCCCAGCTTGCGCCAAAATTTTTACTGCGGCGCAAGCCGCCTGCCCAGCTGGTAATATAGACGATAGTATCGCTATTCTGTTCACTGACGGAGATATCCCAGGTGGTATTATTTATCGGGGTTTTGATTGCCAGAAATGCAACCGTATCGCCATTCCAGGGCTGAAATTTATAATTGCCCGCAACAGTATCGATTGGTTGTGGAATGTAGGTCCAGTTTTCACCCCTGTTTTTTGAATAAGCAAGTCCGCCCCCGGTCTGCAATTCACCTTCGACGGTCAGTGAATCAAAAACGCCGGCGATCCAGATGACATTTCCCAGAGTAGCAATGGCAGAGATTCCACCTCTTGGGATATTATTTTCTCCGCGGTAATAACTATAGAAACTGCCCCCCAGATCTTCCGTTTTACTTAATCCGCCACCGGTAGCAAACCAGACAAGTGAATCATCCTGGAACTCGATTTGAGTAATTCCATTGCTGCCGAGTCCTTCATACACAACCGTAGAGTCATTTAAAAATGGTTTTGACAAACGAAAAGCCTGTCCATAACAGAGCAGCGATAAAGTAATAATTAACAGGATAACTTTTTTTATCATGGGATAATCCGGAATTCCGCATCGCTGTCATCGCTACGGTTGGAATGTTTAGTATCGGTGATTTTGACTTTACAATGGGCAGCATCGCCCAGTGGATAGGGAACCGCCCATTCATAGGATTTTGTGGCGGCAAAAACCGTATCGATCGTTTCGTAATAAGGTGAGCTGGCATTGGCGTTTATTGTATATTCCAGGGCGACTTTGTTGACATAGGCGCTTTCCCAGGTGATGGTATAGTATTCATAAGGTCGCAAAGTGTCAGCGATATTTGGGGTAAGCAGGTGAATGCCGGGATTTGTGACGGTCGCTTCCAGAATGTCACTGGCAGCGCCATGAATATCCTCCGCAATAAAATAAAACGTAAAAAGTCCCTGCCGGATACTATTGGCGTCCGTCAGAATGTGGGTTGTGTAGATGCCGTCATTGGCGATTTCATCCTGGTGATATTGGTCCGGGCGACCATTATCGACAAGTTCATAATCGTCGGTTTTACTGCCGTCGGGTCGCATCACCGTGAATGTGACACTGGCGATGTCTGCCGGTCCCTGGGGGTCAGTTGCCCGGACTTTGAACCTGACCAGATCTCCTTTTTCAAAACTGGTAGGGACTTCGATTAAAAAGATTTCCGGTGGGCTGTTGGGAGCGACTATAGTCGCCTGACTTTCGATTTCACTGCTGTTATTATCAATGTCAAAAGCCTGAACGATGACCCGGAAATAGCCCTCGTTGTTTCCAAGGTCAGTGGAATCAAGCAGGTATGAAAAGACATTGTCATCTTTAATAATGTCAAACGGCGGTCCACTATTAAAAAGTACGCCATCCAGAAAAGAGGTCTCATTGACCGCGCCAACCGAATCTTTGCGAAAAAGATGAAAAGGCACAGATAGAATTGTTTCAATTCCCTGGGGATCTTTAACTTCCGCAGCGATGAAGAGGGATTTATTCAGCTGCGAGTAATTTAGTGAGACGGATTCTATGACAGGATCTTTCAAAAGCTCTTCCTGCGTCGTGTTCAGGCAGGAGACGCTAAGCAATAAAAGAGTGATGGGGAATAGAAGTTTTGTTTTCATATCAGGCTGTCACCAGGGCGACCCATTCGTTTTGAAACATCTCCTCTTTGAAAATCAACCCGTAATTTAGCACTTTCGATTTAAACATGGCATATTCATCTTTTAATATTCCGGTGAAGATACAAGGCGGAATCTTACCGTATTTATGCATATTTTTAAGTAGCGTCAGATTCGGCGTCCTTTCGATATTGCTGAGAACAAAATCAACGTCGTATTGGTCATGTTTCGTGATATCGCCGATTTTAAGACTGAAACGGTCATGAATATTATTAAGTTCCATATGCTCGTGGAAGTTGCCTGCCACATCCGGATCAATATCCCAGGCTTCAACGAAACTGGCGCCGAGCTTCAGTGCTGCAATGGATAAAATTCCACTGCCACAACCGGCATCTAGAATAACCATTCCCGGCTCAATATATTTTTCTATCAGCCGCAATGCCATCTGGGTTGTTGGATGAGTGCCGGTACCAAAAGCCATTCCCGGTTTGATTGCAATTTGGATCTTTTCAGTTCCCCGGTAATCCTGCCAGTGCGGGTAGATGGCAAGATTAGGGCTTATCCTGATCGGTTGAAAATATTTCTGCCAGTTCAGGTGCCAGTCTTCATTGACAATCGAATCCTGCTGATACTTGATTGTAACGTTGGAAAATGAAGCCAGAATTCCCGGTATTTCACGTTCGATCTCTGTTGCTTTATCGTAGGGGAAAAAAGCTTCGATGTTATCCTCGTTTTCAATCATTCCCAGGCAGGCAAGCTCATCGATAAATGCCATGAGCAATTCGGAATCATAATCGCCCTTCCAGAACCGATAGCGCAGCCATTTTTGTTCGATGTTAATCGTTACCCCCCCGGTTTTGTTCGTAGATATAGTCATAGAGGACCTGTCCGACAATTTCCAGGCTGTGGGCGCTGCACTTATCCGGTGTGTCCTGAATGGTGTGCCAATAGTTCTGATAGCGGTTGGGGTAGTGAAAATCGATCAGATCCACTGAGGGTATGTCGGCATGCTGAATTAGCATAACATGATCATCATAAATATAAGAGTCAAAACGGTGCTGAAACTCGGAATAGCCGCGGTTTTTCGCAATATTCCACAACTCCTTTACCAGGGCGGGGTGACTGCTGTAGGAATTCCGTTCGATCGGAATGGAAAGGTCTTTATCGCCGATCATATCAAGTATTATAGCTTCGGCGGGTTTTGGAATGGGCAGGTTCTTGGCAAAGTATTCGGAACCCATGCAATAATATTCAAGAGAGCCGGAGTAGCCGTAGTCCTCGCCATCAAAAAGCACCAGATAAATCGCCCGGGACGGGTGTCGTCCGGATAAAATTTCTGCCAGTTGCATCAGGACAGCTACGCCGCTGGCGCCGTCATTTGCTCCCAGGATCGGTTGGTTGCGATTGTTGGGATTCGGATCATGATCAGCCCGCGGTCGGGTATCCCAGTGCGCGCCGATAAGCAAAGGATTTCTGGCATTCGTATTAAAACCGGCAATGATGTTTGTGAAGGTGAAAGTAATATTGTCAATGGGAATTTCCCGGTCAAATACCTGATGGATTACCGTGTCAGCCAGGGGACTGAAAAAATCAGTGTAATATTTTATTGCTTCTTCATGACCGCGGGAACCGGGATTCCGATAGCCGATATCGCACTGTTCGACTAAATATTGAAAGGCTTTTTCAGCATCAAATACCGGTTGTGGACTGTTGCAGCTGCTAATGAGTAGAAGGATAACTGACAGGATCGTTTTTTTTACCATTTTAGCCTCGAATTGCAATGTTGACATCAAAGCCACCGTTGCGGGTAATACGCTTTCCGGTTCTGGCGTTAAAACTTTCGCCATATGAGTAGAATATACCACCGGTAACTTTTTGAGTAAATGAATAACTGATCCGCGGTTCGACTTTCCAATTGCGGTTTTCCTGCTGCACTGCAAAATCTTCGGTTGCCGAGTTTTTCCCCTCTGAAACCGAGGAGCTGTAATCAAAGGTCATGGTGAACGTAATCGTGTTATCCAGGCGTTTTTTCTTTAAAAAGGGGATCGGGATGGTCATGCCGCCTTTTTTCTGATAATTCATGGAAGCGTTAATATTCTGGTCGCGGACAACATTGGCGCCGCCATTTGCCAGATTGGTGATGGTTTTACCCATGGTCATTCTGAGAGTTGAGCTGATATTGTTTTTGAATTGCATGGATAGTCCGACCAATGGTTGAAAATAGGTTTTGTAGGAGGCGCTTTGAATTTCGCCATTGCGATATACGATGGCTTCTTTTCCGGAAAAGCCATGGTCGAGCGAAAGTTTCTTGAAGATGCCGGACAGAAAACGGATCTTTTCAAGGCTCGCAATATTTAATGTCCAACCGGGAAAAGGAATTCCCTTTTTGCCGGTATTGTCAAAAGTGAGATAATCTCTGGTGATATTGTGACTTTTATTGCCCTGAGATTCGGACCACGCCATATTCTGTGCGAAGGAGAAGGATGTATTGATATTATTGGTTATTTTGACGCCACTCCGCACGCTGGCATCGGAATTAACGGAAATATTATCCGGAAAAGAGCTGGCTTCTTCGGTGATTATTTCCAGTTCCGGATCGGTAGCAAATCCCATGCGATAAGCAAGGTCTGGTGTTCCCACACGCCCAAGATTGCGCACACTTTGACTGGTGGAATAGCTGATCTGAACCGGTTGAATACGATCCAGAACCTTGTAAAGTTGTTCAAGTATTACAATTTCAGAAGTTTTTTCTTTGGACGCCTCTTCCTTTTTGGTGTCCTGGGAATTATTGCGGGAACGGGAAGAACTGCGAGTGGCGGTACTACCTGAGCCACCCGGACGGTGTGATGAGCTTGAGGCGGATTTGGGCGTATAAACGGATTTCAGCATTTCCGCCAGACTCAGGCTGAAGGATGTGGAAATACGGTTCTGGTTGCTTAACTGGTCGATACTTTTTGAACTGCTGGCAACCGGCTCTGCCCAGCTGTAATTAGCGCTGTAGCTCAAACTCGGCGAAAACCAGCTGAAGATTTTGGGTGAAAATGTGGAGGTGTAACTTTCGGCTATGTTTATCGGAATGCCGGGATTTAATTCCTGGACGGCTTTCAGTTTATTATCACGAAAATCGATCAGGCTGGTCTTGATTTTTTGGGAATAATTCAAATTCAGATTGTCAAACATTTTATAGCTACCGGTAATAGAACGATTCAAACCAAAGTCATATGGATATTTTATTTCTCCGTTGCGAGGGATATTTGTGGATTGGGTCTCGTTCGCATCCATGGAAAAATCGAGGCTGCTGGGTGTATAATACCAGCGAAAATCCCCCAGTTTTTCACCAATTATCGGGACATTCCTGATCCATTTGAACGGCTGAATAAAGTTATCGCGACCGAAAGGAACCTTATATGAAATACTTCCCTGGTAACTCTCGGTTTCCTGTTTCACATAGGAGACCGAGGAGCTGTTGGACCATTGGGCATTGGCGGATAGGCGCAGCTGATCAATGGTATATTTTGTCAGCCAGAAGTCCGAGACCCGTTTACTGTAAGAAGTGTTGATCCCATAGGATTCGGAAAGGGAAAGAATGCTATCAGCCGGGCTGCCACCGGCGAGAATGTCAGTTCCCGGGACAAATTTAGGGGCGCTGTATTTACTGGTGTAGGAGCCCGATACCGGTAGCTGAAGTCCCCAACTGGCGGGTGTGAATTTGTTTAATGAAACGCTGCCCCGGGCTGAAAAGTTACGCGAGGTATTTAATCCGGATGGCTGCAGAGAAGGGCGCTGTTCGACCGTATGAAAATCAGCGTCTTTTCGATCAATTCCGACATCGAATTTCATCAGGTCGGCGACAGACAGGGTGGCTTTGGTTCGATAGGCAACCCCTGCATTTCGGCGAACACCAGACAGTCGTAACTCATCCAGCCAAACCTCACCAAAAACCGTATTGTCATAACGGGGGAGCGGAAAAGACTCATCGAAATCATTGAGAGCATATTTCTGGTTGAGCACACCGATTTCCAACTGCTGAATTCGCGAGATTGCCGGATTTCCCCAGATGATAATCTCAACACCGGTATATTCTCCGTTTTTTACTTCACGCCAGCGACGCTGCAGAATATCACCGTTATCATCATAAATAATGCTGTACTGTTTCGGGACGGCATCGTTGTCTGGAAAATCCTGCTCAGATATATAGCTCTTGAGACTGGTCATGAAATCTAGGTCAATTTCAATGTTATTCCGTTTGTCCCAGCCGGGATATATCGGTCCGCGATATTCATAAAACTGTGGATTTTGACCGCCGCGCCCGAACCGGATAAAGAACTGCAATGGTGTCTTTTCACCCTCACTATAATATTTTGTACGGGTGTGAATGTTTTGACCATTAATGAAGAGTTTTAGTTTTTTGTAGGTGATATAACTGGCTTCTTCAAAGAGCACCTTCTTGGCTGCCGCCTTTTCACCCGGGTGAATTCCGTGACTGCCATCGAACCACATAACCAGGGACTGTTCTTTCAGCTGAATTTCATTGATTGCATCGTATTCTCCCTGAACACCTTTTGGAGCAAAATAGGTGTCGGGATTGTCTTCCGAATTGATAACACTGATGGCAAAAGCTTCATCATTCAGGACATAGTCGCCATCGTTTTCTGAGGCGATACCGAGTTCCTCCCATTCATTGCCAACCATTTCAATTTTTGCAAGCATGACAGAATCCTGACCGCTGACGCCGTCGATCCAGATACGACAGGCTTCAATAGTCTGCCAGCTGACCGAGCCGCCATTCTGGGCTTTCTGGAAGTCGTTTAATGGGATTCGATAAAGTTTCCAACCGGTATTCTTCCCGTTTTTAAATTTGGTTCGCCCGGCGACAAACTGGTCGTCTATCCGGTCGTCCAGTGAAAAATCAACCGTAAAATAATCATTCTTTAAATCCACGACATAATTGCGGTTCAAATCTTCGGAATCGGGGACATATCCGCTGGCATCCTTTATGCTTTTTTCAGTGCCATTGATATCGCGATAATTGGAAGATCCTTCGCTCCATTTCCAGTTGTCGCTGTGCGGATCAGTAAGACTGCGTTTGTACTGGGTGAGTCGCTCATCGCCGAATGGAATAGTTTCGCCGAAACTATTGATAATAAACTCATCTTCATCAAAGAGCCCATCAATACCGGTGTCCTCGCCATCATCCAAAAGATCATTTCCAAGGGTAAAGCCGGCTTCCGGTTTGTCCTCAGTGTCCAGTTTACCGTTGACAATGTAATCTTCACTGATCTGTCCAAGGTCAACATGCATCTGTCCCGAATTACCGCGCACCCAGATTTCCAGAAATTTGGTTTTTGACTGATCATAGTAACTCGTTGGGAATGGGTAGGTAATCCCTCCCCAGGCAGCCTTCCGGGGAGCAACTGCGTCGGCAACCGCGATAGACCAGTCCGGATCCAGGGTCAACACCATAATTTCCGTCAGGTTATTCTGAGCCTGAGTGCTGACTTCTTTATTGGGCCAGATATTGGTTGTCGGCACACCGCCATACGGATTATACCAGAATAAAAACCCTCTTTCATTGTTTGTTTTACCAAGCGGTACCGATGATGGTGCCCAGTATCGCTGCATGATCGGTGGTGATGTGATTCGTTTGGACCCTTCAAAATCATCGATAAACCCGACCCCATTTTTATCGCCGGTATCTTCGTTGTCAAGGGTGTTTGGATTGGGGCGTACCTGGGCAATTTCCCCTTCGAAGCTTATGGTGGATTGTTGATCCGTTTCAACGAGCGGCAGCCAGTTTACAGCCCGGGTTAAAAAGTTCAGGTCTTTATTAAGCCGACCATTTATGTCCCACACGAAGTTGCGCATCGGTTCGTAACCAACGTCCACTTTTTCGTCGATGACCGATTGGCTGAAGTACAGGGCGGTCCCACCGATAAAAGAATTTTCACCGAAGTCATATTGAGCGCGGGCGCCTAAAATTGTTTTTTTATCCAGCTGGAAAAACTGGTTTCGTTCATATTTAATATCAAGTTTCGCGTCCGGGTTGAGAGCGTCCTGACGGAGCAATGTCAATGTTCCGGAAAAATAATCGATGGTATAGTCCACTCCCCGGGTAAGCGTTTCATTGCCGAGGGATACCGACTCACTATTTTCAATCACCATAGCGCCAAGGTTGATGATAGAACTGCGGTTTTCGTATTTACATAATATCTTGAATTTTGAATCTTCAGTGATTTCACTCTGCTGGGTACGGTTGCTGTCATATAATGCCGAGGAACTATAGAGATCGCTGAGATTTGGGTTGTGTTCACCACTGACATCGTTTTCTATGTACTGAAACGGTCGCAAATAGGGAAACCACAACTCACCCGACTGGAGATTGATGATCGCCGGATTATCAAGATCGACGACATCGTCCGGAGTTGGCGAACCGGATTGATCTTTTAAATCCAGTCCGAATTTCTGTAAAAAATTGATGCCATCGCTGGCAATGGCTTCATCACCGGTTTCACCAAACATATAAACGATACTGAGCTCGAAACCCTCGGCATTGATTCCGGTTGTACCAAGGCTGTAAATGTTTTTAAACTCAAGGTCCCAGCAGGGATGACTGGGAATACTTTGTTGAGGTTTGATCAGTTTTAAAATAATATTGGAGGTGTCCGGTGAGCGCCAGTCTCCGTACTCCTCTATGGTGGTTCCGTTCGCATCGACGATTCTATAAACGACGGCTATGACATCCGATTCCTGGGCGGGCGCAGCCAGCCGGATAAATCCGAGGTTGGGATTGGCAATATAATCCTGCCCCAGATCAAGGCGTTTAAAAATTCGTTGTTCGATGAGGCTGGTATCCTGATCTGTCTGATTGGGATCGATGTAGGCATATCCGTACATGCTGCCCGCCACTTCATTGATGATGGATTGATACACCTCGAGGTCGGCTATAACCCGGTTGGGATTAAAATTGAAGATGCCGCCATTTTCCAGAAATCCGTCATAAAAGGTGCTGCGAAAATTATTATCTACGAAGAAATATTGTCCCTTCCGATAGTCATAATCCCTGATAGTTGTGACAGTCTGCTGGGCGCCACCGTCAACACTGAGTTTTTCCTTTTTACCCTTTTCCACACTGGCGATGGTGGTAATGTCCAGTCCGCCCAACTTCATCAGTGCCTTTAATCCAAAAAGACCGTTATTTTTACCGGAGAAAGTCACGAACTGAGTTCCCGGCAGTGACAGAGCGACGTTACCGGCTTCAATCTTTTGGACAATGTCATCCTCTTCACCGGTATAGATAATCTTCAGGTTGTTTTCGAAATCGAAATCGCGTTCACTGTCCTGATCGACAAGAATACTGATCTTGTCACCGATTTTGCCCTCGATATTCAACTGCTGTTTCTGATCAACGATGAAGGTTGTCGAAGAGCCAGCCTGGTAGCCGGTTCGGACCTGTGACTGCTGCTGGTTCTGCAGCCGTCCGTTGATATTGACATTCCCGGATACTCGCAGGGAAACCCGTTGACCGGCAATATCGGCGCCGATCAGCTCCAGTTTTTCAGACCGAACGGCTTCTTTTTCACCGGAAAGCTCCTTGCTGCAAATATCATGAAGTTTGGTTCTGAGGTTGTATTGAGCCTTTAATTGATAGTATTGTTCAAGAGAAACGCTTCGTGAAGGAATCGAGTACAAACCCTCATATTCCTCATCAAAAATCAGGTTCTTTCCGGTGGCGTCAATCTGTTTTTTAGACGTCAATTTTGACAGGTAATTTATTTTTAAAATATAGCGGTTGAACAGGGCGGCATTCGGAGAAATTAGCGACAGACCTTTCGGCGGATCAAGGCTGATTGAACTGAATCGGTTTGACAGCCAGTCCACCTGTATTAGAAATCCGGTACCCCCCACCGCAGAATTTTCTTCCTGGGCGGTTATTGTCTGTAAGAGTACAAACAGAGTTAAAAAAAATATATATTTACCGATACGATTCAGGATCGTCACCTGTTTTTGGGATTTAAAATTTTGTTTATATATTACTTAAATTGGATGTAGCAAGTTGGCTGGACGACACCTCAAGGTTTTTATAATCTTACTAATGGCAGCTGCTGTTGCAGTGATTTATACAGACGGGAAAATGCCAAACCGCGGTGACTGATAGCATTTTTTTCAGCGTGAGTCAATTCGGCAAAGGTTTTACCCTTTTCAGGTACAAAGAAGATTGGATCATATCCGAATCCCCCGGTTCCGCGTCTTTCGGTCAAAATTTTGCCTTCGATCGAGCCTTCTTCCGAAATTATCAGATCGGGATGATAAAAGAGGGCAACGGTTCTGAAGCGGGCATTGCGTTTATTCTCCGGTATAGATGCTATCAGACCGATCATCTTTTCAACATTATCATCATATGTGGCGTTTTCTCCGGCAAATCGGGCGGAATAAACCCCCGGTGCACCATTCAATGCATCTACTTCGAGACCTGTATCGTCAGATATCGTGGGCAGTCCTGTAAATTTATTTAACATAGATGCCTTTTTTAATGCGTTGTCGTAAAGGGTGTTCCCGTCTTCGATAACCGGGGAAGCTTCAGGAAACTGATCCAGTGTAATGAGTTCCACATCCGGCAAGCGGAAGGTTTTACGGATTTCTTTAATCTTATCCTGATTATTCGATGCAATAAGTATTTTCATAGTTCGAATTTTATATGATGGCGATACAGTCAAAAATGCCAAAAATGTTAGAGAAAAATCCCGTCAATGTCAAGCGAATTGAAGGGATTTTGCGACGAGAGTCACAGATATTTAAAATAAATTGCGGTTTTAAAATATAATTTTTTGCAAATCTTTTCAGCGGTGACGAATGGAAACAGCGCCGGCAGTTTCTATATCTTGTGTGGAGACATCTCCATAATACACAATGGAGGATGCTCCATGGGCGCTGCCCCTCAGTTTACCACCGGTCATATTAAGTACAATCCGGCTGGCGCCATTGATATCTATATTTGCGTTTTCAATTGCGGAATTCCGCATATTAACATGAGTCGCACCATCACATTGGACATCCAGTGTGTTAATTGTGGAATTATTGCCCCTGATTTCCGCGGCTCCGGTAATGGTTATTTTTAGGTTATCGCAGTTAAAATCTGCAAATTCCATTGAAACACCATCCTCCGTGTCAATGGATGTCAATGCCGGCATGCCAATGGTCGCCCGGAAATATTCATGCTGTCTGTCCCGGGAAATATCATTGGTGAGGATCAACTCGTTATCCCAGGCAGATACGCTGATTTCGTCAATTAATTCTTCCGGAAATTCAACGGTAACCGTATAATTATCATTCCGAACGATATCAATCCGCCAGGCGCCCTCAGCCCGGATAGCATCAAAATCGGAAAAATTGTATTTTTTAGAGATCATGTTATCATTTGAATATTTTTTATGACCAGAACCGGCTTTGTTGATCATAATCCGGCTGGAAATCACCAGTCCCGTAATGATCAGCAAAATGACCAATATGGTAACGATTAAAGTTTTGTTGCTGTTTTTCATAGGAGCTCCATTATTGTTTATCATAGAGAGTTTTCAGTTCTGCCATATCAACGTTCAATAGTTTCATCATTTTAAAAATTTGAGGCAACTGAATATTGAGGAATTCGTTTTTTTTAAGCTGGCGGGTGAGGGGCAGAGCATTTTCCGTAATGAAATACCCAATTCCCCGGCGATTCTGGATGATCTCTTTGTCCTGAAGATAGGTATAGGTGCGCATGACAGTGTTCGGATTTACCTCCAGGGAAACTGCCATTTCCCGGATGGATGGGATTTTAGTTTCCCCAGCCCATTCACCGGATAAAATATTCTCACAGATTATATCGGCAATCTGGAGGTAAATTGCCTGGTCCTTTCCAAATTCCATCCTAAACCTCCTTTTCTCTGAGTCTTAGATAACTTAAAATCCAGAAAAAGGGCGCTAATACAATCCAGAAAAGGTATTTTACAATTGTCAGTAAAGTCTCACCAAAGTTCTCAAAGACGCTGACGTCAGAAAAAACATGCTGATCAAAAAACTGCATACCGTGGAAAAAGTCGCAATATACAATTCTGAATACGATTGAAGCATAAATCCCCAGGATAACAGCCAGGGCGAATAACGATACCCCGGTTTTCATAAAAGCATGCTTTTTAAAGTAGCTGCTCCCGAACAGAAAAAGCGATTGTGTCACCAGATAAATGGCGACGACCAGCAACATGTCATGATCAAATGGATTGAGTATCGGAAATCCCCAATCGGAAAAAATCATTGAAATCAGTAATGAAAGCAGATTTAAGAGAATATAAAAGGCAATGCCAATCGGGACAAAAACAACCGTGGTTAACAATAGACGGCTGGTGAATTTTTCAAAGATTGTTGCCGGCAGCATGAAGAATGCGGTGTTCTTTTGGGGACGATGAATCTCGGCAAATACGCCGGCGCTCAATATAAAACCGGCAATAAACAGAGCTGTTGGGAAAAATCCGATATGGAATTCATAACTGATATCAGCCGGTGAAAAGAATATTTGCGGCAACACGGAAATAAAATAGATAGCCGCCACAGTACCGGCGCCGATTAGCAGTGTACGGTAGTTGCGAAACAGGTCGTTTCTTAGTAGTAATAGAAAACGTCTGAAGTTAAATATATTATTGGAGTTCATTTATGCCTCCCGAGTGAAAAGATCACTCATGTGTTGCTGATTGTTAATGACGGCATTAAACAACAACTCGATGTCGAGGTTGCTGTCAGCATTGCCGCGGTTTTCCTGGATGACAACATAACCACCGAGCGTTTTCTCGGCATAGAGCACCTGCTCTGCGGCGGGTTCCGTTTTCTGAAGTTGGACAGACAGTTTTTTTGATATAGATTCAATAGTCTGGTTGAAAATGATTTTTCCGTTATCAAGAATAATAATCGGATCAATCAGATTACCGATATCACGAACCTGATGGGTGGAAATAATAATTGTCCGCTTTTCATCCAGGGATGCCGCCATCAGTTTTCGGAACTGGCTTTTGCTGGGTATATCCATCCCGTTTGTGGGTTCATCAAGTATCAGCAGACGACAATTGGTTGCCAGTCCGAAAGCCACGAGAAATTTTTTCTTTTGACCATAGGATAAAGAAGTAAGCCGATCATTCAAGGGCAGCTCAAAAGTGGTAATGTATTCTTCAAAAGCCCGGGTGCTGAAATCCGGATAAAATGGCGAGTAAAGCCGGACATATTCTTTGAACTTGAGTGCCGGTGTGTAAAATTCTTCGGAAATAAAATAGATGTCTCTTAGCATTTCTGCGGGACGCACATGCGGGGAAAAGCCCATCACAGTAGCATCACCTTTTTGAGTGAAGATCAACCCGCAGATAATTTTCAAAAGGGTAGTTTTACCGGCACCGTTTTTTCCAAGCAGACCATAAATATTGCCATCGCTGATACTCAGGTTAAGGTTTTCAAAAAGCGGCGCCTTGTTTTTGTAGGCGAAGGTTACATTCACAAATTCAATCATTTTTCGCTCCGTTTTAGTGTATTAATTAACTAATACACTAATAATGTAATGCGTTGGTGTGTTTTTGTCAAGTGTTTTTTTTATTTAATGATCAGGGGACCAAAATGTCACTGATCCGCAGGATGGAGCGCTTTCTCGGATTGTATGAAAATAGTAAGCCATAGTGGGGATTATGTTGTCCGTATTGGTTCTCTGTCATCCAGATCGAAATCCCGTACTTATTATTATAAATGCCCGATAGCACAAATCCGAAACCGATTCCCTGATCGAAGAGATAGTGAGTAAGGCTGTCCTGATGATAGTAGCGGATATATCCAAAACGCTCCTGGAGGCAAAACGCGATGTCCGAATTAGGGATATCAAAACGGTGACTGGCATTTAATCCAAATCGGAAATTGCTTGGCGCCGCGGCAGTCCGATAGGCGTTGCTGAGCGTAAATTTCAGGACATGGTGACTGATTCTGATCAAATATGGTTCGGCTTTGACCATAAAAAGCAAACCGGTGGCGGTTTGATCGGTATAGGGTAAGCTGACCCGGTGATAACCAAACAGCTTATGATAGCTGTTTTGAATCGTTTCACCGCCAAAATTACCACGAAAGACCAGTCCTGTCCCAACCTGGAACAAAGCCCAGCGTGTATCCTTTTCGATTGAAATGCGGTTTGTTATCAAGTCGAAACGATAATTGGTCGATTTATTTGTGAGAACGCTGTAATATAAATCGAAAATTAGCCATCTTTCCTCGTGCTGATAAGCCACTTGAGACCAGAAGCTGGTGGTGACGAAATCATCGGTTCCGACCTTCAGAAATTTTTTGAAAAAGTCCTGATAAATGAGGTTATCGTTCCAGTACCCGAACGTCAGTTGATGATTCCTGCCCAATATGCTGCCAATCGTTGTGGCATTCAGTGAAGATTGGGCGCTTAAAAAATAAACGGTCAGAATTAAAAATATAATGGTTCGGAGTAAACGAAATATTTTCATCCGGCAAATTTAAAATATACGGAATGTCCAACCTAAGGAAATCTATAGATAAATTTGTGTTTTAAAAGATGATCCGGAATCCCAGTGATCCCATTTTGTTTTCATTGTCCGGAATGTAGGAATCATACAATACGTAGGTGTAATAAAATCCGGCAAAATTAACAGCTCCCTTCCGGAAGAGATTAACGGTTATGGCGGTTTTATATTGCTTTGAGGAGTCCCTCAAAATCCAGATACTTTGACGGAACCCGACGAAAGAAGCCCATTTTTTATAGACTCCGAGATGATATCGGACCAGGCTGTTGATTTCATATTTATAAGAATGATTTATCCCGGTGAAAACCGTGCCGGTAGGTTTGAAATAGGTACCAAAAATAACCTGACCGTCCCAGTTATTTATTATAGTATTGTCTTGGGTTCTGTACTTGTCTCTGAGATATAGATAGGTGGCGCCGGGAGTACCCACGCCGACCTGAATACAATTCCACCAGATTGGCGTTCCCTCTTCGACAGTGCTAATTTTGTGGATGCTGCCGCGATAGAATGTTCCTTTGATAAGCAGCTTTTCAAATTCAAAACGGATATTTGCAGACAAATCATAGTGTAATTTGTCCAATGTGAAGCCCGAGGTACTGCCAAGGGAAATCAGGGTTGTATTTCCGACGGTGCCATATATTGTGGATCGCCCGGCTTTGAAAAAGTCGATATTTGTCAGAAAATCTGCCCGATACCCGGGCCACATATCATTTTCTTTGACTACGCCTGTAACATATGGAGCAAATGCGACAAATCCGTGAGTGTGCATTAGTAACTGACCAGAAATGTTCCCGAAGCCGAAAAGTATCAAAAAGAAAATAATCCGGTGTATGCGTAAATAGTATTTTTGGATGATGGGTATTTTAAAATACAATTTTCAATCCCAGTACGCCAAGGTGGTTTTCATTGTCATGAATAAAGGAATCATATAGATAATAGGTATAAAACAATCCGGCGAAATTGTATAATCCTTTTCTAAAGAGATTGAATGTCAGGCTGATCTTGTGCTCGACGGTCTGATCGGCGTTTATCCAGCAATTCTGCCGAAGTCCAATAAATGAAGCCCAGTTGTTATATGCCCCGACATTATAGCGGATCAGGCTGAAGATTTCATAGCGGTAGTTATGGTTTTGTCCGGTTGTCAATGTGTTTTTTGCCGGGACATATTTACCGATATTAATCTGTCCGTCCCAGGTATTTAAAATCGTATTGCGTGGTTTGAACTGATTGCGGAGATATAGATAATAGGAGCCTTTGGTTCCGATTCCGATCTGAAAACTGTTCCACCAGGTGGACCCACGAGTACGATCTTCGAGTACTGGCTCGCGCTGATTTATCCGGTGGATACACTGATGGGAAAGAGTCCCTTTAATAAGCCATTGTTTGAATTCCAAACGAAATCCCGGTGAAATTGTGTACAGAATACGATCCATTTCCCAAACCAGGGAATCAGAATGGGAAATCATGACCGTGTTACCGATTAATCCATTGATGACCAGCTTATGCCATTTGAAAAAATCCACATATGCCATTGCTTCGGAACGATAGGCTGGGTATAATGCCATTGTTTTGTCCATACCATGAATGTATGATTCAACCGTCAGATGTCCGTGTGTTTTCATCAGCAGTTGGGCATTACCGGGGGCGCCAAACAGAATGATGCCCAGTAGGATGTTATATAAAATACATTTTTTCATTATGATAGATGTAATTTAAAAATTATTTGCGTTTATAACAGGTCGAATTGGTCTTTGCTTACGTAGCAGACCGGGCAGACCCAATCGTCCGGGAGGTCATTAAAAGACGTTCCTGCGGGAATGCCGTTTTCCGGATCGCCAATTTCGGGGTCGTAGATATAGCCACAGTTAGCGCAGATGTATTTATCCATAATGATATCCTCCTATTCGAGGGTAAAGTATTTTGCTTGTGGGTGATGGACGATAAATGCCGAGGTGGTTTGTTCGGGGATCATTTGAAAACTATCCGTCGCGGAAACGCCGATTTTCATGACGTCCAGCAATGTCAGAATTTTATTGTTTTCTGACAAGTCCGGACAAGCCGGGTAACCGAATGAATACCGGGATCCGCGGTATTTTTGAACGACAAAATCATCAATTCCGGCGCCATCTTCACCGGCGATGTTCAGTTCGATTCGAATATGCTGGTGCCAATACTCGGCAAGCGCTTCAGCGACTTCGACACTTAATCCGTGAAAAAGCAAATAGTCTTTGTAATGATTTTCATGATAAAGACGCTGGGCTTCTTTGTGTGCGAAGTGTCCGACAGTAGCAACCTGCAGGGCGATTATATCTTTGCGTCCGGACTCGGTTGGCAGAAAAAAATCGGCGATTGAGCGATAGGGTGTCTTTTTCTGGCGCGGGAAATAGAGCCGTTCGACTTCTGTATTAGTGTCTGGTTCGAAGATGATTACTTCTTCGCCGGTGCTGTTACATTGAAAATACCCATAAGCCACTTTCGGAATCAACAATTTCTGAGCTTTGCAGCGCTGTTTAAGCTCTTCGAGTTCGGGACGTACCTGATTTTCAATTAGTTCATTGTACTCTTCGCTGGATAATTTTCCACGACGATAGCCCCAGCGTCCCCGGAACAATACTGATTCGGTCAGGAAAGAATAGACAGTATCGAGGTCGATGTTATCAATGATTTTTGTGCCCCAGAACGGCGGTATCGGAATGTCAATATCCCGGCGCAGATTTTCATGCTTCACGACTGGTTTCTGACGAACAACATTGGCAGGTTTCCTTTTACCATTGTCTTTGTTTGGTATAAGTCCCCCCCAGTTTTTTCCCCTGATATAGCTCATTGTCTCAAGACCGGCGAAGGCATCGGGGCAATAGATCACCGGGCTATTAAGCAACGGAGCGCAAATTTCTTCGACAAATCCGCTGGTTAAAGCAGCGCCGCCGAGCAATACCGGAATATCAATTTTGCGCTGCTTCATTACCTCGAGATTCTCTTTCATGACCGTAGTGGATTTCACCAGCAGCCCGCTCATCCCAATGGCATCAGCTTTGACCTCTTCAACTTTCTGAAGCATGGTATCGATCTCGCACTTGATACCGAGATTGTACACCTTGTAGCCGTTATTACTGAGAATAATGTCCACGAGATTCTTACCTATATCATGGACATCGCCGCGCACCGTCGCTAAAACAATCGACGTCTGGCTCTCAGTGTCTGTTTTTTCCAGGTGGGGTTCCAGAACACCGACGGCGTATTTCATCACTTCGGCGGATTGCAGGACAAAGGGCAATTGCATTTTCCCGGCGCCAAACAGCTCGCCGACGACCTTCATTGCCGGAATCAGCCAGTGATTGATAATGTCGATGGCATTTTCGTTTTCCAGGGCTTCGTTGAGAATTTTATCCAGACCAGTGCGGTTACCCTGAATGACCCGCTGCCGGATCTTTTCTTCAATGGGCGTTTCGTCATCTTCGACCAACTGGATTTTTTTAACGCCGGATTTTTTATCGAAATGCTCAATAAATGCAAATAGAGGATTGTCGCCACGATTGTAGATCAGGTTCAGACAAATATCAATATCTTGTTGGTCCAGTTTAAAGAGCGGAATAATTTTTTTAACGTTGACAATGGCTAAATCGAGACCGGCATTTATCGCCTCATTCAGAAAAACAGAATTCAGGATTTCCCGGGCATTGGGATTCAAACCGAATGAAATATTTGAAACCCCGAGCAGAGTAAAAACACCGGGTAGGGCTTTTTTGACTGCCAGGATGCCTGCGATTGTATTTTTACCGGCATTTTTCAGGGATTCATCTCCGCTGCCGAGGGTGAAGGTCAGTGTATCGAAAATCAGATCTTCCGGGCGCAATCCATTTTGGATCACGGCAATATCATAAATGCGCCTGGCGATTGTGACTTTTTTATCCACTTTGTGTGCCATGCCGCTTTCATCAATGGTTAAAGCAATCAGCGCCGCGCCGTAGCGTTTCGCCAGACGGCAGACTTTCTGGGTACGTTCTTCACCGTCTTCCAGATTGATGGAATTGATGACTGCCCGTCCGCCGATCAATTTCAACGCCGCTTCTATGACATTAGCATCGGTTGAATCAATGAATATCGGTAGCTTGACCTGGGTGACAATGCGGTTGACGGCTTCGTGCATATCCCGGATCTCGTCGCGCCCGGTGTACGCCACGCAGAGATCGAGTCCGTGCGCGCCGGTCATCTCCTGCTGTCTGGAAATATCAACAATGCCGTCCCAGTCTTCTGCCAATAATCGCTCACGGAACAGCTTGCTGCCGTTGGTGTTGGAACGCTCACCAACGAAAAATGGCGGCGGGTCTTGGTGCAATTCCTGGGCAGAAAAAAGGGATGCCACTGAAGATTTAATTTCCGGCTGACGTTTTGCCGGCTTGAGTTTCGGTATCTTCTGTGCCATAGCGGCGGTAAATTCCGGGGTGGTACCGCAGCAGCCGCCCACAATCTGTACACCATAATCATTGACAAAACTGGAGAGTACATCGACGTATTCCTGTATAGAGAGTGTATACTGCATTTTGCCGTTAATTATCTGTGGTAATCCGGCGTTAGGTTGGACGGCAACAGGTCCCTTAAATGATTGGCAAATCTGCCTAATGAACGGACGCATGTGTTCAGGACCGGTGGCGCAGTTCATTCCCAGAACTTCAATATCAAATGGCGCCAGTGTTGCCAGTGCGGCGCTGACATCACTACCGATCAGCATGGTGCCGGTGGTTTCAACAGTAATGGAAACAATGCGCGGCAGGGTCACGCCTGCGGCAGCCATCTCATCCTGGACTGCAATCAGGGCGGTTTTTATCTGAAGCAAATCCTGACAAGTTTCGATAATGAACAGATCGACGCCGCCTTGAATCAAACCGCGGGCTTGCAGCGCATAGGATTGATACATGGTATCGAAATCGGTTTGTCCCAGGGAAATCAGTTTTGTGCCGGGACCCAGTGATCCTGCGACGAAACGAGGCTTTTGGGGAGTTGAATATTTTTGCGCAGCCGCTTTTGCCAGTATGGCAGCAGCCCGGTTTATTTCAATGACTTTTTCCTGGAGATTGAATTCTGCGAGAACGATTATGTTAGCGCCAAGCGTGTTGGTTTCGACAACGTCGGCGCCTGCTTCAAAATATTTTTCATGGAGATGTTGAATTTTATCCGGTATTGTCAAATTCAGAATTTCGGTACAACCAAGCTGTCCGTCCCAGTCATCAATGCTGAGTTCAAGTGCTTGAATCTGGGTTCCCATCGCGCCATCAAACAGGACAATTCCCTTTTTAAGCCGTTCAATAAAAGTCATTTACATCTCCATTTAATTGCAATTTAAAGGTAGGAAAAGTCATTTTGTTTTGCAACGGGTAAAAAAATGTCGCAATTACGGATGTGAATGATTTTTATTGTTGAATAATTAGCTGCACCTAATTAAATTAGGGCGTTTTAAAATGAGGTGCCATGGCGAATACATTATTATCGGAAAGTCAGCAGGACTACCTGAAAATTGTCCTGGATTTGACCAATGAAAAAAAAGTCGCGCGGGTGAAAGAAATTGCCGAGCGCAAAGGTGTTAGCATGCCATCGGTTACCGAAGCACTGCGCAAACTGGCGAAAGACGATCAGGTGCTGTATTCCGCCCATGAATTTGTGGAATTGACATCCAAAGGCTACCGGGCAGCTCATCGTCTCAGCAGCAAGAACACTTTTCTGAAAAATTTTCTCATTGACGTGCTCAATATTGATATCACCGTGGCAGAAAAAGAAGCCTGCGAACTGGAACACCACCTCAGCATTGCGACACTTGACCGCCTGATTCTGCTTTACCAGTTTCTTATCGAATGCAAGAAAAACGATAAACCGACCCTCGAATTGTTTAAAAAATGTATCAGTTCCGCCGAAGGTACCATTGAGAGCGATCCCGAGTGTCAAACCTGCTTTGTTGCCAGTAATTTTCCTCACCAGCCCGAGAAAGACACGGTCCACATTCTCTTGTCGCAACTCGATCGGGGACAGGAGGCGCGGATCGTTATGCTCGGACCGGATCCCAACATTCGCCGTAGTATTATCGAAAAGGGCTTGATGCCGGGCACTATCGTCACGGTTCAGGAAATTGGCACAGAGCATCAGCCGTATGTATTGAAAACCGATGGCTGCCTGGTGGAAATTTCCCGGGATGCTGCTGATATGATTGAAACCGCCATCGAACAGAAAGATTATCAGAAACGTCTGTCAGATATAGAAGCCGGACATTCTTTCAAAGTGGTGAAAATTTTTGCCAAAGGGGAAATCCGGCGGCGTCTTTTGGATATCGGATTTATCAAAAATGAAAAAGGCAACGTCATCCGCGAGGCGCTTTTGAAAGACCCGATTGAGGTAGAAATTAAAGGAACCAAAGTCTCTTTGCGGCGGTCTGAAGCGGCGCTGATCTGTGTTGAAGAAATCGCATGAATAGTCAAGGACAACAATTCCAGCATCGGGTTCGGCGGCGTTTGGGGCGCCACGAATTTGGACACGGTCAGGAAACAATCCGGATCGCATTAGCCGGTAATCCCAATTCCGGCAAGACTAGTATTTTTAACGCCCTGACCGGGCAGCGTCAGCATATCGGCAATTATCCCGGTGTGACCGTTGAGAAAAAATCGGGTGTGATCAGCGTCGATGGCAAACTGATTGAATTCATCGATCTGCCCGGCACCTATAGCCTGAGCGCCTACTCGCTGGAAGAGGTTGTATCGCGGGATTTTGTACTGAATGAAAAGCCGGATGTAATTGTCGATATTCTGGACTCCACCAACCTGGAACGACACCTGTATCTGCTATTGCAGTTTCAGGAATTAGGCGTACCGATTGTCGGCGCTCTCAACATGACTGACGAAGCCGAAGATAAAGGGATTAATATAAACAGTGAGCAACTGGGCACAATTCTCGGAATTCCCTTTGTGAAAACCGTGGGCAGTACCGGTAGCGGGATTGATCTGCTATTGGATGTGGCGCTGAAAGTCGCCAAAGGGGAATTGGTATCCAATCAACGGCACCTGAATTATGGAAAACAGGTGGAACTGGCGCATAATGCGATTATTGATACGCTGGAGCTGGATACTTCTTTTAAGGAACGGTATTCGTTGCACTGGATCGCGATCAAGCTGCTGGAAAAAGATCAGGACGCCATTCGGAAAATAAAAGCAGAGCACAAATTTGCCGAGATGGTCTTGCAAGCAAATCAGGAATGGCAGGCGCGGCTGGAAAAACATTTTCAGGAAGATAGTGAAGTTGTGATTGGCGAGCAGCGTTATGCTTATATACACGGTGCGCTGAAGGAAACCGTCACCCAGGTTCGGCGTCGTCAGGTCGTTGACATTACGGAAAATATTGATCGAATTGTACTGAATCGCTACTTGGGCATTCCGATTTTTTTTGCGGTGATGTTTTTAATTTACCAGATGACTTTTGCGCTGGGCAACCCGCTGTCCGATGGAATTTCAATACTCTTTACACGACTGTCACTGTTTTTATCAGATGTCCTGCCGGCGGGACCATTACAGGATCTGCTGACCAACGGTATCATTAACGGTGTCGGCGGCGTGTTGACTTTTTTGCCGCTGGTAATTCTGCTTTTTCTGGGATTGTCCTTTCTGGAAGATACCGGCTATATGGCGCGGGCGGCGTTTGTGATGGATAAATTTTTTCACATTTTCGGATTGCACGGACGAAGCTTCATTCCGTTTATGATTTCAACCGGGTGTGCCGTGCCGGGTATCATGAGTGCCCGGGTGCTGGCAAACCGGAAAGACCGTATCGTAACGATTATGGTATCCCCCCTGATGATGTGCGGCGCCAAAGCGCCGGTTGTAGCAATGCTGGTCGCCGCATTTTTTCCGAGTAATGCTACAGTCGTTTTCTGGAGTATCTGGCTGTTTGGCTGGGTGATGGCGTTTTCCATTGCGCTGATTTTCAAGAAATCATTGTTTAAAGGCGAGCAAACTCCTTTTGTGATGGAACTGCCGCCCTATCGTCAACCATTGGTAAAAAGTGTTTTTATTCACATGTGGGAAAGGTCTTCGGAATATGTGAAAAAAGCAGGGACGGTTATTCTGGCAGCGTCGATTGTGGTCTGGTTTATCCTTTCCTATCCAAAAGCACCGACGGGAAACAACAGTTTATATGGAAATAATATTCCACCTATAGAATATAGTATTGGCGGGAAAATGGGCAAGAGGATTGAGCCGGTGTTGAAATGGGCGGGCTTCGATTGGAAAATCGGGGTCGGACTTGTGGCGGGTATCGCTGCCAAAGAAGTGATCATCTCCACCATGGGGATTCTCTATGGAATCGATGAAAATGCTTCGGACAAACAGGCACACGTCGATTTTTTTGTAAAAGACAAACTTAGTGCGGATTCTGCTTATTCACCGTTAATGGCATTGGCATTAATGTTGTTCATTATGATTTATATTCCCTGTATTGCTACGCTGGCGACAGTTAAAAAAGAACTCGGCTCCTGGAAATGGCCCCTTTTCCAGGCGGGCTATACATTACTGGTGGCGTTTGTGATGGCGGTTGGAATCTATCAGATTGGTAGCCTGCTGGGATTTGGAGGATAGTGATGGACTGGCAGATTATTATTGTCGCTGTTGTCGTGATTGCCAGCGCGTTTTTGTTATTCAAACGACTTTATAAAACTATTAAAAAACCGAAATCTGCTTGCGATTCCTGCCCGATGAAAGACCATTGCGGGATGGATTGTGAAGATATTTTAAAACCTTAAGTTTTTGAAGCGTTATCTTTCCGCTTCAGAAGTTTGTATATTCCCAATATAAAATTCAGCTTCGGCACCCTTTTGGAATAGTCCAGATATTGGTCGCCAAACTTTCCTGTACCTTCGCGATCTGCCCGGATCAAGTCGGGAATCATCAACAGAATTGCCGGAATTCCGAGGGCAATAATCAACCAGTGCTGAGAAATTAACATCAGCCCGATATTAAACAGCGGCAAAGACAGATACTGAGGATGCCGGACGATACTGTAAATGCCTTTGTCCACCAACTGTTGAGTATGCATATAAGATTTTCCACTAATGACCGAACCGTATTTTCTCAGGTGGTACATGGGTAGCCAGCCGAACACTACCGACATTGCCCAGACAACCCAGCCGATAATTTGAAGAATTTTCAATTCTCCGCCCTGCAGAAAGAAAATCGCCACCAGCTGCATTATCGAAAAAGCGCCTGCAACCGATGATAAAATGTGTTGTTTCCAACTGAGTTTACTCATTATATATCCATTTAAAAACTAATTTTCAGCCGTATATAAGGCCAGATATTGTCCATTAAATCAATCTCTTTTTCTCCGTAAAGTGTATAACGCCCGTCAAATTCTGAGCCTTTTGATCCGCCCAGAATAAAGGTGCCGGTTGTAATATCAAAATTTGAATAAGGCGAATAGCTGTAGCCGGGGAGAATCGCATAGCTGCCGTCGTCGAGATTATTGAAAAAAGCCAGATTGAATTTGTGATAATCGTGGATAGTTTTTTCCAAAAACAGAAACGAATAATTCCGGGCATTCACCAGCTTTTCACCAGAAAGAACTGTCAGAAGATTGTAGTCTTTTTTACTTTTTTCGCCGATGCCCTGGTAATAATATTCCATGCGGGTGTCGATTTCAATGTTGGGAATCATATAGTCAAAGCCAATGCACATTTCGAGATTATCGGCGAGGCGGTAGTTTTTTAACTGAAATCCATCGTCCTCATCATTACGGGGAATCCGGAATGCAAATTCGCCATAAACGCCAAAATTCCAGATAGCACCGGCAAAATCAAAACCCGTATAGTAACTGTGTTTATAGTAAGGGTGTGTCGGAAGATCAGCAGACATCTCCGCCAATGCGCCCTGCTTGAACATTTCCAGCACAGTTGAGGTGTCGCCTTCCACCAGCAGATCCGCCATCATTTGATTGGCGACAATGCCCTGCACATATTCCGTCGCTGTTTCATTAAGAATGTCGTCAATCGGGCGATAATCCAGATCGTTGTATAGCACCTCCTTGATCCAGCTAAGCGACATATCGAAAGAACCGACGATGGTATTCAATTTGATTCCATAAGGCAGATTGTTGGCATCTCCGTCCTCCTGGTAGGCGGTGGTTTTACGGGTTTTATCCTGGAACGCGAGGTAGGCTTCCAGTGAAATACGATTGGAGAGTGCATAACTGGGTAGAATTGCCATTGTGCCGGGCGTGTCTTCCGTGACCATATCGAGAAATGGTGGAAACGCCACCCGCGATGTTGGATTGAAAACATAGCCGGTGCCCCACGCCACCGGGAATTTGCCGAACTGCATGTCAAAATTGCCAATGTTGACCATGCCCCAGACATGATCGAAAAACATGCGTTGGCTGTAATCTTCCAGCGGAAAATCGCTCTGGGCAAAGCCGCCGATGCCCAGTTTTTCGTACATCAAATAGGGATTCTGATTGCCCACATTGGATATATAGGAAAATTCCATGTGAAAGCGGAGATTGTTTTCCGGGCGCCAATCACCTTTCAAACGCAGGAGCAAGGCATTACCGAAAGTCGGTTTGGAAAATTTCTGATCAGTATAATTCAGGCTGGATTGAAAATAGTCAATCATGTAGCCGTATAAACTGAATGGCTCTTCGTAGCTGCTCGCCACTAAACCTTCAGATTCATCAGCGCCCCAGCTGATATCCGGGAAATCGGTGTCCTGGGCTTGTAGGGTTGAAAATCCCCAAAGCATCAATGCAAATATAATACAACTTATTTTCTTCATATCTATTCCTGTTTCAAATAATTATCCAGAACATTTCACCGCTGGGTGCGCTGAGATCGCAGAGGTTATAAATTAAAAAGAGGATACATTTGAATTCTCTCTGTGTTCTCCGCGGTTTATGTACTAGCCAGGCTGCAATCCCGACATCGACCAGAGCTGTCATTACTCCCATGCTTCAATACTCCACCACTCCATTTTCTTTCATTTATAAAACCGCATGGGATTGAAATATTTTTCATCAATTGGAACATCATATTCAGCTTCGTGGATAATAACCACGGTTTTGCTTTGTTTGATCAGGTTTGTCATGGTCATGCGGGTGGGCATCAGTTTGCCGGAAATGGTTTTATAATCTTCGGAAACCAGATCTTTTTTGTGTCCGTCTTCAGGAGTATAATATTCAATTTTGGGTGTCATATAGGTGTCTTTTTCGATAATGATGATGATTTTGGAGTAGGCGGATTCTTCCGTTGGAATGCCTTCCAGTGTCCAACTATCTTTGTCGGAATTCAGGATTTTATAAGTATATTTATCGATCATGGAACCACCACCAAGGTCTTCATATGAAAAGTCACCACCAACACCCTGGACTGATTGATCCTTAGATTTCGCGGCAATTTTCCGAACCCGACCAGTGGACGGGAAATAGACCCATTGGTCGCCTTCATGAGATAGAATGCGCAAGCCCTTGATGGATTTTGGGGAGATAAATTCCATATAGCTGTCATCTTCACCCTTACCATATGCCAGAACCTTCATATCGCGGTAGTTCGAATTGTCTTCAGAATAGGGAAAAGTCAGCATACTCATTTTGGCGATGCTGCTGCTGGTCTTGCTCAATTCATCGACTTTTCGGATAATTGACAGTGCATCGTTTTCCGCAAACAGTGAAAATGTAAATAACAGGATCACTATTATTATGATTACTTGTTTCATTATACTCTCCTTCGGTTTGTTTTATGCTTTTTGTCAAAGGTTAACAGTGCCGGTAGCAGGATCAGGGTTGTTAGCAGACACATCAGAATACCGACGAAAAGAATCCGTCCCATGGAGTTAACAGAACCAAACCTGCCAATCAAGCCCAGCGACCCGAATCCGATCATGGTCGTAAACGCAGACAGGAAAACACCTTTGCCGGTATAGCGATAAACAGTTTCAATATTTTGTTCCACCTTGAAACGGTGGGCGATGTGAATCCCGAAATCGATGCCCATCCCGATGACCAGCGGTATCATGGCAATATTGATAAAATTCAGTTTTTGCCCCAGCAACGGATAAATTCCTGCCATCCAGATCATGCCGACAACCAGCGGCACCGATGCAAAAACCACATATTTGAAATCCCGGAAGTTCAGAATCAGGAAAAATATTACAGCGGCAAAAATATAAATCCCAGCCTTACCGGATGCGTTGATAACCTCATCCAGCCAGGCAGTCAGAACCTGGGTTGTGCCGGTGATTTTCGCCGACGCCCAAGCGACGGAACTATTGAAATGACGAATATTGTTGACATTATCGAGAATTCCACCATCAGGATAAATCATAACCAGGTTGCGCTTGCCGGTTTTGTCGAACATGCTTTTTCGAATATAATCCGGCATATCATCGATAGTCATCGGGCGGCGCGCCTGGGACATACGGTTAACAATGGCATCCATTTCAATGGCAAAATGACGGTCCAGTCTGGTGAGCCTTTCGGCATATAACGCCGGATCGCTTTCAATCAGCTGAATTAGTTTCTGGAATACTTCATTACCCGGTTTGCCGACTTCAGCCCCGAAAATTTCACGGATCATCTGGTTACGTTTTTTGACAATTTTATTATCTTCGCCCAGACCGGCAACCGAAAGATCGCCCATTTCGATAATATTCCATTCGGTTCGCTGAACTTCGTCAGCGAAGCTATTAATGTCATTCACAGTATAGTTCATTGTTTTACAGCGGGTGGGCATTTGCCTGATTTTGGCAATGGCATCAAGCCGTGCACGCTGCTCATCCTCCGGTGGGAAGAAGTTGGATACAGAGCTGATGTCGGCTACCATTGGCGTTTTTTCCAGTTTTTCCGTTAGCTCCCGTGCTTCTTCAATACTGTTGGTAATTATCATAGAAGCAAAGGGGGTCATTTCAAATTTTTCCATGACCTTTTTGTATTGAATAATGGATGGCATCTGCTGCGGCTCCAGTTGCATCATGTCATATTCCATCTCGTTTAAAAATACCGCCGCAAAAAGCCCAACTGTAATGACAATGCCAGCGATAATAGTTGCAGTGCGATGTCGATAAGTGGCTTTGCCAAGCGATGCGAGGAACTGGTAATTGATATTGGGCAGATGTGATTTGCTCAAATCTTTTTTACCCCACCATAAAAGGAGCGCCGGCAGAATGATAAACATTGCCAGAAAACAGTTGATAATACCGGTACCCATGATAAGACCGAACTGAGCAAAGGCTTTGACACCGGTGGCAGACATAACAAAAAATGCCAGCGCGGTGGTCAATGCCGCCAACAGGGTGCCCATGCCGGCTTTCAGGTATGTCTGTCGTAGCGCTTCCTTTGGTTCCAGACCATCTTCGCGGTAAGTAGTGAAATTTGTGACGATCTGGATACCGTAATCCACCCCCAGTCCAACCAGCAGCACACCCATGATACTGGTCAGCATGTTAATTTCTTTGATAGTGATGCCGATAAAACCGTAATTGAATACAATGCCTGCTACTAGGACAATCAGGATAAACAGAATGGAACGCAACTGGCTGAATGAAAAAATGAAAAGTGTCAGGATCAGAACCAACGCCACAATAGATGGCACTGCCATGTCAAAACCCAGGGCGTCCTGTTCATCACTCTGGATTGGAATATCGCCGGTGTAACCGACATGCAGATCGGAATAGCGGGCATTCATGTCCGCCTGGATGGCTTTGATACCCCCCATCAGAATAACAATTTTTTCAATTTCTATAGAGCTAAAATTTGGTGTAAGAGTAAATAGCAACATGCTGTTGTCGTGATTAAAATTATAGGGATTACCGTATAGAAAGGTTTCTGCGAGTGTTTTACCCTGTTCGCTGACCGGAACGGAATCGGGATTTTCAAGATATTCCCGTAACAGAGTAAAAAAGGTCTCCAACTGGGAAAGTGTCGCCACAGCGTCGTTTTCCTGCTTGTTGGTTTCCAGCTCTTCCTCGGCTTCATCGCCAGTATAGGTTTCTTCGAAGGAGTTATTCAGAGAAGTGATAAAGGGCAGCAGATTCAGTTCCGATAGTGTCTCACTTGTTTTATCGATATCTTTGGCTTTCTGAAGCATCAAGCCCCAGTTGTCGATAAATTGGCGGTCCACTTTCAGATTAATGGCTTTGATATCGTTCATGATTTTCGGATTGGCTTTCAGTGCGGCTATAAAATCTTCGGCGCATTGTCCCATGCGGATTTTATCGTTGCCTTCAATGGTGATCATGATTGTTGCGCCGCCGTCGAAAACCGAATCGATTTCAATATAACTGGCAATCATTGGATCTTTTTCGGACATCAGGTCCTTGATTTCAGTTTTAACCTCGATGTTACTGGCGGCGATAATACTAAGCACAAAAAGCAGGAGCGCCGCAAAGGGTATCCATTTGTAAAAACGGGTCACAAAAGCGGCGATGGCGGACATTATTTTTTCTTCCGATTTCATAATCCCTCCCGTGTTGTTTTGTTCATCATTTCATCAAGATTGATGTTTTGTATTTCTTCCCTTGCAAAAAAGGAATAGGTTTTCCCGATTGCGTCGGCGAAAAGATTAGAAGCGGTCATGAGATCAATGTTGTAGTGATCGCACCATTCATCGCTGAAGATGACAAAGGAAAAAAGCGGTGCAAAGAACATGAAAAAGCTGCTAATCAGCTTGCGTTGGTCTTTTGTGGATTTGAAGCCCATTTTTTGGGCGATATCGTAACTGGCATTGAAATTCTGATCGAAATATTTAAAGATATTCAGATGCGGTTCTTCGGTAATGTCCTTGACAGACTCGGTAAAGGCGATTTTAATAACGTTCTTGTTTTCCATCATAAAGGGCAGGGAATAGTCGCGGATGATTTTGTCCACGCTGGCAGACGGTTCTTCCCTCCAATGGTCTGTGATTTTCTGTTTCATGTCCACTGTCTTTTTTACGAAAGTATCGAAAAGTTCGCTCAGAATTTCATCCTTGCTTTTAAAATAGTAGTAGATCAGGGACTTGGTAATCCCGGCGGTTTTGGCAATCAGATCAATGCCGGTGGCATTGAATCCTTTACTGGCAAAGAGTGTTTCTGAAGTAGTCAGAATTTTTTGCCGGATATCTGCTTTTGATTTGCGAGTCATAATAGAGTCCTCTATATATTTTATTGACCGTTCAGTCAAAATATAGGGTGTGATTTTATTTTTGTCAAGCTGTTTTTGAACGATCAGTCAAAAAAATAATGGAACCGCAAAGGCACGAAGGTACAAAGCGCTATTTTATTTATGCTTATAGATGTGGTTTCTGTGTTCAATCCTGGAATAAGAAAAGATGTATATCAGTGAAAGAATAATCCCGCATTTTTATGTTGGGTGTCTGAACCATTCCTCTTAACCGAAAATGTCGCAACGCCGAGCGTAGCGACAAATTGATATGAGAAAACCTTCCGAAGGTTTATAACCTTCGGAAGGTTAGAAGAGGCTTGTGCTATCACCGAACATAGGTCTCTTTTGCCTCACGATACATGGCATAGACAACCAGGAGATAGGCTGCTAGGCGGATAATAATGAGAAAGACTTCGAATATATGCATTAATCCCAGAATGTTCATGAGATGAGAAAACCCGAAGAGAATGAAGGCAATCCCGACATACAACGGAGTTTTATTTCCTTCTCTCCGTGTGCCCCACATACCTAACACAAAAATAATTACACAAAGAATGAAATTCACAATCAGTATAGGATCCCAGTTCATAAATACCTCCTAATGTTTATTTAAAATAATTCAAGATATCGAATTTATTTGTTATCAGGGGCAGGATAGTATTTTCGGACAAACTCAAAAAAGGTTTGCCAGTCGGGTGCATCAGTATGCCCACCATCATGATATCTAAATGCAATATCTCCTTCAATATATCCAACATCCGGCAATGGTTTTAAATCATTCATAACCAATCCCTGTTTACCCAGTAATTCATAAACCGGAGTCGTGCCAGTACCGGTCAGAAAAATGCCATAGGGGTCGGTCCATGAATCCTGGTTACCGGCATTCATGAAAACCGGTCGCGGAGCACATAATGACAATAATGAGTGAGCATCGACCGGACATTCTTGGATTTTGCGTGGCAGATAACGATCCTGGTTCAAAGGTCCCGCCCATTTCATGAAATTTCCGGCGACCCAATGGTATTCCCGATCCCATATGGAATTTTCAAGGTCCTGACCCCAGTGCCGTCGGTTCATTTTTGTCCCAAGACTGCCGGCACAGGAAGGAAATGCAATCGCCAGGCGCGGTTCGTAAGCCATTGTCACGAGCGCTGCTTTACCATAACGGGAATGACCGGTGACGCCAACAACAGCCGCGTCGATATCACCATCGCTTTCAAAATAATCGATCAGTCGGCTGACTCCCCAGCCCCAGGCACCGAGGGTACCCCAGTCACTGGGTTTGCGCCAGTTACCCTTGTTGCAGAGTCCGATTAAAAAGCTTGTCAAACTGGCGCCATTATCCGGTTGCAGGGCATTACAATCAAAGATGCAAATTCCCCAACCAGAAGACTGAAAATAACCCCAGTAGCGCTCGATTTTTGTCCAGAACGGATGTCCGATCACGATCATTATCGGTACGGATTTGGATTGACCGGCTGGAACTCTGAGAATAGCCGATATTTTGGGAATATCCCGGATATTCGGATACCGTGAAATATCGATAGTACCTTCGATAATTTTTTCAATATAGGGATCACTTTTATCACCACCGGCGCTGCTTGTGACATTCCACGAAACCGTTGGCAGGATGCTATCGGGCGGCGGGACGCCCCACAGCTGCTTCTGAACATCCTTCAGAATTTCCGGTCGCCGCAATTGCCACCACTGTTTTACAGTGCTGATAACAGTTCCATCTTTCATTTTCAACAGATCAATTGGGGTATAGTCTCCAATCCGCCAGGATTCCGGTCCCGGGAAAAATCCTGCATCCGTATCATCATAGTTGTTCCACAAACCCAATTCAGTGCGGGTAATGATATGTCCGGCAGCATCGGTCCAGTTCCCATCCGGATTTGCGGGATCTGATAATATGATATGATCGGGTTTGTTGGGATCTTCGGTTTTTGGAACAAGGGCTGGAATTGTAATACCCAGCTGCCAGAGCATTTGCCCCCGATCCATCTTATTGGTAACTGAATCCGGGGGAAATTCCGGATATTGGGCATTTAACAGAATTGAGCACATCATCAATATCCAGAGTAATATTGACTTATTTTGAATCAAATTTCTTATAATGAAATTCCTCATAAAATTTTCATCTACTCGACTTCAATTGTGACGACTGATTTTGCCGGGAGTGAAATTTTCAACAAGTTCTTTTTCAATTTGTATCCTGAAAACTCCTGAATGTTGACCGCTTCCAACTTTCCGAAATCATTGTAGGCATTCATTGCTGTGGCAGTGATAATTGAACCGGTCGCCCGGGAGAGTTTTTCGGTTCCCTGCAGGTCAATTGTCAGATCAATGTCCTTTGCGGGATTGAGATTGCAGATAGAGACATGAATCTTTCCGGCAGCATCTTTGGAAGCTGAGGCGCTGACGGCGGGAATTGCCATATCATTATAGGTGTAATCTTCGCTACTGATTTTTATTGGCAGCAGGGTGGCGTTCTGATGAACTTTATACATTTTAAAAACATAGAAGGTTGGTGTTTTGACCAACTGGTCATCTTTTGTCAGCAGCATTGCCTGGAGCACATTGATAGTCTGGGCGATGTTTGCCATTTTTACCCGCCGGGCGTGATTGTTAAAAATATTCAGATAGAGGGCGGCGGTGACAGCATCCCGCAGAGTATTTTGCTGATACAGAAAACCGGGATTGGTGCCGGGTTCGACATCATACCAGTTGCCCCATTCATCCGCCATCAAGCCAATTTTGTTTTCAGGATCATATTGATCCATCAGGGTGATGTGGTGCTCAAGGCGTTCTTCCATAACCGCTGTGTTTTTCATGGTGTGAAACCAGTCGTTTTCATCAAATATTGTGGCTGAACCTTTGTTGTCCCAGCCATGACAAACGGTGTAATAATGAAAGGAATAACCCTGGATCAGATGCTGATAATGCCGGGTTTTCTGAAGCACTGTTTCCGTCCAATGATAATCCTGATCGGTGCCGCCACTGGCGATGCGATATAGATTTCCAGACCGAAGATAGGTCGAGAAGCGTTTAAAAAGATCGGTGTAATATTCCGGAGTCATATTGCCGCCACAGCCCCAGCTCTCGTTGCCAACCGCCCAGAATTTGACATTCCACGGTTCTGTGCGTCCGTTCTGCCGGCGGAGCTCTGTCATCGGGCTTTGATTAGCTGAGTTGATATACTCTACCCAGTCTGCTGCTTCCTGGACAGTACCGCTGCCGACGTTAATACAAATATAAGGTTCGGCTCCCAGCAGTTCACAAAGATCGAGAAATTCGTGGGTTCCAAAGCTGTTGTCTTCGGTGACACCGCCCCAGGTGGAATTGATAATCGACGGTCTCTGATTCCGTGGACCAATGCCGTCTTTCCAGTGGTAATAGTCGGCAAAGCAGCCTCCGGGCCAGCGGATCACCGGCGGATCGATTTCTTTCAGCGCGGCAATCACATCGTTCCGAATGCCCCGGGTATTGGGAATCGGTGAATTTTCACCTACCCAGAAGCCGCCATAGATGCAATTGCCGAGATGTTCGGCAAAGTGACCATAAATATGGGCACTGATTTCATCGGTGCCGAGATCAGTATTTACGATAATCTGGTTCGGTTTGTCTCCCGCGGCAAGAACAATGCGGCACAACAATAGTATCGAACAAAACAATTTGCATAAACGCATGGTTTTCTCCTTGTTTAAGATTTACATTTTAATAATTACCGTAATGAATTCATTATAAACAATTTTACTTATTTTACAAATAGGGTGCAAATAATGAATTCTATTAAATTAAAAGTTTGCTAAATCATGCGGATTTTATAGGTACTCGCAGGACAGTCAGGACAGGAAATCGGCTTTGAATTGTCACCAAGAACTGCTAAAATGAGCATTATGATTTTGATAATAAACGGCGAATGATCTGTGATATAGCAATCAATCAGATGAGAGATAATCTCAGGCTATGTGTAAAACGACATAGTCCGAGTAACATTGTCGTTTGTTTTAAGATCATGTAAGGAGAAGATTTTCATGTTTGTTAATACACATCAAAAACGATCTTTTTTTATAATTAACATTCTGTTTATCAGTGCTGCATTTGCCCGAACATATAACATAACGGATTTCGGGGCGGTCCCGGATAATGAAACAATAAATACAGTATTTATTCAAAGTGCAATTGATTCCTGTGTTGCCCGAGGTGGTGGAACTGTCTATATTCCATCTGGAATTTTTATTACGGGAACCCTTGAACTAAAATCCAATATCCATCTTTATCTGGAAAGCGGGGCGGAGCTGAAAGGCAGTTCCGATATGGCGGATTACCGGGATTATCAGGTGCCGGATTCTGAAACGCCAGCTCATTTTGGTCTCCTCTATACATTTCAGGCAAAAAATGTTTCCATTACCGGGCAGGGGCAAATCAACGGGAATGAAGAGACGTTTTTCGAATGGGAAAAAGCCAAAAGGATTGAATGGGGAGGTGTTCAATTCACACGGCAAAAAGACGACTATAGAAAAGTATCCGACGGCATTGGCGACGGACCGGTTCTGCCGAAAGAGCGCCCCCGGCAAATGATAATTTTTTCCGAATGTAAAAATGTTCTCGTGCGCGATATCAGCTTGGTAAAGTCGCCGTTCTGGACATTGCATTTTGCTGATTGTGATGGGGTCATAGCTACCGGTTTAAAGATATGGTCCAGCCTGGAAACGCCGAATAGCGATGGCATTGATATTACTTCCTGCAGTAATGTAGCGGTTTCAGACTGTGATATCCGGACGGGTGATGATGCCATTGTTGTCACTGGGTATGCACATCATTTTGAACTGCCGGGCTACAGTGGCAGGCGCCATATTTCCGAAAATATAACGGTCAGTAATTGTAATTTGCATTCCCGGTCCAGCGGAATCCGGATTGGATTTCTCGATCAGAATAGTGTGCGAAATATTCATTTCAATAATATCAATATCACCAATTCAAACCGCGGAATTGGCATTTTTATCCGTGATGAAGGTTCACTGGAAAATATCACTTTTTCCCAGATGGTGATTGAGACCCGGCTACACACCGGCGACTGGTGGGGCAATGGTGAACCGATTCATATTTCCGCCGTGCGGGGTGCTCCGGATATAAAACTTGGGCAAATTCGGAAAGTTTTCTTTCGGGACATTATTTGCATTGGCGAATCGGGAATTTTGATTTTTGGTTCTGACGAGAGTGTTGTTGAGGATGTGCAGTTTGAAAATGTCAGATTTAATCTTGTGAAAAGTCGTCTGAATAATATTGCCGGCGGGAATATTGATTTACGGGGTTGTCTTGGCGACAGGCAACTTTTTGAGGCAGATATTTCGGCATTTTATGCGCAATATGTCGAAAATTTATCCCTGAATAATGTCCGGATACAATGGGATGAAATGAAGGAGCCATTTTTCAGGCATGGCATCCATGTCAATCATTTTAACGGATTGAGTCTAAAGCAAATTACAGCCAGCGCTGCGCCTTCAAATCCGAATTTAACGGCGGTGTTGATTGAAAACGGCAGGAATTTTCAAACTGATTTAAAAAACGCTCAAGTTCAGAAAAGAAACATAGTGAAATAGTTACGAACATTTTTCAATATATGATACCATTACCGGCGAAACAGAAAATATATATCTGAAGCAGGAGGGGACCAAAATGAAATTTTGGATAACAGCGTTATTGATAACAATGATTGTGTGCAACAGCTGCGCTCAGGAACATTCAAATAATTTTATCACTGTAAAGGGAGGGCAGTTTTTCAAAGACGGGAAACCCTATTATTTCCTTGGAACTAATGTCTGGTATGGTGCAAATCTCGGGGCGTTGACAGAGGGAGGAAATCGTGAGCGGCTGGTACGAGAACTGGACTTTCTGGTATCTCTCGGGATCAAAAATCTGCGGGTATTGGGTGCCAGCGAAGGGATCGGGCAGCATAATACGGTCAATCCGCCAATTCAGCCGGAACCGGATAAAATTGACGAAAAAATCCTGCAGGGACTCGACTTTTTACTGGCAGAAATGGCAAAACGGGATATGACCGCCGTAATTTATCTGAACAATTTCTGGGTCTGGTCCGGCGGCATGTCACAGTACCTGTCATGGGTGGAAAAAGTGCCGGTCCCAAATCCCTTTCTTGAACAATACAACTGGCACGACTTCATGAATTTCAGCGCTGAATTTTATACAAACGATGAGGCGAATAAAATCTTCCGGAATTATCTTAAAGCATTGATTAGCCGGGCGAACACAGTGACCGGAATATTATATAAAAATGATCCGACAATAATGGCTTGGCAGCTGGCGAATGAACCGCGCCCCGGAAATGGCGATGAAGCCAGGAAAAATTTTGGTGCTTTCGCCCGATGGATTGATGAAACCGCTAAATTTATTAAAGGTCAGGACGACAATCACCTGGTTTCAACAGGGAATGAGGGACTGGCTGGTTCGCTGGAATCCGACTCACTCTATTTAAAAACCCACCGTTTTGAAAGTATTGATTATATGACGTTTCATCTTTGGATATTGAATTGGCAATGGTATGATCCAAAGAATGCCGCTGAGACATTTTCATCGGCAATGCAAAAAGCGGATCACTATATCAATCAGCACATCGAATTTGCCTGTCTGGTCAATAAACCAATTGTCCTTTCGGAATTCGGCATTCCCAGGGATAACCATTCCTATTCACCGGAAGCCACCACGACCTACCGGGATAAATACTATGGGGCAGTGTTTGAAAAAATCTATGTCAATGCCCGGAATTCCGGAGTTTTGGCGGGAAGCAATTTGTGGGCGTGGGGTGGCGAGGGACGTCCACGCGACCCGGACAATGCCCGGTGGAAACTCGGTGATCCGTTTACCGGTGACCCGCCGCAGGAGCCCCAGGGGCGAAATTCGGTTTTTGATGCCGATTCAAGTACCATTGAAATTTTGAAAAAATACGCCGGATTAATGAACGATTTATCACAATAGGGAGCAGAAATGACAATTATTAAGCGTCACTGGACTCCGGAAGCTGCTGATGAGTGGAGCAAGGAAGACTGGATTGCTGTCCTGTTATCAGCTTTGTCCTATGTATTTCTGGCAGTTGGTTCTGCGTTGAGTTTTTTACTGTTAGCTGGCGGTTTTATTATTTTAGCTGTTGGGATAGGACTGGCGCTGCTCATGTATTGGATAATTGATCCAAAACTCAGAGCGGTTTCCAATCGTTTTGAGGAGCATCAAAAGCATTATCTTGAAGAGATGGAGACAATTCAACGGTGGGAGCAGAGCGATGAATAGGGGATTTGCCGTAGTCATTGGAATGACGATTGCATACGCAGCGTCTTTAATCGGGATGATATTTGCCTGGATATATTATAGACGGATGGAGCGACAGAAGCGTGGAGGTAAAACATGATGAATTTTACGGTCATGGTTATCAATCAGCGGATTGGAGCCCCCTGGCTGGGATTTGTCATTCCGGCGGCTATTTTTTTAGTTTCTGTAGCATTGACGTTTTTATTGATCAGACACTTTTCGAAAGACAAGGAATAAAAGGAAGTCATGGGTTCACTTCAAAATATCATCAGTTTTCAACCATTAGATTGGTTTTGGTTGGTTGCCTTTGTTATTTTAATGATATTTTTCGGAGCCTATTTTTACCGCATGGGTAAACGTTCGCAGTCGGATTTTTTTCTGGCGGGAAGAGGATTACCGTGGTGGTTACCGGCTTCATCGGTTTATGCGACGCATACTGCAACGGACACACCGATCTGGGTGGCTGGTGTCATTTATAAATATGGCTTAACGGGATTATGGTATGCGTTTTTTGCCGCCTGGTGTGCGATCAGCGCTTTTATTTCTACCCGGATATTCCGGCGCAGTTTAGCCTACAGTCAGGCTGAATGGCAAACATTGCGGTTCGGAGGTCTTGGGGCAGAGATGATTCGCGGGTGGCTGGCTGGCTGGCAGGTGTTTATGAATATGTTTATTCTGGGCTGGGTTGGTATCGCCATGGGTAAACTGTGCCATATGATTTTTGGCTGGGATATCTGGGTTGGTCTGGTTGTTTTTACCGGGATTGGAGCCTTGTATGTGATGATGTCGGGTTACTGGGGTGTTGTCATGGCAGATTTTCAGCAGGGGATAATCGCCCTGTTGTTGATTTTTATTGTATCGGTTTGGGGTGTCATCGCTGCGGGCGGTCCCCAGGAGATCATCTCCAAATTAAAAATTTATAACAGCACCGTGGAGTGGAAGATACCAAATGAGATTCCGCCGGGAACAACTGGTTGGCTCCGAATCAGGGATACCCGTTCGGGAGAGGTATATATTGAAAATGAGGCACCAATACGATTTATTCATGAAGATAATAAAACAGCATATAACATTAGTCCGGATGAAGTCCAACATCTTATTACTAAAGAGAAGAGTAGATCAGAGACCCCATGTGTCATTTACCCGACCGATGTGCAACCGTTGGTAATCGGAAGCACCTGTCAGATTATCTGGACACCGGTTCATAAAGGGAAATTGGTCGATATTCAATTTTCCATTGATAACCGGCAAAGCTGGCAAATTATTGCCGACCATCACTTAGACGGGCAGGTATGGCGTATAAATCCATTTTGTTTTACAGGACTAACCCGTGGGCAGTTTCCGGTTGCCTGGTTTGTAACGATGCTTATTATAGCGTTGATCGGTGGTTTTGGAATGGGAACCAGCATCGACTGGTACCCGGAAGCCCAGCGAATCCAGTCGGCAAAGACTGTCCGGGATGCTTCTTATAGTATTTGGGCTGGATCGGCGGCGGTGCTTATTCGCAATTCAGTCTGGGCGGCAGCCATTCTGGGATTTTTTGTTTTGTTTCCGCACCTGACTCGTAGCGCCGATTACGAAATGGGCTGGTATGTTCTCGGCTTTAGCTACTTGCCAATTGGGCTGGTGGGATTCTTTTTCGCGGGAATCCTGGCAATCCATCTATCGACGGTATCCACCCACCTCAATCTCGGTGCAATGTACGCTACCCGGGATTTCTTTCATCACTATGTAAAACCGCATGCCAGTGAAGCCAGCCTGGTGAAAGTAGGCAGGATTTCCACCCTGATATTGCTGGTAGGTTCTTTTATATTTGGCATTATCATTGGTGAAGAGATTACCCAGTGGCTGATTTTTGCCTTATGGATAATGATGGCAGGCGTTTGGCTGCCGAATATTCTGCAAGTGATTTGGTGGCGCTTTAATGCGTGGGGCTATCTGAGTGCCTGGATTGCCAACCTGGGACTCAGCTGGCTGATTGTCTGGGTTTTACCCAATTTTGGTATTATACCGGAATTGCCGGATTATATGCAGTTTTGGGCATTAATTGTACTGAATGCGCTGATTTACATTCCCGTGACGCTGTTTACTAAACCGGAAAATATGGACCATCTGATAAAATACTATGTGATGTGCAGACCGATTGGATTCTGGGGACCGGTAAATAAGGAAGCCCTGAAGCGAGGACTTCTTATTGAACATCAGGAGAAATGAAAAACCCATCTTTTATCGATGGGTTGGTGGGGAATGTATATCAGTGAAATTGTGTGAGTGTAGCCCCGACAAATCGGGACAACCCTCTAAGGAAAGTGAGTGCAGCAGGGATCGAACCTGCGACCCACGGCTTAAAAGGCCGTTGCTCTACC
>CAZSDW010000020.1:0-57568 GCA_964605705.1 uncultured bacterium
GGTAGTTATAAACGAATTCTTGAGATTTATACGGGGCAGTTGGATTTATGTTTCTGGGCGGGTAATATTATATATCAGGGTATGCATGTATTTCGAGTAAGGTTTTTTAATTTTTTCGGCGACTGCCTGAACGTCGGCATGGGTTAGCGGGATTGTGCTGATCCCGGCAGCTAGGTTTGTCACCAGGCTGATCCCAAGGACATTCATTTTTAATACCGCTGCAACTAAAAGTTCCGGAATTGTTGACATCCCGACCACATCAGCGCCAAGCGCATGAATCGCTTCAACCTCTGCGTGAGTTTCATAACTGGGTCCGGTGGTCCAGCAGTAAGAGCCTTCGTGCAGATGAATGTTTTGATCGCGAGCAGTGCTTCTGGCGATAGCCGCCAATCCGGGATTGAACAGCTGTTTAGGCAGCAGACCTTTTGGAATTATTTCGATCTGGGTGAAATTAATAAAGTCATTCAGCAGCACAAGATCACCCGGTTTCAGCGCCGGATTTATACCACCGGCAGCATTGGTCAGAACCAGGTTTTTGACTCCCAGACGCGCCAGCACTTGAATGTAAAAAGTAATTTCGGCGAATGATCGCCCTTCATAATAATGCGATCTGCCCTGGATGGCGATCATTTTTATATCTTTAATATTGCCCAGGATTACTTTACCCTCATGTCCGGCGATCGTTGGTTGGGGAAAGTGCGGAATCTCGCTGTTCTTCAACACCACATCGGATCGGATTTGATCGGCAAAATATCCCAGCCCGGAACCGAGCACAACGGCGGTCGTGGGTATTACGCGTAATCGATTATGAAAAAAATCAACCGCTTCGGTGATGTTTTTTTCCGGGGCTAAATAATCGAAATGAGCGGGCATTGATTCTCCCATTATTATGAAAACAAGTTATTCAGAATCCAGCCATGAAGCAATAAAGATTTTTGCCTGAATAGCGAATGCTTGTTACTATTTATTGGGATTTTCAGTCTCTACCGACAACTGCCGGAATTTAGCTTGCTCAGGAAAAGCCGCTACTCCCACAGCTCGCGCTGCTTCCAACGGATGATCCGCTACTGAATCCGCCAATTGCCGGTGCCGACATTCGGCGAACAGATTGATGTGCACCGCAATCGGGACATTCAATTTCACTATCCGGCGTCGAGCTGGACATCACCAGTTCCTCGAAAACCTTGTTACAATTTTTGCATTCGTAATCAAAAACAGGCATCCAATAACCTTTTTATTTACCCTGACAAAGCCATTTGATTAAGTTATTGAGAACAAAGTTACAAGAAATTAAGTGATTTTTTGAAATATTGGAATGGCTTTTTCCACTAGATGATGGGGTCCGGCGATTAATCCGTTTGGAATAAATGGATCCGATGAATTATAACAAACGGTCTCTAAGTTGCGATTGATAAGCCGTCCACCGGCATTCCGAATGATCAGATCAGCCGCACAAATATCCCATTCATTTTTGGGATGAAGACTGATTGTCATGTCACTGTGACAGGCTGCGGTGTGGACGAGTTTATAGGCAATACTGCCACTGACAAAGCGCAATTTAAAGATGCCGTCGTACCGGTCCCATTTTCCCGATTTGGTTTCTGATCGACTGACATAGACCGTTGATTTGCTAAGCTCGGTTTTGGTGCTGCATTGAATTGGAGCACCATTCAATCGGGATATATCACCAGCCATGGCAGTAAACAGTTCCCTGGTCAGTGGATTATATACCACTCCGACTACGGGTTCGCTGTTTTCTGTCAGGGCGACAGAAACCACAAATTCGGCATGACCATGAATAAATTCGATGGTACCATCAAGAGGATCAACCACCCACACCCGCTTTTTAGTGAGCCGCTCGGTCGAATCTGCGGTTTCTTCGGAAAGCCAGCCGTCGTCAGGAAATTCTGCCAGAATGGTGTTTCGCAGATAAATATCAGCTTCAAGATCGGCAGTAGTGACCGGGCTGTCATTATCCTTTTGGTTTATTTCATAGTGATTATCATAATATTTAAGCAATATTTTTCCCGCTTCTTGTGCGGCAGAAATTGCCAGTTTTAGTTCTTTACTGTATTTCATGGGAGCATTTCTATTTGATGGGTTACATCTTATCTTTTTGAAAAATATATACCAGCGTCGATGCAAAATTTTTAGATTGGAACAATGTCCGGAAAAGGGTGCTGCAAATTCCTGACATCGAATTGAATATTCCAGGGATAGCTTTATGGATTATTGCGTTTGTCATAAGATGATTGTAAAACGTGTCGAAAATTAAGGGAATCCGGTCATTTAGTTGAAAACCGGATGGTCTGAGTAAACGCTCAATGGAAGACTGGTTGAAATGATAAAGGTGGCGGGGCGCATCGAGGGCGATCCATCGATGTCCATACTTTTTGAAATCGCTGCTGTCCAGATTTGGTACAGCGATGATGAGATATCCGGACTCCCGGATATTTTCAGAAAAGAATCCCAAAACCGGATCCAATTGATGAATATGTTCCAATACATGCCATAAAGTGACGACATCATATTGAATGTTTGTGGATAATTGATCAATGGTTTCCACGATATTTAAACCTTGTGCCAACCCAAATTGCCGTGCCTTTCGATCAACTTCCAGACCGTATCCCTGCCAGCCCTTTTCGTTCATAAATTGGATGAACTCGCCGGTGGCACAGCCGTAATCCAGAAGGTTTCCCGGTGGCGCAAACTTTTTAATCTGTTTGGCTTTCCAAGAGAGATTACTGCGTCGAAATGCGGCATAAAGCCTGGTTCTCAGGCTGGTTGCGGATTCAAGTGAAATGAAGGGATCATAGTCCTCACTGGTATAATATTGAACGATCTCATTTTCGTCAGGGCGTGGATTCAGAAACACGAACTCACAACGCTGGCATTTTACGAGGATAAACCTTGCTTGTCTTTCGGGATCGAACCGGTCATAGGTTTTTAAAAATTCTGCGTGATTGCTGGATTGACAGATCGGGCACTTGATGGTTTCCATAGTTAGTATTTCCTGTTGACAGAGAGAATTCAGAGATCGGTTTTGGGTAAAATGGATACCGGGCATTGGCAGAGTGTTTGAAATTGAATGCCATCGCCGGGCGAACCGGTGACGCTGCCATAATGGATCGGTATGGCAATTTTGGGATTGATAAGCCGGGTGGCATGGGCAGCTTCTTCCGGATTCATGGTGAAAGTTCCGCCAACCGGCAGAAAGGCAACATCCACATCAAGGTTATTCATTTCGGGAATAATGTCGGTATCACCCGCGTGATAATACCGGATGTCATTCAAAGTGAGAATATACCCGGTATTGCCACTGCTCTTTGGATGAAAATGTTTATCGGTGTTGTAGGCGGCAACGGCTTCAACAGATATTTCTCCAAACACTAATTTTTCACCAATCTCAATTCTTTGAATATTGCCGCGAATGGATTTTCGGGATGATTTTGGGATAACAATGATGGTATTTGTATTGCGGATTTTATCTATATCGGCGGGCGAGAAGTGATCATAGTGGTCGTGAGTGATCAGTATCAGATCAGCATCGGCAGGACGACTCTTGATTTGAAAGGGATCGATATATATCGTTTTTTGTGCCCGGAACAGCAGGGCTGCATGTCCCAGCCATTTGACATTAGACAGCATAAAATCCTCCTCTCATCTTCAGCATATCACTTTTGTATTTAGTAAAAAAACACAGATATATCAAGAGAGTTTTCGGATTAATTTCGTTGTAATTTTATGAACTTTCATTCGTGATTCTTTCCGGAATTAACTATATTTTGAAAAAAGAGGAACCGCATGCGTCAATCATTTTCGAAAGATATTATCTCTACCCTCGCTGCTCCCAAAAGCCTCAGCCTGATCGTTGTGGTAATATTTATCAACCTGGCGCTGTTTGTCGCGGGGCGGATTTATATTGATAAATACTTGACGAGGAAACCCTGTGTAGTGTGCGGGCGTCCGAACACGAAACCCGTAAAAACACTCTGGCAGTATGAAGTGAAGGTCATTCCCTATTGTAAAGATGTCAAGCTCTGGTATTGTCGAAAACATAGTCGCAGTGCGCCGGAAATTGTGAAGGAAATTCCTTCAGAGAAAGACACGATAGCAAAGCGCTACAGCCAGGCGGTCATTGGCGGTGTGCTCCAGATGATAACGCTTTTCTATGCTCTGGTTCTGATGCATTTTGACCTTCGCTATTTTTTCGCTAGTCCGCTGATCATCGCTTTTGCTTTTATCATCGGCAGTATAACTTCTTCGCTCAGCCTGACGGTGCTGTTTGGTTCGATTATCGCTGTCCCGGGTCTGATATTTTATATCTGGATCAAACAGGGCAATCCTTGAAATATTCGGATAGCAAACCATGAATCCTGATGATTTTTTTCATCGTCGCAGTATTTGTAAATACACAGAAAAAACCAGAAACGGATTTACAGACCACGTTCATTCCAGAAGCTGCTATGGCAGTATCCTATATCCTTGTAATTAATATTGAATAAAGGAGAGTCATGAATCGTGCAGACATTGTGATTATTGGTGCCGGTGCCGTAGGGCTGGCAATTGCTAAGCGCTTATCATCGCTAAACAAAAGGATTGTCCTGCTGGAGAGACACAGCACTTTCGGACAGGATACTTCCACCCGCAACAGCGAGGTTATTCACGGAGGGATGTATTATCCCACCGGTAGTCTGAAAGCCAGGCTATGTGTGGATGGTAATCGGATGTTGTATGACATCTGTTCGGAAAACGGAATTCCTCACCGAAAAACAGGGAAATTAATTATTGCCAATACCGAAGAGGAGCGAGAAAATATCGAAGAAATATTTCAGCAGGGGCAAATTAATCAGGTGCCAGATTTACGGATAATCGAGCAGGATGAGATCAAAAAACTTGAGCCGCATATTCGGGCAAAGTGGGCACTGCTCAGTCCGACGTCGGGTGTTATGGACGCCACGGCGTTGATGCAACATTTTGAAAAGGTGGCAGCTGAAAATGGTGTGACTGTACGCTATGATCATGAAGTGATCGGATTGAAAAAAAGTGGTGAGCAATACACGGTTCTTGTTAAACGCGCTATTGGTAAAATTGAAGAGGTAACGACAGGGGTAATCATTAATGCAGCGGGATTGTTTGCCGATAAAATCTCTGCGATGCTGGGAATTGATATCGATGAAAACAGTTATCGGTTGCACTGGGTGAAAGGTGAGTATTTTGAGGTTGATCAGCGCCATAGCGGAAAGATGGAGCACCTGATCTACCCGACGCCGACACCGGTCAGTTTGGGAATTCATGTCCGGCTGCGGCTGGACGGCTCATTTGCCCTGGGACCGAACGCGATTTATGTTAATAATATTGATTATGATGTTGACCCGGATCACCTCGATGAATTTCTGGGCAGTTGTAATGGATATTTGCCATTTCTGGAAGCATCGGATTTGAGTGCCGGTATCGCCGGAATCCGGGCGAAACTTCAAGCTAAAGGCGAACCGGTAAAAGATTTTGTGATTCGCGATGAAGCCGATAATGGGCTACCGGGATTTATCAATCTGGTGGGAATCGATTCACCGGCGCTGACGGCTTGTGCGGCAATTGCTGAATTTGTATCGGAGATTTATCGAGATTTATAAACTGAGAATATTTTGTTGTATTACTTTACAGGGGTATAAAATCTTATGCCCCTGCTGTTATTTTCGGAATTTCTTCTGTAACACATCAAATGATGACAGTAAGACCGGTCCGATAAATAGATCCCCTAACAGCGCGGTAAAAATAGCGGTACTGGCGAGAATGCCAAAATCCATCAGGATACTGGTTTGTGAAAAGATAAAAATCAGAAAGCCGGTTGTCAGGATCAGGGATGTGAAAATCAGCGCCCGACCAACCCCAACGAGCGCAGCCCGCATGGATTGGTGAATATCTCTGGTCTGCAGGTATTCATATTTGAAATGGGTGAAGTAATGAATAGTGTCGTCCACCACAATTCCAATTGCCACCGATGCGATGATAGCCGTTGCCATATTCAGACGAAAACCAGCCCAGCCCATTAATCCAAGAATAAACACGATCGGGAAAACGTTTGGCAAGAGACTGAGAAACCCAAGTTTCGGACCGAATATCAACAACATTAAAATTAATATAACGATGAATGCCATCCGCAGACTTCTGATCTGGGTGCTGATAATATTGCTGGTCAGTTGATTCAAAAGATAATCAAATCCGGTGACCTGTACGTCCAGCTCCTGAAAGTGGTCTTTCAGGTATTCGTCGATGATGTTGAAAAGCTGTTTGTTTTGAAGATCATCCATCTGTTTGGTAATGATGGAAATCCGTGCGATATCATAGTCTGTCGTTATATATTTATCGATCTCCTCGCCACCGGAAATTTCGTACATCAACAGGCATTGAGCAATAGCTTCGGAAGATTCGGGAAGACGATAAAACTCTTTCTGGTCACTATTCAGGGAACGATAAATCATTTTAAGATAATCCACAACCGAATAACAGGCGGACACCCGGGAATGTTTTTGCAAGTCTTTTTGAAAGGTCTCGAGCTCTGCCAGCAGTGCCGGATCTTTAAAGCGGTCCGGGTCGCCACTGATGACGATTTCGGTAGTGGATACTCCTGAAAGATGCTGGTCGAGATATTTTGTGTCCCGGTACAGAGTTGTGTTATGTTTAAGGTATTCGAGCATTGAGCCTTCGATCCGGATTCGAGGTATTCCCAAAGCCATGAAAATAACGATAGCGGAGAAAGTCCCGATTACGAGAACACGCTGCCGCTCGTTTATATCGGCAATTCTGTTTAAAAATACATGCAGCGGCTTCGGCGTGTTTTCTGCCTTGAGATTTTTTGTTGGCGTCAGCCAGAGAAGCCCGATTGGTATTAGGATCACTGACAAAATAAACGATCCCATTATACCGATCGCCGCAAAAATTCCCAGGTTATAAATACCCGGGATTGGACTGGTAATCAGCGACCCGAATCCAATTGCGGTCGTCAGGGATGTGAAAAAACAGGGAATTCCGGATTTTTGCAAGCTGGCGATAATCGCGGCTTTTTTATCATTTGATCGGATAAATTCCAACCGGAACTGACTGATGAGATGCACCGAATTTGCCAGACCAATAATCGTGATAAGCGCAAATAAAGTAGTTGAGACAGGCGTTATCGGAGAATTTACAAATCCCTTAAGCCCCAGAACCCAGATTAGTGCAAAGAATACGGTCAGGATTGGAAAAATAATCGAAGAAATATTTCGAAAAATAATCCAGAGAAACAGCGCTGAAATGAGCATGGATATCGGGAAGAAGATACTGATATCTTTATCCATCAATTCATTAATTGCGGCATCGTTGACAAGCTCGCCGCCAAGGTAAAACTGACGACCGGTTCTTTCCGACTCATGTTTTAAAAGATTTTTGATACCTAGATCGGTTTCCCGGTTAAATTCACCGAGACTTTTATTTGTATCCCGGTTGCGTTCAAGTATTAGCATGATGGATACGGTCTGAAAATCTCTTGATATCAGATTGCCATAAATAAATGGATTGCGCTGGATTCTGTTCTTTAATTCCGGAATACTTAGGTCTTCATCAAATAGTGATCCGACTTCGAGACCATAGTCAGTACCGGTAATATTTTCAACATTACTGAGACTGACGGTTTCCTGGATATGGGGTTGCCGGGCAAGTGAATCGGTTAATTGGGACAGATATGTTATTTCTTCTTTTGAGAAAGACTGTGTCCAGGAATAAGCAACGACAACAAACTGGCTTGCTTCGAAAGTGTCTTGGAAATCACGGTACTGGATCAGGGTGGAATCATCCTCAGTGAACCAGGTGGACACATCATCCTTCATCTCCAGACCGGGAACATAGCGGATAAAAAATGCGGTAAGCGCCAAAATAATCAACAAAAGCAGAACCCGGAAGCGGAGAATAAGTTGCGCAAAGTAATTCATAGGATTCAAAATTAATGAAGTATTTTCATATATGCTCAACTTTTATATGTTCCTCATTTGTGTTTTTATGCCATAGTGCCGAAAAAATTGGTGACATTGCTAGTTTTTATGTTTGATTTTCTTACCGGTGATTATATAATAAGTGTCTGATTTCGGAATATTTGAGCCGGACTATCTGAGATAAAAAAATAATGCCTAAGTACCTGACCCAATTGATTGTAAACCACCGGTCACTGAGCATATTCTACCGTTTTCCGGGCTTGATTCGCCTGCAACATGTAATCGTCTGGCTGATAACGCTTCGATTCTGGTATGTGTTCAGGACATTAAAACGGATTCTTCGAAAACGTGGAAACTCAAGCTATATTATTGACGTAGGCTGTGCTTCCGGGGAAATTCTGTTTCCATTAAGCCGCCGGTTTCCAGACTGTGAATTTGTTGGCATAGACATCAGCGATTCTGCCTTGGAAGCGTGCACTCGATTGGCAGAACATAAAGATTTGAAGCAAGTAACATTTGTTAAAAGTGATCTTTTCGGTTATAAACCGGAAACTCGTGCCGATCTTGTTTTCTGTATTTCGGTGATTCAGCTGATTCCGGATCTGGAAAAAGTATTAAAAAAGTTACTTTCTTTTTTAAATCCCGGGGGAAACCTGATAATTTATGTGCCGGTGAATTTTAAACGGGTTATCCCCGGATATCATAAACTCAGAACCGGTTGGCTCAAAGAGAGTGATTATGGTTTTTATTACCCGGAAGATAAAAATATGAACGAGGCGGATCTTCGCCGAAAATTAGAAAAAGCGGGCGCATCGGAAATTAGAGCGATTAACTGTTATGGAACTCCGGGAAAAATCGCCTATGAATTGATTACTTTAGGACAATTAATGATTCTCCACTTGAACTGGCTGCTGGCGATCCCCTTTGGGCTGGTCTATTTCCCGGTGATTATCATTCCGGCATTATTACTCATGATAATAGATATGCTGTATTCCCATCAGTCCGGTAATGGTCTGATAATGATTGCTAAAAAGCCCGAAGCAGAGCAATCATCAATAAATGAATAGAGATTACAGAATCTTCAGTACCGCGAAGAAGTGCATGATCGTGCCGCCAAGGACGAAAAAGTGCCAGATCACATGGGCGAATGGTAATTTTCGCCATCCGTAAAAAATAGTGCCCAGGGTATATGAAACACCGCCAATAATCAGAAAGGTAAGACTACTGGTGGAGATGTTCTGAATGATTTTTGGAAATACGATGACTACCAGCCACCCCATAATGATGTATAAAAAAACGGACAGAATTTTAAATTTCTCGATAAATAAGAATTTGAATACGATTCCACAAATTGCCAGCCCCCAGATTATGCCGAAAAGGCTCCAGCCCCAATCGCCGCGCAGGGACACAAGTAGAAAAGGCGTATATGTGCCCGCGATTAACAGGAAGATGGCGGAATGATCGAATTTTTTCAGGAGCGCTTTTACTCCGGGATGCTGAATACCGTGATATAGCGTTGAAGTCAGGTAGAGCAGAACCATGGTACTGCCAAAAATACTGTAGCTGACGACGTTCCAGGCATTCCCAAAACGGACGGCTTGAACGACCAGTAAGACCAGCCCGGCAATACTCAGCAGAGTTCCAATGCCATGGGTGACGCTATTCCCGATTTCTTCGGGGATTGAATGCTGTTTAGGCTGCGTTGAATGTCCTGCTGTCATATTGGTTTATCGTGTTTTTCAAGCCGGGTAACGACTTCGATATGGGGAGTGTGCGGAAAAAGATCCAGGGGTTGTATTTTATCGATGCTGTATTGGGTCTGTTCGAGGAGCAGCCGGAGATCCCGTACCTGAGTTGCCGGATTACAGGATACATAAATGATACGTTCCGGATTTAGTAAAGAGACCGCATCGATCAGTTTTGGATGCATACCTCCCCGGGGCGGATCGATAATCAGAATGTCCGGCAGGGGAAGCTTGTCGAGTAATTCGGGATTTTTCTGAAAGAGCTTGTCCAAATCGCCTTCGATAAAACGTACATTTGAGAGATTGTTTAATGCAGTGTTGACCCGGGCGTCATCAATCGCAGCTTTCACAATTTCGAAACCGATAACCTCTTTTGCTTTATCGGCAAGATAAAGGGCAATACTGCCAGTCCCGCAATACAGATCCCAGACGGTCTCTTTACCGGTTAATCCGGCATATTCCTTTACAATATGATAAAGCCTTTCTGCCATAAGAGTATTGGTTTGAAAAAAGGACGCCGGCGATATTTTAAATGTCAATTTTCCAAGTGTTTCGATGATGTGATCTTTTCCATAGAGCAAATGTTGTTTTTCCCCAACCGTTGTCCCTGACCAACTTTTGCTGATGGTGTTGACCGCACAAGTCAGATTGTCGAGTTTTTTCGCAAGTGCATCAATTAATGGCTGAAGTATCTCATAATGATCTTCATTGGTAACAAGATTAATCATCAGTTGATTAGTGCTGATTGCTTTACGGACGACCAGATGACGTAAATATCCGGTATGCTTTTTTTGATTATAACAGGAGAAATTGTTCTGAAGAGCGAAATTTCTGACCATCCCCAAAATAATCGCAGCTTCTTCCGGTGCAATCAGGCAGTCATCAAGATCGATGGCTTTCCAGAAATTACCCGGCGCTCTGAGTCCCAGGGCAAAATTCTCCAGTTTCTCAACTTCAAAGTTCTCGGTCAGCCAGCGTTTATCGGAAAAAGCAAACTCCATTTTGTTGCGATAGCGGAAAATTTTATTCGAATAAATCGGGGGTGTTACATCTATTGTTTTAAAACCGCCGAGATGCTGGTACAGCTGTTTGACCTGTTCAAACAGATAATGCACCTGGGTTTTGTATGCCAGATGTTGAAGTTGACAGCCTCCGCAGTGATTAAAATAAGGGCAGGGCGCGGGTGCATATTCCGGGCTTTGTTTAAGAATTTCAAGAATTTTTGCCTCGGCAAAACCGGATTTTACTTTGGTGATTCGGATCTTGAGCCGCTGACCCGGAATGGCGTTTTTAATGAAGATTACAAAATCGTCAATGCGAGCGATTCCGGCACCGCCATAAACCAGATCGGTCACAGACACAACCAATTCCTGATGTTTCTTTACCGGTTTTTCCATCGGGGCGTAATTTATAAAAATGGACGATTGGGAGTTAGAGAATTATTGACCGGTTCCCGGATCTATTTCATCAATCTGGGAAGGAGCCATATTTTCCTGGGCATATTTCAGATATAATTTTTCTTTCACGAAAATTTTGAATAGTTCGGGATCGATATGTTTGTCCTTTGCCATAAAGCCCATAATTTTCATGGCTTCAGAGAGAGTCTTGCCCTTCTTATATGGGCGATCCCGGGCGGTTAGCGCCTCGAATATATCCGCCAATGCCATCATGCGCGCCTGGGGTGACAGGTCGTTTTCACTAAGCCCGTTGGGATATCCGGTACCATCCAGTTTTTCGTGATGTCCGCCGGCATATTCGGGAACCCGGCGCAGTTTTTTGGGATAGGGTAATTTCTCGAGCATCTTTATGGTCATTACCACATGATTATTGATAATCTCGCGTTCTTCGTTGGTCAGGGTGCCTTTCGGGATACAGAGATTTAGAACTTCGTTTTGGTCCAAGAGTTTGCGGGATTCATTATTAATGACAATGTCTTGTTGGGCAATTTCACGGACGCGCTCCTGCTTTTCGGGAGCCATGAATTCTCCGCCGACATTCGCGATTTCGATGAAAGCCATATCATCTTCGATGGCTTTTATCCGGGCGTTGTAACTATCCTCGACTGATTCGATATCTTCCAAGGATTCACCGTTGGCAATGCGCAATTTGTGTTCCAGTAAGTCGATTTTTGCATCGCGTTTTAGTACTTCAAACCGGGCATTAACAGTATGGATTCGGTCATAAATGGTTTCCAGTTTGGTCGATTTATCGACTACATATTCCGGCGTGGTGATTTTGCCGATGTCATGCATCCATGAGGCAATCCGAAGTTCTTTTAGCTCATCATTATTCAGGCTCAGGGGACCATAAATGCCATAATCGATCTGGTTGATGTTCTCTGCAATCATCATGGTCAGCTTGGCAACCCGCTCGATATGACCGCCGGTATAGGGAGATTTTTCGTCAATTGCAGAGGCAATTGCTTGGATAAAGGATTCCAACAACAGTTCCAAATCTCGGATCAGGCGGGTATTGGTAATTGCGACGGCGGCTTGAGACGCCAGTGAGATGATCAGGCTCTGATCGGCAGTAGTAAATGGGATGGGTGAATTTGTTTCTGGTTCAAGAGCATTCAACAATTGCAGAACACCGATAATCTCATTCTCGTGATTGCGCATCGGCACGACCAGCATCGATTTCGAACGGTAGCCGGTTTTACTGTCAAATGCCCGTGTTCCGGTAAAATCAAAGCCTTCAACATCGTAAACATCAGGGATATTAATAACCTCACCCGTCAGTGCAACGTGCGCCGAAACCATTGCATGGTTGGGTTTGCCGTCCTGAAGATAAAGCCTTACCGGATACCAGTCAATCGTTTTTCCGCTAGTACCACCCATCCGGATATTCAGGGAGTCGGTTTGCACGATTTCAAAACGCATCGATTGCTCATCGTCATTCATCATGTAAAGAGTACCGCCATCGGCATTGGTGAAATACCGGGCTTCTTCGAGAATCATTTCCAGTAGCTTCGGTAGATTGCGTTCGGCGGATAATGCCGCCCCGATCTTTGATAAATCCCGGATTTGTTCATAAAGTGTTGCCAGATACTGCCGAACTTCTAGGGAGCTGTCCTGAATTTTCTGACGAAGTTCCGGGTCATCAATATTGCATAAAAGATTGGCTTCTTTTGAGGTCTGTTTATCGGTTTGTTTAGATTTCATTTCAATGATTTAATTTGTGCTAATTTGTGAATAGATGATCAAATATAAAATATATATTTTAACGGTTTATTTATTTATCATAATCTGTTTTGCACTGCGTTTAATCCATTCGATGATATTCACATCCCGTTTTTCAGTTAGTAACCAGATCAGCAGAAGCGTTACAATGCCAAGAATTGCCAGAGCGCCCACATAGGCTTTGTAGGTACCGGATGACACCAGATTTTCCACGGTACTGACGGTGACCAGCAGGATCCCGGTATATAAATATGCGGGGATATTATTACGCAGGAAATATTTTATAGCCATCCAACCCCAGACGATCAGAGCGCCAATTGACGCATACAGGACGGCATATTCTCTCAGGCTGTCATAGTTATCAGGGATAAAAATTCCCAGTAATGCGGCAACTGCAACAATCTGAAAAAATTGGTTTCGAATAGTTTTATTGATCCAGAAAATCGCGATGCCTGCGCCGGAGGCGTAAATAATCCCGCGACTGGTAATTGAAATCAGAGTATGCAATGTCGGTAGGATATAATTCGCGGCAGGGGGAATTTGAAACTTGGGAAAGATAGTAGCGGGAGCATATCGACTTGCCAGCCATGAAGTCAGGTGTTGGATGCCGAAAAAGCCGACCGTCACGAGAATTGCCGCGAAAATAGCGTCACGGGAGAAGTGATAACGACAATCTCGTTTCAATGTTGAAAGGCTTGCCGGATAGACTGATGATACAATCATTGTGAGGATAAAGAGGATCAGTGTAACAGCCAGTACCCGTAATAAGGTCACCAGAATCCAGAAAATTGTCCAGACCGGCAGTCCCCAGCTGGTGTTGTAATTAATGAGGGCTATGGGATAATTCGCCAGTTCCATAATCAGCCACAAGCTGCCGATAACGACACTGACAACCAGGGGTTTTTTCCATTCGATTGAGAGCGATTTTATCCGGCGGGTCAACAGGACGATTGACAGAACGGCGATGAGGCAAAGGACAGCGATTTGAATTCCCAGACGGATAGAATCAAAACTTGTCGTCCGGGTTTTTTGATGGCGCCACTCCTCGGGGATTTTATAAAATACCGAATATGAGGACACATCATCTCCGGTGATAATGGTCTGTAACCTTAGCGTAGCGTCCCGGACATTTGCCGGGTGTTCTTTTTTGGCTTCCCAGATAAATGTGTATTCCATTCGCTTGGGAAGTTGTTTGGCATAATCTTCAACGATATCAAAGTCGGTCAAAGAGAGTCCGCGACCGTTTAAAAACTCTTCTGCTCTGAAACGGGCAGCGCCCTTATCCAGTGAAAAGGTTTCGGCGCTCTCAGGCATTAAGTGAGAAAAACCGACAATAGTTCTGTCGCTGGGATGGATAAAAATGTTGTATTCCTCTTTTTCCAGGGGCTGGTAAAACCGAACCTTCCAGACAACAGAGTTATTTAGATACCTTGCCAGAATTGAATTCAGTTTCTTGATTGAGCTGTATTCCAGAATATACTGACCGTTGAGCTTGTCATAATTATTCATCAAAACCAGAGCACTTTTATAATTATCCGGATCAACACCCTTGGTTTTCAGGAAATCGACAGCTGTTTTTTTGATTTCGGCGCGGGTTATTGGATAAGTATAGAACTCACCGATTTTTTCATACGGTATCCACTGAACGGCTGCCAGGAGAACAGTCAAGATCAAGACAATTCTCAATTGTCGAGTAGCAAATTGCCGGTAGTTTGCTACATAAACAGGACAGATATCGGTCGGTTCGGATTCTTCGGCTGGTTTTTTTTCCTCGATGATGCTTGGTGCAAGTAAAGCATGATAATCGGAAAATCCCTTGTTCTTAAGATACATGATAATGTTATAAATTAAAGGAATCAGAATAATGCTAAGCGCGATGGAAGCGCTGACGACGTGATAGGTTTCACCTGTCCGCAATAACAGGATTGAGGAATAAATAGCATCGACCATGTAATGCCAGACCAGTACCGTTAAAATTCCAAACTTTATAAAAATAAAGCCAATGACGATCCCGAAAATCGACACCTCAAAACCGCGAATCCAGAACGGTTGATTGGGGTAATTAGCATGAGCAAAGCCCCAGATGACAGCCGGAATCAAAATTGCCAGTATTTTTGATTTCAGTATTTTTTCAAGAAAAGGGATTGCGAATAACCGGAAAGAAAACTCTTCCAGTACCGCAGGCAAAAAGCCTCCAACCAGAATCAGGATCCAGGGGAAAGCGGTATTCAGCGTATCGGAATAGGAGATGTTTGCGGGAGCCCAGGCGCCAAAGCGTTTTGCAAACAAGTAGAAAAATGTCTGAAATGCCATAAAGGTGATTGCCAGGGTTATTCCCGCGATGATACTGAAAAAGAAATGCCGCGTTTGCAAACCTTTAGTAGAAAAAAGCCGCGCCAGCGGGATCCGGTCATTATAGCGTTTTGTGTAAATATAGGCACCGGCGCCGGTCAGCACGGTGATAACCACCGCCAGCAGCAGAGCCTGCAGAAAAATACTGACGAAGAAATTGCCATAAAAGGCGCCCATACTCTGGTTTATATCGAAGTGAAACAGGTACAGAGGCAGCAGATTGAGTTCGGACAGAAATTTCAGAACAAAGGTTATGATGCCGAAAATAAGCGCGGTCCTGACATCGATCTGTTTTCGGGTCAGAAAGACGATAAAATAAATGAATATGGTAAGCAGGATCAGAATAAAAAGCACATCGGCAGTTGTCGCAGTTGTGGTGTTTTGCGAGCGAAGGCGTTGATAGTTGCGTTGCCATTCTTCGGGAACATGCAGGTATTCTTTATATTGTCCGATCTGGTCGCCCTGAACGGTCACATCGAATCGGTAGGTGGCATTGTAAATTTCAACGTTTTTCTTTTTATAGGTGAACTGGTAATCGACCCGGTTGGGTTTTACCTCGGTTTTATCTTCCAGGAATTCCCAGTCTCCAAGCTTAATGTCAATGTTATCGTTTAGAAATTTATGACTGAGGCGACGGGCTTCGTCGATGGAAAGCAGGGGCGCCGATGCTTCTTCGGGAATTTTATGCTGGAAGCGGGCGATTTTGCCGTTGGGAGTGATTGCTACAAAAATCTCTTCGCGGTTCAGGGGTTCAAACCAGCGATTGACCCATTGCCAGATCCGAAAATCATTGGCGAGCAAATCTTCGGCTTCTTCAATTCCCACCTCTTTTTCAATAAATGTTTTGGCAGAATTATCAAAATCGAAGGCAACGGCATGGATTTTTGAACTGACATCGACATTGATCCTGGAAAGAAAGGCTAGCGCAATATCGGCGGATTCTTTCCGATTGATCTGAAAATCGATCGCGTGCTCGGGAAACGCCCGGTGGTAGTTTGACAGCTCGAAATACCCGGCAATCAAAATTGTCACCAGACAGATGATAATCAAGCCGTAACCTTTCTTTTGCAAATGCTTATTCACGGTAAATAATATAATAAATTTTCAGAAAATAACATGGCTTTAAAAAAAGATGACTCCGCATCAAGCGGAGTCATAAAGATATTATTTTACGATGCTAAAGAAAGTGAATTATTTTCTTCCTCTCGCCATTTTTGCGCGGGAAACATCACCATCTTTGTCAATAAAATACAGATATCCGGATTCTCTTTTTACGGAACAGGCTTTAACGACTTCGGCGCCGCCGCCTTTTTCGCCACCGCGTGCCATTTTTGAACGCGCGACATTACCTTTTTTGTCCAGGTAATACAGATATCCCTTTTCTTTTTTTACGCCACATTTTGCTACTTTTTCTGCCATAATATCTTCCTCCTTATTCGTTGATTACAAATTCATTTAGCATTTAGGTGATCTTATGTTACACGACATTATTTTAAATGTCAAGATATTTCCGTCGAGAGAATGTATTTTTTCATGCGGGTATTTACGATTGTCTAAATTTTTTCACTGATTCATCATTTTTTCGACTTCCACCGCCTTTGACCGTCTGCCAGCCCGGATGTAGCGATGAATGGATTCTTCGAATAATTCATTTGCCTTGTCCGTATTACCGAGGGTTTTCTGCTCAATCCCGGCTTCTTTCATATACATTGCAGATTCTTCCCAGCGCCCCTCATTTTTAAGCTTATCTGCCAGCTGAATGTAGTCCGGTTTTTCGCTGACCGACCGGGCTTTTTCGCCCTTTAAGGCGGCGTTCAGGGTGGGAATCAGTTTTTCGTAAATGGCGGATTTGGCGTGAATATCATAAGCGCCCATCGCCAGATATTTTTCCCGGATATCAATTGTTAATTCACCCGTCAGACCGATGACGGGAACATTGGATTTCAGCTGTTTCATCATTTTTAATGTTTTATACCCGTCGATCCCCGGCAGGTTGTGATCCAGAATAACGACATCGATATCTTCTTCTTTATAGAGCTTGATAGCCTTTTCTCCGTCTTCTGCTTCGACGATCTGAAATTCTTCCGAGCCAAGGTATTCAATCAAAGCATCCCGGAGCAATGCTTTATCATCGACAAGTAATATTTTCTTTACGGACATGTGAAGATCCTTTCTATATTAAATTAATTTGAATTTTATCGTGAATGTTGTTCCCTCTCCAACGGTACTTTTGACTTCAATCGTACCGTCGTGATTTTCCACGGCTTTTTTACAGATCATCAGTCCCAGTCCGGTTCCCTGTTTTCCAGCCCAGTGGGTATAATCGGGGCGCCAGATCATCTCCAGCTTGTTTTCGGGAATACCAACGCCCGTATCACTGATATCGACTACAGCATAGCCGTTTTGCTGGTAAACTCTGGCTGTCAGAGTACCCGGTCCGTCCATTGCCTTAAAGGCATTTTCGATGAGGTTCACAAACACACGAACGATGTCTTCTTCGCTGGCAATAATGTTGAGCGGTTGATCGCAATATTTCTCGACCAGCTGAACATCGGGATTGGCAGCCAACTGGGAATCGGTAAACAGGTGGATGGCATTTTTAACCAGAGCATTTAAATCTACGGTTTGTTTATGGCTTTTATCAATATCAATGGCTTGCCCAAGGTGCTTGAGTTTTTCTCCCAATTCTTTGAAGAATCCCATCAAGGTAATAACACCCTTGCCCTTTTCAATACTTTCTTCGACCAGTTTCAGAATATTGTCGCGACATTCAGTTAAATTAACTTCGTCGGGAGATGTTTTCATAAACTCGAAACAGCCTTCGACCGTCGTCTTGAAACTTTCGATTTTTTTCTGTAATGTCTGAAGCCGTAGCATCAGGGAAGCATAATAACTGCCCGACATGTCATGCCCGACACTCTTGACGATCAGGCGACTCTCTTCGATTGCCCGGCGGCGTTCATCTGACAGTTTTTCATTTTTTATCCGCTCGTTCTGCCAGGCAAAACCCTTTTCGATGCGTTCGAAAAATAGATCGGGATATTCGACCACGGCGTATTTCTGAATAAAATCTTTGGCGCCGAGCCGCAGTGAGTCCACGGCATTTTCAATAGTGATTTCTCCGGTCAGTACGATAATATAATTTCGGCGGATTAAATTCTGTTTTTCGAGCTCAACCAGAAAATCCAATCCTGACATATTCGGCATCCGGATATCCAGCAGGACAACTTTGAACTGCTTTTCACGCAGGAATCCCAGCCCGGCTTCCGGATTTGTGTTATAAATGGTTGTCCAGTTTCTGTCCTCCAGGATTTCCTGAATGCTTGTGCAGAAAGGTTCGCTGTCATCGATTAATAAGATGTCTTTGTAAAACATAGGGCTAACTTTCAATTGGTATTTCAATGGTCAGATGCAGATTTCCGTCACTCTCTTCCTGGGTGATTTTTCCATTGTAATTGTTGGAGACCAGCTCTTGAACAACTTCCAGTGAGAATTGGTACGGACTGTAACTTTTTCCCTCACCGAACAGTTCGTCCATCGGTTTTTTGGGGATTGCGACGCCGGCTAAATTATCCAGCCCGGCAATATTGGTGATCAGTGTCTGTCCTTCTTTCAGATGGGTTTCAATGATGAGTGTAGCGCCGTAATGGGTAAACCGGGAAATTACCAGAGAAATAATTGTGACAAGGACTTCGATAATCTCATTGGGAGCAACCACCAAGTGGGGAATGTTCGGCTCCTCGCTTTTATTGCGGTGTACGGAAATTTTATAGGACAGCAAATCGTTTGTAAGGTATAGCAATGCTTCGTCGAGCAGTTCCTGCCAAGTTCGCTTGACATGCAGGAATCCCGCCTTGGTCGAGAATTCCTGAATAATGCGCACTTCGTTGGTAACGTTTTTCAGGTTTGTCAGAATTTGTTCAAAGCGCGATGTGGAAGCATCAAGAGATTCAGGCGTATCCGATTTTAATTTTTTTAAATAATTGCCGATGCTCAACTGGGCTTCGGTCAATGGATTAATCACGTCATTGGGAATACGAATGGCGAGTGTGCCAAGAGCCGTCAGTCGCTGGTTCTTCATGGTGGTGACTGCGGAAAATTTGATCGTATCCAGGTATTGCACATTTTCGATGGCGACTGAAACCATATCGACCATGATCTGAAGATACTGTTCGTCATCCTCAGTGAAATATTTTTCCTGTTCTTCACCGGGCAGCTTGTTGTACAGTTTGACCGCTCCGATGGTCTCATTTTTAATATTGATTGGAACTCCAAGAAATGTCAACCGGTCGCCGAATTTCAAATGATCCTTAATCGCTTTTCGATATTTTCCTTTGTATTTGGAAAGTTGTAAAACATTCTTGGAACGGATGGTTTGGTTTTCCTTGACAATTGTACCGGTTAAGCCTTCGCCGATGGTATGTTTGGCGACATTGATCAGATTCTTAGGAATTCCGTATCCGCCTTTCAGGAGCAGAACGTTTTTATCGGTTTCGTCCCGAAGGTAGATTTCACAGGTCTCAGCACCGATGGTTATAGCGGTGTTTTTAGCGACGAATTCCAGTAAATTACCGAGTTCGAAAAAGGACAGTATCTGGGTCCCGACTTTCATCAATAGTTCCAGGTAACTTGCTTTTCGTCTTTCGCGCCGTAAATATTCGGAATTGTCAATTGCCATTGCCACATATCGGGCAATCAGGGTAAAGACTTCCAGGTCTGATTGGGTGAAATTTATGGTGTCCGAAGCTGTCCGGATCAGTCCCATGAAACGATCCTTGTAGGAAAGCAACGGTACCGCCATGAAGGATTTGGCTTTTTGCTGATCGGACTCACTGAATTTACCGATCCATTTTAGATCGGTGTTCACGTGTTTCAGGTCTAATTCGGTCTTTTTATTTAAGTCCTGGATCAGGATGGGTGATTTTTTATCAAACACCCAGCCGGTCAGACCTTCATTCCGTTTGTAAATGATTTCGCCGGAATTGGTTGTCGAAAGCCCGCTGGTCCGGACCAACCGAACGACGTCGTCTTCTTCATCATAAAGGAAAATAGAACAGCCTTTCCACTTGAATATTTGTGGAATCAGTTCAACGCTTTTTGCGATAATTCCATCGAGGGATCGTTCGCTGAAAATAGAGATAACGTTGACCACCTGCTCCAGGGTCAATGCACTGATATCGGTTTTTTCACTCATGCCGATAGAATCCGGTAAATTTTCAACAACTCCTCATCGAGCGGTTTTTTCTTTTCCCAGGTTTCTTTCAGGGGAGTATAGGTGACCTGATTATTGGACCAGCCGACCATAATATCGGTTTTGCCATTTTTTAACGCCTGGACCGCATGATATCCCAGACGACTTGCCAGGAGGCGGTCGGTAGCCGTCGGGCTGCCGCCCCGCTGAGTATGTCCTAAAACGCATACGTGGCAGGGTATATTGATCGTATCTCTGAGCTTGTCACCAATTTCGTTTGCCGAGCCCAGCTTGTGCCCTTCGGCGACGATAATCAAACTGCTGGTTTTGCTGTTTCTGGACCAATCCTTGATCTGACGACCTAAATCCTCAATAGTTTGGGTGGCTTCGGGGACCAGAATCTCTTCCGCACCACCGCAGATGCCGACTTCCAGGGCAATAAAGCCGGCGTGCCTGCCCATAACCTCGACCAGGAAAATCCGGTCGTGTGATGCTGCCGTGTCCCGGATTTTATCGATAGAATCAAGTGCTGTGCTGACAGCGGTATCGTAGCCAATCGTAAAATCGGTACCATAAATATCGTTATCAATGGTACCGGGAATTCCAATCACATTGATATTCTGTTCTTCAAAAAGCGCGTGGGCGCCATGAAAGCTACCATCTCCGCCGATGACGATCAGATCACTGATTTCCCATTCTTGCAGTACACCGGCTGCGTGTTTTCGACCGACTTTATGCATGAAGGATTCGCTGCGGGATGTTTTCAGAAAGGTCCCGCCCTTCTGAATGATATTGCTGACCGACCGCCGGGAAAGCGGCATGACATCACCGGCGATTAATCCTTCATAACCCGAATTGACTCCGAATACGTAAATATCTTCGTCAATAGCAGTTCGGACCGCTGCACGGATAGTGGCATTCATTCCGGGGGCATCACCGCCACTGGTCAATATTGCTAAACGTTTAATCTTTTTCATATATTCCTGACTGTTCCACCTTTGATATAAAAAGCAGGTTAATATACGGTAAAATATATCAATATTTCAATGAATCAAAGGCGGGAACTTCCGAAAATTATTTGTTGATGAATATTTTGGTTATCCACCGGATTTTTGTCTAAATTAACCTACGTTTATAGAGCTGTTCTCAGGACAATTGAAGCTCGCTGTTGAATTGTCAGGTTTTAAAATGGCATTCATTGACAATCTAAGTCTGTCGGAGTAAATTTACAGACGATCATATAATCAATCGCAATACATAATGAAAAGGAGTTTTAAATGAGTACGATAATTGATCTTAATGCACGAGAAATTCTTGATTCCCGTGGTAATCCAACAATCGAAGTCGAAATATTGACCGAAAGCGGATTTTATGGCAGTGCGGCAGTGCCCTCCGGCGCCTCGACCGGTGAACATGAGGCGGTTGAGCTGCGTGATGGTGATAAAAGCCGCTATATGGGCAAAGGTGTTTTGAAAGCTGTTCAAAATGTCAATGACATTATCGCCCCGGAAATCATCGGAGAAGATGTCATGGACCAGGCTTATATCGATAATATTTTATTGGAGATCGACGGAACCCCCAATAAGAGCAAGCTGGGCGCCAATGCGACCCTGGGCGTGTCACTGGCAGTCGCCAAAGCAGCGGCTGATGTGACCGGGTTGCCTCTTTATAAATATATTGGTGGCACGAATGCCCGCGTATTACCGGTTCCGATGATGAATATTTTAAATGGTGGAAGTCACGCCGACAACAACGTTGATTTGCAGGAATTCATGATTTTTCCCTGTGGTGCGACGTCATTTCGCGAAGCGTTGAGAATGGGTGTCGAAACCTTTCATCATTTGAAATCTGTCTTGAAAGCGAAAGGTTTAAATACTTCGGTCGGTGACGAAGGCGGATTTGCTCCGAACCTCAGATCCAATGTGGAAGCCATTGAGGTGATTCTGGAAGCCGCGGCAAAAACCGGTTATAAAGTTGGCGAAGAGTTGTTCATTGCCCTGGATCCGGCATCTTCGGAGTTTTATAATAAAGAAACCCGAAAATACGAACTGAAATCCGAAAACCGGGCGCTGTCGTCCGAGGAAATGGTTCAGTATTACAAAGATTTGACCGTTAAATATCCGGTCGTTTCCATTGAAGACGGTCTGGCGGAAGATGACTGGGACGGCTGGAAATTGATGGTCAAGGAGTTGGGCGATAAGATTCAGATTGTCGGTGATGACCTGATCGTGACAAACGTTGAGCGACTTTCCCGGGCGATCGATGATAAAGCCATTAACTCTGCCCTGATTAAGCTGAATCAGATCGGGACACTGACGGAAACACTCAATGCGATAAATATGGCACATCGGGCGGGCTTTACCACTGTAATTTCCCATCGGTCGGGAGAAACCGAAGACACGACTATTGCCGATCTTTCGGTCGCCGTCAATGCCGGTCAGATCAAAACAGGATCTGCCTGCCGGACCGACCGCGTCTGCAAATACAACCAATTATTAAGAATTGAAGAAGAACTGGAAGACGAAGCGCTTTTCTGGGGACTTAATATTCTGAAATAATGGCGACCAAGAAAACACCCAGAGTCCGGTATAAAAAACGTCCCGATGCCGCCAATATCAGGCATTTATACTGGATTCTGGTGGTTTTATCACTCCTGACATTTTTCATTATTTTTTTTGTAATCGGTGACTATGGTCTTTACCAAATCTATTTATTAAACAGACAAAAACATCACATTCAGGACCACATCAAAAATTTAAAAACGGAACAGGACTCCCTTCTGGCTGAAAAAGATCGCCTGGAAAGCGATATGGATTATATCGAGAAACTTGCCCGGGAACGCTATCGAATGGCAAAAAAAGGGGAAAAAGTTTTCCGTGTAATAGAGCGCCCCGCCCCCCGATAATATTAGATTTACGAATGACTCCGGGAATGATAAAATTGGTATCATTGAAAGCTGTTCTTAAAGAGTACGGCGAATTGCTGTATTGGAATTTAAAGATGTATTTTCCAGCTATGAAAATTTTAGAAGAGCGGCATCTGGAAAGAGTAATAAAGAACCGTATATATTTCAATGTTTTAAAAAACATACCTGTCAAGAATGGAGAAAAATTGCCTGGCGTTCTCAAGGCAAAATTACAGAAATAATAAAGCCGGAGAAAAAAATAGTATTGGTTTCTTGGATATTGTGATTAATTTTTAAGCATCTAGTAAACCGGGATTAAAATTACAGGGAACTGAAAATGGATATCGCCACCCTTATCGGACTAGCTACGGGAATTGCTCTGCTGGTCTATTCCATTGCCGCAAAAGGCGGAGCGGGACAATACTTCTGGAATTTTCCTGCCCTGCTGCTGGTTCTGGGAGGCACAATCGCAGCGACATTTGTGAATTACCCCATGAAAAATGTCATGGGTGTTTTTGGGGTTGTCAAGAACGCCTTTCGGCGGAGCCGGGGTTCCTACCAGAAAATCATAGACCAGTTCACCGATTTTTCAGGGAAGGTCCGGAAGCAGAATCTGATTACGCTGGAGAAGGAACTGGCGGGTATTGAAGACCGCTTCATGCGCAGTGGAATCGAGCTGGCAATCAATGAAAAAAATCAGGATCGGCTGCGTAATTATCTCAATATGGAGCTGTCCAATATGCAGAAACGTCACACTTTTGGTCAGGAAATATTTTTTTACATGGGTACTTATGCGCCGGCATTTGGAATGGTTGGAACCATTGTCGGATTAATTGTCATGATGAAAAATTTTACGGGCGGAGCCATGTTGGGTGGTGTGGATTCGATAGCCAACGTTTTCGAATTCGATATAGCGGCTCAGTTCAAAGAGTTGCTGGGCGGCATGGGTCTGGCGCTGCTCACGACTTTTTACGGTTTGATCCTGGCGAATTTGTTATTTATTCCAATCGGTGGAAAACTGAAGCGTCGCTCTGATGAGGAAATAATGATGAAAGAGTTTATGATTGAAGGAATTCTCTGTCTTCACAATCGTGATCACCCCCTGATTGTGAGAGAGAAACTGAACACTTTTGTCCCTGCCAGCGAACGTAAAGTTACCGTCCCAAAAAAGAAAAATTGATTGAGATTGTTGATGTATCGGATGTCATTCAAGAATAATATCATCTGACGCATCAAATAAAATAAATACCGGATGAAAGCCACTGTTTTTGACAGGATTGGCGTGTATTGTGTATGATTTTTGATTGATCATTCAATAGTAATAGCAAAAATCTGCTGGAGTCGGACGATGACAACTAAATGTTCAGCTGTTTTGATTTTGCTTTTTACAACATGTTTTGCAGCCTTTGAAATACAGTCGGTCAATACGACATCGATTGCCCTCGGGAATATTATCTCTCTGTACCCCGGTTCACAGAATCCTGCCGCACTGGTTGAATCTGTTGGGACATTTGCCAGGTTTGATTATACCCGGTTGTTTGGGATAAAGGATTTGAATTACTACGAGACCCGATTGAGCCGCAGCTTCCGGAAAAACATTGCTGCCGGTTTTAATTTTCAGATGTTCGGGAATTCAATTTATCAGGAAAAGACGCTTGGGATTCAAGTTGCCAAGAAATATCTGGATATAATCTCGGTAGGGCTGGCAGCCCAGTTATATCATATCATGATTATTGGATACCAGAATTCGACTGCGGCGGGCATTACCCTTGGTATTTGTTACTTTCTGAATGAAAGGCTTACCCTGGCGACGCTGTTTCAGAATATTAACAACCCGACAATATACAGTAAATCCGATCCGTTACCTCAATGTTTTACGGTGGGAATACGTTATAAGGCGCAGCCAAAGGTCGAATTTTCCGGCGAGTTGTTTAAAGATACGGAATTTCCATTCAGTACAAGGGCAGCAGTATTGATTAAAGCTTTGCCCTTTATTGATGTGATGATGGGAGTTCAGCATAATCCGGACCGCTACTCCGGTGGTCTGTCTTTACACTGGAAAAAACTGAGGGTCGATCTGGCGCTGCAACACCATCTGGTCCTTCCCTATACGCTGTACTGTGGCATCGGAATTGGTTTTTAGATGAGAAAGTATATCCTGTCGATCATGATTTTCTGGCAGATTGTGTTCATTGCAGGTGATATTCTGCCGGAAGAGGTATTGATGAGCTATTTATCTTTTGAGGATATTTCTGAAACTGAGATGGAATCGTATCTTGAAAATTTTACCAGTAATCCCCTGATATGGCAGCGCTGTGATGCAGCAGACTTGGAATTATTACCGCTGAATGATGATCTGCTGGAGCGGCTTATAAAATTAAAGTCAGATACTTGTGTCGTCCATACTTGGGATGATCTACAATCTTTTGGGAAATTTACAGATGATGAGCTTTGTATATTGCGAATGTTTATTCAGGTGGGTAAAAATGACGTTGCCGGAGATATTTCTCTGACCAATTTCGTCGCGATGAAAAAAGAAGAAAACATTGAACTGTCCAAAAACCTCCTGCGGGGCAGGATAGAAACAAGCACTGGTGCATACATTGGATTTGTTGCCGAAAGAGACCAGGATGAAAGGGATTTGTGGGATTATCAAAATCTTAGTATTTGTACGGATTGGTGGGAAAATCGTATTCGTCTTGGTGCTGCTGCATTCCGGTTTCACTGGGGTCAGGGACTGCTTTTTTCAAGTCGGAGCATGTCGGCAAGAAGCCCCAGTATCACAGGCAGTGTTCTGGGAGGAACTTCCCGGCTTGGGACCTATGTTGGCTCTGATGAAAATCGCTACTTAAATGGTTTGAATCTGAATTATCAGGGGCGCAAGCTTGCCGTGTTTGCATTTTATTCACATCATAAAATTGACGCAACCATTGAGGATTCCCGGGTAAGATCATTTCGAAGCAGTGGTATTCATGCTACTGAAAGTGGACGGTTGGCAAAAGACAGACTTTTGGAAGAAACATTTTGTACGGGAGCCCAATATTCTAATAAATTGAATCAGATTGGAATTCTGTTCTTTCGTACAGAATATCCTGTTCCAATTATTGATTTCTCTAATGCATCTTATCAAAGTGGCATATCCCTGTTTCAGCGCTGGACGATTGGCAATTGGTTGGTAAGCGGCGAGCTGGCATATCTGACTTCAAATGAATGTGCTATCGTCCAGGGAGTCGTTTATCAAAACACAAGCTATAAAGTTGGAATTCAATACCGATATTTTACCGACTATTTTGGTACCAGAATGTCTTCGGTTATGAAAGAATATTCAAGTTGCCCCGGCAATGAAAGTGGTCTGTATTTTGGGGTGCAGCTGAAACTGAATCGCTATTATCGAGCGGGTGCTTATGTGGATTTCTTTTCCCAAAACCGTTCGATGGTTTCCGGACAAGCGGCAGAAAAAGGAACGGCAACGCTGGTTTATTTAACACGTACTTGGATGGGAAAACATTTTGTGGAAATTCGGTACCGAAGCAAAAAAACAGGGCGGTCCGTTCCCGATAATATTAATAAACAGCAATGGTCAACTTCGGCTTGTTACTATTTGTCCCAAAATCTATCCCTGTTTTTCAGGGGAATTGCGGTAAAATATATTGAGAATCAGGAAAATATCTCCGGGGCGGCTGCCAGCCTGGCGATAACAAAACGGGCAACTCATGCCATAAAAGCGACAATCGGTACGACCCATTTCTATACACCCGGCGCAGAAACCCAGATCTACATGTATGAACCGGGAACGCCTTTTCGCTTTAATCTGGTTTCACTAAGCGGCACGGGTTTTCGCTGGTTTTCAACGGTTCAGAAAGATTTTTGTGAAACAATCAGCGCGACCTTGACATATAAGACCCAGATCCGGCGTCGTCTCTCGGAAACGAATTTCAGCAGGTCTTTTATTATTGAAATGCAGATGTTGGTTGATTTATGAAAGGACAGTTCGTAATTTCCAGCCTGAAATTTATGAAAAACAAACTTATTTACTTGTCAATAACCATTAGCACAATTCTTTTTGGGAGTGTGTCCGAGCAGTTATCCATCGACATGCCGGCTCCTAAAATTAAAGAACAGAAGGTTCAGATTATTGACGTAAATGGCATAAGATATTTAGCCGCCCAGGATTTTGCCGCCGCATACGGCGTTCGGACTTACTATCGCAAAGAGAGTGGCAAAATCGTACTGTTTTTCGAGAAGAACAAGGTTAAACTGACGGTCAATAATTCATATATAATGTTTGATGCTCAGATTTACCAGATGCCCAAACCGGCGTTATTAATCGATAACAGTGTCTATGTTCCGGCATTTTCCTTTTTGGGTCTGATCAGGCAAAATACGCTGCCGACCCTGGAATATTCAATCCGGAAAAGTGACGAGAAAATTTACGTTAATGAAAACACCGTCAGCCACCCGGCTGCTACGGCGGAAAGCGGGGGAATTGCGAGCAATATTGCGAACTTGACCGGGATTCGCTATGAGGAAAAAGCCAATGGTGTCGCGGTAAGAATCAAAGCCCAGGGTACCTTTACCGATTCCGATTTTTCGACTTTTTTCAAGGGAGAGGACTGGTTTTACCTGACCATTTACGGGGGCAATTGTGATTCGCTGGTTTTATCGTCGGTAAGTCCGACCAATTCATTTCAGCGGGTTGAGGCAATTCCGACCGGATCGTCGGTGCAGCTGGGATTTCGACTCAACCGGCAATTCAAATCAGCGGATGTGCATTTTGATATGCGTAATAATGATATTCTGCTTTCTTTGTTTCTACCCCTGAATCGTGATATCAAACGGAAAATTGAAGAAGCGAAAACCGCCTGGATTATTGATACGATCGTTTTGGACCCGGGACATGGTGGCAAGGATCCGGGAACTCCCGGACGATGGGGCTATATGCACGAAAAGGATATCGTCCTGGATGTCGCACTGCGAGTGGGGCGCCTACTGGAAAAGAATAAAGGGCTGAAGGTCGTTTATACGCGTAAGACCGATGAATTTGTCCCGCTATGGAAACGGGCGGAAATTGCCAATAAATCGGACGGAAAACTGTTTCTAAGCCTGCATGTCAATGCCACGCCAAAAATTTCAAATGCCGAAGGCCTTGAATTTTATCTGCTGCGACCGGGGCGCTCGGAAGAGGCTATTAAAGTTGCAGAAGCCGAAAATTCCGTCATTCATCTTGAAGATGATGTCGATAAGTTAAAATACCAGGGTTATGATGACATTACCAATATTCTGGCGAATATGGTGCATTCGACCAACATGAAGGATAGCGAATTATTGGCGAGTATTTTGTCCCGCAACTTTACTGAGTCGGTGAACCAGCAAAACCGCGGTGTCAAGCAGGCGGGACTCTATGTATTGGTCGGTGCCGATATGCCGAAACTGCTTTGCGAATTGGGCTATAACACCAATAAAAATGAAGCCCGCAAATTGAACAGCTCCAAACATCGTCAAAAAATGGCGGAAGCAATTTATAAAAGTATTCTTGAATTTAAGGAAGTCAGTGATAAAACAATCTCTCAATAAAAATGCTTTTAATACCCTGCCGATCGGTGTATTCGATTCGGGGCTGGGCGGACTGACTGTTGTCGATCAGTTGCTGAAACGGCTACCCCATGAATCAATTCTCTATTTCGGGGATACGGCGCGGGTTCCCTATGGGACGAAAAGCGCTGAAACGATTCGGAAATTTGCAGTCCAGATTACTGAATTTTTACAGCATCGTGGTGTGAAGATGATTGTTGTTGCCTGTAATACGGTATCCAGTGTTGCGCTCGAACAGGTCATTGCGGTGAGCCGGGTTCCGGTGGTGAACGTTATCGAGCCGGGTGTCCGGGCAGCATTGCGGGTTAGTATTACAAAAAAGATCGGCGTCATCGGAACCGGCGCGACGGTTTCCGCGGGTAAATATAATGAAATATTGAGCGCCGCTGATTCCCGGGTGGCAGTATATTCCCAAGCCTGTCCCCTGTTTGTGCCCCTTGTTGAGGAGGGCTGGATTGATTCCGAGGTAACTGAAAAAGTTGCTGAAATATATTTGGCTCCCCTAATAGCCCGTCAAATTGACAGTCTGATTCTCGGCTGTACCCATTATCCGATAATCAAGAAAACGCTTAAAAAAGTCATTGATGGTAAGGTTCAGATTATTGACAGTGCCGTGGAAACGGCAGTCGAGGTGCGCAATGTTTTAATTTCGCAGAAACTACTGGCTGATCCCGAGAGTGAACCCAGCCACCAATATTTTGTCAGCGATTTTCCGCAAAAGTTTGAAGAAATTGCCCAACGATTGCTCGGATGTCCATTGCCGAACGTCCGGTGTATTTCGCTGGATGATTGTATTTAATGATCACCCAAAAATCCCGACCAACTATTCAACAAGACTTGAAATTTCTCTATGCGCTGGACGGTAAAGGGATTAAACCCGGACTGAGCCGTGTGCTTGAATTTTTGGATCGCATCGGCAATCCCCATCGTAAATTATCCGCGATCCATGTCGCCGGCACAAACGGCAAGGGAACGAGCTGTGCGCTGTTGGCTTCAATTCTTCAATCGGCTGGTTTTAAGGTCGGTCTCTATACATCACCACATCTTATCAGCTTCAATGAACGTATCCGAATCAATAATATGAAAATCAGCGACGCTGAAATCGTTGACTTTTTGCATAAATACAGATCACTTATCGATGAAATAGATACTACATTTTTTGAGACCACGACGGCAATGGCATTCGAATATTTTCAGCGGAATCATGTGGATGTGGTGATTTTGGAGACGGGACTGGGCGGGCGCTTTGACGCGACCAACGTCATTACGCCGCTTCTGTCGGTCATCACTCCAATCGGTAAAGATCACGAAGAATTTCTGGGACACACCTTGTCTGAAATCAGCCGGGAAAAAGCCGGTATAATCAAAGCGGGAGTACCTTGTGTCATTGCGCAACAGCGGGCAGAAGTAATCCCGATCCTGAGGGAAGAAGCCGAGTTTCAGCAGAGTGATTTCCATTACGCGCCCGACCTGTGCCGGATCAACGTTTTTGATCAGCGCATCGATGGTCAGATTGTGTCAGTGGAAACGCCCGGTTACCAGTTGAACAGGGTGAGATTTCCCCTGGCAGGTTATCACCAGCGTTTAAATCTTCAGACTGTATTATCTTCTGTTGTAATGTTGCCCAATTTCGATTTGAATCCCGATTCTATTCGCCGGGGAATTGAAAATGTCAAATGGCACGGTCGGCTTGAGCTGCTGTCGAAAGAACCGCTAATTCTTTACGATGTTGGTCATAATCTGCATGGTATCCGTCAGGTTGTTGCAACATTAAGAAAAATTTGTCCGGGGATAAAGTTCAACCTGTTAATTACTCTGGGGCATCATAAAAACATCCGTTCTCTCGGCAAAGTGCTCGGGGGAATAGCGGATAAGGTTTATCTTTCGGAAATCCCCGACACGAAATCGGTTTGCGTAGCGCGATTATCTGCAGAATTCAAGAAAACGGTTTTGCCTGAAAATATTATATCAAATCCGGATTTTCAATCTTTTTTACCTGTCGTCGTTCAGTCATTGAATTGTGCGGATCGGCTATTGATCATAGGCAGCCATTATATTGCCCCGGCTGTTTATAAATATTTTCAAATAAATATTTGACAATAATGAATTAATCATTTAACTTTTTAACCGTAATTTTAGGCTGCCTTTTTATACCTACCGATTTAAGAAAAAGTCTTTGAGCTAAATTCTATTTATATAAAGGAAATATAATGGAGAAAGAACTGACGATTACGTCTCTTCAATCTATGAAGATTAAGGACCTGACCGATCTTGCTGTCAAACTGGAAATACCTGAGCATACGGGTCTGAAGAAAATGGATTTGATTTATAAAGTCCTTGAAGCAAATGCCAAGAAGGACGGACGGATTTTTTCTCAGGGTGTCTTGCAGGTGATGGATGAAGGTTTTGGATTTTTACGGTCAGAAGAGTTCAGTTATTTGCCGGGCCCTGATGACATTTACATTTCGCCTTCTCAGATAAAACGTTTTGGTCTGCGTACCGGGCACATCATCTCGGGGCAGATTCGCCCCCCAAAAGACAATGAGCGTTTTTTTGCGCTGCTGCGGGTCGATGCCGTCAATATGATGGATCCTGAAACGGTTAAGTCGAAGAAACCGTTTGATAGCCTGACACCGCTATATCCACAGAGTCGGGTGCAGCTGGAAACCGATCATAAAAACATGTCCATGCGGGTCATGGATCTCTTATGTCCGATTGGTAAAGGTCAGAGAGGCTTGATCGTTGCCCAGCCGAAAACGGGTAAGACAATTCTTTTACAACAGATTGCCAACAGCATTACCACCAATCATCCGGAAATCATTCTGATTGTCCTGCTGATTGATGAGCGCCCGGAAGAAGTGACCGATATGGAACGTTCCGTCAAAGCTGAGGTGGTGAGTTCAACTTTTGATGAGCCACCGGAGCGCCATGTTCAGGTTTCCGATATGGTTTTGGAAAAAGCCAAACGGCTGGTGGAACTTGGTTTTCATGTTGTGATTCTACTAGATAGTATCACCCGGCTTGCCCGGGCACACAATGCGGTTGTTCCGCATAGCGGTAAAATTCTCTCCGGTGGTATCGATGCCAATGCCCTGCATCGCCCAAAACGTTTTTTCGGTTCCGCCCGGAATATTGAACAGGGTGGCAGCCTGACAATTATCGCCACAGCCTTGATCGATACCGGCAGCCGGATGGATGATGTGATTTTTGAAGAATTCAAAGGCACCGGTAATATGGAGCTGGTTCTCGATCGCCGGCTCAGTGACCGGCGCGTTTTCCCATCTATGGACGTAAACCGTTCCGGTACGCGGAAGGAAGAACTGTTGATGTCAGCCGCTGAATTGGCGCGTGTCTGGGTGCTGCGGAAATTACTGAGCGAAATGAATCCGGTTGAGGCGATGGAGTTTCTGCTGGAGCGTATGAGGCGCACCAACAGTAATCGTGAATTTCTCAAATCCATGAATCAGTAGTCTGGTTCTCATCGGAAAACGCTCATTAAAATTCTTGATTTTGACGCTCCTATCGTTGTATATTTGCACGCTTTATGCAACGACGATATTTTTATAAGGATCAGAAATGAAAGCAAATATTCATCCCAAATATGAAAAAAGCATTGTGACCTGTGCTTGCGGGAATACATTCGAAACCCATTCAACGACCGGTGATCTGAAGGTTGAAATCTGTTCAGCCTGCCATCCGTTTTTTACTGGAAAGCAGAAGTTAATTGACTCTGCGGGTCGGATCGAAAAATTTAATCGTAAATATAATCGAACCACAAATAAGGGTTAGCGACATATTCAAATATAGCGACGTCTTCTCTTATTGAAGGGGTCGCTATTTTTTTGTACTATTATGGAAAAGAAAATACTGGTAGGGGGACAGGCGGTTATTGAGGGCGTAATGATGCGTGTACCCGGCGCCTATGCTACGGCTGTTCGAAAACCCGATGGAAGCATCGAAACCAAGCGCAATGATTTTAGCTCGGTGACTGAAAAACACACCCTGTTAAAAAAACCAATTCTGCGCGGCATTATTTCACTTTTTGAATCCATGAAACTGGGATTCGGTACGCTGCAGTTTTCTGCCGATGTTGCAATACAGGCGGAAGAGGAAGCCGCTGGTAAGGCGCACAAGGAGGAGAATAAATTCCTTTCGGGTTTAACGATGGTTTTTGCTCTGATACTGGGCTTTGCATTGTTTGGATTTCTACCGCTTTTTATAACGACCAGACTTTTAAACATTGAAAAAAAAGCGCTGGCATTCAACCTGGTTGCCGGTTTCTGGCGGATTGCCTTTTTTCTGGTATATCTCTGGATTATTTCGCTGATGAAAGACATTCAGCGGATTTTTCAATATCACGGCGCCGAGCACAAAAGTATTTACACCTTTGAAAGCGGCAAAGAACTGACGGTGGAGAACAGCCGCGCCTTTACGACCTTTCACCCGCGTTGTGGAACCAGTTTTATCTTCATTGTACTGCTGTCGTCCATTCTGATGTTTGCCCTGATTGATACGGTGATTATTCTGGCGATTGGCAAAATTACGCTTTCCCTGCGCTTGATCTTTCACCTGTTAATGATGCCCTTTGTTGCCGGCGTCGGCTATGAGTTTTTGAAGCTGACTGCCCGGAACCAGGGGAAATGGTGGGGCAAATGGCTATCGGCGCCGGGGCTCTGGCTGCAACGGATTACCACCAAGGAACCGAGCGACGAGCAGGTCGAGGTTGCCATTAAAGCCCTGAAAACAGCCTTTGGCGATGCCTACGAAGATTATGTCGGGCAAACCTATGTCGCGGAAGCAGTGGAATAGTGGGTGCAACCATGAAAGAGAAACTTCTCGAAATCCAACAGCGTTTTGAAGAAATCTCACGGGGATTATCAAATCCTGATATTTTTGACGATCAGGACAATTATAAAAAATTAGCAAGGGAGCACAAAGAGCTTCAACCGATTGTCGAGAAATCGAAGGAATATCTTGCTGTTCTTGATCATCTTGAAGAAGACCTGGAAATCCTGAGGGGCAATGATACCGAGCTGAGAGAGCTGGTTAATGAGGAAATTGATGAACTCAAAGCCCGGGAAGAATCACTCCAGGAAGAGTTAAAGATGTTACTGATTCCCACCGATCCGAACGATAATAAAAATGCAATTGTTGAAATTCGAGCCGGCACCGGTGGTGATGAAGCCGCGATTTTTGGCGCCGATCTCTACCGTATGTATATTAAATATGCCGAGCGTAAAGGCTGGAAAGTGGAGGAACTATCCAGTAATACAATTGGAATTGGTGGCATTAAAGAGGCTATCTTTTCTGTCAGTGGCGAAGATGTTTACGGATCGCTGAAGTTCGAATCCGGGGTGCATCGCGTTCAACGGGTTCCGGTGACCGAGACATCCGGTCGCATTCATACCTCTGCGGCAACGGTGGCGGTTTTACCGGAAGCCGAAGATGTGGATATCGATATTGAACCATCGGAATTACGGATTGATACTTACCGGGCAAGTGGCGCCGGAGGTCAGCATGTCAACAAGGTTGAATCGGCGATTCGCATTACCCATTTACCGACCGGACTTGTCGTAACCTGTCAGGATGAAAAATCCCAGCACAAGAACAAAGCCAAAGCCCTGAAAATTCTACGCAGTCGATTACTGGCAAGCAAACAGGCGGAACAGAATGCCGAAATCGCTGCCCAGCGCCGGTCCATGGTTACGACCGGAGATCGCAGTGCAAAAATTAAAACCTACAATTTTCCTCAGGGCAGGGTCACCGATCACCGGATATCACTGACGCTCTATAAACTGGAAGCGGTAATGGAGGGCGATCTGGACGAATTAATTGAGGCGGTGAAAATTGCTCATAATATGGAACTGCTGCAACATTCGGCAACCAGCGCTTGATCTTAAAAGCAGTTATCTTTTAAAATAAGTCAGATTATTCCTTGAACTCAGGGAAAACTCGCTTAAATTTCAATATCTTTATGGATACTTCAGCTGCAAAAACATGGCGTATCGTTGACCTTTTAAAATGGTCCAGGGCATATCTTGCCGGCAAAGGGGTGGAATCTGCCCAGATCGAAGTCGAGTGGATGCTCCGGCATGTCCTGGATTGTTCACGAATCGATATTTACCTGAATCATGAACGTCCCTTGAGTGTCAACGAGTTGTCTGCATTTAAAAAATTGTTGCTTGCACGCAGTCAAGGTGTACCCATTCAGTACATTTTGGGCTATGCCGAATTCATGGATTACCGGTTTTTGGTCAATCCCGCTGTCCTTATTCCCCGTCCTGAAACTGAACCGCTCGTTGAGAAAACCATTTCTATTCTCAAAAAAATGGATAAAAAAAAACCGTCAGTACTGGATGTGGGAACCGGTTCCGGATGCATTGCCATCGCTCTTGCCGCGGCTTGTGAAAACTGTGCGGTTGTCGCGGTGGATATAAGCGCCGAGGCATTGTCCGTTGCCCGAATGAATGCCGGGCAAAATGGAGTCGGTAATCAAATTCAGTTTGTGCAAAAAGACATCCTGAAAGAATCGCCCGGTGACTGCCAGTTTAATATTATTGTATCAAATCCTCCTTATGTCGCGGGTGAATACTGGGCGAATCTGACAAAGCTCGTCAGAGACAATGAACCGGAAATTGCGCTTCATCCGGGCGCTGATGGTTTGATATTTTATCGTCGTTTGAGTGAATTGGCGGGGCAAAATCTGACATCCGATGGTGTCCTGGTGGTTGAAATTGGTGGCACCTATCAGGAAAAAGAGGTCTGTCGGATATTTACTGAAAATGGACTCAGAGTAACAGAAGTGATGAAAGATTATTCCGGACAGAGCCGGGGAATAATCGCGGAGCATGCCATATGAAAAAAGGATTGGCATATCTTCGGCTGATGCGACCGCTGAATCTGTTTCAAGGGGCTATCGCCCTGCTGGTTACCGGAACCCTGATGAAACCGTTCCCCAGCTGGGGGCTGCTTGGATTAGCCGTTGTAATTGTCTGGTCCTATACCGGTGCCGGAAATGCGTTGAACGATTATTATGATGCGGAAATCGATAAAATTAATCGCCCGAATCGTCCGATTCCACGAGGCTTGATCCCGCGGAACAATGCCCGAACATTCGCTGTTTTTCTGTTCGGACTGGGATCCTTGAGTGTGATACCGATACTGAAAATTGATTTGCTGGTGATTATGGGGATTGCCATGTTGTTGCTGATTATGTACAGTGTCTATTTTAAGGTTCGTCCGTTTTGGGGAAATTTTGTGGTTAGTTTGATATTGGGGATGGCATTTTTGTTTGCCGCCAGTATCTATGGCGATATTCGAAAAGGGATTCCGCCCTTTTTTCTGGCATTCGGATTTAATTTTATTCGTGAAATCGTGAAGGATATTCAGGACATGGAAGGCGATCGCACCCAGGGCGCCCGGACAATTCCCCTGAAATATGGCGTTACTGCGGCGCGGAATATAATTTTCTTTCTGACATTCCTTCTAATGATTGGTGCGTTGCTGCCTTTTTTCATGGATATTTACGGGAAGTATTATCTGCTGACGTTATTGGTTGCTGTTGAGCTGCCTTTGATTTATTTTATTTTTTCGCTGTTTCGCGATAGTTCGGCGATTAATTGTGGTCGGTTGTCGGGACTTTTGAAAGCGGATATTTTCTTCGGGCTGCTGGCAATTTTTCTGGGAAGGTTTTAGATGTCAACATTTATTCATTTACATAATCACTCGGACTACAGTTTATTGGATGGCGCGCAGACCATCGATGGATTATTGACACGGGTTCAGGAACTGGGCATGCCGGCGGTGGCGTTGACCGAGCACGGTAATATGTTCAGTGCGGTACCATTTTATACAACTGCCAGGAAGTATGGCATCAAACCGATTGTCGGTTGTGAAGTATATGTGGCAGCGAAAAACCGGTTTGATAAGACGCCTAAAAGCCAGGGCGGGCTGGGCTATCATCATCTGTTGCTGCTGGTGCAGGATATTCAAGGATATCGTAACCTTGTCAAATTGGTGAGCCGTGCCTACCTGGAAGGTTTTTATTACCGTCCGCGGGTCGATCTGGAACTCTTGCGTAAATATAATGAGGGTTTGATCGCAACTACCGCCTGTATTCAGGGTAAAATTCAGCGACAGGCGCTGAAAGGTGATTATGATAAAGCGAAAGCATCGCTGCTGGAGCTCGCAGAGATATTTGAAGATCGATTTTATCTGGAAGTGCAGAACCATTTTCTAAAAGAAGAGGAACGCTGGTATTCAATTTCCAGAAAACTGGCAATGGAAACCGGATTGCCGCGCGTGGCGACCAATGATGCCCATTATGCTCAGGCGGAGCACTGGGAAGCCCACGATGCCCATTTTTGTCTGGGAATCGGAAAAGAACTCAGCGATCCCGATCGCTTACGATATGAACCGCCCGAGTACTGGCTGAAGTCCTATGAAGAAATGTGTGCCCTGTTCCCTGATGACAACGAAGTGATTGAAAATACAGTAAAAATTGCTGATCAGTGTAATCTGAAACTGGTCGTAGGTAAAACCTTTTTGCCAAACTTCCCGATTCCTGAAGAAGAGGGTCAAAAGACAGCCGATGAGTATTTAACGGAGCTGGTCTATAGAGGGCTGAAAAAGCGTTACCCTGACCTGACGGCTGAAATCCGTGAGCGTGCGGATTATGAGTTGGGCGTTATTGCAAACATGGGTTTTGCCGGTTATTTCTTAATCGTCCAGGACTTTGTGCATTTTGCCAAGGAGAGTGATATTCCGGTTGGACCGGGGCGCGGTTCAGCCGCGGGGAGTATTGTCGCTTATGCGCTTGAGATTACCGACATCGATCCATTGAAATACAAACTGATTTTCGAGCGGTTTTTGAATCCCGATCGAATATCGATGCCGGACATCGACATCGATTTTTGTGATGAAAAGCGCAGCCGGGTTATTGATTATATCAAGGAGAAATATGGTGAGAAAAGCGTCACCCAGATTATCACATTTGGAAAAATGAAAGCCCGGGGCGTGATCCGCGATGTGGGACGGGTGATGGGAATGCCGTTACCGGAAGTGGACCGGATTGCGAAGCTGGTGCCCGAAGGACCCAATGTGAGATTGATCGAGTCGCTGGAGCAGAACCGGGAATTGAAAGAAGCTGCGGAGCTGGACGACGAACATCGAAAACTTTTTAATATTTCCCTGATCCTCGAAGGAATGAACCGACACTCCTCCACCCATGCGGCGGGAGTGGTGATTGCCCCCGGGGATTTGACCGATTATGTGCCATTGTATCAATCGACGAATGGCGATGTGACGACGCAATATGCGATGAAAAGTATTGATATGATCGGTCTGCTGAAAGTGGATTTCCTGGGACTGCGTAACCTTACCGTAATTGATAACACCCTGTCTTCATTGCGGGCGAAGGGGATTGATCTGAATCTGGAAGAATTGCCGGAATCCGATAAAAAAACCCTGGCGCTGTTTGGCGAAGGGCGAACGATCGGCATTTTTCAGTTTGAATCTGCCGGAATGCGGGATTACCTGAAGAAACTGAAGCCCTCCGGTATTGAAGACCTGATCGCAATGAACGCGCTCTATCGTCCCGGTCCGATGAACATGATCGATGATTTTATTGCCCGTAAACAGGGACGTGCAAAAATCACCTATCTGCATCCCGAACTGGAGCCGATTCTCAAGGATACTTACGGTATTATTGTTTATCAGGAACAGGTGATGCAGATCGTCAGTGTCATTGGTGGATTTTCACTGGCAAAAGCCGACCTGATGCGCCGAGCAATGGGGAAAAAGCAAAAAGCCACCATGAGTGAATTGAAGAAGGAATTCATCGAAGGCGCTTTGACTAAGGGTATCTCCAAGAATCAGGCAGAAGAGATTTATGCATTAATTGAAAAATTTGCCAGTTATGGTTTCAATAAAAGTCACTCCGCTGCTTATGCGGTGCTGGCGTACCGGGTCGGTTATCTGAAAGCCCATTACCCGGCTGAGTTTATGGCGGCGAACCTGACCAGTGAAATGAATAATACAAACCGGGTGGTTATTTTATCCAATGAAGTCCGCAGCATGAATTCCGATATTCTTCCTCCGAGTATCAATTATAGCGAGGTGAATTTTACTCCTGAAAACGGTGGTATTCGCTACGGCTTGAATGCGATCAAGAATGTGGGTGGCAAAGCCGCGGAATGTGTCGTCGAGGCACGGAATTCCGAGGGACCTTCAAAAACCTTTTTCCAGTTTGTCTCAAAACTGGATCTGAAATGTGTGAACCGTAAAGCGCTGGAAAGTCTGGTAATCTCCGGTGCGACGGATGAATTGGAAGGCAACCGGGCTCAGCAATTTGCCGCCATAGATGCCGCAATCCAATATGCTCATGGTTACCAGAAGGAAAAAAATGCCAGCCAGGTCAGTTTGTTTGACATGGTGCCCAATGGTTCTGAATCGGTATTGCCGGAACCCAAGCTGCCCGAAATTGACAGATGGAGTGACAGTGAACGCTGGACCAGGGAGAAAGAGGTACTGGGAATGTACCTGACCGGTCACCCGCTTTTGCAGTATAAGACCGAAATCGAATCATTTTCCAATTATGATTTTACCGAAGCTCTTGAGAATCTTGATAAAGCAGAGATAAATCTGGGTGGCTTGATCGCCAGTATTCGTAAATTGTATGATCGAAAAAACCGACAGATGGCGTTTGTACGACTGGAAAGCCTCAATGGCACCATAGAGGTTTTGATTTTTTCAGCTGTTTTTGAAAAGTACCGGGAGTTGATTAAGCTGGATAAACCGGTGTTTATTCGGGGTAAAGTGAGTTGCCGGGGCGGCGATGACGGTAAAATTCTTGCCGATGAAATCTGCCCACTCGAAGGATATATGGACAAGAATTCAAAAAAGGTTCACGTGCGACTCTCGGGAACCAATATAGATGATCGACAGCTGCACAAGCTGAAAGAACTTGCAGATCAAAACAGTGGAGACTGTCACCTGATTTTACATCTGATTGATTTGAAAGGTAATAAGAAAATCGTGCGCAGCAAACTTAAAGTCAGTCCAAGGAAAAAATTCATCTCAACCTTGTTGAAACAATTGGGCGAAGACAATGTCTGGGTGGAATAATGATCGCGGTTATTCAAAGATGTAAACGAGCTGCGGTTACAGTGAACGGTGGAACCGTGGGTGCCATTGAAAATGGTCTGGTGGTTCTGCTGGGAGTTTTTAAGGATGATGAAACCACTGATGCCGACTTTTTAGTGTCCAAAATTGCCGGTCTGCGAATATTTGGTGATGCTGCCGGGAAAATGAACCTTTCAATCAAAGATGTAAAAGGCAGTCTGCTGATTATCTCCCAGTTTACCCTGTGTGGTGACTGGCGCAAGGGGCGCCGTCCGAGTTTTATTCGCGCCGCAGCACCGGAAAAAGGGGCAGCGCTTTATCAGTATTTTATTAATAGTGTAAAAGAAGAAAATATCCCGGTCGCTACGGGAATTTTCGGAGCAATGATGGATGTCAGCCTCGTCAATGACGGTCCGGTGACATTTGTGCTCGATAGTAAATTAAAATAACCAGAGCGATGACGTCAAAGGACAAATCCTATTACAAGATGCCGATAACGGATTGGCCGGAATCGGAACGCCCCCGTGAAAAACTGATGCAATACGGACCGATGAAGCTGAGTGAAGTTGAACTGCTGGCGATCCTTATTCGATCCGGGGCTGGCGGCAATTCTGCTATTGATGTTGCCCGTGAATTATTGGGAAAAACCGGTGGCTTAAATCGATTGGCACAACTGGATTATAATGATATCCTGCAGATGAAAATCAAAGGACTTGGTCCAACCAAAGCAATCACAGTTGCCGCGGCATTACAATTGGCGCGAAGACTGCAGATTGAGGAATCCCGATCTCCGGACAAAGTATTGCGGACATCAGAAGAAGTTGCCGGTATCTATATACCTAAACTCCGTGATTTGATGAAAGAGGTTTTTATCGTACTCCTGCTGGCGAGCAATAATCGGTTGATCAAAGAGGTGATCATTTCGGAGGGTATTCTCAATGCCTCGGTTGTCACGCCCCGGGAAGTGTTTCGGGAAGCGGTGCTGGGTATGGCAGCTGCCGTGATCCTGATCCACAATCATCCCAGCGGTAATCCGGAGCCCAGCTGGGAGGACACTCAGTTGACCAGGCAGATGGTGGAAAGTGGAAAAACCATGAACATTCCGGTACTGGACCACATCATCATTGCCGGAAGTCGATATACCAGCTTCGCTGATCGGGGGCTGCTGTAATCCCATAAAACGGATTATTTTTATTGATTTATCGTCAATTGGTTATAAATTCTTGAGATATTTAATTGTTTGAAGGAGTATTTTATGGATTTACAGGATAGATCCGAATTAGAGCCGTATATCGAATCCCATGTCGGAAGTAAGTTGGTTCCGATACTTGCGGAAATTAACCTGCAAAATGACATGGTGGACGACACGGTTAATCTTAGCCAGAAAATGATCACCGAAAATCCTAAATTGCCCTATGGTTATTACCTATTGGCTTTGGCGGAAATTAAATCCGATGAAATCGCTAATGCTATCGAACATTTGAAACAAACCATCGCTCTGGATAACGGGTTTCTGGATGCCTATCAGCTGCTGGTGGAAATAGCCAAAGATCAGCTGAGTCCCGGGGCATTAAAAGCCTGTTATAAGAAAATAACCGAGTTAAATCCGCTTGATGAGAATGCCAGGGCTGAAGCTGACCGCATTTCCGCTGAAACTGACCGGCAGGCGCTGCAGGATATTACTCTGCCGGAGATCCAGACCAGAAAGGTCATAACCCGCCGGGAACCCAAAGTGCAACCAGCGTCGGAACCTCAACCTGAATCCCAACCGGAAATAGCCGAAGATATCGCTGCTTCAATCGTGCCGGAACCGGAAATGCCAGAACCGCAATCCGAACTGAACGAAGAAGAAGCACATTTGGGTCCTATGATATTGGAGGAAGATGAGGAGCTGGAACCACAATTGGAACTTGAGTCAGAAACAGAACCATTAGAAGAAATATCTGTGGAAACTGACCAGGATACTGAACCCGAGCCGGAACCGGTATTTGAGGCACAAGTTCCGGATCTGACTGCCCCGGAACCTGAACCTGAGCCCGAAGTCGCGGTTAATAAATCTATGCCACCGATGCCAACCCCTCCGCCGCCTTCGGTTACTGAAACTCCTGCAGAACCGGCAAAACCCGTCTCCGCTGCGCCACCGCCAGCCGGAAATACGGCATCAGCATTGAGTGATATGTTTGCAAAATTAAGGAATAAACCGCTCGAAGAGGTTCAGAAGGAGAATTGGTCATTGCCGGTTGTTGAGGCACCGGTGCCGGAGAAAAATCCTAAAGAATTGGCTGAAAAACCTAATATAAAGTTCACGGTTCCCCTCCGTGAGAAAATCGATCCAAAGGAAAAGCTAGAGTCAATCCACAAAGAGATTGGCTTAAAACCAATGTCCGGTGGCAGCCAGCCGGATGAAAAAAAAAATGAATCCGCTGCCGCCGGAATAGTTGCTGAAACAGAACCGGCTGCAAAAATATCCCCGATAAGTGCTGCGTTGAAAGAGGCACCTGAGAATGAAGCCGAAGCCAATTCCATGGACTCTTCCGCCAAAAAGATTGAGCTGAAAATACCGGTGCCGACCTTTACCCTGGTAGAGGTTTTTAAAAAGCAGAAGCTTTACGATGAAGCCCTTCAGCTTCTCGATGTGCTGGAGCGAAAGTCCAAGAATCTGGACCGGATTGAAAGCGAGAGAAAAGAATTATTGCGCCTGAAGATGGAAGAAGACGAGTCGTAAATATCGCGGATTATTCTTCACCCGGATTGTATTGAATATCATAGCTGATATCCACGGCTTCATTGAGCATGGCTGTGACTGAGCAGTATTTCTCCTGAGATAATTTCACTGCCTTTTCAATATTCGCTTTATTCAGGTTTTTCCCCCTAAAAGAGAACGTGAGATGGATTTTTGTAAATATTTTCGGGTGCTCATCACAGCGTTCGGCATTGATATAAACATTGAATTCATCGGCGGGTGTCCGCATTTTATTGATTAATGACTCAACGTCCAGAGCCGTACAACCGCCCAGCGCCATTAGGACCATTTCCATGGGTCGGGATGCCGCATCGCTGCCGCCGAACTGTTTCACCGAATCGATTACCACCCAGTGATTGGAATCTCCTTTGGCGATAAATGTGGATCCTTTTGCGCGGTGTAGATTAACCTGCATGACTATTCTTTACCTTTCGAAATAATACGGTTCATTTCATCAATAATTTTATCGATAGCATTGATATTTTTTGATTTTGCCAGTTCGCCCAGGGTGCCCCAAACCGGTTCGCCGCAAGCGATGCAGACAATTCCATGTTCTTTTAACGGGCGGATTAATTCTGGGTAATCGTTGACGATATCTTCTATATCAGAATCGATGGAAATCATTTTGAGTGTGATTAATTGCCGGATTCTGTTCCGGAGTTGCTAATGTTATCCAGGTTTAATGAGATCAACAATTTGGTACAAACATCATCGGGAATATCATCACAGTTATCCGCGACTTTATATAGATTGACAGTTTTTTTGAGATTGTCAACATATACTTCACAACCGGGACATTTTGCCATATGTTCTTTGATCTGTTGGCATGGCTCAGAATTAAGATCACATCCGAGGTATTCACAAATCTTTTTGTACAGTTCTGAACTGTTTTTCATATCAAACCTTCTTCGGTCATTACCTTTTCGAGTTCTTCCTTCAAAAAGTTACGGGCACGCATGAGACGAATTTTTGTATTTGATGGTGTGATTTGCAGGATTTTACTGGTGTCCTCGGTGGACAGCTCATGAAGGTCACGAAGAATGAATACCGTCCGATATATATCCGGTAGTTTCTCGATGAGTTTATCCAGTTTTTTTCGAAACTGTTTTTGGCTAACCTGGCTGTAGTCAAAATCGGGCCATTCGGCGGTTTGTGTTGAACTGATGTACTCGATATCGGGATCATCGATTGAAACGTGATCATATTTGCGGGGCTTGGATTTCAGTTTCCGCAAGCCAATGTTAACTGCAATGCGATAAAGCCAGGTATAGAAGGAAGAATTGCCTTTGAACTGGTGTACTTTTTTCACCATAATTAGAAAGGTCTCCTGCAGAATATCCTCGGCATCCTGTTCATTGCCGGTCAATCGCAATCCCAGATGATAGATGCGGTTACGATACTCGATGACTAAGCGGGATAATGCCTGCCGATCGCCTTTTTGGGCGAGTGAAACCAGTTCATTTTCATCGAATTGAGGTGTTGTATCCAAAGTGCTGTAATTTAGCACATCGATCATGAAAATCCATCAATGATTTTGTCTCATTTGTAAAAAAGCGTGACAGGTTATTTTTTTAACACTGTGTTTATTTTATCAATAAATGTCTGCTCGGATACGACGCCATCCAGTGAATTCGTTGCGTTGATAATAGACTTGGGGATGCTATTAATGTTGTATTTTTGAACAAGATGTGGAAATTCGGTGACATCGACCATGTCTGCGGTAATATTTTTATTGACCAGCGCCAGGCGATGGGCAGTTCGAACAACAGCTGGGCACTCGGGGCAGGTCGGTGTAACAAAGACCTGAATGTGTACGGGTTTATCGATTTTGCGGATTTTCTGATAGGTTTCATTGGAAAATCCGTGCTGATTATTTGAAAGATCAACGATATCTTCAATAATGCTCATGAATTCGTAGCCGGAAGGAATGCCGAAAAAACGCATGCCGGAATTATTGCCATTTTCCTGAATCAGAATCGTTGCCGGGATTTTATCGATGTTATATTTTCTGACCTCTTCCGTATCGATCTGAAAGTTGTAAATTTCCAGAGACAGTTTGTCGGACAAGTAAATCAGTTCTTCGAGCAGCTTGCGAGCATCGTGACAATAAGTGCATTCAATCATCTGGCTAAAATGAATAATTTTTACTTTTCCGGTCATCGCCGACAATTGCTTAATAATAATTTGGCGATCGTCGTCTTTTAAAAACATCAGGGTTTCCTTTCTGTGCAGTTAGATGATTGATTTCCGGGGTCGTTACAAACATCAAAAGGCTGCCGGTACACGGGATTAATTAAATCGTTATCTGGCGATATTAATAAATAATGCTGATCCAAATTACTTGAAAATGAGCTTGTTTTACAGTAACGTTTGCGCGTGTTTTTGTTTTCAATTTTGGAGGGAAGATGCTGTTAAAATTGATGCTAGTACCATTTGCTTCGGTCATTGCGCTGTTTACCGCGTTGTATTTTTATCTCTGGATTCAGAAACAGGATCCCGGGAATGCTCAGGTTCGCCGGATAGCCGGTTATATCCGCGAAGGAGCTATGGCGTATCTACGCCAGCAATATAAAACAGCAGGTTTGTTTTTTATTATTGTGTTTTTGATTCTATTGGTTTTTTCCTATGGTTTTCACGTTCTGAGCGGATATGAGCCGTTCTGTTTTTTGACCGGTGCCTTTTTTTCCGGGCTGAGTGGATTTTTTGGTATGTTGACTTCGACAATGACCTCGAACCGGACAACACACTCCGCCAGTAAATCTTTGAATCAGGCTTTGAAGATCTCCTTTCGCGGTGGCAGTGTCATGGGGCTGGTCGTTGTGGGTTTTGCGCTGCTGTGCGTGATATCATGGTTCTTTATTATGAACCGTTTTATTGCAGAAGATAATCTGGCATTAAAGTACCAGACAATTACAACCACCCTGCTCAGTTTTGGTGTCGGGGCATCGGCAATGGCACTCTTTGCCCGTGTTGGTGGCGGTATTTTCACCAAAGCCGCCGATATGGGTGCTGACCTGGTCGGTAAAGTCGAAGCCGGTATTCCCGAGGATGATCCCCGTAATCCGGCGGTTATTGCGGATAATGTGGGTGATAATGTCGGTGATGTTGCCGGTATGGGTTCGGATTTGTTTGAATCCTTTGTCGGTTCAATTATCGGCACATCCGTTCTCTCGGTGGCGGCATTTCCTCTCAGCAAAGCATATAATGGTGTCGTCTTGCCGATGATTATTGCCGGAATTGGAACGCTGGCTTCGATCATCGGCATCTTCGCGGTCCGTACGTCGGAAAATTTATCGCAAAAAGGGCTGTTGATCGCGGTAAATAAAGGCATAAACCTGACCACCATCATTACATTAATCTTCAGTGGTGTTGCCATAAACGCCCTGTTTCCCGGTCAATTCTGGATGCTGTTTATTCCATTGCTGGCTGGAATTGCCGCGGGTGTGGCGATTGGTTATGTTACGGATTTATACACAAATGCTGCCTATTCGCCGGTTCAGGGAATTGCCCGGCAGGCGAAGACCGGACATGCTACCGTCATCACATCCGGATTATCCGTTGGATTGATTTCCACTGTTCCGGCGGTCGCCTTCATCGTGATTGGAATGATCGTGGCGTTTATTTTTGGGAATGGCTTTGAGCATTTTTCTTCGGGTCTTTATGCTATTGGATTGGCAGCGGTTGGTATGTTATCAACCCTGGGGATCAACCTGTCAACCGATGCCTTTGGTCCGATTGCTGATAATGCCGGCGGTATTGCGGAAATGGCGGATATGCCCAGCGAGACCCGCAATCGAACCGATGCTCTGGATGAACTTGGCAACTCTACCGCTGCCCGTGGAAAGGGGCTCTGTATCGGGGCGGCAGCCCTGACAGCGGTAACCCTGATTGCGGCGTTTATTGAAACGATCCGTACTGAAATGATCAACATGGGAGAGACCACAATTAAATTGGCAGGTAATGTCATCGATGTTGCTTCAGCAGAGGTAACGGAAATTCTGGCTTTTATGGGTGGTTCGATTATGGATATTCGTTTTATCGTGGGGCTCTTTATCGGTGGTGCGCTCTGCTCTGCCTTTTCCAGTAAAACGATTGCGGCGGTTTCAGTGGCTGCCGGTGAGATGATTGATGAAGTCCGGCGTCAATTTCGTGAGATTCCGGGCATCATGACAGGTAAAACCACTCCTGATTATGGACGGTGTGTAAAAATATCAACGGCTGCGGCTCAGAAAAAAATGGTGTCGCCGGCAATGATCGCGATTATCGCTCCAATACTGACCGGGTTAGTATTAGGACCGATCGGGATAATTGGACTATTGCTGGGAAATTTACTGATCGGTTTTTTCTTTGCGATTATATTTGCGAATTCCGGTGGTGCCTGGGACAATGCCAAGAAGTATATCGAACGGTCTAAATCCGAACTGAAATTTAAAATCAGTGACAGTATCAAGAAAATTTCACACAGAGGATTGTGGCCTTTTTTTCTGACGAGAGATTATTCCACCTTTCTGTACGAATTGGTGAATATGAATCCGTTGGCGTTCAGTATTGATGAAAAGGTTTCCGATTATCTGGCAAATATCATCGAGTATATTGAAACAGAATATATTCAAAAAGGCAAATCCCTGAGCGTTCCGCTCAAACGATTCGGCGGGAAAGAGATCAGCGAATCCGACGATGAGACACTAAATGCCCATTATCGGAAACTAAATCAGGAAGATCGCCTGATATTTAAACTCTATCTGAAACTCGATCCCGATGAACATCAAATCCTGATGGAAATGAAAGATCTGAAGGAGAAATTCACGGTTGTTATGAACAGTTATTCGGCAGCCGTAACCGGTGACACCGTCGGAGATCCGTTAAAGGACACCACCGGTCCGTCGCTGGATATTGCTATCAAATTATCAACGATGGTCAGTATTATTGCAATTGGATTCATCCTGCGATTTAACCTGATTGATCTGCTGATTAAATAGACCCAATTTCTATAAACCAATCTCCCGTTTATCAATGCCCAGACGGGAGATTTTTGTATGAAAGTTGTTTATTATCTGATAATCAATTGACCGTTGATAAAGTCGATGGAAAGCAGTCCCCGGCTGATAATATCCATACCGATTACAATATCGATGGTGCGCAGGTTTTCTGGTTCTAAGGTAAGCAGGTCTGGATTTACCTGGCAATTGATGCCGGAAAAACGATGCTTGCCTATTTTTAGGGACTGAATCGTTGGTTTATGAGATTGATCTTTGCCAGCGATGACGGCAGCCAGTTCAGGATTGACTTGAGTCGTAGCCAGCCGGGTGCTGATGGTTGCCAGGTATTCTGTATCTTCAACCCGGCAGTTGAATTTTATCAGTCCCTTTTGATCTCCATCGGATTGATTCAGATCAAAGGAAACCAGGTTACTGTCGGCATAGATGTCGCGGAGAGAGTGTTCGGGATTAGTGGAAAATGCCAGGATTTTATTCGACATGTCAATTGTTATCTGACCATCTATCAGAAAATTGCGCCCGATTATTCCCGGTATTTCGTATGGTTGAGAACTTCTTTTTATGATTGATACATAAAGGTCCGGATAGTGATTTCCGAGAAACGATACATCGTGGAGATAGCCCTCTTCAACCAGAATCTCGCTGGTTTCCGTGATGTAATTGGACATCCGCAGTGGTTCGAATAAACCATTCCTGTAACTGTTATCTTTCAGGAATATATCAATGGCATTAAAATCGAGCAGCAGGTATTTGGATTCATTGTTGACGGTCACTTTTACCCGGGGACCTGGAATCGATCCGGAACTAAGCAGGGGAAAAATATTGTCAATACTGTAACCGAGGTGCGTAATCCAGGCAATTGTTGATAAATCCGGCAAAGCGGGTTCCTGAGAACAGGTAGCAAAAATAAATAAACCAACGAGTATCAATGAACTTCTCTTATTAGTCAGCATAATTATTCCGGATAATTTTTCGCATTCTAGCATGTTTGTCGATATAATATAAGTGTATTTTTATATTCTCCCATGGGAAATTTTGTGATTTGCATATCAGATTCTCTCCCAGTATATTTATGTCGTTCGGAATATAAAATATATAAGGTTTACTGATGGATATATTTCAAAAATGTTTCGAGTTCAAAGATGCCGAAATAGCCAGACAACAGGGGTACTACCCGTACTTTATCCCCTTTTCCGGTGGCGATGATACGGTGATGACCTATAAAGGTTCATCGAAAATTATGATCGGATCCAATAATTATCTGGGCTTGACCCATCATCCGAAAGTTCTGGCTGCCGCTGAAAAAGCGCTAAAAGAATACGGAACCGGCAGAACCGGCAGTCGCTTTTTAAATGGCACTCTCGATATACACGAACAATTCGAAGCCGAGCTGGCAACCTTTACCGGGAAAGCGGCGGCGCTGATATTTTCAACGGGATTTCTGGTGAACCAGGGCACCATTGCGACATTACTAAATAAAAAGGACGCGGTTATTATTGATAAACTGGATCACGCCAGTATTGTTGATGGTTGTCGCCTGTCCGAAGCCAAAATTTATCGGTATCGGCATAATGATATGAAAGAATTGAAGTCGATTCTGGCAAGCCTGCCCCGAGATTCCGGTAAGCTGGTAATCGTTGACGGCGTGTTCTCCATGGAGGGTGACATTGCACCATTGCCGGAAATCTGTCAGCTGAGCAAAGAATTTGGTGCCCGATTAATGGTTGATGACGCCCATTCTATCGGTATGCTTGGACCCCGGGGAAATGGAACGGCGGCGCACTTCGGTGTGACAGACCAGGTTGATTTGATTATGGGGACATTTTCCAAATCCTTTGGTGCTATCGGGGGATTCATTGCCGGAGATACCCCGGTTATTGATTATATAAAACATCATTCCCGTGGATTGATCTTCACTGCCAGTCTGCCACCGGCGGTAGTCGCATCAACCCGGGCAGCACTGGAAATTATCATTAATGAACCTGAAAGGCGGCAGCGGCTCTGGGATATTGGGAATTATATGCGGGGGGAATTCCAGAAAATGGGTTATAACACCAGTACCAGTGAAACGCCGGTGATCCCGATTGTCATTGGCGACAACATGAAAACCTTCTTGTTCTGGAAAATGCTTTTTAATGAAGGTGTGTATGCAAACGCCGTGATTCATCCTGCCGTACCCAATGATTCTGCCCGGTTGCGCACCAGCTATATCGCGACTCACACCCAGGAGCAGCTGGATTTTGTGCTGGATAAATTTAAAAGGATTGGTAAGAAGTTAGGCGTTATCTGAAAATAAGAAAACATTATTTTATTTTGACTGAAATGTATAAACAGGCGCAATTTCTACGGATTGTGAGTTTCACGTTATTGTTGTGGATTTACTTGGCGGGCTGTGCGGCACAGGGTCCGCCGGGTGGTGGACCGGTGGATAAAACCGGACCGGAACTTATTTCGTCATTTCCTCAAAATGGAGCGACAAATATTGATCCGGGCAGTATGGTTATTCTCAATTTTTCCGAGGTCATCGAACCCCGGTCGGCGGAAAACAGTCTGGTAATTACGCCGGCAATGAATCGTCCGCCAATTGTGAAAGCCAGGCGGAAAAAGGTATCCATAGCATTTTCGGAACCTTTACGAGAGAATACGACGTATATTCTCAATTTCGGTCGGAATATTCAGGACTATCAAAAGAACACGACCAACAAAAATATTGCGGTGGCATTTTCCACGGGTGATTCACTGGATCAGGGGCAAATCATGGGGCAGGTTTTCGGTATCCCGGAAAAACAACAGGCGCAAGTCCGGGCTTATCGTAAAAGCGAAAGCTTTCCCGATTCGATTTTGGGAAGCAAACCCGAGTATCGCACCGCCGTCGAACAGGATGGTAGTTTTCGGCTAAGTAATCTGGCGAAGGGCGAATACCGCCTGCTGGCGATTGCATCAGCATCGACCCGCATTACTGTGATTGATGAGAATAATCTGTTGGCGATTCAACAGGCAGATTCGGTTGTCATTGCCCGACGGGATGATATTCTGTCGGGGATCAACTTTAAACTGGATAATTTTTACCTGAAACCCTTTCACCTGCAGATGGCATCGATGCAGGATGAAAAAATCGAGCTGACTTTTTCCCGTCCACTTGATCCAGAAGCGTCGGTTTCCGTATTGCCCCGGATTGATGGTGCCCGGATTCAATCATTCTGGATTAATCAGGATAATCCGCGATATCTGGATATCATTGCCGACAGTATCATTTCGGGACGGGAATATACGGTCACCATTGATGGTGCCTGCGATAACAAAGGCGAGCGTTTGACCCGCAACAATTCCACTGTATTTGTCTATTCGGAAATTGTCGATACACTTCGACCTGACATTCAATCCAGTCAACCTTCCCGGGGTGCGAAAAACGTCAAACTGGATACAGAGATTTGCATCAATTTCACGGAAGCGATGAATCGGAACCTCCCGATGACGTCCATTAATCTTATGTCAAAGGATAGTGTCGTTGTCAGTTTTGCCAGCCACTGGCGGGATGGAAATTCACTGGTACTTACGCCTGCTACGGCATTGGAATCGGCGATGGAGTATCAATTAAACATGAATTGCAACGCCTGGACAGATATCGCCGGGAACCGGTTTCAGGATTCCCTGAAAACAATCTCCTTTACCACAGTGGACGCTAACAGTTTTGGCAGTATTAGCGGAAGGATAGATGTTACTACCACGCCAGAGGGAAATCTGGTGATAAATTGTTTTCGCGAAAAGGATCGCACACCGATCAGGGTTAAGCCTTCCGCTTCCGGTGAATATATTGTAAATTCACTGCTGCCTGGCAAATATCGCTTTGAAATCTGGGAGGATCAAAATGGAAATGGTCGCTGGGATCAGGGCAGTTTAATACCATTTCAAGCCGCTGAACGCTACCGTGTTTATCCGGACTGGATCAATGTCAGAGCCCGCTGGGAAACCGCCGAAGTTAATTGGATTTATTGATGTTGGATGTGACATTCTGGAAAGTGGAAGCCGCCGGTAACGATTTTGTAATGATCGATTACCGCAAGCCATTTTTTAAGAACAAGCTGTCTGAAACGGCAATTCGATTGACAAATCGACGGCTCGGGATTGGCGCCGATGGGGTGATCTTCATTGAAAATGCGCCCGGCGCCGATTTTTTCTTGGCGTATTACAATGCTGACGGCAGCGGACCGGTAATGTGTGGTAATGGCGGTCGGGCTGCCCTGTTTTATATATTCGAGAGCGGAATCTGTCGGAAAGAAAACTATCATTTTATGGCTTCCGATGGTCTGCACGATGGAAGAATCAAAGCAAATCAAGTGGCGCTGACCATTAAATATTCCGGAAAAATAAATAAAACAATGCTGGGTACGGAAACCGTTTATCTGGTCGATACAGGCGTGCCACATATAATCCGGATTGTTGAGAATATTGACGCGGTTGATATTTCTGCCGAGTCTCCGGCACTGAGAAAAAAACATGACGCCAATATCAATTATATTGAGAAAATCCGGGATGGCTACTGGAAAATCCGAACCTATGAACGCGGCGTGGAAAATGAAACCCTGGCTTGCGGGACCGGGGCGACGGCGTCGGCGATGACGATCCACTCAGTGTTCCATCAAGCTTTTCCAATTACCCTTCAGGCACGGGGTGGCAGACTGAGTATTGATTCTGAAGCCGACACTCTCTGGCTCAGCGGACCAACCCGGAAAGTATTTGAAGGGAGCATTTCAATTGAAGAGAAATGAGGTGAGAGAATGTATGCAGTAATTATGGCAGGTGGAATTGGAAAAAGATTCTGGCCCAGAAGCCGAAAAGATCGACCCAAACAGCTGCTGGATATCATCTCTGATCAATCGATGCTGAAGATGACCTATGAGCGTTTGAAAGCGATAACCGATGAAAAGAAAATATATGTCGTCGCCGGGCAAAATCTGTCGGATAAAATTATTGTGGAGCTTCCGGAATTACCCCTGAAAAACCTGATTATTGAACCCAGTGGTAAAAATACGGCGCCCTGTATCGGACTGGCTGCGGCAACAATTATTCAGAAAGACCCCAATGCGGTGATGGGCATTTTTCCTGCAGATCACCTGATCGTCAATGTCAAGTCTTTTAAAGAGGCGGTGGAGCACGGTGTTCAGTTTGCCCGGGATCATGTAGCCCTGATAACGTTTGGAATTATGCCGACCCACCCGGCAACTGGCTATGGTTATATCCAGTATAACAAGGTCAAGGCAGTTTATAAAGACTCTATTTATGAGGTCAAAACATTCGCAGAAAAACCCAACCAGGCAACGGCGCACCGGTTTCTTGAAAGCGGTGAATTTCTATGGAACAGTGGCATGTTCATCTGGAAAGCCGAAAATATATTGAATTCAATCAAACTGTTTCTGCCGGAAATGTATGAGAGCTTGCAGGCAATTGGCGCCGCAGTCGATACTCCTGAGTATAACGGCGTCCTGAAAAAACAGTGGGCGACGATTCACAGCGATTCCATCGATTACGGCGTAATGGAAAAAGCGAAAAATGTATTTGTCGTTAAAAGTACGTTTGGCTGGAGTGACGTGGGTGGCTGGGATGCTGTTTATGAAATAAAGGAAAAAGATAAAAATGGCAATGTTATCATTGGTGATGTAATTCCGATGGAGACCAGCAATTCCTATATTTTTTCCTGCAAAAATCTGATCACGACTATTGGGGTGAAAGACCTGATCATTATTCAATCCAGAGATTCATTGTTGATATTGAACCGGAAAGAGTCTGAAAAAGTCAAAAATCTGGTGGATTTACTGGAACGAAAAAATTACCAGGATTATTTATAAATGATCCAGACCAAATATATGCAGAAAAAACTGCTGAGCCTGAAAGTCGAGCTGGAAGCGTTGCTCGAAAAAATTGGCTATAATGTGGTGTATGGCAAAGGCAGTTTCAAGGAGGGTACCTGCCTGATTGAAAGTGAAAAAAAGGTGGTCATTAATGAGTATACTCCTCCTGATCTGCAGGTTGATTTCTTAGTGGATATCATCAGCCAGATGGATTTATCGAATGTTTATATCCTGCCGGCAATCAGGGAGCTGATTGACGATAAACAGACCCTGTTTTAAACTTTAAAAAATACTTAAAAATAAAAAGGCAAGTAATTGTCTGATTATTCTGGTACCACAGTCAAGATTTGGGCACCGTTTCGGATTAATTCTGAACGGTTGAAGGATCGAAAAGTGTTTTGCTGAAAACCGATATGTATATCGCGGGACAGTGGGGCGATACGCTGGGCAATGCTTGTCGATATGATCATTGTTGGCTGGGGAGCCATTTGCAGAACAATGTTAACCATGTTCAAGCGGTTTTGGGGCAGCGTATTTTCCGGAAACCATTCTGAAATATTCCGGGAATAAGTAGCCGCCAGAAAATCAACTGTGTCGTAGAAAGCTTGCAGAACGGTGGTTTTGCGATACTCGATTCGATCGGTTGTACGAATATCATCAAACCAGTCGGATTCTCCCTGTTGCAACAGGTAGAGCAGGTTTATGGAAGATTCATCTGCCAGGAGTTCGACCTGGTGAAACAATTGAGGATCGGCGAGATCCATTTCATCCTGATACGTTCGCCGGCAGAGGCGCTGGAGAAACACATTAAAAATGGTGACGGCTGGATCAGTACAGGTATTCGTATAATCCCAGTTTTTAAGAATATCAAACGCCTGCTGTTGCAGGGGCGACGCCAGGTCTGTTCTGGAAACGATTTCAAAGAAAAAAGGTAGCAACAGTCCCGCCAACCGGTCCTTTGGGTGAACCTGGGAATCGATGATATCGTTGATGGAGACGGTTGTATCTCCGCTGAAAACATCCCGGGTGATTGTGGAATCCGGGTAGATAAAACCGGGGAACAGGCGATGATGGCGAATCGAGCCGCTTTGCGGATTGAAATTACGGAAAAGATGATGAACCGGAATAATAAAACCGGGCTCATAAAATCTTGAAATTGTTGGCAGCCGGTCTATAGTGCGATCAAGATCGAGGTCCGATATATATTGGGCGGTACCGATATTTCCATCAATATCTAAAAAGTCCACTTCAGCTGCAGGAACGACATGTAACTGCACGGCATCTTTAAAATTGTCCCATGATTGGGCTTTGTACAAATCGGTGTAGCTTTGCAGGTCATTTGAAAATTTAAAACCGTTCCATAGAATGGACAGACAGTATTCTTGTTGATCCTGACCGGTGACAGTGCCGATAACGGGTCCGAATACGGTTGACAAAACCGTTGTTGAAACATCATCACCACCACGTGTAAAAATGTTTTCATATCGTGAATTAAAGGAAGTCCAACGGTTATTAGATTTGTACTGGGATCTATCTTCGGACAGGAGATTTAAAATGAATTCAAGGTCCCCAGCCGGGCGAATCGTTAAATCCCATGCGATTGTCGAATTGTGACCAAACGGAATAAAAGGAATCCCCGGAATCATTAAGCCCCCGACATTCAAATCGGGGTTGTTCATTTCGATTATTTCATAATAGTGACAAAAGAAGCGGGGCAGCTCGCCACCCATCGCGGCGGCGTTATCGGCGAGACGTCCAGGCGCCAGCACCCAGCTGTTTTCCAGATTCTCACCGGAGATTTTTAAAAAATTGAGCAGTTTATTGTTATTTTCCACTAGTTCGTTGAGAGATTGAAATAGGTTTGTATTAAACCGCGGGAGCTGGTCCGGCGGGAAATTTTGGACTGCCGGGAAGCCTTCCATGATTTTAGAATTGCCGTAAATCTCCAGCAATTTGTAAAACACGATTTTTTTTATCACCTGGTCTGAAAGTGTCCAGGCAAGTAAGCGTTGAATCGCCAGACAGTCAGCGGGCTGCCAAACTGCAGGAGCATACCGGCGCCATTTGAATTTTCGCTGAAGCCGAAAACGATTTTCGTGAATAAAGCTGTTAATACCCTCACAGTAAGCGCCAAGTATATCTCTGGTTTCGGGATTAATCTGCTCCATAAATTCGGCTGCGATGGATGCAAAGCCAATCGTTCGTGACAACAAATCGACTTCGACCATTGATTGTCCATAGACTTCGGAAAGCGTACCGTTGGCAGCCCGGTGGAAATCATCCATCTTCGGCAGGTGTTTTGACGCGTGAATGTAACCGATGGTTTTATAGAGATCGGCATTATTATTTGTGTAAATGTGCAGATATCCCTGGTTGTCGGTCAGAATTTCTACGTTGGATTGTAAACCGGGAATGGTCAATGAGCCGTTTTTCGGGAGTGTGGCTTCCTGAAAATAGAGATACACAGCGCCTGAAATAATAATCAACCAAAATCCGCAGACAATTACAATGTTGCGAAGGCGTTTTCCCATTGTCTATTTTGCGTCTATTTTTCGGATTAAGTCGGTGGTAAAATCAACCGCGGTCTGAATAACCGATTCATCGATGTTTTCAAGTGTGTCAGTGTACCAGTGCCAGTTCGGGATGAGGTTCTGATCATCCAGGGCAATCAGGGTTGTAGAGGGGTAGCTATGCTGTGCAAAAACGAGAGCGTCGAAATAAGCGCGGCGGTACTCAAGGGGTTTTATTTTTGAATATTGCGGCAGCTGCGTTAATTCCCTACAATCCTGAATCAAAGTCTCATCGTAATTATAATATAGTAACATTCCTTCGCCGGTGACATAGTGCAGATTGCCGAGCCCGATGTTATCAAGATTGACCAGGACAGAATTTTCAGCAGGCAGGTCTGCCCAATGTTGATGATGAAAGGCTTTGGCGCCCTGAATTCCGGCTTCTTCGCATCCGGTCAAGGCAATCCAGAGATTACTTTTTTTCAAGGGGTGTCGCTTGAGGACTTCCAGGACACCAAAAATTGCTGCGACACCGGAGGCGTTGTCATTGATGCCGGGAACGAATTTATGAAAGATTTCCCGATGAATGTGGATGGTGACATTGATCAGATGAACTACTGCCAATCCAATACAGCTAATTTTAAACCAGAACGACCAGCCCCAGTATTCACCAAGAAATGCCCAGAAGATTGAGACAATGCTTACAAAGGTATTCAGCAGAAATGATTGTCGAAAATTTTTGACCATACTGGGGGCAAAAACCGCTGAAGCGCGGGCGCTGTCGTAATGCGCCATCAGGATAATATTTTTTACAGATTCTTTCGGGGCGGCAATTTTTGCAACAACATTTTGAGACTTTTTCTTGGGAATAAAAGGAGTAAAAATGGTTGAATTGCCCATGAAATGGCGGGTATAGCTCCAGAATCCCAGCAACACTAGGGCGGCGCCTAGTTTCGATAGCCAGGGACTGATCAGCAGTCCGGCGATCATCGTCACTGAAAACAGGATGACTTCCCAGGAATATGAACTGGTAGCCCGGAAGGATTCAAGATCGGCTGGAATGTTTAGTGTTGTAAGATTTTGTTTTAACAGATCAGCTGCCTGCTTTTCCTCTTTGGTGGTTGCCCCGCGATGAGGTAATTCAGCAAGTTGTTTTAGTGTTTTCATTATGCTCATAATGAAACAAATATACTGGTTTTTATATGCAGCAACAAGAGGAGAAAAAAAGTTTTTGCTTTTGGTGAATATATCATAAATTACACCGCTTTTTAGCAGTGGCGGGGTAGCTTCCCGATAAAATCGGGATAGGCAGTCTCCTCCTTCGCTACCTATAAGACAGGAGATGTAAATTTTGAAATCGTGGCGGGGTAGCTCAGTCGGTAGAGCAGGGGACTGAAAATCCCTGTGTCGGCGGTTC
>CAZSDW010000021.1:0-3701 GCA_964605705.1 uncultured bacterium
CCTCCAGAAAGACTTATCGCATCATTAACATTACTATCTTGAAGATCACTTAAAAACTTAAAAAACGAAATAATATTAGTTTTTCCTGATCCATTTGGACCAACAAGGATATTTATACCAAGATTTAGGAGTAACTCAAACTTTTTCAAAGATCTAAAACCATCAACATACAAGCAATTTATCATTTAACAATCCTCCATTTAAAAATGGTTTTCTAATTATTTTATAAAGACTAACGAACAAAGATGAGATACGCGGTGATTCGGAGCAATTCGCTTTTGACTTTCAATATCCTTTTGAGGAGTCTGAAATCTTAAATTCATCGAACAGCCCACCGCGTTATCTCCATCTGATGGTTAGAGCTATTTCGATTGTTGTTCAATTTATAAATCAGAAATATTTCAAATTATAAATAATCCTATTATGTAAATCTATTTCCATATTGAAAATGAAATATCCTCTCTTTGGAATCACAAAAATTATTCCTAATCAAAACCCCTTTCATATAATTAATCTTAACTAAAGAATGGGGATCCTGTAAATCTTCGTTTCAATATATTCTCAAAGTATGTCAAATATTTTTCCCTTCGATTTCTTTGGAATTCACCTGGCAAGCATAAGTAAAATATTACTTAATGAGTTAAAAATATTACCTAACCTGCCAGGTGAATTAATAATTCATTTTGCATAATCAATTAGTGTGTTGCCAAGGCTTCGTGATAATCTTTTTGCCGCATCAGTAACAAGAATGTCTTCGACCGGTGCGAATTCTTCTTGTTTACTAGCTAATTTTCTTTCATTATAATCTAAAGCACGTTCATCACCAGAAAATTTAGCCCATTCAAATTGAAACGACTCTTCTCCAGATATTGATTCAGTTTTCTTTAATTTCGCGGATGCTACATCAATAATTTTATATGATCCAGTAATTTTTGCACCGGATGTTTTGGTATAAGTTGTTACATTTGCATAAACATCACCATAAACATCGCGGGTACGGGTTTTACCATTTTTATCAGTATATTTTTCTTTTCCTGTCACTACTCTTTGTTTAGCCTGATGTGTCTTATTTATTGTTCTTTCTGGAGTGTAAATAACCTGATTAATTTGACCCGTTAATATTTCATGGACTCCTAGAATCTTACCAACTTCGGCAACACTACTTTCATCGACAAATACTGATGAACCGAACTTCTGCTCATGTATGACTCGTTCGATTTGGTCCCTGGTGATAATTTCTAGAAATTCAGTCGCTGCCGCATCATTTAAAACCTTACTTACAATATCATCAACTATAAGTCCAGATAAATTACCATATTTACCTTCCTTGCCACTTTTATCCTCAAAAGGAATTATTGCTATTCGTTTCAAACCTGCCTTTTTTGATTTTTCATAAAGCATTATCGCATCTTTATACTCAGGGACATATGAGCATGATATTTTAAATTCTTTAGCGGCTTTTTTCTGAGTATCAAGATCTTTTGTTTTTGCAAGTAAAAGCCCCTCTTGGTAATGTGATTCAGCTGCGTTATTTTTTGCATCAGCTAATTCGACGGAGTAATCAATAATTTCGAATTTGAGCTCTTCATTAGTCTTTTTATTACGAATTGTCGGAAGTTCACCTACTGCATTGTTAATTTTTATTAAATTTTCATATTCTTGTACTATGTTATCCCATTTGAATTTTTCCGTTGAACCCTTAAGTGTAGAAATCTGGGCAGTATGTTTCTTTACTGCTGCTTTAAAAGCATCTTGAACAAGGATTTGTGATTTTTCGTAATCCCTATTAAGTTTTAAAGAAGAAACAGATTCAAAAACTGCTTTATCATAACTACCAATGGCATAACATTGACGGGCTGTTTTCTCAAGTTTACCATACTGGGTCATACTAGCACAACTAAAAATAAATATGCAAAAAAGAAAAATTGAAGTAAATATAACAATGTTCTTAGTAAATGTTTTCATAATCGTTCTCCTTTACGATTTAATATTTCTTTAGCTTTACCATAAGACGTTGGAATTGCGGAAAGGTATTTCTTTTTAAATATTTAATTGAGATGGAAAAATACCAGTCCGCTTTAATTGGTAATTTTAAAATATTCATAAATACCCTCCAATATTATTTATTATGCTCTAACATATGTTTAACCTTCACCATTTTCTCGTAAAAAGGTTTCTCTATATAGAAAAATATTTCTCCATACAGAAAATAAATCGACGGATTTCTCTATATAGAAAAAAATAAATTTCTCTATATAGAAACTTATAGCCCCAAAATAATCACCTGAGTTCATGGTACCCTATTATAACTATTTATTATCCGATTTTCAAGACCCAAAATCCTTACTTCCCGGTAAGCCAGTTCCCAATATCCCTTTTCTTTGTTCCAGCGTCCGCCACAGGATTTGATCAGCTGCCCGATCTGCACCTCGCCATAATCTACCTGCAAATGCATAATCTTGTTAGATGGTATAAACTGCCGCTTTGTTGACCATGGCTTCTGCTCCTCTAAGAGTTCCACCGTTTTTTGTTTAATGCCTTTTTCTGGATCGTAAATATAGCGTACACATACCAGGCGGTCACCATATTTTTCGGTTAATTTCTTGATGCCCGGTTGTCCCGCCTGGATTTTACGGCAAATTTTCATACTCATCTACAAATTGTCCGCCGGACTTTTCACACCGAATTTACCCTTTTTCAGCACGTGTGTATAAACCATTGTGGTTTCCACCGAGCGATGTCCCAGCAACTCCTGCACCGTCCGAATATCGGTTCCGTCTTCCAGCAGATGCGTGGCAAAACTGTGTCGAAAGGTATGACAACCGCCATTTTTATGGATTCCAGCCTTGCTGATAGCGGTTTTTACTACCCGCTGCAAAATAGCATCGTGAATATGATGCCGTTGCCGTTTACCGGAACGCGGGTCGGTAGAGATTGCCGCAGCCGGGAAAAGGTAGCGCCAGCCGATTTCCGTGCCGGCGTTCGGATATTTTTGCGCAAGTGCAAAGGGCAGATAGACGGAATCAATCCCATTCCGAATATCTGCGTTATGTATTTTAATGGCATCCGCTATGTGCAATTTTAATGGCTTGATAATGGATTGGGGCAGTACGCTGGTTCGGTCTTTGTCGCCCTTGCCATTTCGGATGGTCAATTGTTCGTAATCAAAATCAATATCTTTAATTCGTAATTGCAGACACTCGTTCAGGCGCAAACCGGAGCCATAAAGCAGGGTGACCATTATTTTGTAAATGCCGGATAATTGTGCCAGAATTGCCCGGACTTCCGGCTTGCTGAAAACCACAGGCAAACGCTTAGGTCGCTTTGCCCAGGCAATTTGTCCTAACTCACCAAGATCGATTCCCAGCACCTGTTTATACAGAAATATAATCGAGCAAAGCGCCTGATTCTGAGTGGATGCCGCCACATTTTTAGTGACTGCCAGATAGTTTAAATATTGGCGAATATCCTTTTCATCCAGATTCTCCGCAGCCTTGTTGTTATGAAATTCGAAAAAATTCTCGATCCATCGAACATAATTCTGCTCGGTGTGGTAGCTGTAATGCTTGACCCGGATTGCCTGTTTTACTTCAGTGATTATTTCTGATGTGTTCATTTTATCTCCATTTCGAACGAATGCCTGTACATCGGGACAGATAAGCCGTCATTCGAGGTGAATGATGTGTTTCGGATTGTGATAA
>CAZSDW010000021.1:3801-57509 GCA_964605705.1 uncultured bacterium
TGAGGAATCGCGTTGAATCATTGTGATTATATCTGACGCGATCTCTCTGCCGGCAATCGAGATGACCCAAAAAGGATGTCATCCAGAACGAATGGAATGAAGGGAAATCGCTTACAACCGGTGCATTTTTCTGATGCGACCTCTATTCTGGCTTTGCCGTCATTCGAGGTGAATGATGTGTTTCGGGTTGTGACGATGTAAAATTCATTTGTCATTCCGAAGAAGGAACGACTGAGGAATCGCGTTGAATCATTGTGATTATATCTGACGCGATCTCTCTGCCGGCATATGCCGGCAATCGAGATGACGTTTCTGTGGGTTATGTCATTTCGAACGAACAAAGTGAGGAGAAATCGGTGATGACCGGAGCGAATTAATCTAATCCAATCTCCATGTCCTGTGTATCCTCCATAGGAGTCCGTTGTGACCGACGGGTCGGGAGAAGCAGAATCACCCTGATAAATCAAGGACTCGAGATGACTGCCAGAGGTCTCATTTTTCATTTAAATCCACCTTTTCTCATGGCACAGCCTCCTCAGTCCCATTCTAAAATAGAAAGGGACAGCGGTATATTTAGCATTACCCCCACTTGTTAGACTTTCCGCTTATTGGATATTATAAAATCTAATTGAACTGTGCAACTATTTTTTACCAATTTATTGAGAATATCTTTATTGTATAGGAATGAAATTAATTGCTAGCACAATCCAATCATTTTGATTAGATGGATAGTCATTTCGAACGAATGCAATGAGGAGCAATAATCGTATTATTTTTCTTCAGTCAGGAATCGATGCACGCTGTCAGCCAGGAGCCGACCCTGCCGGATCGCGGTAACGACCAGCGAAGCCCCCCGAACACAGTCACCGGCAGCAAAGACACCGGTATTGGAAGTCATAAAATTTTGATCAATGGCGATATTGCCGCTTTTATCCAGTTTTAATTCCAGGTCATTTACCAGGGCACCATGCTCGACATGAACGAATCCCGCGGCGAGCAGTACCAGGTCAGCCGGTATTTCGAATTCGGAATGCCGGATTTCCTGAAATGTTGGGTGATTACTCTGGCTGTTAGTTGACCAGTCCAGTTTTACACACCGCAGGATTTTTACTGCAATAGCACTGCCCGTACTGCTGCTGAATCCTTTGGTCAGAATGCTCCAGAGCCGGGTGCAGCCTTCTTCATGGGATGTCGAAGTTCGCATGATATTAGGCCAGGTAGGCCAGGGATTTTCAGCAGCTCTTTCCCGGGGTGGTTTTGGCAACAACTCAATCTGGGTGATCTTCTTTGCCCCTTGGCGTCGGGCAGTTCCGACACAATCCGCCCCGGTATCACCGCCGCCGATCACAACGACCTGTTTGTCTCGGGCATCGATCTCCTGGTTAGGGGAAACCTGATCGCCGGCATTTCGTCGGTTCTGCCGGGTCAGAAAATCCATGGCATAGTGAATGCCCTCCAGACCGCGTCCCGGTACATTAATATCCCGGGGAACAGTCGAACCGGTAGTCAGCAGGATGACATCGAAACTTCGTTTCATATAGCGGGTCGAGATATCGACTCCGGCATCGACGGAAGTTTCGAAGCTGACGCCTTCCCGGATCATTTGTTCCAGGCGCCGGTCAATAATTGATTTATCCAGTTTATAATCGGGAATGCCATACCGCAGCAATCCTCCGATTCGATCGGATTTTTCGAAAACCACCACTTCATGCCCAGCCCGCGCCAGTTGCTGAGCGGCTGCCAGCCCGGCAGGACCGGACCCAATAACTGCGACTTTTTTACCGGTTTTATGGACGGCTATTTCCGGCTGAATCCAGCCGTTTTTCCAGCCCTTTTCCACGATCTGTAATTCGATATGTTTGATGGTAACCGGATCCTGGTTAATAGAGAGGGTGCATGCCGGTTCACAGGGCGCCGGGCAGATTCGTCCGGTAATTTCCGGAAAATTATTGGTGGCATGGAGCAGCTCAAGGGCACGTTGCCATTGCCCGCGATAGATCATATCATTCCAGTCGGGAATTCGGTTTTCGACCGGGCAGCCAAAGGTATGACAGCTGGGCACGCCGCAATCCATACAGCGGGCAGCCTGCTTCCGCAACTCAGCCGCGGTCAGGGGAATTTCAAACTCATTATAATTTTTGATCCGTTCTCTGACAGTGTATTTTTGCGGGTCTTTGCGTTTATATTCAATAAAGCCGGTTGCTTTTCCCATTTATATGAAATCTCCGTCCAAATTTAATAGACCTCTTCTGTTGCGGAAACGGTTTCAGCATTTTTATGCTCCTGAAGTTTCATCCGCTCGAGAACCAGTTTGTAATCGATTGGCATGACCTTGACAAACAGCGGGAAATGGGCTTCCCAGTTATTCATAATGGTCTTTGCCAGGATACTGCCCGTGTATTTGATATGCTTATTCAGCATGGAGTGTAAAAGTTCGCGATCCGCCTGATTCCAGACACTTTCCAGGTTGACCATATCCAGATTGCAGCGGGTATCGAACAGTTCCGTACGATCATAGACATAGGCGACACCGCCGCTCATTCCGGCGGCGAAATTTTTCCCGGTAGCGCCAATGACAACCACCGTACCGCCGGTCATATATTCACAGCCGTGATCCCCGATCCCTTCCACGACGGCTAAGGCACCGCTGTTGCGCACACAAAACCGTTCCCCTGCAATGCCGTTAATATAGACTTCACCGCCGGTAGCGCCATAGAGAACAACATTGCCGCAGATGATGTTTTCCTGAGGAAGAAAGGTCGAATTTTTCGGCGGCACTACGATAATGCGTCCGCCAGACATACTTTTGCCCAGATAATCATTGACGTCACCATGAACCTTCAGAGTGACGCCCGGGGCGAGAAAGGCGCCGAAACTCTGTCCGGCTGAGCCGTTCAGATTGATCCTGATACATTTGTCGGGCAATCCGGCGGCGCCATACTTTTTGACAATTTCACCACTGAGCCGGGCGCCGATGGTCCGGTGAATATTCCGGATCTGCAGGTCCAGTGTCACTGGTTTTTGTTTTTCCAGGGCGGGCTGGCAGTTTTTCATAATTTCGTTATCCAGATCGCTGACGCCAGCCGGTTCCTGTTTCCTGGTGCAGTAGCGGACGGTATCTTCATGCAAATAATCGGTGTAGAGAATTCTGGATAGGTCCAGGCGTTTGGCTTTCCAGTGATTCAGGGCGGGTTCGAAATCCAGCATTTCAGTTCGACCGACCATCTCATCAATCGTGCGAAAGCCCAGTTCTGCCATGTACTCGCGCATCTCCCGGGCGATGAAGCGCAGAAAGCGTTCGATGTACTCCGGTTTACCGGTAAAGCGTGACCGCAATCGTGGATCCTGGGTTGCTACTCCGACCGGGCAGGTGTTCAGGTGACATTTGCGCATCATGACACAGCCGAGGGTGATCAGGATCGATGTGCCGAATCCGAATTCTTCCGCGCCCAGCAGGGCGGCGATTACCAGGTCGCGTCCGGTTTTCAATTGTCCGTCGGTCTGAAGCCTGATTCGGTCGCGGAGTTGATTGGCAATCAGGGATTGCTGAACTTCGGCAAGTCCCAGCTCCCAGGGCAGCCCCGCATGTTTAATTGCTGTCAGCGGCGAAGCGCCGGTTCCGCCGTCCTGACCGGAAATCAGAACCATATCGGCTTTGCCTTTAGCGACACCCGCGGCGATGGTTCCGACGCCGACTTCGGACACCAGTTTGACCGAAATCCGGGCTTGCGAATTGATGGTTTTCAGATCAAAAATCAGCTGGGCAAGATCTTCGATGGAATAGATATCGTGATGGGGCGGGGGAGAGATCAGGGTTACGCCGGGAATAGTATGTCGCACGGCGGCAATTTCCCGACTGACTTTATGACCGGGCAGCTGACCGCCTTCACCGGGTTTGGCACCCTGTGCCATTTTAATCTGCAGTTCGTCGGCATTGACCAGATACTCAGCTGTGACACCGAATCGCCCTGACGCCACCTGTTTAATGCTGGAGCGCAGACTATCGCCGTTTGGCAGCGGCTTGAAACGGGCGGGATCTTCACCACCTTCACCGGAATTGCTCCTGGCTTTCAGGTGGTTCATGGCAATTGCGACTGTTTCGTGGGCTTCCTTACTGATGGAGCCAAAGGACATAGCCGCCGAGACAAAGCGGGTTACAATAGAATCGACTGGCTCGACTTCATCGATAAGTATGGATTGACCGGGTTTAAATTTGAACAGGCTCCGTAAGGTATTGTGCTCTTCCGATTTAGCATCGATCAGCCGGGTATATTCTTTGAATATGTTATAATTATCGGTTCGGGTTGCCAATTGCAGTTTATAGATCGTTTCCGAATTCCAGAAATGTTTTTCACTGTTTTGACGGATCCGATATGCCCCGCCGCTTTCCAGCAGTCTGGCGGGATTGCCTGTTTCGGGAAATCCGAGACGATGACGGATGATCTGCTCCCGGGCGATTTCATCCAATCCGATACCGCCGATCCGGGATGGGGTTCCGCTGAAATATTTGTCGATGACTTCCTGGTTAAATCCGACGGCTTCGAAAATCTGGGAGCCGAAAAAACTGTGTACGGTTGAGATTCCCATTCGGCTGAATGTTTTCAGGAGCCCCTTTTTGACAGCCGTGATGTAAGAGTCCAGGGCTTCTTCCTGGGAAACCGGTTTTTCCAGCAGATTATGCTCAGCCAGATTGCGAATCGTATAGAGCGCCAGGTAGGGGCAGATCGCGTCGGCGCCGTAGCCAATCAGCAGGGCGAAATGGATCACTTCCCGGGCTTCACCGGTATCAACAATGATAGCGGTTGCATTGCGCAGACCTTTGCGAATCAGGTAATGATGCAATCCGGAAACCGCCAGCAGGCTCGGAACAGCGACATGGGTTTTATCGATATTTTTATCCGTTAAAATCAGCACTGACGCGCCGCCGGAGATCGCCTTTTCGGCTTTTTCAAATAATTGCTGTAAGACTGTTTCCAGATTACCGGGATGGTAATCGGCGGGGAAAAGGGTATCCAGCTCCACGGATTTCAATAATGGCTGGTTGGATTCCCGCATTCTGTGCATGTCGCGAATGGATAGAATCGGATGTGCCAGTTTCAAACCCCGATACTGGTCGGGTGTCTCTTTCAGGAAGTTGCTTTCACTTCCCAGAAAGCTTTCCAGCGACATGACCAGCTCTTCACGCAGCGGATCAATCGGCGGATTGGTCACCTGGGCAAAGCGCTGCATGAAGTAATTAAAAACCAGCTGGGATTGAGATGACAGGACTGCCAGAGGAGTGTCATTACCCATAGACCCGATCGCTTCCTGTCCCCGGGTCGCCATGGGACTGAGTAAAATACTGAGCTCCTCGTCGGTATATCCGAAAGCGTGCTGCTTATGTAACAGTTCACTGGATTCAAGATGGGGTGTCTGGGATGGAGTAAACAGTCCACGCAATTCGATCTGCTTGTCCTTGATCCAGCGCCGATAGGGTTTTTGGCGGGAAATTTTCGCCTTGATTTCATTGTCCGGGATGACCCGGTTTTGCTGTAAATCGACGAGGAACATTTTACCAGGCTGCAACCTGCCGCGACTGCGAATCTGATTGCCGGCGAACTCCAGTACGCCGGATTCCGATGCCATGACAATGCAGCCGTCTTTAGTGATGGTATAGCGACTGGGACGCAGTCCATTGCGATCCAGCGTTCCGCCGATGTAGCGTCCATCGGAAAATACCAGTGACGCCGGACCATCCCAGGGCTCCATAATGGAAGAGTGAAATTCGTAAAATGCCCGTTTGTCTTCACTCATTTGGATACGTGGACCATAGGCTTCCGGGACCATCATCATCATGGCATGCGGTAGAGAACGTCCCGCCAGTACGAGCAGCTCCAGGACGTTATCAAAAATTGCCGAATCGCTGCCATCTTCGACAATGATCGGTTTAAGTTTTTCAATATCGTTCCCGAAAACAGGAGAAGCCATGGACACTTCCCGCGCTTTCATGCGGAAAATGTTGCCCTGCAAGGTGTTGATTTCACCGTTATGCGCCAGGAAGCGAAAGGGTTGCGCCAAGTTCCAGCTGGGCAGGGTGTTGGTACTGAAACGCTGGTGCAGCAGGGCGAAAGCGCTTGTCAGATTTTGCTGGGTCAGATCGGGATAGTAAGCCGGTATCTGGGTGCCGGTCAGTAAGCCTTTGTAAACGATAATCCGACTGGACATGGTGACGATATAGAACTGGCTGGTGTCTTCCTGCCAGCTGCCGATCTCTTTCTCAGTCAGCCGCCGGATGACATATAATTTTTGTTCAAATCGGTTAGACGGTATTTTTCCAATTCCGATGAATATCTGTTTACAGATCGGTTCAGTCGATTTTGCCAGAAATCCCAGATGTGAGTTGGTGGTTGGTACGTTCCGCCATCCGAGAACTTCACTGCCCTCAGATTCGATGATCTGTTCCAGTGTTTTGCCGCAGCTGTCAGCGAGTTTTTCATCGGAAGGTAAGAACAGCATTCCGACGGCATATTTGCCCCGTGGCGGTAAGTTGATATTCGTGCAATTATCTCTGAGAAACTGATCGGGTATCTGCAGAAGCAAACCGGCTCCGTCACCGGTGCTTTTATCACCGCCAACAGCACCGCGATGTTCGAGATTAACGAGAATCTGGATACCATTTTTGACGATTGTATGTTTGGGAACTCCATCGAGATCTGCGACAAAGCCGACTCCGCAGCTGTCGTGTTCATATCGGGGATCATATAAACCCTGAGAGTAAATTGTACCATTGGCAGCTCGCCTGAATGATCCGCCTTGAGTCATTGTTTAATCCTTAGAATTCGTGTCTATTAAAGCTGTAAATTTATAGAAGAAATAATATTCTTCAGAACAATGGAAAAGTAAAGATTTGTTTTCTTTTTGTCAAATATTTTCTGCAAATACCTGGTTTATCAGTGGTATATTTTAATGTTCCGGACAATAAAAAGAAATATATGAAGATTAATAGATAATAAACTTAATTATGTAAGGATTAAGACTTTTTACGGCAAGTTTAAAATAATCGATAATTGTGAAAAATATAATTTTGATGCAATGGGACAATGATTTAAAAAATTGATAGTGTAATCATTCCAATTGTTGGAATATCTGTCCCAAAATTTTCCTTGGACTGTTTTACTTAGAAGATTCGGTAGTAGATTTATAGGTACGCTCCGGCGTTCCGGGATTTTTATCGATGAATGTATTGGGACCGTTGTCATTTTTTAGCAGTTGAAACTCATCGTATAATTCGCCGGTCAGGGTATATGCCGTAAAGCTGAGGCGCTTTTCTTCAACAGTGATAATATGGTAAAGCTGGGTATTTTCGGCGGCGCGATCCATCCAGTGATCTTCATTTAAATCATAAAGTTTTGGCCCGCTGACGGATACGACGTACACCGGACCGGTGAAAGGTTCTTCAATGCCCGCAATCGGACGGACATTGTGTCCCCGGGCATAAGTATGATCGTGACCATTTAAAACGAGATCAACGGAATAATTTTCAAAAATGGATTCCCAGGCGTCACGGATTCGCTTTTCGTTTCGTCCGCGGGTACCGCTGTAGAGCGGATGGTGAAAACAGGCGATTGTCCAGTTGTTTGGATTATTCTCTAATACTGTCTTCAGCCAGTCAGCCTGTTTTTCCAGCTCCTGCATGGAGTTCAGCACAATCAGTCGTAATCCTTGAAGGTCGATATAATAGTTGGTTTCCGGCAGCTCTTTGATGCCATTTAACGGGAGCGTGAACTGGAGGCGCCAGAGCGGGCTTATGATTCGTTCGTCGTTATCGCCGTAGTTGTATTCATGATTGCCATTTGCCGGGACGATGGGAACCACTCCATCGATCCAGCCAGCTGCGGCAAACCAGCTGCTCCACTCATGATAAGATCTGGCATGATCGACCAGATCGCCGCCGTGCAAGATAAAGCGGGCATCGGGAGCGGCACTGTAAGCCGTTCGAATAGCATTTGACCACATGGACAGAAGATGGGTCTGTCCGTCGCCCAGATAGATAAATCTGAAAGGCTCAGCCGTCTCTGAAACAGTTCTGAAACGGAACCATTCGCTCCAGTTTTCATCGGATCCAACCCGATAAAAATATTGGGTACCGGGTTTTAAATCTGTAAATGTAACGGAATGATAGTTCGCTGAATAATCTTCAATTGTCAATATTTCATCAGAAGCGGGAACCCGGATTGCAGAGTCAGTATATGCGGGGGAAGTAAAGGCTTTGGAAATCTCTGCCCATGATGTTGTGACAGTCGTATCAGTGCGCCAGGTGACGGATTGAGTGGTAGCCGGATCATCGCTCCAGGTCAAGATGACATGATCGGGCACTTTTGTGGGGAATGGGTCATGCGCCGCGCGGGTCCAGCCACCCTCGATAGACAGGTAAAAACCACTAATGATTATGGCTATGGACAGTACGGAAATTTTTGCTTTTTTTAAGTTCATGATATATCCTTCATTGGTCTGTTAAGTGATTTCCTAATCCGCCAGTGATGATCACGGAAATTCATTATTTTGGAAGCTGCTCCTGAACCCGGGCTTGAAGCGTGCCATTATCCAGATATTGAAAGAGATTCTTGCCCGCCGCTGATGCTGTCGTATAGGCGTTTAAGCTCTGAATATTATAGAGCGCGACATGATATTCCCCGACCAGAAATGCGGTCAGTTCGATCAGGGCTTTCATCTGGGACTGGTTTAGAAAATTGGTTTCATAATTTCCCAGTACACAAATGAGGATATGACCGCTGGGATCAAAGCCATTTATGGATTGCATGGTGAGGTAAACCGGTTGGGCTTCGTAAATATGACCATCGGCATCAATCAGGAAGTGATAAGAAATATTCGACGATGGTCGGGATTTGGATTGTGAATCATTAAAATGGGTGACAGGATCACCGCCCATAGACAAATCTATCCCGCTTTGACATATTGTGATTTTTTGAATGGTGTGTTTTTCAAGGGATTTTGGAGATGATTTGAAGCCCCAATTTTGACGAGATCGAATTCCGAGGTTTTCCGGATAGACGATTTCTGAAGTTTTAGAATCTTTTTCAGGGGGAACAGCACAGGAGGCGAAAATCAGGATAACTCCCAATACCTGAAAAATCCGGGCATTCATGGCGTTTTCTCCAAATTAGTACCAGGCAAAATTAGTAAATTCATAGCTGGTATCCAAATTTATAATGAACTTCACTATCAAATTGATCATTGCGGAATTTGCGCCAAAAAGTTCCTGATCTGAAGAAAATTACCCAAATAATATTTCATAAAAAACAATTGACAAAAATACGATAATTCTCTAATATCCACCATAAATGACTCACAGTAGCAATACATACAAGGAGGTTGAATTTTGAGAAATACGAATCTGAGGTTAGCGAGCACGATCATAACCATTTTACTCATTTTCACGGTAACTGTTTCTGCAAGTTCGAGCTACTATTCTTCTGTTCAGCAGATTTGTTCAGCCTACCAGATATCGCTGGATTATGATCGCATGAACCTGCGCACACTGGACGATGGAACCCAGGAATTGACCATGAACATCCAGAGCGCCAGAAATCAGTTTGATCGGGTAATGCTGATTGGCTTTTATGCCGCCGGGAAGGCGATGGTTTATCACAAGGAGCCGATTCAAAAAGTGACGGTGATAATCAGTATCGCGTATAAAGGAGTCGAGAATATTGTAGCGGTCGCGAGCACAGAAAACATTATGAAATTTGTCAATGGTGAGATAACGTCGTCGGAATTTGTGCGCAAAATTAAATTTGAATAAAATATAACAATCAAGGAGGAATTCATGGATCCTTTTTCATGGTCTTATACGTTAATGATGTATCTAAGGGGAATTGGCTGGGCAATCGTTGCGTCGCTGGGCTTTTCATTTGGTGTTGGTTTAGCGATTAAAGTTTTTGACTGGCTGTCAACTTCGATTGATGAATGGGAAGAGATAAAAAATGGGAATATTGGTGTTGCACTCATCATTGTCTCCCTCATTCTGATGGTCGGACTTTTAGTCCATAAAGTCATATAGTTAACGTTATTTAAAGCGCATTTGCGGGAAATCCCGGGATTTACGGGATTTCCCGTTTCTGTTGTGACTGACAGATGCGGCGCCACGAGTCTGAAATTTTGAGGGTTGATTTCAGTAGAAAAATAATGTATATTCAATTCACTAAACGGGACAAATGCCATGAAAAAAGCAGATTTAAACGAAGATCAAAATATTAATCGTCGTAACTTTCTGAAAAAGATCACCCTGACCGCGGTTTTTACCGTACCAACGATTACATCTTTTCAATTGTTGGCTAAGGGAGGCGGTAAATCCGATTGGACTGCCCACGGTCATGGAAACAGGAACAGTGCTCCACTGCCACCACCACCTCCGGGTAGTTAGATATAGAATCAACAGTTCTGATCAAAATTTAACCTCTCTCGGTTTTTTCCAGGAGAGGTTTTCATTTACAGAGACCTTTGAAAAACCTATACTTTTTCAAGAAGTACCAAAATTCAATTTACTAATCTCAAATAATTCGCAAATCACTCCATAAGAATCTCTCTGAGACAATAGACGAATAACCAAACAGAGATAGAAAAACGGGGAGTTTTGGTCATTGACATTTATTTGTTATTTGTTCTGGAGGTCCGAAGGTCACAATGGACTCCGCATTGGTGGAGACTCATTGGGAGAACTTCTCTGGCAGTGAGTGTATTTTGGAATTTATTTTTAAGAGTTTTGCAAAGAACTCTTATAAAGAATTGCCGGGGATTATTTTGATTGGGACTGCTTAATTTTATCCAGCTTTGCTTCGTATTCGGTTTTGTGGATTCCGGTCAATCCGTGGTTTTTCCCCTCCAGTTGACGCCTTAATGCGGCTAATTCTGCTCCTGAAAAAGAGACCGCATTCAGCACATGGGTTTCAAATGCTTTGTAAGCCAGCGGTGCGACGGCTTTTGTTATATCAGCCATGGCATTGGCATACTGCCGAATTTCCCATTGAGCGTGGTAATCCATCCGCAATTTCAGAAAGTGAAAGAGATTACTTAAATCAATTTGCCAGTACCATTGGGTATATAAAGACAGGGGGAGATTGATCCGGGAAAGTTCGCGGGTGATCCCTTCATTAATCATTTTCTCATATTCCCGATAAGCCAGATTCTGTCCGTCAGTCAAAATATTGAGCACTTTTTGTTTGATCTGATCGGGGACCTCATCCCCGGCGCGTCCCTGCCGGTTTGACTTGCTCTGATAGAGAACCTGGTCTTTTTCGGGAATGTAAAATTCATCTGCCATCACGCTGTATCGACCGGAAATCTCGTTGAGCCGGGCGGTTCGATGGCGAATCCATTGACGGGCGATGAAGACAGGCATTTTACAGTGAAAGGTCAGGATCACCTGCTCAAAAGGTGAGGTATGCTGATGACTGATTAGGTATTCGATCAAGCCTTTGTCCTGTCGGATGGTTTTGGTGCCATCACCGTAAGAAACCCGGGCAGCCTGAACAATTCGCTGGTCGCCGCCGAGATAATCCACCAGCCGGACAAAACCCTTGTCCAGCACCGGGAATTCTTTATCCAGAATCGCTTCTGCTTCCGGAACAATTATATGTGCCATTTGTTAATACTCCCAGATGTTTGAGTTGCGAGAATCTACGAATTTTTCACTTTCCGGAATAGGATGAATTTTTGGATTATTTATGAATTGGTCATAGATTTCCATGAGAAATAAACCGATATTGGAAACATTGAATAGATTTCAAAATACCGTTATGCTTTTATTATCAGGACTCCTGACCCTGCCATTGACTGGTCAGATTGATCCGGACTGGGTTTTACAGGAGATTGAGGCTAAGCGAGCGATGCTGGAGAGGCAGCGGGCAATCGCGAAAAGAGTGCCAGTGGCAAACCAGAATAATTACGATGTTGGATTTTACGGGATTAGCATCGCTATTGATATTCCCAATCGTGAGATCAGCGGTACTGTAACGATTCGCGGGAAGTCAACGATCAACGATCTTGCGGAGCTGAGTCTGGATTTTACCACAACGATGACAGTGGACAGTGTTATCTCGGGTGCGTCTCAATATCAGCAGGCAGACAACCTGCTCAATCTGCAGTTATCAATTCCGGTTGACAGTGCAGAGGTTTTTGAAATTCAGCTGGCGTATCATGGTGAACCGGTAGAGGGTGGGCTGGACGGTTTTTCTTTCAGTTCACACAGCGGCGCACCGGTTGTATCCACCCTTAGTGAACCCTATTTTGCTCATGGCTGGTTTCCGTGCAAGGATGTGCCCAGCGATAAAGCCGATTCCGCAGACATCATTTTAACCGTACCGGATTCGCTGTTCGCAGTATCCAATGGAATTTTGACTTCTCAGCAGGATAATGGGGATGGCACCGTGACGTTTTACTGGCAGGAACGCTACCCTATTACCAGCTATCTGATATCCCTGGCGATCACCAATTATGAAAAAATTGAACAGACTTATACAGGCTTAAACGGAGAAATAATGCCGGTGACTCACTGGTATTACCCGGAATATAAGAATCAGACAGACAATCTCTATCTGACAATCGATATGATAGCCTTTTTTGCCAGTATCTGGGGTGAATATCCGTTTATTAAAGAGAAATATGGGCATGCTCAATTTTCCTGGGGCGGTGGCATGGAGCACCAGACCTGTACGAGCCTGGGAGCCTTCGGTGAGATGATGATTTGCCATGAACTGGCGCACCAGTGGTGGGGCGATATGGTGACCTGTGCCAATTGGGCAAATATCTGGCTGAACGAGGGTTTTGCCCGCTATTCCGAAGCACTCTGGCGGGAACACACCGGTGGGACGGCGGCTTATCATAGTTACATGAATATGCTTGACCGACCTGAACACTGGCAGCCGGGATCGGTTTATATCACTAATACGGATGACGTCTATTCGATATTCGATCTGCTGGTGTATGATAAAGGCGCCTGGACTTTGCATATGCTGAGAAGGATTGTCGGGGATGAAATGTTTTTCAATATATTTCCCGCTTATCGTGACGCCCACTATATGGGCGTGGCAACCACGGCTGACTTTCAGGAAGTGTGCGAGGCGGTTTGTGGTCAGGATATGGACTGGTTTTTTGATCAATGGATTTATCGCTCCGGACAGCCCATTTATAAGGTGGCGTGGACTCGGGAAAAACTGTCAGCCCCCGATTGGCGCCTGAATCTCCAAATCGATCAGACGCAAAGCAGGAATAATCTGTTCAAAATGCCGCTGGATGTGTTAGTCAGGTTTGAGGATTATGATACGTTGCTGACTGTCATGGATTCGCTGGAATCCCAGGACTTTGTGTTCGAGTTTAGCGATAAACCGGAAGCGGTCGAAATTGATCCGGAAGGATGGGTGCTTAAATCGGTGCAGTATTCTATGATTGATCCTGACAGGGGCAATCTTCCCGATGAATTTTTATTGACCACTCCCTATCCCAATCCCTTTAACGCGATGGTCAATTTTGAGATCTACTTACCATTTGACAGCGAACTTAAATTGCAGGTTTATGATGTCAAGGGCTGTCTGGTGGATACGATAGAGGAGGGTTATTTACAATCCGGATATCGCGAAATAGTCTGGCAACCAATCCAGCTGGCTTCGGGAATTTATTTTATCCGAATGAAAAATGATCAGGTCAATTTATCAAAAAAAGTGGTATATTTGAAATAGACTTATGTAGCTTTTTACAAGCGGATGATCTCTAAAATATTAAAAGTAAAAAAATAATCAATATTTGCATCATGAATTTTATCCAAAATAAGTACCAAATATTTCGGTCACTGATGGCTGGAATTTTTATCATTGTTCTGTTTTCTTCAATGCTGTTTGCGCAGTTTGGGAAGAACAAGGTTCGCTATAATGATTATGACTGGTCCTATATTCAGACCCAACACTTTGATATCTATTTTCATGATAATGGTGAAGAACTGGCTCATTTTGCCGCGCCTGTGGTTGAACAGGCAGTCGATGAAATCTCCAAAGTGCTCAACTGGCGGATGCGCAAACGGATCGCGGTGATTGTTTATAATTCACACACCGATTTCCAGCAGACCAATGTGACTTTAGAATACTTGTATGAAGGGATACTGGGATTTACGGAGATGTTGAAAAACCGAACGGTAGTGGCTTTTGATGGCAGCAATAATGATTTCTGGCATCTGATGCGTCACGAACTGGTCCATGTGGTCGTCAACGACATGATTTATGGCGGAAACATTCAGAGTATTATTTCCGGTCGGGTTCGGTTGCAGATTCCGCTCTGGATGAATGAGGGACTGGCGGAATTTATTTCCATGGGCTGGGATACCAATGCCGATATGATTCTGCGTGATATTGCCACCAATAATGATATTCCCAATGTACAGGAGTTGGATTATTATCTGGCATATAAGGGTGGACAGTCGATCTATCGTTTCATTTCCGAGCGCTATGGTGATCAGAAAATCGGTGAAATCTGGGCAAATATGAAAGGTCGCTCCAGCGCTGAGAAGGGGATCGAAAAATCCATCGGCATGAATATGAAGGAATTGACCGAAGCCTGGCACAAGTGGGTTCGGAAAGAGTACTGGCCGGATATTGCCAATCGGGATGAGCTGGATGATTTTGCCACGCGAATAACCGACCATAAGAAACTGAAAAATTATTTCAATACCGGACCGGCAATTAATCCAAGCGGTACCAAAATCGCCATGATGTCCGATCGGAAAGGGTATGCGGATATTTTTCTGGTAAATGTCATCGACGGCAAGGTGCTGGATAAACTGGTCAGTGGTCAGCGGACACCGGACCTGGAAGAATTAAAATGGCTGAATCCGCGTCTGAGCTGGTCTCCCGCCGGGGATAAAATCGTATTGGCGGTCAAGAGTGGTGCCAAGGATGCTTTGATCATTGTAGATGTCGAGTCGAAAAAACGTGAACAGCTGATTTTTGATGAATTTGATGAACTGTTTACCGCGACCTGGTCACCGGATGGTAAATCGATTGCTTTCATTGGTCTCAATGGTGATCGCACGGACCTGTACCGGTACAGTTTTGAAGATAAACAGCTGTCCCGCCTGACCAACGACTGGGCATCGGATTTCGAACCTAACTGGTCGCCTGACAGTAAAAAGATAATCTTTGCTTCTCAGCGGAATATCAATACCAAAGAATTTCCCCAGGACGATTTGACCAACTGGGCAACTTCACCCTATAACCAGACCGATTTGTTTATTTACGATATTGAAACCGGCAATATTCGCCAGGTGACCAATACGCACTGGAATGAAAATTATCCCACCTGGGCAAATACGGAAAACAAAATTTTCTATACATCCGATGCCGGCGGTGTATCGAATCTGTATATCCTCGATCTGGACAGCGGTGAGCAGGTGGCAATCACCAACGTTCTGACCGGTATCTTCCAGCCCAGCATCTCGAAAGATGATTCCCGGCTTGTTTTTGCCGGATATGCCGACTATGGCTGGGATATTTTTACGCTGAGTAATCCGCTGGCTCTGTTTGATGATCCAAAAACTATTAAGCCGACCGTATTTGCGCAAAGCCTGGAAGAAATCTGGGAAAATCCCGCTGAAAATGTCCGCTTTGATTATCCGGGTCCCGAAGATGTCCAGCAATCCTATACCCATCAGGTAAATAGTGAAACATCGTACACCAACTATATTTTTGCACCCAGTTACCAGTTTAATACTTCGCCGGAACCGGACAGCAGCATCGCTGAATTCGACAGTATGAGTTATAAGGATGAAGAAGGCAATTTTATCGTCAATCCCTATAAAACCAAATTCAGTCTGGACCTGATCGATAGTCAAGCCGGCTACAGCACATTCTGGGGATTCCAGGGAACGACGGTCTTTGCCTTCAGTGATGTGCTGGGAGATCATCGTCTGACCTTTGGTACGGAAATGTATATTGATCTGGAAAATTCCGATTACTATCTGTCCTATCAATATCTTGCAAACCGTACGAATTATACAATCACCGGATTTCACGCGGCGAATTTCTGGTATTATGGTTATTATTACCTGTACCGGTTTCGAAATTACGGTTTGGATATTTCTATGTCCCATCCCTTTACAAGGTTTTCGCGCTTTGAACTTGCCGGTACTTCCTATAATGTCGAAAAAAAGCTGATTGACATTTATACCGGCGAACTGGTTATTGACCCGGTAAAGATACAAACGTTGTTGCCGCGCATGGCATTTGTTTTTGATAATACCCTGTGGAGTTATTTTTATCCCATTGACGGCTGGCGCTGGCGGATCGACGCGATGGCGAGCCCGAAGTACAACAAAGCCAGCCTGGAATTTCAAACCGTTCAGGCAGATATTCGCAGGTATTTTAAATTGAATCGCGAATACTCGTTTGCCCTGCGCTTATCCGGTGGATTTAGCGAAGGCAAAAACGCGCAGCGCTTTTTTCTCGGCGGTGAGATGAATTGGATCAATCAGAAATACCGGCGCGACCACAATTTTCAAGATGTCGAAGATATCTACTTTTCCGAATTTGTGACACCGTTGCGCGGTGCCCGCTATTATGAACGGGAAGGTACCCGCTATTTTCTGGCAAATCTTGAATTCCGCTATCCCTTTATCAAATATTTGGCGCTTGGTTGGCCTTTACCTTTAACCATTGGCGGACTTCAGGGAATCACCTTTTTCGATCTTGGGGCTGCCTGGGACAGGAATGATCTTCATCCCTTTGGCAAGGATACTTACTACCAAACCTATATGGACGATCTGGTTTCGGGATTTGGCGTAGGAACCCGGATTTTCCTCGGGTATTTCCTGCTGAAAATAGATTGCGCCTGGCGTTATGACATCCGGACAGTCTATAAACCGCAATGGTACTTTTCGCTCGGACTGGATTTTTAGCCTGAATAATTTATCGTCCGATAAATTTACGAATTTAATTCCAAGATTTAGCGTAATTCGCTAATTTAGCAAGCCGGTCAGCTGGATCGGTCAATAATTGAAAAACCGGATTTTGTATTGATCAAATATCTGCAATTTTTACTGCTCTGTCTAATCTGGGGAACCACCTACGCCGCGATTAAAATCGGTTCCGGATCGACCCCGCCGATGGTCGGGCTTACGATTCGCTATGCATTTGCCATGCTGCTGCTCTTTCCGGTGATTAAACTGAGTGGTCGCAAAATCGCACTTGACGTTATCTCAATGAAAAGATATATGGTGGTGGGCATTTTCAGTATGGGATTGAGTTATCTATGTACCTATTGGGCGATGAAATATATCCCCAGCAGTCTGTCGTCGATTCTCTGGGCGACCTTTCCTCTTTTTAATGGTATTTTTGCACATTTTTTAATCGCTGCCGAAAAGATGAATCTGCGTCGGCTGTTTTCAATTGTCCTCGCAACAGTCGGGGTGGTAATGATTCTGTCTGACCAGCAATTGATCTTTAATGTTAAAATGCTGATCGGTTGCCTGGTTGTTCTGCTGGGTGTCTTCATGGCGACTTACCCTAATATTTATATAAAAATCAAGGGCGATAATTATGATCCGATGGTTCTGACGGCGATGTCCTTAGCGATTGGCTTCGTCATTCATCTGACCGGAACATTGATTACCGGGCAGTTTTCAGCAATGGTCTGGTCGTTTCGAAATATCGGCGCGGCTCTGTATCTGGGAGCCTTCGGCTCAGCCGTTGCCTTCTTTGTTTACTATTCACTGCTGCGCCAGATTGAGGTGGTAAAATTATCCTTTGTGACTTTTTTAACTCCAATTGTTGCCACGATTGTCGGATTGATATTTTTGCATGAAGCGATTACCTTAAGAGAAATAGCCGGTATCGTTCTGATTTTCAGTGGATTGTTTTTATATGATTTTCTGAAATATTACCGATTCCTTGCCGGCTTAAGAACGAATATTCGTTAAACGATTATGTCTAACAAAACCAAAACTGTCTTTTCCTGCAATGAGTGCGGCAGTCAGCAGCCCAAATGGTCCGGTAAATGCCCGGAATGCGGTGCCTGGAACACGATGGTGGAAGAAAAGGTTTCGAAAAAATCTACCAAGTCAGTTGCCAAACCGGTCCGGAAACTACAAACCTTGAATAAACCAACCGGAAGCGGTGGAAAACGACTGGTCACCAAAATTGATGAATTTGACCGGGTGCTGGGTGGTGGTCTGGTTGAAGGGATGGTGGTTCTGCTGGCGGGTGAACCGGGAATCGGCAAGTCAACCCTGATTCTGCAGATTCTGGCGGAACTGGAAGGTGGGCGTTTCCTCTATTTTTCGGGCGAGGAATCGGAAGAACAGATTGCTCTGCGGGCAGATCGTATGGGTATCAGAGATAATCGGATTCTGGTTGCCTGCGAAAATAATCTGGAAAACATTGTGAATCACATTGATAATCAGAAGCCGGCATTGGTGGTGATCGATTCGGTTCAGACCATCTATTCGGATGCTTATGACAACGTTCCGGGCAGCGTCACTCAGGTACGTGAGTGTGCGGGCATACTCCTGCGCAAAGCGAAAGAGATGAATATTTGCGCGATTTTCATTGGTCATATTACCAAGGGTGGGATGATCGCAGGTCCGAAAGTTCTCGAGCATCTGGTAGATACGGTGCTCTATCTGGAAGGCGGCAAAACCAATTTTTATCGAATCCTGCGATCCATGAAAAACCGCTTCGGTTCCACGAATGAAGTCGGACTGTTCACCATGAAAGATACCGGGCTGATTCCGGTGGATAATCCCTCGGAATTTTTCCTGGCTGAACGCAGGAGGCATGTCGCCGGTTCGACCATTGGTGTCAGTATGGAAGGTACCAGACCCTTTTTGATCGAAGTCCAGGCATTGGTGACACAATCATCTTACGGTAATCCCCAGCGAACGGCGAATGGTATCGATCACCGTCGCCTGGCAATGCTGGTCGCGGTGCTCGAAAAACGGGCGGGATTTCCATTGCGCCTGCAGGATATTTTTGTAAATCTGGTGGGTGGTCTGCGAATTGACGAGACAGCGATAAATCTCAGTGTCGTCGTGGCACTTGCCTCCAGTTTTAAGGATTTACCGGTGGACCCATCGGCGGTTTTTATCGGTGAAGTCGGGCTGGTCGGCGAAATCCGTTCGGTTCCCCAGATTGAGATGCGGGTCAGGGAAGCGTTGAAATTCGGTTTTAAACCGGTATATGTTCCCACGGCAAATCTCAGACAGTTGAAATCGATGAAAGCCGGTGATGTCATCGGGGTTGATTCCACCAGCAAACTTTTTGATCTGATTTTTTAAGAAAATAATCTATTGATGACTCAAGAAATACATACCCATGGTCGCCTGAAATTTCAGATCCTGGCGAAAGACCCGGATTCGCTGGCTAGGGCGACGCGCTTTCAGACGGATCACGGCGTCGTCGAAACACCGATCTTCATGCCGGTTGGAACACATGGGGTGGTTAAAACTTTGACACCTGCGGAACTCGATGACTGCCGGGCGCAGATCATTCTTGGAAATACCTATCACCTTTACCTGCGACCCGGACTGGAAGTGATCGAAGCCGCCGGTGGTTTGCATAAATTCAATAGCTGGAATAAACCTATTTTGACGGACAGTGGCGGATTTCAGGTTTACAGTTTATCTCATTTAGGAAAAATCACCGACATTGACATTACGTTCCGGTCGCATATTGATGGCACACAATATACGCTTTCGCCGGAAATTTCCATGGATATTCAAAACTCTCTTGGATCGGATATCGTAATGGCATTTGACGAATGCACGCCCTATCCCTGCGATTATGAAACAGCGGCGAAATCGCTAATCCGGACCTACAACTGGGAACGACGCTCCAAAGAACATTTCGATAAATCCAAACCAAGATATGGTCATCAGCAATTTCTGTTTGGCATTATTCAGGGCAGTGTCTATCAGGATTTACGGGCGAAAAGTATTGATGATTTGAGCCAACTGGATTTTGATGGTTATGCGATTGGCGGTCTGGCGGTGGGCGAGCCGAAGGCTAAGATGTTTGAGATGTTATCCTTTATCAGCCCGTTGCTGCCGGAAAGCCATCCTCACTACCTGATGGGTGTCGGCAAGCCCGAAGATATTATCCTTGGAATTGAACGGGGAATTGATATGTTTGACTGCGTGCTGCCGACCCGGAATGCCCGTAACGGGACGCTCTATACCTGGCAGGGGCGCGTGGTTTTAAAGCAATCGCGCTATAAATTGGATTTCAATCCACCAGATGAAAAATGTGATTGTTACACCTGTCGGAATTTTTCCAGAGCATATCTTCGGCATCTTTTTATGAATGGTGAAATGACCGGTTTGCGCTTGAATACTTTGCATAACATTCACTTTTTCCTGGATATGATCTCGAAAGCCCGGACGGCAATCCGGGGTGGAAATTTTTCGGAATGGAAGCAGGAATTCTTTCAATATTATCCGGTTGAAGATGATCACTGGGAAGTCAACACTGCGCGCCGCGAAGAGCGCCGGCAGAAGCATCTCACTGAAAATATTTTATTGAATGAGGATAATTCATTAGAGGAAAACGTATAGCTATGAATATAAATCCCTTAGCGGTTCCGGAATCCTATCGGTCATTATCAAAAGATGAGTTAAACAGGAAAATCCGGGTTGCGAAAGAGAAACTTGGGAAGCGTTTATTAATTCTGGGGCACCATTACATGACCGATGAGGTGATTGCCCATGCGGATGAGCGGGGAGATTCCTTCGCGCTGGCAAAAATTGCTTCCCGTACCACTGCCGAGATGATTGTTTTTTGCGGAGTTCACTTTATGGCGGAAACGGCTGACATCGTCACCTCGAAGAATCAGCGGGTCTTTATCCCCGATGTAAATGCCGGCTGCTTTCTGGCGGATTGTGCCCGAATAGAAGATGTCGAGCGCGCCTGGGCGGAGATTCACGAAGTGCATTTTTTTAAAACGATCCCGATAACCTATGTGAATTCCGGCGCCGATATGAAGGCTTTTTGCGGGGAAAATGGGGGACTTGTCTGTACCTCCTCCAATGCGGAAGCGGCGCTGCAATGGGCGTTCGAACGCTGTGATAGGGTGTTCTTCTTTCCCGATCAGCACCTGGGACGAAATACCGCTTTTAAAATGGGAATTCCGCTGGATGAAATTATTCTCTGGGATCCGGATGAATCACGGGGGGGAAATAGCCGGGAAAAGATCGAAAAAGCCCGGGTGTTACTCTGGGACGGATTCTGTGATGTTCACCAGGAATTCGATACTGATTATATCGATAAACTTAAAACAGAAGATTCGTCGGTGAGAATTATTGTGCATCCCGAATGTGATTTCGATGTAGCACAGGCGGCGGATTTTATAGGCAGTACCGCGTATATTATTAAAGCGATTGAAACTGCGGAATCCGGTTCGCATTGGGCAGTTGCGACCGAGAGGAACCTGGTGAATCGTTTAAAAAACAGTTACCCGGACAAGCGAATTGAAATCGTGCAATCCTATGAACCCTATTGCAAAACCATGGCTCAGATTACCCTGGCAAGCTTGGCATTTCAGCTGGATCAACTTGCGGGAGAAAAGCCGGTCAATCAGGTGCTGGTTGAAGATCGCTTTGTCGAAGCCGCGCGGACTGCTTTAAATCGAATGCTGGAATTAAAGATATGAAATCTGCGAATCAAATTATCGAGACTGATGTTTTAGTTATTGGTTCCGGTCTGGCGGGCTGTTCCGCGGCGTATGCTGCTGCTCAGGAAGGCTTGAACGTTATTATGATTAGCTCGGAGAGTGAGCTTGCCGAAACCTCTTCCTATTACGCCCAAGGGGGTATTATCTACAGAGCCGATGATGATACGGAAGCGAGTTTTCTGGATGACTTTCAACGCACCGGTGTTGGGATTGTCAATCCGGAGGCGGTCAAGGTGGTTTATCAAAATGGTCCAAGTCTTGTTGATAAAATTCTCTGTGATGATCTGCAGATTCCCTTTTCAAGGAGAAGTGACGGTCGGCTTGATTTAATCATGGAGGGATCTCACAGTTTTCCAAGAATCGCCTATGTCAAAGATCATACCGGTCAATCCATCCAGGACCGCTTTCATGCCAAAATCCGGCAGATGGACAAGATAACAATCCATACCAGAGCAACCTGTGTTGACTTGATTACCCTGGCACATCACTCTCTGGATCATCTTCATATTTATCAGCCTAGTACCTGTGTCGGTGCCTATGTCCTGTTTCAGGATGAAAATGAAGTCTATCCGATTTTAGCCAAGGTGACCATTCTGGCAACCGGTGGTCTGGGCAGTTTGTACCTTCATACATCCAATCCGCCGCGTGTTCGCGGTGATGGTTATGCCATGGCATATCGGGCGGGTGCCCGGATTATGAATATGGAGTATGTTCAGTTTCATCCTACGACGCTGTTTACCACGAATAATGAACGATTTCTGATATCGGAAGCGTTGCGGGGTGCCGGAGCTGTCTTGCGGAATAAGCGTGGTGAAGATTTTATGAGACAGTATCATGAACTGGGATCGCTGGCGCCCAGGGATATTGTTGCCCGCAGTATTATAACAGAAATGAATAAAGATGGCAGCCATTATGTTAATCTGGATATTACTGGTCGGGATGGTGAATGGGTTAAGCAGCGATTCCCGAAAATTTATCAAAAATGTCTGGAATATAAAGTTGATATTACTCGTGAAGGTATCCCGGTGGTTCCGGCAGCTCATTATCAATGCGGAGGAGTGGCTACCGATATGCAGGCGAATACCACCATTCGCCGCCTGAAAGCTGTTGGTGAAGTCGCCTGTACCGGTCTGCATGGCGCCAATCGGCTGGCAAGCAGTTCCTTGCTGGAGAGTCTTATCTTCGGTGTTATTGCGGGAAAAGATGCGGCAGTTCGGATTGCCAGCGATAAGTTTATTATACCGACAGTCGCCGCCTGGAAGAAGGAAACCGAAGCGATTGACCCGGACTTGGTCCGGCAGGACCGTTCCACTATCAAGCAGACCATGTGGAATTATGTAGGGATTGTCCGGGCGGAGAAGAAACTTGATCGTGCGTTTGGAATATTATGGCAACTCAACGAAGATATTCAGCGTTTTTACCAGCACAGTGAGCTGACCGATCAATTGATTGGATTGCGGAATGCGGTGACTACGTCTATGCTGGTTCTGCATGCCGCCCGGCTTCATAAAGGTAGCCGGGGTTGCCATTACCGTACGGATTGATTAAACTAAATCATGAAGTATTGATCACTGTACTTACTGTTTGATTTATTTTTTAATATGATTTTTCATGCAATCTCAAAGCAGGAGATATTTTGAAAACATTTGAGTTTAGTACCGAAGTGGTAAAGAGGGTGCTAACGGAATTGGAAAAAGCGGAAGAATTTATCAAAATATCTGTTTTTCAGATCCATCTAGATGAATTATTTGATTTATTGGAAAAAAAGGTAGATGCCGGGCTTGCAATTGATATTTTCACTTTACCATATGATAGTATTAATGAAATTGTCAGTGACAGAGTAATTAATCGTTTAGATAAATTATCTGAAAAGGGTGCAAACTTACACCTATGCAAATGGAATGTTGGTGATCCTGAGAGAACTACTACCGCTATTGGGCGATGGTATTCTTTTCATGGAAAATTTATAGTTACTGATAAATCTGCAATTGCATTAAGTGCAAATTTCACTAAAAATAATGAATTAGATGCAATAATTGTTATTACTAATGAACAATCGTTTATTGATAATTTTACTGAGAGATTTGATGAATTGCTGGACCTATTTGTATTAGTACGAGATGGATATAACGGAAAAATTAGAAAAAAAATTATTGAATCCAGGATATCTGATATTGAAAAAGTTTTTGAATTACCCGGTGTCATTCAAACAACTACCCATCAAAATAATTGGATTAGGCATTATCCTGCTACTATTTGTTCAAATGATATTGAAGAAAAAAAGATACCAATAAGCTGGTGAGAATCACGATAAAAATTATGCAATATTACAATATTAAGATTGCGAATAGAGATACGTTTATCATGGCAGTAGTATTATTTTACTTGCAAGACAGGAAGCATACCTTATTAGAAATAAAGCATAAAATTGGAAAATTTACTGCCATTATAAATGTGAATACCTGACTTGAAAAATTGATGGACTCAAAACTCATTGAAAGAGAAGAAGAATTCTATAAAATAAAGATCGAGACTCTGTTTTAATATGGCTGATTATAATTTGGTATGTGACGTTATTCATGGTGATTGTGTCGAATTTTTAAATTCTACCGATTATAGATTTGACTTGACATATTTGGATCCGCCATTTAATCAAAACAAGAATTATAATAGTCATAATGATAAAATGGATCCTGTTGTGTATTGGAATTGGATGAAAAAAGTATGCGGAAAAATATATGACAAAACTACTCCGAGTGGCGCTGTTTATTTTATGCAGAGAGAGAAAAATGTCAGGGATGTAGTACGGGTATTAGAGGATACCGGTTGGACATTTCAAAATTTGATTATTTGGAAAAAGAAATCCTCAGCTGTTCCTAATGATAATAAATTTGGTAAGCATTACCAGATCATTGTTTTTGCAAGCAAGGGAAAGAAACCAAGAGTTTTCAATAAACTCAGAATCGATCCACCCCTTTTAGCCACTGAAAAGTATAAAAGACCAAACGGAATGTATGTTACCGATGTCTGGGATGATATTCGTGAATTAACATCCGGATATTTTGCAGGAGAGGAACCCATTAGACTTTCGTCCGGAGAACGATTGCATAATCAGCAATCGCCTATTCAACTTTTGCTGAGGATAATTTTAACATCTTCAAAGCCGGGCGATTTTATTTTTGATCCGTTTTCTGGAACAGCAACAACTAATATAGTATCAAGACAACTCAATAGAAACTCTGTTTCAGTTGAGAAAGATGAATTATATTTCAAATATTGTGTGAAGCGATTGAATGATTTACGAATTGTTGACAATATTGATCGTTATAAAAATGACTATAAATTTACTCAAAAACTTGATAATATTTGGGGGACTCCAGTAAATATTGAAGAATTTTATCCATCTCAGTTTACCTTATTTGATAAAAAGAAAAAATATAACTAATGAATTTTATGCGTGAAATGACAAAGAGAATCGATTTGTTGTATTTTAATTAGAAATTTGTAATGTAATTAATTTGAAATTGGAGGTTATGTGAATACGTTACTTTATGCAGGAACAATGGGCGGCTCTGCCGCGGCGAAGGGCAATCCGATTATGTCCTTATTGCCATTTTTACTGATTATCGCGGTGATGTACCTGTTGATGATCCGTCCCCAGGCAAAGAAACAGAAAGAAAAAAAACAGATGCTGAATGAACTGAAAACCGGTGACGAGGTTTTGACAATTGGCGGTATCTATGGGAAAATCGAAGGCGTCCGTGAAAAAGAGGGCATCCTGATCCTGAAGATCGCCAAAGATGTCAAAATCAATGTTTCCCGCTCAGCGATTGCCGATAAAGTTGTGGAAAAATCCGTCGTAAAATAGTATGGAATCACTGGAAATTTACCTGTATGGCAGTCCGCTTCTGAAGCGGAAAACCCGGAAGGTCGAAACACTTCCTGAAAACTTCCCGGCATTTCTGGAGCGTATGTACGTCGCAATGTATGGTGATGATGGTATCGGGCTTTCCGCCAATCAGGTGGGTGTCGAACTCAACTTTTTTGTCGCTGATTTTTCTCTGCATGATAAGAGCATGACCCGGGAGATTTTTATCAATCCCGAAATTCTTGAGACGGAGGGACAGAATACTTTTGAAGAGGGCTGCCTGAGCATACCCGACATTCACGAGAAGGTCACCCGGGCGACAAAAATCAAACTGCGTTATGAAAATCTTCAGAGAGAAATTGTCGAAAAAGATTTTGAGGGATTTCCGGCTCGGGTTGCTCTGCATGAGATCGACCACCTGAACGGGATTTTGTTTGTCGAAAGGATCAGCTCGTTAAAACGCAGTTTCATCGAATCGAAATTAAAACGGATTGCTGAAAAGGGAAAAACGCAAACTGAACCCTATACATTCTAATTCTGTATGAAAATCATTTATATGGGAACCCCGGAATTTGCTGTGCCGGGATTGAGAGCGATTGCGCAATCGGATCACGAACTTATGGCGGTGGTTACCGGGCAGGACGTGCCTGTCGGGCGCGGGCAGCGATTACAGGAAACCCCGGTCAAGCAGCTGGCTCAGGCATTGGGGGTACCCGTTTTACAGCCGCCATCGTTAAAATCGCCGGATTTCATTGACCGGCTGCACCGGTATAATGCCGATATTATTGTGGTGGTTGCCTTCCGGATTTTACCGGATATAGTCATTAATACAACACAACTGGGGGCAATTAATCTGCATGCCTCGCTATTACCGAAGTATCGCGGCGCGGCTCCGATCAACTGGGCGCTGATCAATGGAGATCGGCAGACCGGAGTGACGATTTTCCAGATTAAGACTAAAGTCGATACCGGGGACATCATCAGACAGACAACGATCGATATTTCAGAAGATGACACCTATGGAAGTCTGTATTCCCGGTTGTCTCAAATCGGGGCAGCTGCGCTTGTATCTGTACTTGATGATCTGGAAAGTGGCGACACTCAAATAATTTCTCAGGATGATGCTCTGGCTACCAAGGCGCCAAAAATATTTCCGCAGTTGGGTGAGATTAATTGGTCAAAAAGTGCCGAATCCATAAAAAACCTGATTCATGGATTATCACCCACTCCCGGTGCCTACAGTTATTTTCGCAAAAAACGGATTAAATTTCTGTTAGCCCGATTTTCAAATGAAACAGGGCCGGGTGAGCCGGGCACAGTGCTTTCCCGGGATAAGCAACCATTCGGAATCCGAACCGGTGCTGGAATATTATATCCCCTTATTCTGCAATCAGAAGGGCGGAAAGCGCTGCCGGTGGATGAATTTCTGCGGGGATTTCAAGCCAAAATCGGAGATCGGTTTTTTTCGTGAATATCCGCGCTGCTGCCGCCCGAATCCTGAGCTCTTATCACCATCAATATTTTAATTACGAAAAAAAAATCGATGCTGCCGCGATCGATCTGAGACTGTCAGACCAAGATCGGGATTTTCTGTACCTTCTTGTAAAGGGTGTCATTTTATACCGGGATTATCTCGATTATGCCATTGAAGTGGCTGCCAGACGACCGGTCGAGCGTTTTGAAAAAGCGGTTCTCAACCTGCTGAGAGTAGGTACGTTTCAGCATTTGATATTGGAAACGCCATTATACGCCCTGACAAATGAAACCGTCAATGCCGCCCGGGAGTTGAAAAAGAAGTCTGCGCTGGGATTGATTAATGCTGTTTTACGGCATTTGCCCGATAAAACCAAACTGGAATCGTTGCTCTCGAAACTGCCGCCGAGTGAAGCCCTGGCGATTCAAAGTTCACATCCCCGATGGCTGATCGATCGCTGGATTGATCAATATGGCATTGAAAATACTTGCCGGATCGCTGAATTCAATAATGTTTATCAGCAGATATTTTTTCGGCATAATCCGTTGAAAATAGCCTGGCGGGAGTTTTTGAAATTACTGCATGAAGCAGGATTTGAGGTATCTATTATCACTGAAGTGCCGCTGGTCTTTTTTACTGTTGAACGACCGGGTGACCTGCTGAGAACAAAATTCTTTCAGGATGGTTTCATGTCGGTTCAGGATATCAGCCAATCCTTTGGAGTGCAACTGCTTGATCCAAAACCGGGTGAGACTATTATTGACGCCTGCGCGGCGCCCGGTGGAAAAACTACCATGATTGCCCAGCTGACCGGTCCGACGGGAAATATTTATACCTATGATCTTTCACCGGGTAAAGTCAGATTGTTGAAAAATGAGACCTTTCGTTTAGGGATTGATTTCGTAAATTATGGCATTGGGGATGCCCGGTCGGGCAGTTATCCAATGGCTGACAAGATATTGTTGGATGTTCCCTGTTCGGGAACCGGTGTTCTGGCGCGTCGGGCTGACTCGCGCTGGAACCGGACGGCTCAGGATCTGGAAAATTTGATAGGATTGCAGCGAGAAATTTTGGAAAATATGATGAATTATTTAAAACCCGGTGGAACAGCCGTATATTGCAGCTGTTCGATTGAATCGGAAGAGAACTGGTCGAATATCGACTGGTTTTTGGAACGTCATCCGGATTTTAAAATTGAACCGGCATCGATTCTGGTTAAAAACCGATATTGTGATGATCGGGGGGCTGTGACGATTTTACCGCACATTCATGGGGAAACCGGGAGTTTTGCGGTTCGTTTGCAAAAGCTGGAACCGGGAGTATAATCGAGAACAGTTTATGAAGGTAAAACTACAGAATTGGTTCAGGTTTTTGACGGTCTTTGGAATTTTTACAATTCTGTTTGTTTTGATTCTGGATAAAATCGTTTTTCCGATTTATGTCGGACATGGTAAAGATATACCACTCGCCGATGTGCGCGGGCGCTCTCTGGATGAAGCGATTATTATTCTTGATATGGTCGGTTTTCATCATGAAGTGATTGACTCCACTGAGAATGCCGAGGTTCCGCCCCAGACCGTCATCGATCAGCAACCGCCGCCGGGAACTCCGGTAAAAGCTGGACGCATGGTGCGTCTGATTATTACCAGCGGCAAGCGGTTTTTTCCAATGCCAAACCTGGTTGGCAAAGTCTTCAAGGCGGCAAACTTGGAGTTGCAACGTTATCATCTGCAGACCGATTCGATCAGTTATGAATATTCATCGGATAAACCTCGTGAGGTCGTTACTGAGCAGTCTATTCGTCCCAAGGTGATGGTATCTGCCAGCGAAAGTGTTTCTCTGGTCATCAGCAAGGGACCACCACCCAGACAGCTTCAGGTGCCGGATCTTTTTGGCATGAATCTGGAAGAGGCAAAAGCCGAAATCCGCCGGTCCGGATTTATGATGGGAACCATCCGATATATTCCCAATGACGACCTGGTGGCATATACAATTATCGGGCAAAACCCGGAATTTGGCAATCTGTTTGACAACTCCGTTCGAATCAATCTGGATGTAACCATTTCATCGCATGTCGGAGAATCGGATTAATGGAAATTGTACCCTCACTGCTGTCCGCTGATTTTACGAGGTTGGCTGAAGAAATCGATGCCGTTGAAAAAGCCGGTGCCCGGCGCTTGCACCTCGATGTCATGGATGGACATTTTGTGCCAAACCTGACGATCGGTCCTTTTATCGTTAAAGCGATCCGCCAGCATACTTCACTTCACCTGGAAACCCATTTGATGATTGATAATCATGAAAAATTTATTGATAAATTTATAGAAGCCGGGGCTAATACGGTCATTATTCACATTGAGGTCAGTGCTGACATTGAGCGGGATTTGGAAAAGATCCGCAGCCTGGGTGCAAAAGCCGGACTGGTGCTCAATCCGCCGACGCCATTCAGTGCGATTGAACCCTATCTTCGGTTTGCCGATCATCTGCTGATCATGACGGTCGATCCGGGATTTGGCGGGCAGACATTAATTAAAGAAGCCCTTGACAAGGTGAGGTTGGCAAAACCCTATGCTCAAAAGTATCATTTTCCCATTGAAGTGGATGGTGGCATCCACCTTGAAACGATTGCCATGACCAAGGCAGCCGGAACAGACTTATTCGTCGCCGGCTCGGCAGTCTTTTCGAATCATAGACCATTTGAAGACTATCAAGCGCTGACGGAGAAATTAATTCGTGCGTGACATTCCAAAGGGTGAACGCGGTCGTAAAACCATTCATTATCTGACAATTTTTATTCCTGTGATCTACTATTTCTGGGTTGAAAAAATCCCGGCGGTTATCATCTTAGCGATCGTGACAGCCCTGATGATTATTGCGGAGTTGCTAAGACTGTATGTGCCGTTTTTTCGTAATTTCTATAACCGGTTTTTTGGCTATATGACCCGTGAACATGAGCATAATAATCATATCACTGGTGCAACCAATATTCTAATTGGTCTATTGATCGCAGTGTCCCTGTTTCCGAAAGAGATTGCGGTTGCGTCAATGTTGTTTCTCAGTGCCGGCGATCCCACGGCTTGTCTCATCGGGATGTCTTTTGGACGAGTCAAAATTGGCACTAAAACCCTTGAAGGAACCCTGGCTTTTATCACCATCAGTCTGCTGGTAACCTGGTGGATTCCCAATGTACCGTTTTGGGTGAAAGCGATCGGTGCCGTTACTGCCGGTGGGCTGGAACTGTTCCATGGAAAGTTAGACGATAATTTGTTGATTCCACCCTTATCAGCGCTAATAATGTATCTTCTGGTCTTATAACCGTTAATTTTATGGCTTTTATAAATCCTTTTTTTCTTTATCTCTTACCCCTGGCTGGCATTCCAATCCTGATTCATCTGATTGGTCGCCGGCGTTACCACAAACAGGAATTCAGCACCTTGCGCTTTCTGAAGCAGCTGGAAGTTGACCTGATCAGAAAATTGAAAATTCGCCAGGTATTTCTGCTGATTCTGCGAGTTCTATTAATCATTATCATAATACTGGTGTTTGCCCGTCCGCACCGGTCAACCCAATCCCCGGGAATTTATGTCGCTAAAGGTCAGACATTGTACCTGATTATTGATAATTCACTTTCCATGCAGGGGCAGATCCGGGGAACCACAATTTTAGAAAACGGAAAAGTGAATATTGGAACAGCCGCCGACCAGATCGATTTTCCGGTTTACCTGAAACTGATCGAAACCACGGTTCCCTGGCAGATTCAAGATTTTGGGCTGATCAATGATCCTGTGGAATTGAAAAATATTTGCGGAAATGTTTGGCAGACGAATCAAGGCGGGAACATTGATCAGGCATTCAAGCGAATTTTCAGAGATATGCAGGCAGAAAATGAACTAAGCCCGGCAATCTGGGTACTGAGTGATTTTCAGGTAACTGACTGGCAGAAGAATGTCTATGCAGATCATCCGGTTGATCAACTGCTGGATAATACAGACAGCCGCCTGATTGCTTTTCCCGTACGGGCAACCATCGATAATATTGCGCTTTCATCCATTTCGGTTCCGGCGCAGATATTTCAGACCGATCAATCAGTTCTGGTCCGTGGATTTCTGCGGAACTGGACGTCTGAAAAACGGGATGTGTCAGTGACATTGCAGCTGGATGATCAGAAATTGGGACAGGCATTGTTGACAATCCAACCCTCTGCTGAGGGAAGCGTACAATTTGAGTTTATTCCATCTTCACCGGGAAATCATAAAGCCTATCTGAATATTCCGGATGATGATCTTTTGATGGATAATCAGCGCTATTTTTCAGTTGATATTCCCGGAAAAATTCGGGTATTGATCATTGCCCGCAATCCCCAGGACGGCGAATACATCAGACATTCAATCGGAATGGGTGAATTATCAGTAATTGAGACAAAATTAACATCGCCGGTACTGTTTGCGACCGAGGATTTGAGCGGATTTGATCTGATGATTTTTTCGAATATTGATCAGTTGCCGGGCAATATTACCAGCAAAATTCATCTCTTCTGTGAGACAAATAGAAGTATTCTGCTGTTTCCCGGAAGGGATTGTGATCCGGATAATTTCAACCGGCTCTGGAGCCAGGAATTTGGATTTCCAAAGTGGCGCACTACTCAACGGGCGGAAGAGGGACAATATCTGAAAATCGGGCAGTTGAAGATGGAGCATCCGTTATTCAAACAGATGCTGCGTGATCATGAATCCTTTGATTATTCACCGGAATTCTATGTTGTCCCCGGTTTCAGTATCGGAAAAAATCACCAGGTTCTGGCGACCTTTGAGGATCATACTCCGTTGATCATCGAATCAGGAATTCATGAAAGTACGGGAATATTGATGGCGGCGGCGCCAGTTCCGGGCTGGAGCAATCTGCATTTCACCGGATTCTTTCCGGCAATTATGAACCGTCTTGTTTTTTACCTGTCGCAGCAGGGATATCGGGAAAGGCAATATATTACGGGGGATTCTTTATGGATTAATCCGGCGGCAACCAATATAAGTGAGAATATTAGCATTCAGACACCCGGAAACCGTATGTTTAAATTGGCTGTTAAAAATCAGGAGTCCATCCTGTTTGATGAAACCGACAAGCCTGGATTTTATGATGTGTATTCAAATGGTGAACTGGTGAAACGGTATGTGGTTAATGTTCCCGAAAGTGAATCTTCGGCGGAATTTCTTACCGAGCAAAATTTCCGGGAAATGATAGCACGGCATCCCGGTCAGATGGATGTGTTTTTCATTGATAAAGATAATCATCTGAACCCGCTGAAACAAAGCCGGGAATTCAGTGACTGGCTGATTATTTTCGCCCTGATAATTGCCCTGTCCGAAAGTTATCTCGGGAGAACAAACCGCAAGATCAGGAATCGAATAAGCCATGCGTGAAAGAGTTATCCTGGTCGGAGTAGTAACGCCTTTCCAGAATCAGGAATTGGTCAAAGATCATTTGACGGAGCTGGCAGAACTTGTCGGAACGCTGGGATATGAGGTCCTTGATCATTATATCGTCAGGCGGAACGATATCTCTCCATCTTTATACATTGGCAAAGGCAAAGTTGAAGATATCAAAACTCTGATCCGGACACTTGAATTGGATGAAGTTATTTTTGATGATGATTTGTCACCGACTCAGTCACGTAACCTCGAGAAAAGTCTGAATATTGAAATCCGCGATCGCAGTGGTGTCATTCTGGAAATTTTCGCCAAACATGCCCGGTCGAAAGAAGCTAAGACCCAGGTGGAACTTGCAACTCTGGAGTATTTGTTGCCGCGATTAACCCGGCGCTGGACCCATCTGGAACGGCAAATTGGTGGCACTCAGACACGCAGTGGTGCCGGTGAAACCCAGATCGAAGTGGATCGGCGTTTGATTCGAACCCGAATTTCACGGCTGAAGCAAGATTTAAAGAAGATTGATCGGGAGCGGGAAACCCAGCGAAAGGGACGTGACCGGTTTTTTCGGGTGGCGCTGGTTGGCTATACCAATGCCGGAAAATCGACGATCATGAATGTTTTGACCAATGCCTCCGTACTGGTGGAGGACAAACTGTTTGCCACACTCGATACGACCGTTCGCCAGTGGAAAGTAGATAAATATCACACCGTATTACTCAGTGATACGGTCGGATTTATTCGCAAATTGCCGCCAAACCTTGTTGCATCGTTTCGCAGCACGCTGCAGGAAGCCCGGGAAGCGGATTTGATTCTGAAAGTCATCGATATCAGCAGCCCAAATTGTCATGACCACCTATCCACAGTCAATGAAATTTTAATTGAACTGAAGCTGTTCACGATTCCGTCATTCATCGTTTTCAATAAAATTGATCAGATGGATCCGGATCATTTTATACTGGTAAAACGGGACCATCCTGAAGCCATCTACCTGTCGGCACTGAACAGCCTCAGGATTGATGATCTGAAAAACAGTATCCTTGAAAAGCTGCGGTCTGAAGAACGTGAGGTCACTGTTGAAATACCCCTGAATAATACAAAAGCGATAGCGATGCTTCGGGATAATTGCATGGTTGTAGCGCAGACCTTTGAAAATAATTCCATTCAACTGAAGTGTCACTGTTATCGTCGGGTCTGGGACTGGTTGCGACAATCTCTTGATGACGAAATAACGGTGAGCTAATATCTTTTCCAATACAATTCACTTTCGATTACCCGGGAAATAATGTGGAGAAAAAGGTGTTTGATATTTCTTTCAACTTCGGATTTTATGAACGAGATTAGCCTTGGATATGAAGCAACAAAAATCAAACACTTTTGCCCTGATCGGTGCCAGTCGAACCGGAATTGCTCTGGCATACCACCTCGATCAAGCGGGGCACGAACCGGTCTTTCTCTGGAACCGCAGTCAGGCTGGATTGGTAAGATCGGCTAAATATCTTCGGTTTCGAAATACATCAACGGAACTGTCTCAAATTCCTCGGGATATTGGATGGATCATTATCGGCGTAAAAGACGATACGATTCGAATAATTGCGGAGGAATTGAGCCGGTATATTTCACCTGAATTTAGCCCGAAGGTCTTCCACATTTCCGGTGCCTGGGATGCCAGCCTGCTGGATTGTTTAAAGAACAATGGCTGCCGAACAGGTTCTTTTCATCCCCTGATCAGTGTTCCGGATATTGAAACGGGAATCCGGGAAATGTCGAGGGCGATTTTCAGTTGTGAAGGAGATCTCAGCACCGATCTGCTTGGTTTAGCTCATGCCATTGGCGGCAGTGGAATGGAATTATCACCTGATCAGAAAGCATCGGTTCACATCGCGGCAGTCTTCGTCAATAATTACCTGACTGTGTTGATTCAGGCACTGAAGCAATTTGCATCGAAACAGGAGATAGCAAGTGCTGATTTAGCGAAAATGCTTGAAATATTGTCCCGGCAGGCGACCGAAAATGCCTGGTTAAAATCCTTGAATGAATCGCTGACCGGTCCGGCTGTCCGTGGGGATGAAGTAACCATTCAACGACACCTGGAGCGGCTGAGTGATTTTCCGGAACTGAAGCCACTTTATCTGCAATTTGTTAAATTAACGCAATATTTATTAAAAACTGAGGAGTAGCAGCAGGAGAATATGAAAAGGATTATACTTGTCGGTCTGGTTCTGATCTGTTTTTCCCGGATACAGGCACAGGAACGAAAACTTTTCTGGGATGGTGATGACTGGCGTAAAATCGATCACGTTTGCCGGGAAAATCCGGAGTATATTTATTGGGTAAAGAGCGCTTATCTCAGTGGCTTATTCGACAGTAAGAATTACTACCAGCTCAATCTCCGGGATCATGATACTGCCATGGCGGATTCCGTTTTTGCTGATATGATCGTCCCCGATGATTTACGCTTTCTGATTGCCGGACTGGATGCGTTTTATAAGGATAGCGCGATTCGTTACCTGCCGATTCCCTTAGCATTGATCGCGACAAAGATGAGTCAGCAGGATTATTCAAAAGATGAGATTGAGACGTATATCAAGGAGTGTCAGGACTGGATCAACCATCTGACACTTGAGATATTTGAAGAGTAGTTAATCGTCTTTTGGAATTACTTCACCGCAGTTGGGGCAGACCATGTACATGCTCTGCTCGCCGAAAAAGCGCAGATGTGTGATTCGGTAGTGAGCAGTGCCGGACATATTCGGACGTTGCGTTACAATGATATTTCTGGATTTTGAGGCACCCGGATTGAGGGGTATGTCATGAATCATCTGAATCTGGACCCGTTCTTTTTCAACGACCCGGTTATTGTTGTCATAAATATCGACATAACCGGCGACTTCGCTGACTTTTTTATTGGTGGAGTTATAGATTTCAATCGTAATCTGGAGCAAATTGTTGTCCATCTGCTGGACGATCAGATCAGTAACTTCGACCGTTCCCTGAGCTGATACTAATGTTATCAGCAGGAATGGTAATAACAGTCTTATAAGTCGCTTCATGATTACCTCATTATTTGGATTAAATATAGATGATAATGATTTAAAGTGCAAGAGCAGGCTTTTGCTTGATTGATAGTGTTTACATTCATAACTTTCGGCAACATTTTTAAGCGAGCATGATCCAGGAGTCTTACCCATGATTGAAAAAGCTTTTAATTTTTTACAATCAAGGTGCGCGGTTACCATTTCCCGGAAATCAATGAAAAAAATTAATAACTCCCGCCGGATGGTTTTGGACTTTATTAAACAGGGCAGGACGATCTATGGAATCAATACCGGTTTTGGTAAACTGGCGACGGTTAAAATTGATGCCGATGAATTGGCAACGCTGCAGGTAAATCTCCTGTATAGTCATGCCTGTGGTGTGGGAAAACCGGTTGATTCGGATATTGTGGCTTTGATGATGTGGTTGAAAATCCAGAATCTTTCCCGGGGATATAGTGGTTGTTCGCCGGAGGTCATTGAAAAGCTGGCGGAACTGTTGAACAAAAATATCATCCCCTGTGTGCCAAGTCGCGGCTCGGTGGGTGCCAGTGGTGATCTGGCTCCGCTGGCGCATATGTGTTTGCCCCTGATCGGTCAGGGTGAAGTGGTTTATAAGGATTCAATTTGGGAAGCGGAAGACCTGGTCAGGCAGGGTATTTACCAACCCGTAGTACTGGGTCCCAAAGATGGATTGTCATTGATTAATGGCACGCAATATTCAACCGCACTGCTTGGTTATGCCATGTATCGGGTAAGGGACCTGTTTTTGCTGGCTGAACTGGCTGCTGCGATGAGTGTGGAAGCCACTCTGGCGACAGATACACCTTTTCGCGAAGAGATTCAGACTGTCAGAAACCAAAAGGGACAGAAACAGGTTGCCGGGCATCTCAGGCAATTTTTAAATAATAGTGAGATTGTTCATTCTCATGTGAATTGCAGTAAGGTTCAGGATCCCTATAGTTTTCGCTGTTTACCACAAGTGCTTGGATCGGTGCTCGATACGATTCAGTTCGTCGAGACTATTCTGGAAAATGAAATGAATGCGGTAACCGATAATCCACTGGTATTTTCTGAAATCGGCGAGATTCTGTCCGGTGGTAATTTTCATGCGGAGCCGATTGCCATGGCTGCCGATTATCTCTCCATAGCCTTGACTGAACTGGGAAATATGAGCGAACGCCGGATCTCGATTTTATCGGATACGACGATGAGCGGATTACCGGCATTTCTTGTGGATACCAGCGGAGTCAATTCAGGTTTTATGATGGCGCATGTTACCGTTGCAGCACTGTGTGCGGAAAACCGGACGCTTTCCAATCCGGCTTCCGTAGAAACGATCCCGACCTCGGCAAACCAGGAAGATCATGTCAGTATGGCACCGAATGCCGGATTGAAACTTTTGCAGATTATTGAGAATATCCGGCAAATTATCTGGATCGAATTTTTGACGGCGACCCAGGGAATTGATTATCGCGAGAATCTTGCCAGTGGCGACGGGACAAAAATTGCTTATCAGAAAGTCCGCTCGCTGGTGAAACATCTGGAAAAGGATCGGCTGCTCGCAAAGGATTTGAGAAAAATCGATGATTTTTATAATGATCGACAATTTCTACAGCAAATCCGCGATATTGCCGAACGGGCGGAAAACTAAGCAAGGAAAGTATAATGAAAAAGATCAGTCGTGAAGGTTTAACATTTGACGATGTTTTGCTGGTTCCGGCGAAATCTGATGTGTTGCCAAAAGAGGTCGTGTTATCGGCAAAACTGACGAACAATATCCAGCTCAACATTCCTCTGATTAGTGCCGCGATGGACACGGTCACCGAAGGGGATTTGGCGATTGCGATTGCCCGGGAAGGTGGGATTGGAATCCTCCATAAGAACATGACAATCGAAGAACAGGTCATGGAGGTCGATCGTGTCAAGCGTTCCGAAAGCGGTATGATTGTCAATCCGGTCACTTTGTCTTCTACCAACACACTGGCGGAAGCTCTTGGTATCATGGCGAAGTACTCGATTTCAGGAATTCCAATCGTGGATAATGGACAACTGGCAGGTATTCTGACAAACCGCGACATTCGGTTTGAGACGAATCTGGATCAACTGGTTTCAGAGCGGATGACTAAAAAGGATTTGATTACAACCCCGGTTGGAACAACGCTCGAACAGGCGGAAGAAATTTTGCAGAAACACCGGATTGAAAAACTACTGGTTGTTGACAAAGATGGTCGCCTGAAGGGTTTGATTACTGTCAAGGATATTTTGAAGAAGAAACGATTTCCCGATGCGGTCAAGGATTCTTTTGGACGACTCAGAGTCGGTGCAGCGGTGGGTGTTTCCGGCGATTATTTTGAACGGGCAAAGCGCCTTATTGCTGAAGAGGTTGATGTATTGGTGGTTGATACCGCCCACGGTCATAATTCCGGTGTCATCACGGCTGTCGGAAATTTAAAAAAGGCATTTTCATCCATTGATGTTATTGCCGGAAACGTCGCCACCAAAGCCGCGACGAAAGCGTTGATCGATGCCGGAGTAGATGCGGTTAAAGTTGGTATCGGTCCCGGCGCTATCTGTACAACCCGGGTCATAGCCGGTGTAGGAGTGCCGCAATTGACCGCGATTTTGGATTGTGCGGAAGAAGCCGGGAAAGCGGGAATTCCCATCATTGCTGACGGTGGAATTCGCTATTCAGGTGATATTGCCAAAGCCCTGGCAGGCGGTGCGAGTACGGTCATGCTGGGATCGTTGCTGGCAGGTATGGATGAAAGTCCGGGTGAAACCGTGCTTTACGAAGGGCGTGTTTATAAAACCTATCGTGGTATGGGCTCGCTGTCGGCAATGGCAAAGGGGAGCAAGGATCGGTATTTCCAGGCTTCGGAAGAAAACAAGAAGCTGGTTCCGGAGGGAATTGAAGGGATTGTGCCGTATAAAGGCGCTTTGCAGGACACTGTGCACCAGTTAATGGGTGGGCTGCGATCGTCGATGGGTTATTGTGGTGCCAAAAATATTCCGGCTCTTCAGGAAAAAGCCGAGTTTATAAAAATAACATCCGCCTCGATTCAGGAGAGTCATCCTCATAATATTAAGATTAGTAAGGAAGCGCCGAATTACAGGACGGATAGTTAATTTTTATGAAATTTGAGTCTAAGAAAGTTTGGCGATGTGTGCAGCCAGTTTGGATTTTTTGTTGGCGGCACTGTTTTTATGGATAATGCCTTTGCTGGTAATGGAGTCAATTGTTGAAACCGCTTCACGATACAGAGATTCTGCTTCGACCTTGGTTTCAGCGGCTTTTACTTTCTTTACCATATTTTTCATCATTGATTTGTAATGTTTATTCCGAAGTCTGGCTTTTTCCGCCTGGCGTATCCGTTTTTGAACTGATAAATTTTTACTCATTAAATTCCTTTCAACGGTTTTCAAACAGTTCGCAAATTTATAATTATTGATGTAGAATTTCAAAGGAAAAAACAATTTTACTCCTTGTTTTTATAATAAAACTAATCTTTTTAGTCCTTTGCGGGTTTCTGGGGCTCTCTTTATTGATTATCATTTTTCCAGTAATTTTCAGTTTTTCCGGTGAATTTTCAGATAATAATCAGCGCTTTAATTCAAGGGTATCGCTGATTCATGGTTTGTTTCGACTGCAGATTCGACTGGAAGAAAAAATCGTAAAAATATCATTTGCCTTATTCGGATTGAAGATTATTGGATTTAAAAAGTCGATTAGCGAATTTGGGAAAAAACAGAAAAAGGAGAAACCCGCAAAGCAGAAACAAAAGAAACCTGTCAAACAGACAGTCAAAAAACTGTCTGTTATTGACTGGATCGTGATTGCCCGAAAGATTTTTCCAAAGCTCCTGAAGCCGATCAAATTCAAGCGTTTTGAAAGCGACCTGACTATTGGTTTTTCAAATCCGGCGGTTACCGGTCTCTTTATTTCCAGCTATTACATGTTCAGATACACCCTTAAAATCATGAGGGATATTCAGATTCAGGCGGACTTCAGCAAGGCGGGTATATTTGGCAATATTGAGTTAAGCGGTTTAATTCATTTGGTTCAATACATTTCAATACTTATTTTTACATATAAACAATACAGGCGAAGGATTCGAGAAAAAAAAGGAGGAGTGTGATGGTTGAAAATCTAATAGATATACTCTTGGGGAAGTTAAAGGATATGGTCGATTCTGAAACGGTCGTCGGAAAACCGATTACCGCTGGAAAAGCGACGATTATTCCGGTGACAAAAATATCCTTTGGATTCGGTGCCGGTGGCGGACAATCTAAAGGTGATGCTGACAAAGGTACCGGAACCGGCGGCGGAGCGATTATGGAACCGGTGGCTATCATTATTATTGAGGACAGTGGGGTTCGGGTTCACAGTCTCAAGGATAACCAACTGGCAAAAGTTTTCGAAATGGTTCCGGGAATTATTAAGAAATTCACTAAATCAAAAGCGGCAGGTAAAGAAAAAAGTTAATTTGGATATTAGGAAAAACCAGATAACTTTTTCTTGTATTTTTTTCATTTGCCAAGTATTTTTCAGTGAGGGTAAAAAATATGTCTGATGCAGTATTAAAAAATATTCCGCTATTTGCGGATTTACGAGATGAGATTCTCGAAAAGATTTACAATTTATTGCAAATGCGGATTTATAAGAAAAACAACATGATCCTGATGGAGGAAGATGTTGGCGATACGCTTTTTATCCTGAACACGGGGAGTGTCAAGATTACGCGCCTGAGCGATGATGGACGTGAAGTCATTCTTTCCATTCTGGGTGAAGGGGATTTTTTCGGTGAAATGTCAATTTTTGACGGCGAGAGCCGCTCGGCAAATGTGATTGCACTGGAAGATTCCGAAGTCTTTATTTTGAAACGTGGCGATTTTCTGGATTTACTTGAAAAGCATCCCAAAATTGCCATTACCCTGCTTCAGGAACTCGCCATCAGGCTCCGTCGCTCTGATCAGCAGATCGAAGGTCTGTCGCTCAGTGATGCCGAGAGCCGGATTGCGATGAGCATCATCCGTCTTGCGGAGGATTTGGGAATTATCAAAATGGGGCAGGTCGTCATCGAAAACCTTCCATTCCAGCAGGATATCGCAAATATGGCAGGCACTTCCCGCGAAACCGTTTCCCGCATGTTGAAACTGCTGGATAGTAAAGGCTGGATTCAGCGCAAAGGGCGTAAGCTGATCATTACCAACTATGACGAATTTGTCAAAGAATTCGGTTAGTCGATAATTTACATAATAAGATGAAAGCAGGATTAATGTGACTGACAATCCTGCTTTTTTAATCTACGATATAAATAGATATATTTAGTGTTCATTCACTGTTGATTAACACTGCTTTTCTGAAAAGGGATAATTATATTTAGAAGTTATTTTAATAAAATCGTCAAGCCTGATACATTTTAATGGAACCGGATAAAGAATCTAATACAAAAGATAAAATGAAGGAGATGAGCTTTCTCGACCATCTTGAGGAATTGCGCTGGCGTTTGTTGAAAATCCTGTTCAGTGTCATTATTTTTACCATTCTCTGTTTTTTATTTTCGGATACTTTTCTCGAACTTCTGGTCAGACCTTCCAAGATGCTGCAACCGGACATGAAACTCCAGGTGCTCAAGATCCAGGGGATGTTAATGTTGAAATTCGGGATTGCCCTGGTCATGGGACTGGTGATTTCCATTCCAGTGATTGCCTATCAGTTCTGGGCGTTTGTGGCGCCTGGACTTTATCCGGATGAGAAAAAATTTGGACCCTGGCTGGTCATCAGCATTAGTCTGTTTTTTGTAACGGGTGTCGCGTTTGCTTATTTTATTTTGGCGCCTTTTGCGATTAAATTTTTGACAGCAATCGGATCACCTGAGGTTGAAAAAAATATCTCCATCAACTATTATGCTAAATTTGTATTGCAGTTGCTGGTTGCGTCCGGGCTGATTTTCCAGATGCCGGTTGCCTCGTTTTTATTGACTAAAATGGGTTTAATTACGGCGACATTTTTGCGAAAATCCTGGCGATACGCAATTATTATCATACTTATTCTGGCGGCATTTATTACCCCTCCCGATCCGGTCAGTATGTTGATGATGGGTATTCCGTTGTTTTTTCTGTATGAGTTCAGTATTGTGGTTTCCCGGATTGCTGCAAAAAGCGATAACCGTTCGTCCACTGGAGAGGAATTAAAGGGCTAAGGATGTCCATTTCAATAGAAAAATTAGCTGCACCGGTACGTCAGGAAATGGAGCTGTTTTATCGGGAATTTAAATCGGCGTTTCATTCGGATATCGGGATGATCAACGAAATATCCCAATATATCCTCGAGCAGAGAAGTAAACGAATCCGTCCCTTGCTCGTACTCCTGTCTGCCAAGCTATGTGGTCATCCGACCGACTCGACGATTGTCTCCGCCGGACTGGTTGAATTACTGCACACAGCAACGCTCATTCATGACGATATTATTGATGATTCCAGATTTCGCCGGGGTGTTCCGTCGGTCAATGCGGTCTGGAAGAACAAAGTTTCCGTACTGATGGGAGATTTTTTATTCAGCCGCTCTTTGACCAACATGCTGAAAATCCGGAATTTTCACGCTCTGGAGCTCTTATCAAAAACGTCTGAAGCTTTGAGTTCCGGTGAAATTCTGCAACTGGCAAAAAGCGCGAATAACGGAATGGATGAGGAAAGTTATTTTCGGATGATCTGGCTGAAGACGGCTTCCCTGTTTGCCAGTAGTTGTAAAGTCGGTGCTTTGACGGTTGACGCTGATCGCGAACAGGCAGAGGCACTTTACGAATATGGAAAATACCTGGGAATGGCATTTCAGATCAAAGATGATCTTTTTGATTACACCGCTGAAGAGAATAATATCGGAAAGCCGATTGGCAGGGACCTGAAATCGAATTTGATCACACTGCCGTTGCTGCATGTACTGAATCATATGAATCCTGAAAAGAGCCGGGAGATTCGGGTGTGGATCAAAGCCGGACTACTTCCCGATGAGATCCGGAAAATCAATCAACTGATTATCAGTGACGGGGGCGTCAGTTATACCAAAGGAAAATTGGTGGAGATATCAGAAAAGGCTCATTCCGCTCTGGATATATTTCCCGATTCGGAGGTAATGCAATCCTTACGGGGATTTATTCAATTCAATCAGGAACGAACCAACTGATACAGTCCCACTATTTTTATGAAATAATTTGAACTTATGACGATACTCTGGATATTTATCTATAATATATTCTTTATTCCGCTGGCATTTCTAACCCTGCAGATTCTTGCACTATTTAATGAAAAAATTAAACGGGGCATTGAAGGCAGACAAAATTCCTGGCATCAGCTGATCCGACTTCGTCAGAAACATCCCAACAAGACGGTTTTTCTGATACATTCCGCTTCATTAGGTGAGTTTGAACAGGCAAAGCCGGTAATCCGGGGATTGAAAGCAATCCGCTCGGATGTATTGATCGTTGCCAGTTTTACCTCTCCCAGTGGTTTTGAGCATGCCGAGGAACTGTCGGAAGTTTCGTTGAAAATTTATCTGCCCTACGACAGTTTTTTAAGGACCAGCCGTTTCATCCGGATTTTACGACCACAGAAAATCATTTTCGTGACTTATGAGTTGTGGCCAAACCTGATCATTAACGCTAAACGGCACCGCATACCAAGCTACCTGATGTCTGCCAGAATTCGCCAGAGAAGTTCAAAATTTTATCCAATCATCAGTAGTTTTTTCAGGGAATTGTATCGCTCCCTGGATTATATTTTTGCTATTTCAGAGACAGATTGTGAATCGGTCAAGAAACTGATTGGCAGTGTCCAGATCAAAGTCCTGAACCTGGGTGACACTCGTTATGATCAGGTTATCGAACGGGCGAGAAGCCGGATGACTCAGCAGTTGCCAAAATTATTTGAGAATAGTTTTGTGTTTATTGTCGGCAGTATCTGGCCGCAGGATGCCAAACACCTGATGCCGGCGATTGGTAAAATTTTCAGGAAATTTCCTCAGTTTAAGTGTATTCTGGCACCCCATGAACCCAATGAGTTTGCGCTGGAAAGTTTGGAGGATCAACTGAAAAGTCAGGAAATTTCAGTTTGTCGCTACTCTTACATCAAGGATGCCCCAATCGTCGATAGAGTGGTGTTGATTGATAGGGTCGGGATTCTGGCGGAATTGTATCATCAGACGGATCTGGCTTTTGTGGGGGGCGGTTTTCGGAACTCGGTTCATAATGTCATGGAACCAGCGGTGGCGGGGATTCCGGTAATCTTCGGACCCGATTATCACAATTCACGGGAAGCAGAATTGCTGGTCCAGGCAGGCGGTGGATTTTCCTGTGCAGGCGAATCGGAGATTTACGCATTGATTTCCAGGTTTTTAAAGGATGAGGAATATTATCAGCAGGCATCGTTCTCTGCTCGCAATGTCATCATGGAAAACATGGGCGCTTCGGCTCGCACTGTGAAAGAAATACTGGAGAATGATTGAGACTCGAAATATGCAATCTGAATTTTCACTATAAAAATTCACAGCCGTTATTCCAGAATTTAAATATCCATATACCACCTTGTGAGCGGCTTATTATAACCGGAATCAGCGGTTCCGGAAAAACCACATTACTGAAATTAATTTCCGGATTACTGGTGCCGGATAGTGGTGGGATAAATTTTGAAATTGATGAAAAGGATTCGCGGGCTATTCATTTTGCCTATCTGTTTCAGAATCCCGATAATCAGTTTGTTCATTTCAATCTTGAAAGGGAACTGGCTTTCAATCTGGAAAACCGGAGTGTTTCATCATCGGAAATGCATTCCCGGGTTGCAGAATCCCTTTGTGAATATAATCTGGAAACGCGCCGATCAGATTCGCCAAACTCACTGTCCGGTGGCGAGAAACAGCGTCTCGCTTTAGCCGGCATGATGATTTCCAATCCTGAAGTGCTGCTGTTAGACGAACCCTGCTCCTTTCTGGATATTTATGCCCAACTTCAGCTGTATGGAAAAATTGACAGACTCATTGCTAGTGGTGTAAGCGTGATCTGGATCAGTCAGGAACCCAGTGAGATAGAAATGGCAGATTATATCATTGAACTTGAATCCGGGCGACTGGTCTTTGGCGGGAACCGATCAGAATATTTTAAGCATAAGAGACCGATTAATGCGACCTGAATTGACGGTTAATATATCAGATTTAGAGTATCGATTCAATGATGAGAGCGCCTTTACACTACGAGTCGGAAGATTGTCACATCAGTTTGACGGCGCGCTTGGTTTGTATGGTCTATCCGGTTCCGGGAAGACCAGCTTCAGCCGCCTGCTGGCGGGTCTTATTAAACCGCAAAAAGGCAGTTTGCGGTTTTCCAGCGGGACGGACTCAGGTATTTCTCCGAGGATTATTTATTCACCCCAATTTCCGGAGAAGATTTTACTCGGGGTAAGAGTAAGAGATACAATTCAGCAAATTATCGATCAGAATCCAGCGATTCAAAATCTGCAGGAAGCAATTGATAATTACCTTGAGGCGTTTTTACTGGATTACGATAAGATACAGGCAAAAAGCGGATATGAATTAAGCGGCGGTGAACTCCGGCGACTTGCCCTTGCCTTGAGTTTCGCTATGTCTCCTGACCTCCTGATTTTGGACGAACCGACGATTAGCATGGGGTATCGGGGCAGAAAACAGTTGGATTCAATTCTGGAAAAATTCCAGGAACAACACCGGATTTTGATTGTATCCCATGATTTTGCCCTGATTCGAAATGTTTGCAGTCGCTGTTGGATTTTACATAAGGGAAACCTAATTTTCGAGGGTAGCTGGGATGAACTGGAATCCCGTCAGAAAATTAAGGATATAGCAGGAATTTCTACCTTTGAGAGATTTTCACAGCAAATCAAAAGTAAGGAGTTTATACCAAAGTGAAGAATAAGGTCCGCGAAAAATATGAGTCCATCCATCCCGATCGGTTGGTCACATTATCGAATGTGATTTCTATTTTACGGGCATGCCTGACGTTTCCGATTATTTACTATTTACATACTGGTAGAGGTCATATAGCACTGATCTTTATTGTGATCGCCATTTTGTCGGACGGACTGGACGGCTGGCTGGCACGCATCAGTAATGAAATTACCGATATCGGTAAAATACTCGATCCATTTGCCGATAAAGTCGTCATCTTCAGCGTCATGCTTTATCTGCTGTTGTCAGATAAAATGCCGATTTACTATTTTCTCTTTCTGGCTGTGCGCGATCTCACGATTGCACTTTTGGGTATCTATCTCCTGAATAATTGTAAAATTACGACCTGTGCCAATAAACTGGGGAAAGTATCGGTTGCCCTGACCTCTGCAACGATCCTGGCATTTATTTACGTGGATTATCTGGGACAATGGACAGCGCCAATCATGTGGACGTCTATATTTTTTCTGACCGTTTCCTGGATTCAATATATTTATACCGCGGTCCTGCAAATTTCCCGAGTGAAAAAAAAAACCTCAATAGCTAAACAATCCGGAAAACTTTCCCAGGGATTGCGAAAAACCGAACTGAGCATCGCGTCTCGTATTCCGCTTTTAGGGAAATTTTTCCGGATTGATGCCGCGACCCTGTCATCCATTGAAGAGACGTTGATTGCATCGGACTTAGGAGTCGATTTGACTGAGATGTTGGTTGACCGGCTTGGGAAAGTGGATCGGAAAGAAGAAACCCGGCTGGAAGAAATCCTGAAAAAAGAGATGAAAACGCTTATCAATTCTGAAATTGAATTCAACGAGCCAATGACGAAACCGCGCGTGATTCTGTTGGTGGGTGTCAATGGCACCGGCAAGACGACCAGCATCGGAAAACTGGCACACCGTTTCAATTCCCAGGGCAAGAAAGTCATGATGGTGGCTGCGGATACATTTCGGGCGGCGGCTTATGATCAATTGAAGGTTTGGGCGGAGCGCTCGAATTCTGATTTTCTGGGAAATCCAACCGGCAAAGATCCGTCATCGGTTGCGTTTGACGCAATCAGATCCGCCCTGTCGAAAGGACACGACATCGTGATAATTGATACGGCTGGCAGACTGCACACCAAATCCAATCTGATGGAAGAGCTGGCGAAAATCAAACGGGTGATTGCCAAACAGATTCCCGATGCACCGCATGATATCTGGCTGGTGCTCGATGCCAACACCGGTCAGAACGGAATCATTCAGGCACAGGAATTCACGAAAGCGGTCGGAGTAACCGGCATTATTTTGACAAAGCTGGATGGCACAGCCAAAGGCGGAGTGGTTCTGGCAATTCATCATCAATTGTCCATTCCAATTCGTTACCTGGGAGTTGGTGAGAAGATTGAGGATTTGATTGAATTTGATCCGGACAGCTTTATTGAAGAATTGCTAACCGCTCATGTCTAATCATTACGATTACCATTGATGAATAAAAAAACATTTTCGATTATATCACTTGGTTGTCCCAAAAACCTGGTGGATTCCGAGGTTCTGAAGGGACATTTGGAATCACATAATGTTATTTACGAGGAGCAGGCAGAAAACGCCGATGTAATCATTATCAACACCTGTGGATTTATCGATGCGGCACGGGAAGAGTCCATTGAGACAATATTAGAAACCATTGAATTAAAGAAATCCGATCCCGACAAAAAGATTCTGGTTATTGGTTGTCTTTCCCAGCGCTATCCCGATCAACTGCGTCGGGAATTACCGGAACTGGATGGGATATTTGGTGTCGAGTCAAATCACCAGATTATTCAGAGCATTGTCGATACGACTCAAACTTGCGAGGATGTCGAACATGTCCGGTCACTACTGACTCCACGACATTTTGCTTATTTGAAAATCGCGGAAGGCTGCGATAACAGTTGCAGTTTTTGTTCAATACCCCTGATCCGGGGTGCCCAGAAAAGCCGGTCGATGGAAAGCCTCTTGAGAGAAGCGGGATATCTGAGTGATAAAGGTGTCAAGGAATTAATCCTGATCGCCCAGGATTTGACCCGGTATGGTTCCGACCTGAATAAAAAGGCAAATCTCTATACCCTGCTGGATGAATTACTGGCAATGAAACGCTTTCCCTGGGTGCGTCAGCTCTATGCCAATCCCGATTTCTGGAATGGTGACATCAACCGTCTGTTTCAAAAATACCCGGAGCTCTGTCCCTATCTTGATATTCCGGTGCAGCACGCAGCGCCTGGAATTTTGAAGAAGATGGAGCGGGACAATGATATACGCAGAATCAAAGGAAAATTGTTACAATTGCGCAAGGATGTTCCCAACATCGCTCTCCGAACATCGGTAATGGTCGGTTTCCCGAATGAATCCGAGGATGATTTTAATCGACTTCTGGATTTTATTGATGAGGTTCGTTTTGAGCGATTGGGAGTATTTACCTATTCCCAGGAAGAAGACACGCGCGCAGCGGCGCTGCCGGACAATGTTCCTGCTGATGAAAAAGAGAAGCGTAAAGAGATTATCATGCAGCTTCAATGGTCATATGCTCGAAATTTTGCTGAGTCGAAGATCGGTCAAAAAATTCCAGTACTCGTCGAAAGTCAAACGGATAACAATTATTCTGGTCGAAGCGTCTGGGATGCACCGGAAATTGATGGAGTAGTCAAGGTTCACAGTGAAGAAGCACTTGAGATTGGCAAATATTACACGGTGAAAATTGATAGTGTTGAAGGAATAGACTTGGTCGGCAAACTCTAAACCTGTCTGGTTTAGAATCTCGAAATTGGGTGAATCGTGCCGATTAATTGACGCCACGATGTGATTATACCCATATAATTATATTGCTTGTTTTATTTATTCTTAATACTTTCAGTCTATGAGTGATAAGTCTAATTTCGAGTGGAATGAGAAGAAAAATATTGAGAATCAATCAAGGCACGGGGTATCTTTCTATGAAGCCCAGTTTGCATTTGCCGATGAAAATCGTATCATTCTTGAAGATTTATCCCATAGCCGGGATGAAAAGTGCTATTACTGTCTTGGCAAAGTTAGCGATGGTATTCTTACTGTAAGGTTTACACATCGTGGTTTTAAAATTAGAATTATTGGCGCCGGTTATTGGCGAAAGGGGAAAAAGATATATGAAGAATACAATAAATTATACCGATGAAAAAATGGATGATGTCATAATTATTCCAGATTTTTTGCCATCTCCCAAAGAGCTTGCTTTTAGAGAGGAAACTGTGAAAGTGACTATATCCCTGAGTAAATCAAGCATTGATTTCTTTAAGAATCAATCTAAAAAATACCATACACCATATCAAAAAATGATTCGTAAACTATTAGATAAATATGTTGGAATGCAGAAAAGTGCATAATTAATGATTATACACTGAAGCAATGCTTATTGAACTCGGGAAAGTGGTTCAGAATTTTGCCAATGAAGAAAACCAGATAGGGCAATTCAAACATAGGTTACAGAATATTCATATCATTAATCCGTGTTGTAACTTATATTAAACACTGGAATTATTTCGTTTATTATAGGGAGTAAATAATGAAAGCGCTCATTACAGCCGGTGGACACGGTACCCGTCTGAGACCGATTACCCATACGCAAAATAAGCACCTGATCCCCATTGCAAATAAGCCGATTCTGAATTATGCCCTGGAATATGTCAAAGAAGCCGGCATTCGGGAAGTTGGCATTATCACCAATAAAGATGGCAGTGAAGTCAAGGAGGTTTATGGTGACGGGCATGAAATGGGACTTTCGATTACATACATCCCGCAGGAGCGTCCCTCCGGTCTGGCAGATTGTGTCAGAATTGCCGAACCCTTTATTAAAAATGAGCCCTTCGTATTTTACCTCGGGGATAATATTATTGTTGGGGGAATTAAGCGGTTTATTAATGAGTTTAACGCTAATAAATCGAATTGCCATCTGGTGCTGGCAAGGGTTCCTGATCCCGAGCGTTTCGGGGTTCCGGAAATTAAAGAAAACCGGATCGTCAGGATTGATGAGAAACCTAAGAAACCTAAAAGCGATTATGCCGTCACGGGTATTTATATTTATGACAGCAGCATTTTCAAAGCGGTGAACAGCATAAAACCCAGCGTTCGCGGTGAGCTGGAAATTTCTGATGCCCATCAGTATTTAATCGAAAAGGGACTGAATATTACTTTTTCTGAAATTACCGGCTGGTGGAAAGATACCGGGAAACCCCATGATCTGCTTGAGGCAAACCGGCTGGTGCTTGACAATATTGATACAAAAATTGACGGCAAGGTTGATAAACGGAGCTGTATTTCCGGGCGGGTCGTTCTGGGGATAGGGGCTGAAATTAAAAACAGCAATGTTCGCGGACCGGCAATTATCGGTGCCGGTGCCAGGATCATAAATTCCTATATTGGACCTTATACATCTATTGAACAAAATTGTATAATAAAGGACTCGGAGGTCGAGTTTAGTATCATTTCAGAAAATTGTCAGATCCTTGACCAGAAAATTCGCATCGAATCCAGCCTGCTGGGAAAAGATGTGAAAATTTCCCATGCCCAGTCAAAGCCTTATACTAACCGACTTATCATCGGTGATCAGAGTATTGTGGAAATCCGATAGTATTGATCAGGAAAATCAACTTTCGAACCTTGGGATGCCGTCTTAATCATGCCGAATCCGATGCGATTCAATTCGGACTTCAGCAAGTGGGATATGCGATTGTCAATAGCAAGTCAGAAGCAGATTTAACCATTATTAACTCCTGTGCTGTCACCAGCCAGGCGGAAGCGAAAACCCGCGGTGCAATCGCCGCTGCCCGACGAATATCACCGAACGGAAAAATTGCCGTGGTGGGTTGTTATTCACAACTGTCGCCGGAAAATCTGATGAATCTGGCGGGCGTCGATCTCGTACTGGGTAACTCTGAAAAGTACGGGATTGCAGATTTCTTAGCAACCCTGGAGAACGGGCACAGTGAGCTTCATGTAAAGAAAACCATTGATGGAGACAGCTTTCCGGCGGCGGGGCAGATTTCCAAAGGTTCGCACACCCGCGCCTTGATGAAAATTCAGGATGGATGTGATTATAAATGTTCTTACTGTGTAATTCCACAATTACGCGGCGCCTCCCGGAGTCGTAATTTTCAGGACTGTATTGAGGAAGCCCGGCTGCTGGTAGATCAGGGATTCAATGAAATTGTCCTGAGCGGTATCAATATTGGCAGTTATCATATGGAAAACGGGAAAAATTTCACAGATTTAGTGGAAGGAATTTTAACTCAAACACATCTAAAGCGTCTGCGAATCAGTTCGATCGAACCGGATTTAATTGATGACCGGTTGATCTCAATCATGCGGGATAATCCCCGATTCTGCCGACATTTTCATATCCCGCTTCAGCATGGGTCCAATGAAGTTCTGGGATGGATGCGGCGCCGTTACCGAGTAGAACACTTTGTTGAAAAGGTTTATAAAATTTACGAGCAGGTGCCCGGGGTCTGTATCGGTACCGATATTCTGGTGGGTTACCCGGGAGAAAGCGATGAGCATTTTCATGAATCACGCGATCTTCTGAAAGAACTTCCGCTTGCCTATTTTCATGTTTTTCGTTATTCGCCACGTCCCGGAACTGTGGCTGCGCAATTAAAAGATTCGGTGAGTGTGCCAATTAAAAAGGAACGCTCGGAAAAATTGCGGCAACTGAGCAAAATGAAGAAAAACCGCTTTATACGCCCGTTCATAAATCGTGAAATATCTGTATTATTTGAAAAGAAAACCAAAATGGGTCTTTACCAAGGTCTTTCAGATAATTATATTACGATCAATGTTTATTCTGAAAATTCACTGGTTAATCACATCGAAACGGTTAAAATCTTATCAATCAGGGGTGCGGAACTGCAGGGGGAATTAGTTGGCGGATAAGAAAACCTACTTTATCGGTATCGCTGGCAATATTGGGGTCGGGAAAACGACCATGACGGATATTATCGCGGATCGCTTCGGCTGGAAAGCGTACTATGAATCCGTGATTGATAATCCCTACCTTGAAGACTTCTATCAGGATATGAAGCGCTGGAGTTTTAACCTGCAGATTTACTTTCTGTCCCATCGCTTTAGGACCCATAAAATGATGACCGAGAGCGGTTTTTCGACAGTCCAGGATCGCACGATTTATGAAGATGTGGAAATCTTCGCCCGTAATCTGCATGAGATGGGAAATATGTCGAAACGTGACTGGGATAATTATTGCGCACTGTTTGAAGAAATGACGTCCTATCTGAAAAAACCGGATCTGGTACTGTACCTGAGAGCGAGTGTGGACACACTACTGACCCGGATAAAGAAACGTTCCCGGGGATTCGAATCGAATATTAATCCCGAGTATATCTATATGCTGAATATTTCCTATGAGCGCTGGATAAAACGGGCGCAGGAGCACTATCCCGTCAAGATTCTGGAGACTGATAATTTTAATATATTCAAAGATACGGACAAGTTGGAAGAGTTGCTTTCGGAAATCCGGCAGCTCTGCCCGGAGTGTAAATAAAGCAGATACTTTCCTTTTCTAATATACTTGATTGTTTTTACCGAAGCATTTAGATAAATTTAGGCGGTTTTTGGGATAGGATTGGAAATCACACGATTGAAGAAAATTGCAGTTTTCGCATCGGGAAGAGGCTCAAACTTTTTAGCAGTATTGGAGCAGGTTAAAAGTGGAAATATTGCGGCTGAAATCGCCTGTGTGATCAGCGATCATGCCCGGGCGCCGGTTTTTGAAATTGCTCAGCGAAATAATATTCCGACGCACTGGGTGAATCGGAAACAGTTTTCGGCGGCAGAAGACTATGCCACGTTTTTAATGAATTTGCTGGAATCCTATAAAACCGAGCTGGTACTGCTTGCCGGATATTTGAAGTTGGTTCCGTCACCGGTTGTCGAGCGGTACCGCTATGCTATCATTAATATTCACCCGGCGCTTCTGCCGAATTTTGGCGGTAAGGGATTTTATGGTATCCGGGTCCATCAGGCGGTGATTGAATCCGGTGTCAAAATTACCGGTGTAACTATTCATTTTGTGGATGAGCATTATGACCGGGGATCGGTAATTATCCAGGAGCAGGTGTTTGTTTTACCAGGTGATACACCGGAAGAACTGGCAGCACGGGTGTTGACGGTTGAGCACCAATTGCTTCCCAAAGTTGTCAAAGCATATTGTGAAGATAGAATAAAAATAGTTGACCGTAAGGTTATCTGGGAAAAATGAGTTCGATAACAATAAAGCAGGCGATCATCAGTGTCTGGGACAAAACAGGCGTTATTCCGCTTGCGGAAAAGCTGGCATCCGATAGTGTCCGTATTTTCAGTACCGGCGGGACATACCGCGCTCTGACCGAAGCCGGGATCGATGTCGTCAAGATTGAAGACCTGACCGGTTTTCCGGAAATCATGAACGGCAGGGTTAAAACACTGCATCCCCTGGTTTTTTCCGGGATACTGGCAGACAGTGCCAATCCGCGTCATCTTGAAGATTTGAAAAAGGTTAATGCGAACGGATTTCAGCTGGTCGTTGTCAATCTCTATCCTTTTAGTGAAACCTTCCGAGCCGGTAATAAAAGCAATGCGGAAATTGTCGAAATGATCGACATCGGTGGACCAAGTATGTTACGGGCTGCCTCGAAAAATTATCAAAGTGTCGCAGTTCTATCGGACCCATCCCAGTATGAAGATTTTTTAAATCGCTATAAGTCTGGAAACATTGATGATGAATATCGCCGATCGCTGGCGCAAGCAGTATTTATCCAGACCTGTAATTATGATTCAGAGATTGCGTCTTTCTTTGCGGATGATTCGGATACCTTACCGAAACTCTGGTTGAATCATTACCGGAAATCGGCGGAATTGCGATACGGCGAAAATCCGGATCAGAAAGCAGCGCTGTACGTAGCACAATCCCAAGCAGCGAGCGAACCATTTACAAAACTGCAGGGGAAAGAGATTTCCTATAATAATTATATCGATTGCATCGCTGCTTACCGGGTGGCATTTAGATTTAAAACCAGTCAGGTTGTTTGTGCCAATTTGAAGCATACCAATCCCTGTGGTTTTGCGGTTGGTGATACTCCGCTGGAAGCCTATCAACGGGCAGTGAAAGCCGATCCGGTCAGTTACTTTGGCGGGATTGTCGGAGTAAATCGCCCGGTTGACAAGGCGCTCGCGGAGGAATTTACCAGGAGCTT
>CAZSDW010000022.1:0-50079 GCA_964605705.1 uncultured bacterium
TCTGCCGATCCGTGGCGTCGATCCGGCGCTGCAACTGCTCCCGGCTGCGGGGCTCGCGCGCCGCCGCCAACTGCTTGTGGAGCTCAAGCATCTGCTCTACTAGATTGACCATGCGGTCATGCCGGGATTTGTCTTCTTTTCTATAAAAATTAATATTAGGAATTGGAAGCTGTGATAAACTAAAAATAGTAACCTGTGGAAAAGAACTTTTAAAATCATAAAACATGATTTTCCAGAAATATCCCAATAATCTTGAGTTGATAACACCAAGGATAAATAGTTCATTTTCTATTTTTTCGAGCCTTATAGCGAATAAATTGCCTGTTATGGCTATCGGTTTTTTTATTAAACTTGCCATAGGTTTTAAACCAATTTGCCTAATGATAATTTTATGTTGAGCAAGATGCATTTCAGAGCTCCATGATCCACCTGATCCTTTTGGCTTTATAAATAAAACAAATTCAGAAGGTTGTTTTACATAGTATCTATCAACATCAGAACCGGCAATAATTGGAACATAATGCTCGGATAATTTTTTATTTGAGAAATATTTAGCACGATTGCCAGTAATTAAGCCTCGATTTATCTCGGATATATCACTTAACTTTCTAAAATCATTTATTAACCGAATAATTAATTGAGCGTTTTGCTCATTCATTAAAATATTCCATACATTTCCTGGAAGTGATGTTAACCGTTTTTGATAAGTCGTAGAATAGATGTCACCATTTCTATTGAATTCAGAATTTAGTGTAGTTGTCGTTAAAATTTTTGTATCCTGCCTAATTTGCTCTTCATTTTGGCGTTCTAAAATAAGAACAAGAGTATGAACATCAGCATCTTTAAAGACTTTATCATCAGTTCTACATATTTTTTGTATACTACATCTTTCAATAATCCATTTACGGAGTTTTTCAGCATAAACATTATTTAATATTGTTGATGGTATAATGAATCCGTGTAATCCAAATTGTTTTAAAACCATAACTCCCAATTGAAGAAATAAATGAAACATATCTATTTTATATTCGGCTACTGAGTATTTATTTCTCAGGTAATTTATTATTCCTATCTCTGTATTGTGAGGTTGCATCATTCTATACGGTGGATTCCCGATCACAGCATCAAAACCCTTTGCGTCCTGGCGAGAGAAGATTTCCGGGAACTCTTTTTCCCAGTCGAAGACATTGATCCGCATCGTCTCCTCTTCATCGAAAAGATTGACCTGTTTATCGTCATAGTAATCGGGACCGATCAGGGAGTTGCCGCACTTGATATTATTGCCGAGGTTCGGCAGGGCGCGTTCGTGCCAGAGTCCCAGCTGGTGGCTGAGGGTTTCGCTGTTCTCGTTTTCCAATACTTTCAGCAGCAGGCTGAGTTTGGTGACTTCCACGGCATTGGCGTCGATATCCACGCCATAGAGATTGTTCAGCAGGATGCGTTTCTTTTCCGTGGTGGACAGGAACCAGTCGCCGCCGCTGCCCTGAAAGACCGCTTGCACCGCGGTTTTTTTGCGTTTGCGCTGATCCTGTTGCAGCTGGATTTGGGGAACCGGTTCGCCCGCTTCAATCTGTTTGCGGTAATAGTCGAGGTGCCAATCCATCAGGCATTGATAGGCGCCCAGCAGGAAGGAGCCGGAACCGCAGGCTGGATCGAGAATACGCAATTTAGTGACCTCAGCCGGCGTTTTGCCTTCCAGCAGTTTGCCCACCGTATTTTTAACGATATAATCCACGATGTATTTGGGAGTGTAATAGACGCCCCCGGCTTTGCGCACTTCCGGTTTTTCCTCGATCCGGGCATGATGACCGGCAGTAAGGGAAATCCGCTTGCCCAGGAACTGCTCGTAGGCATTACCCAGCACCTCCACCGGCAACACGCTGAATTCATAGGGGCAGTCGGGATAGTAAAGGTTTTTGATAATCTCTTTTAAAAGTTTATCGTCAATGCTCAGTTTTGGGGTAATAGTATCGGGATTGGCGCCGTCTTTTTCATTAAAATGGAACAAACCGGAATTATAGCGTTCGTCGGCGCGGTAGTAGATTTCCACCAGCCGTTTGTAGATGCGCTCGCCGTTCAGGAGCGATTGCAATGTCTGTTGCGCTTCGATGCCGCGGTCTTCGCTCATGCGCAGGAAGATCAGCCGGTCGATGGTCAGTTGCACCGCGTAATTCAGCTCCCGCCCGGAGAGTTGCGGATTGCGCAGGGCGATATTGCGCGCCAGCAGCACCCGCCAGTTGTCGAGATCATTGAGGAAATCCCGGTCGATTTCGGCGCGGGGTTTCTTGCCCTGTTTGTCTTTGATAAAACGGTCAAAGTCGCCGCGCAGGACGGCTTCTTTGGAAAAGACCGACTGCAGGAATTCCCACTGCTCAAGGTATTCGCGGAAATTCAGGTAGAGCATCCGGCTCACATGAGGTTTATCGGACAGCGCCGGCTTGAGCGTTGTATCGTAAACAATAAATTCTTCAAAATCCGTGAGCAGCGAGACCGGCAGTTTGGCACTGTAGGCATAGCGGCGCAGCTGGTAGGCGGGGGCGGGATCGTGTTTCAGATCGACGGCGGGTTTCTTGGTTTCCAGAAAGAAGATGCGCTTGCCACCAATGCGGAAGGAGTAGTCCGGGGCTTTGGTACTTTGCCCCACCCGGACCTCGTCCTCGTGAATCACATCGCGGAAGCTGTGGGCATATCCGGCGGTATTGTGCACATCCCAGCCGAGGGCTTCCCAGAAAGGATTGACGAAATCCACCCGCACGGAGGTTTCGTTGTATTTCGGGTGTTTATAGTCGTCAAAGTTCCGATCGAATTTCTCGACCAGCCCTGCAATTCTGTCTTTCATAGCGGGTTCCGGCTCATTATTAAGGAATGATTGATGGACAATATCCGCATTTTTCAGCCGCCGGCGCAATGTAATTTTATACAAAGCAACATTAAAGAATAAGCATCATAATTGCAAATTGTTTTTAAATTTTACATTGTAGGGGCGTATGGCAATACACCCAATTGATTTCGTTGTATATAATTTTCATGGCATTTAGGCGAATGCCATTCGCCGCTACAAATTACGTTTATCATTAATCAATAATTGGGCGCGCTGTGCCTCTACGGGTATTTTTATCAATCGGTTTGCGATTATTATTTTGACAATTTGTATCATTCATTCATAGAATCTTTAAAAACATAAGGATGGCATTATGAGAAAGGCACTTTTTATTATTTGCATACTCTTCTCGGTGACTGGCATTCTCCACGCCGCGAACAACGCGCTGGATTTTGACGGTTATAACGATTATGTCGATTGCGGCAGTAATGCGAATCTGAATCCAGGTAGTGGGAGTTTCACGATTGAAACATGGATTAATGCTGATGCAATGAGTGGAATCAGGAGGTTCGTATGGAAAAATAATGGAACCCTTCCTCCTTTTGATGGCTATTATATCATGACCACTGGTACTGATTTATCTGCTGGTTTTGGTGATGCTACCGCTTCTGTAGAGGTTCAAGGTGGACCATTAAATGCCGATACGTGGTATCATGTTGCCTTAATCAGAGATGTGGGCGCCGATAAAGTGTATCTGTATTTAAATGGTGTTAAAATTGATGAAGAAACGGATAATACGGGTATTGTAGATTATTCCGGTAATTTAGCGATTGGTGGACGACCGGGAACAGACGAATGTTTTGATGGTTCACTGGATGAAGCCCGGTTTTGGAATGATGTCCGGACTCCAACTGAAATACAAGAGTACATATGCGGGGACGTTTCTTCCGAATCGAATTTAATAGCATATTATCGCATGAGCGACGGAAGCGGAACATCTCTGACGGATAACAGCCCAAACTCGAATACGGGTACGCTTCATTATATGGATGATTCCGACTGGATTAATGACTATTTGGTTCCCGACGGAAGCGGCATTTCAGATGACAAATACCAGATCCAGACGATTAATCATTTATACTGGCTTTCACAAAACCCAGGTGAATGGGGGAAAGATTTTCAACAAACTGCCAATATCGATATGACAGTGACAGCTAACTGGAACGATGATCATAGTGGTGATGCAGAAGGCTTTTCGCCCATCGGGACAGGCTCGGAAGTATTCACTGGTTCATATGATGGGCAGGGGCATACAATCAGCGAATTATATATTAACACAGAAGGAAACGATCTTGGATTATTTGGATACACATTGGGGGCTACCATTTCCAATTTGGGTGTTATTGATGTAAATCTGTCAGGTAATCAACACATAGGAGGGCTGGTGGGGAATAGCTACTCTTCGTCAAGCATAAGCAATTGTTACAGCACCGGAAGTGTGCACGGATATGGGGCAATTGGCGGATTGATAGGGTATAATAATAATTACTCTGCGATAGTTGATTGCTATTCTTCTGCAACTGCAAGTTGCGTATCCGGTTATTGTACTGGCGGACTGGCAGGACAGAATACTACGTATGCCACAATAAGCAGGTCGTATAGCACAGGTAGCGTAAACGGAGCACATTATTGCGGCGGTCTGGTAGGACAGCATTATGATCATGCGTCTATGGATAATTGTTATGCTACTGGAAGCGTATCAGGGCAAGATTATATTGGCGGTTTAATAGGGCACTGTACGAATCATGTAACAGTAAATTATTGTTACAGTACCGGAAGTGCAAGTGGCTCCGGTAATGTCGGCGGAATGGTAGGGTATAATGATAATAACAGTGTAACAATTGATAACTCATTCTGGGATACTATAACTTCTGGAAAAGCATCCAGTAGTGGAGGTACCGGAAAGTCAACGGCACAGATGAAAGCCTTAGCCACCTTTACTGATACCGATACGGATGGCTTGACTACCGCCTGGGATTTTGAAACCAATCCATACAATGACGCAGCTAATAACGATTACTGGGATATTGATAATTCCTGTACGATCAATAATGGTTATCCCTATCTAAGTTGGGAAGACGGTGAGGATGTCTCGCTTCCTGTGGAACTTACTTCTTTTACCGCAGAGTATATAAGTGCCGGAGTGCAGCTGAAATGGTCCACAGAATCAGAGATCGAAAACCTGGGTTTTATCATCGGGAAACGGAAAATGGAAAACGGTAAATGGGAAGAGATTGCGAGTTATCAATCTAATTCCGCTTTGGAGGGTCATGGTACAACCAGCGAGAGACACGACTATCAATATTCCGATAATTTTGTTCAGCCGGGCGTGACTTATGAATATCGTCTCGGCGATGTGGATTATAGCGGAAAGGTGACCTGGTATAAGACGGTTGAGATTACAGTCGAGGCTGAGAACGAAAAGATTCCGGTTGAATTTGGCTTGCACAAAGCCTATCCGAATCCCTTTAACCCGGCAGTGACACTAAGTTACGGGTTGAAAGAAGCGGGACAAACAATGTTACAAGTATTTAATATACGCGGTCAATTGGTTGAAACGCTGGTTGATAAGCATCAAATCATCGGAACATATAACGTAAGATGGCAACCGGTGAATCTGAGCACGGGTGTGTATGTTGTTCGGCTGCAGTCGGGGAATCAGACGAACCTGCAGAAGATCGTGTTTGTGAAATAAGAGTAACCACCAAGACACAAAGACACAAATAATATTTTATTATTGCCTCCCGGAGGTGAAAACTTCCGGGAGGTTTTTTTGTCGGTAATTCCCGAATTGCTCCTACTTTAATATGGAAAATTCATATTTTCCACATAACGGTTCATAAACTCAATATCCGCACCCAATGAAATATGCTGACATCGCTTTAATATTGAGCGATACTCATCTTTGCCGCCCAGGACATATTTGGCTCCCTGCAGCGCCGTATTGCCCGCCTGGATAATATTTGAAAAGGAGCGGTGCAGCAATCCAATTTTCAAGGCATTATCAACACTGATATAATTCCCGAAAGCACCGGCGATATATAATTTCTTAATATCAGCTAAGGTAATTGAAAGTCTCTTTGCTAAAATTTCCAGCCCGGCAGCAATCGCGGCTTTTGCCAATTGTAATTCACGAATGTCCTGCTGGATCAAAACCACCGGCGCTTGAATAACGATTTCACCACTTTCAGTGAGAATTCGCCCACTTCCGTCAATCAAGCCCAAATCGATTGCCGCTGCGACCGCATCCACGAGTCCGCTGCCGCAGATACCTTTTGCCGGTCCGCCACCAATGACATGGGCAGACAACTGTCCATTCTCAATCGTGACCTTTGAAATTGCGCCAGTGGTCGCCCGCATTCCCATGAATATATTAGCGCCCTCAAAGGCTGGTCCGGCTGCGGTGGAAGCACAAAGAATCTGCTCCCGGTTGCCAATAACCACTTCACCATTAGTTCCCAAATCGATCAGGGCTGTTAGCGCTTTCCCGGCATGCAATCCTGTCGCGACAATTCCAGCCAGAACATCACTGCCCACAAATCCGCCAAGACAGGGTAAAAAACGGATCCGCGGATTTACCGGTAAATCCCAGCCAATGTCCAACGCAGTCACATCAAATTCCGCGGCATTCTCTGCCTCAAATGGCAGCCGCGACAATGACGAAACACCAAATCCGCAGAAAATATGATGCATCACGGTATTACCGACGATAATAACCTGCTCAATTTCGCAGCTTTCTGACAGACAATCCCGGATCATTTCGCGGATCATGGAAAAAATCGTGTTTCGGATTAATCGCTGAAGAGTTTTCAATCCATCCGGACGCATAGCATACTCAATCCGGCTCATTATATCAGCCCCATATTTTGCCTGCGGATTCAAGGCTGTTTTCGTACCGGAAATAACTCCGGATTGAAGATTAATCAACTGTGCGACCAGGGTTGTAGTCCCTAAATCCACTACCACAGCAAAGCCGCCGGTTTCAGAACTTCCCAGATCACGCTCATCAGCCAGAATTTGCATTTCCCACTGAACCAGTTCCAGGGTCACCGGTTCGGTCACCCGACACTGACAGGCTAAGCGCCAACCATCCGCCAATTCCTCCGGCGTAAAATAATTCTGCTGAATATCATTGACACCAAGATCACCTTCAAGCAGGCGGATTTTGCATTTGCCGCAAGTCCCATCACCTCCGCAGGGAAATTCGATCCCGAAATCGAACAAGATATCCTGCAACGATCCGCCCGATTCAATTTTTAGAATTTTTCCAAGCGGTTCAAGTTTGATTTTTATCTTCTTCATAATCGTGATTAAAAAAGTTAACCGAATTTGATATAAAAACAAGCCGTCCGTTTTTCATTGGTCAAAAAGATATTAAATTAGACCTGTTAACATTTGAGAATGCTATGCAGGGATTTGTTCAAATTTACACCGGAGACGGTAAAGGTAAAACGACCGCAGCGCTGGGTTTAGCCCTTCGGGCGGTGGGTGCCGGTTTAAAAGTGTTTATCGGTCAATTCGTCAAGGGCATGGAGTACAGTGAAATCAAGGCGCTCAAGGAAAAATTTCCGGAAATTACCCTGCGGCAGTATGGACAGGACTGTTTTATTGTCAAGCGACCGACCGTGGAAGATATTCGGCTAGCCCGGGAAGGTCTGGCAGAAGTAAAAACCATTTTACATTCCGGCAAATATGATGTTATTATTCTGGACGAAGCCAATATCGCGGTCTATTTTAAACTGTTCAGCGTCGATGACCTTATCGAAATGATCAGAACCAAACCTGCTGACGTGGAACTGATTATTACCGGACGCAATGCCGATCCTCGTTTGATCGAAGCGGCTGATCTGGTCACTGACATGCGGGAGATCAAACATTATTATCAACAAGGAATCCAAGCACGCAAAGGAATCGAATCATGACGGAAAAAGTAATCATTGCCTTCCAGGGAACTCATTATGCATTCAGTGAAATCGCGGCAAAGAAATATTTTGGACACGACATCGAGACATTGCCCTGCCGGCAGTTTAAGGATGTTTTCAACGCGGTGGAATCGGGTCACAGTAAGTTCGGCATCGTTCCGGTGGAAAATTCCACCACGGGCAGCGTCTATCAAAACCTGGATCTGATCGCGGATTCATCAGTTGCAGTTATCGGCGAAGTGTCCCTGCGGGTCGCTCAGCATTTTATCACCAATCCCGGAGTAAAATTCGAAGACATCAACGTTGTGTACTCCCATCCCCAGGCGCTGCAGCAGTGCGGTAATTTTCTGGCGTCATTGCCAAATGTCGAGACTATCGCCAGTTATGATACTGCCGGAAGCGTCAAACATATTCGGGATGAAAAACTGCTGCAAGCCGCCGCGATTGCCAGTCGCGAAGCTGCTGAAGATAATAATATGCAAATTCTGAAAGAGGAAATTGAAGACAATCCCCAGAATTATACCCGCTTTCACATCATTGCCAAAGAAAACAACAAACCCACAAATGCCGATAAAACGTCAATCATTTTTTCAATGAAAAACATTCCCGGAGCGCTTTTTAAAAGCCTGAGTGTCTTTGCGCTGCGGGACATTGACCTGCTGAAAATCGAATCACGCCCGCTGCGGGGCAAACGCTGGAAGTACCTGTTCTACCTGGATTTTGCCGGCAATATGGAACAGGAACGTTGCCTGAACGCCATCCGGCACCTGGAAGAAATCACATCATTTCTAAAGGTTCTCGGATCCTATAAAGCTGCTGACGATTAGGGAGAGAATGGAAGATTGGAGTACTGGGGAAATGGAGTACTGGAGTGCTGGAGTAATGCCTCAATTCATTAAAGGGGGTTTTAAAAAATCCGCAGTACCTTCGCGCCCTTAATTCCCCCCCGCTTCAATTCATAAAGCGCCTTATTGGCTTCACCCAGCGAGAATTCTACGATCTCGGGTTCGATTGGAATTTCTGCGGCAAGGTCCAGAAACTCCTCAACATCCCGGCGGGTGACATTGGCGACACTCTTGATTTCTTTCTCCATCCAGAGATGTTCAGGATAATCGAGATTCAGCAGGTAATCTTTATCACCATCCTCCTTACGGATGGCATTGATGACCAACCTGCCACCCGGATGCAGATTTTTCAGAGCTTCCACCACCGGTTTCCAGACCGGCGTGGTATCAATGATTGCATGGCAGAGTTTCGGAGATTTGTCGATCGTATCACCCGCCCAGGCAGCCCCGAGTTCACGGGCAAACTGACGCTCTTTGTCACTGCGGGCAAAAACATAGACTTTCGTGTAGGGAAACCGATATTGCACCATTTTTAAAACCAGGTGCGCCGATGCTCCAAATCCGGTCAATCCCAGGATTTGATCATCCTTGAGATTACACAAACGTAATGAACGGTAACCGATAGCACCGGCACAGAGCAGTGGTGCTGCCTCTGCATCAGTGAATATTTCCGGTATCTGAAATACTGACTTTTCCGGAGCTACCATATATTCCGCATAGCCGCCGTTGGCATCCCGACCGGTCGCTTTAAAATCCGCACAGAGGTTTTCTTCACCTGATAAACAATGTTCACACTTTCCACAGGATGAAAAGAGCCAGGCGACGCCAACCCGATCACCAACCGCAAAATCACGAACAGCTGCGCCCGTTTCGGTAACCCTTCCAACCACCTGATGCCCTAAAACTACCGGATAATGCGGAGGTGGTGTGCGACCTTCGATTTCGTCCAGTTCGGTATGGCAGACAGCACAACAATGTACTTTAATTAAAAGTTCGTCCTCACGGGGTTCCGGTACGGGCAGACCGGCAGCATCAAGGGGATGCAGATTTACCAGTACATTCGTCTTCCGGTTCAGGACCATTGCCTTCATTTTTTTGCCTGGTTTCATACCCAGAAAGATTAGTTATATTCTGACTGAATTGCAAGAATCATTCAGGTTAAAATTGCCGCAAAAAGGTAAAAACTGCAAATGATATTGACTTCGGGAAAAATATCTGTGTCACGATCTATCTTTTTCAAGACTTTTATCTGCTCTCCGTTTGAAACGGTTAAATTCCAATTGACATGTTAGAATTCTATGGTTATAATATATCGGGAGCAATCTGAGAACAGTCATCAGGATAAAATGAAGCTAAAATTGAGTCGAAAGTAACCATCATTTACATTAAAATTTAAGCAGGAACCCGATTATGAGTTATACCATCAGCAAATCTGAAAATGTCAAGTTTATAATTCTAAAAGCCACCGGCAATTATCATCGGAAACTTGCGCTTAACCATAATCTCGAAGCACACGCACTTGGTAAAAAGCTGGAAATAAACCGATATCTGGTCGATATGACCGAATGCAAAAATGTCGAATCTCCCACGGAAAAATATAAATTTGCTTACGAAGATATGAAAACAGATGGTATTGACCGAACCGCACGGGTAGCGCTTCTTGTAACTCCTGGTGATCATTCCCATGATTTTATAGAAACCGTATCACGAAACGCCGGTCTTGATGTTACTCTTTTTACCAATCGCGAACTCGCCGAAAAGCATTTAAGCGCAAATTAATACTGGTTTTCCCCGAATAAAAGTAGCCCCCGATGAATTCGGGGGCTTTCTCGCACATAAACTTATAACGGGTGACAGGAAATCAGGTTTTCTTTTTCAGCTTTTTAGAGAAATCCGGATATAATTTCGCCATACATTCCGGACAGATTCCATGGCTGAACACGGCTCCGGAATGATCCATTATATACTTCTCGACCTGTTCATAATAGCCTTCATCGTTACGAATCTTTTTACAATTTGCGCAAATTGGAATCAGCCCCTGCAGCGTATTCACTTTATTGAGGGCTTGTTGCAGGTCAAAGATCATTCGATCACGTTCCTGCTCGGCTTTCTTTATTTCATTGATCTCGCGGGTAATTCCCACCAGTCCCATGATTTTGCCCTTTTCATCATAGATTGGTACTTTGGAGGTCGAGGTCCAGTTCGATTCGCCATTTTCCAATTTCCGCTCTTCAATGAGACAAATAACCTTTTCCCCCGACTGCATCTGTTTTTTATCCCGTCGCATGGTATCTTTGCCAAACTCTTCGCCAAACAATTCGATATCGGTTTTCCCGATAATCTGGCTGTCATCATCGAAACCAAGGTTCTCAATCATTGTTCGACTGACTTTTGTCAAGCGGCATTCCGAATCTTTAAAATAGATACTGTCCGGGATATAATTCATCAGGGCGTCTATCAGCGACTTTTCATACTTTAAGGCTTCTTCGGTTTGCTTCCGATCCGTAATATTTCTTGAAATACCGAAAATACCGATAGTTTTTCCATTCTCATCACAAAGCGGCATCTTCGTCGTGGAAGCCCAGGAAACACTACCATCAGCCCATTCGGTTTTAACCTCGTCATCGATTATCGGCTTTCCCGTTTTGATAATCCTTTGTTCATTATCAAAGTCCTCCTGGGCATGTTCCGGAGGAAAGAAATCAAAATCACTTTTACCGATTGCCTCTTTCGGATCATCCAATCCAAATACATCAGTTGCCAGAACCTTACTGATCCTGAAAAAACGACTATTCAGATCCTTGAAGTATATATATTCCGGAAAGTTGTTCATCATCGCATCCATCAGCACCTTCTCGTGCTCCAGGGCAATTTCTGCTTTTTTATGCTCGGTGATATTTTTTGTAATGCCGAAAGTCCCGATGATTTTCCCTTTCTCGTCCCGCAGTAGCATCTTGGTTGTTGAAGCCCAGGATACACTGCCATCAGCCCATTCGGTTTTAACCTCATCGTCAATTATCGGCTTCCCTGATTCGATGATCTTTTGCTCGTTATCAAATTCCTTTTGGGCATGTTCAAGAGGAAAATAATCAAAATCACTTTTACCGATTGCCTCTTTCGGATCATCCAATCCAAATACATCAGTTGCCAGAACCTTACTGATCCTGAAAAAACGACTATTCAGATCCTTGAAGTATATATATTCCGGAAAGTTGTTCATCATCGCATCCATCAGCACTTTCTCGTGCTCCAGGGCAATTTCTGCTTTTCGATGCTCGGTGATATCCCGCGAGATTCCCAAAGTACCAATAATTTCACCCTTTTCATTATAAAACGGCACTTTCGTGGTTGAAACCCATGTTTCACTGCCATCAGACCAGGTTTCTTTTTCCTCAATACCGACAATTGGGATTCCCGATTTCATTATATTCTGTTCATCCTGAACCACTGACTGAGCATACTTTTCGGCAAAAAAATCAAAATCGGTTTTACCTTCCACGCCTTGAGGATTTTCGATTCCGAATACATCTGCCATCGCTTTACTGACTCTCATAAACTGGCTATTGGAATCCTTAAAGAAAATATGATCCGGGCTGTTGTCCATCAACGCAGATAGCAGGTCCCTCTCTTTGGCTAATGCAGCTTCAACTTTGCGACGTTCGGTGATATCCCGGAAGACCAGCACTACTCCTAAAATATTCCCCTGGTCATCTTTAATGGGCGCCCCGCTGTCATCAATCGGAATATGCTTCCCATCTTTTGAAATCAGGACCGTGTGGTTCGCTAATTCCAAAATGATGCCCTCCTGTAAAATTCGATTCACTGGATTTTCAATGTGTTCACCGGTACGTTCATTGATAATCTGAAAAACCGTGATCAGGTCCTTGCCGAGGGCTTCATCCAGCTGCCAGCCGGTCAGTTTTTCAGCAACGGGATTCATAAAACTGATCTGACCTTTTACATCCGTGGTAATGACCGCGTCACCAATACTCCTGAGAGTTGTAGTAATCCATGCGTGTTCTTCAATTAATTTTTGTTGGAGTGATTGCTTGGTGACTGCCAGTTCGATCAAATAGCGCAATTCTTCCTTGGAGAAAGGCTTTTTCACAAAACTGTAGAGATCAGTGCTATCGATTTTTTCGAGATTGGCTTTATGCATTGAACCGGCAATAAAAATAATTGGAATATTGTAATTTTTTAAAAACTGGTCGGCGATCTTCATCCAATTATTCTCATTTTCAAAATCGATATCAAACAAAATCAGTTCAGGATCGAGCCCCCCGGCTTTTTTTAGCGTATTGGCTCCCGAATATTCGAGTCGCATGACCTCATGCCCAAAATCTTTTAACAGATTGACAGTATCATTATTCCGGTGCTTTTTGTCCTCAATAAGCAATATTTTTACAGCCGTCATATCTGACTCTCTTTTAATGGGTTAGAATCTTTGTAATATTGATGTTTTGTATAGAACATATTGTTGCACCTATATATTAACATAATTTTTGAAAATAGCATATAAATCTTACAAATACTCCGCTTAATTTTTGTCCGGACTCACAAATCCTAAATCCATTACCATTATTATTTTAATCCCAAATTTAAACCTTTGCTGAGAAGCCGGATGGCTTCTTCAATCCGGCGCTTGACAGTCTCCGGTCGTTTTGCAGAATGAATCCAGAGCAGGTAGTTTTTCTGTTGAGAAGGAGCTAAGCTCTCAAAAGTGGTTTTTGCCCGTGGATTATTGTTTAATGCGGTTAAAAATTCAGTACTGGTAACCGGCTTTGTTTCCGGTTTGGCTTTTGTGTCCCATTTACCTGATTTTTTCGCGATTTCGATCAGTGCCAGTCCGGCAGGAGCCAGACGATTCTCTTTCTGTAGTTTTCGAATTCGTTGTTTGTTAAGATCGGACCAGATACTGTTCGGGCGACGGGGAGTTACCTTTCGCAGAAAGCGATCTTCATCCACTTTCTTGATAATACTGTCAATCCACCCGAAACACAACGCCTCCTCTACGAAATCCGCGTAGTTCAATGATGTCCGCCCACTTTGCTTTTTATAAAAAATAACCCAGAGCCCCGGCGAATGCTGATGGTTTTCCACAAGCCATTGTCGCCATTCGGAACGGTCATTGAAAAATACCTCGTCCATTTACTTTATAATAATAAACAAACGACTCATAGTCAAAATCTTATTAGAATTATTTCAGATCAATAGGGATTTTTCAAAAAATCCTATTGATCCGACAGCACCGTCAATTCATTCGGCAGATAATCAATATTGGTATGCAGGTCTTCAATAGCACAGTATTTAAAAAAATATTTTACATATTTCTCCTGAAAATCGCTCAGATGCTGAAGATGAAGCACGGGCTTTTTGACAGGATTGAGATCCTCAAATACTCTCTGAATCTGAGCCGGGGATAATCCAACCAGGTGCAAAACATCATAATCCATTTCCTGAGTCACTTTAAACTGCTCGGCGGTGTTTACTTCCACCTCAATTTTAATGGCTTTGCGTGCATCCCCTAAATCCCGATTTACCTCGGCAAGACACTTCTCAATCCCACCGCCATAGGCAACATGCAACTGGGTGATATAGATCGAATCCGTCAAACCCTGGCGAATCCAGCTACCGCCTCCGATTTTAAATGCCTCCGAATCCAGCACCTCAAAAATGGGATTTAGTGTAATGCCCTGAACCAGCTGCCGGTTATGAAAGCTGAGCAGATCAAATGCTTTTTTGCTTGCCGTCGCGATACCGGACATTCGGCTTACAATCCATTGAATCAGGCGGCGTTTCTTGAGAATTTCGGCACCATTCCCGTCGTATTGAAACAGAATATCGCCCGGCTGAAACTTATCCCCATCCTCAATTTTCCAATCGATCAAAAGCTGCTTACCGCTGTTTTCAAACAGAACGTCCAGCACTTTCCGCCCGAAAAAGATCCCCCCTGCTCTTGCCAACAGGGAACCTGCTGAATGCAGGGCATAGGGTGAAACCGACTCGGTTGTCAAATCGCCCGGTCCCAGCTCAATGCGCTGCATCCAGTCCAATACGGTTCTGATTTTTAATATGTCCACAATGATCCTATTCCGAATCTTCCGCCGGATCACCGGCACCTGGAGGAGACGGGGGTGGCATATTCTCCATCTTACGACATCCACCACGAGGTCTTCGCATTTCATGTTTCATTCCACGTCCGGAATGATGTTTATTCAACATGGCTCGCTGCTCATCGGTCAGAATTTTGCCCACCTCAACGCGATGCTTAACCTGCAATTCATTCAGGTTGCCTTTCAGCTCATTGACTTTTTTAATCGCTGCATCCAGTTTCTTTGAGGAATCACCGGCACGAACCAGCTCATCCAATTCAATCTGAGCAAGTTTAAGATCTGCGCGCAGGGGTATAACCTTTTTCTGATGAGCCACACCCAGCGCATGCATCTGTTCCGCTTGTTCATCGCTGAGGTTCAGTTTCTCAGACATATACATTCGACGTCCGTCGGCACATGATTTTTCCTTCATCTTGCCGGATCCGGCAAACAACAACGCCGGGATGGCGAACAACAGGATTATAGTGCTTAGCTTTTTCATTCATTATCCTTTCTCTTGTGTGGTCTTTCGGGACCATGGGGTTGATAAAGTGATCGCATTAAACGATTTCTAAACCGGTTTTCGAAAACGATAAATTTCATTTGCTGATTTTCAGTCAAAACATCCCCCAGACTGAGTATAAAGCTCTCTTTCTGATTAACAATATCTTTTTCCAGTTCCGCTAACTTCTTGGCATATTTTTTAACATCTGCCGAATTGATCCGGGTATCTTTATTATTAACCATTTCATAAATCTCAGCCATCATACCCCGTTGTTTATCCTGATTCTCACGAATCAGTTTTTCGTGCTGTTTTAAAAGGGGGAAAAATTGAGCCGACTGATCGGGATTCAAATCGAGGAATTCCGTCATTTTCCAGATTCGTAACGCTTCCATCTGTTCCATTCGCCCGGGATCCATCGGCGGCATGAATTCCTCCTGGGCGGATGCAATAATCGTACCTGTCAAGACCATTGTAATGACAACTTTTTGAAGTATATGCATCGTTGCTCCCATCTATAAAATCTCACTTTTTAATTGATCAATTACCTGTTTAAATTCACCATCACTCAAATTCGCGGTTGCCATAAGATAGCTGTCCATCTCCGGAATTTCATGGCTCTCAACGATTCGGTAAACCGCATTCTGGTAAATTTCAGATACCGATAATCCCGTTTCACTAGCGCTGTTGTCATCCAGAAGTATTTCACCAAAATACCCCGAATCCAGCAGGTTGAGATAACTATGTTCCTGATCGAACTGTACGATCCATTGTTGTATGGCAGATTCCGGTTTAAGAAGGCTGATGCCAATCATAAGCAGCACTGCCAGCGTGGTTGTAAAAGCTGGAATTGTCCAAGTCAGCCACCGTTGCCGGGCTTTTCGACGGTCCAGGCGTTTATTGAGTTTGACGACCAGTTCAGCACCGTAAGTTGTCGGAACAGCCAGCGTATCTTTTTCCATCGTCGTTATAATTGCTTTCAGGGACGATTGATATTGGCGGCATTTCTCACAGTTTTGAAGATGTTCCTTCACTTCCAGCTGTTCATCCCGATTGAGATCACCACTCAGAAATAGTGGTAAAAGATTTTCGATATTTTCACATGGTTGCATAGCTGATTCCCATCTGCTCGAGTGTTTTTCGTAAGTTTCTTAAGGCGTGCGAATAGTTGACCTTGGCGGCATTTTCGGTCGAATCCATCAGGCGCCCAATATCTTTAAATGCCAGTCCCTGGTATGACCTGAGAATAATAACCAGGCGCTGTTTAGGAGACAATTTAGTCAATGCCTTTCGCAGATATACATTGCTCAGTTCGGGGGTTTGTGGTATCGCATGCTCTGCCTTCAGGGGAAGAGAATCCAGGCTGATATACTGCCGGGCTTTCTGGCGACGAAGATAATTCAAGCCGGTATTCACTGCAATGCGGTAGATCCAGGTAAAAGGGGTTGAATCCTGGCGAAACTTTGATAGATTTTTGTACACCTTGATAAATGTCTCCTGGGTCAAATCGTCGGCTTCATCATGAGTCGCAACCATTCGGCGAAACATCGAGTAGATTTTTTCCTGATTTTCAAGAACCAAACGATTGAAAGTTTCAGCATTTTCCTGACTCACTCTTTCCGGACTCAACATATCCTTTGTTTTTTCACTCTCTTTGGACATTCAGATATTTCCAAAGGTTAAATGTGATTTTCAGAAATATTCCGATTCTTAATTATCATTTTGGCACCATTCATTCTGCCCTGTTACTAAATGTTTAACTTTCAACTCTTATATTCAATAAAAATATGAACGGAAATCAATTTTAAATTCGTGCCGACAAAGCCGGATAACATCAATTGCTAATGTAAATTTTTACGTTTATTTTAAACAAGGTCAAATTATCCGGAGGAGGTCGATGTGAAATACCGTGTTGCAATTCATCACTTTAACGACACAAATCTCAAGGAAAAAATTCGCGACTGTCTCGAATTCGTTGACTGGAAAAACCGTATCTATCCCGACAGTAATGTCTGGGTCAAACCCAATTTGACGTTTCCTGAATTCCGCCAGGGGGTCACAACCTCACCGCACTTTATGGCTGCCTTGCTGGATGTTTTGAAAGAACGTACCAAGCATCTGACTGTTTTTGAATCCGACGGCGGAAACAATTCCTACACCATGGAACGCGCTTTCGAAGGTCACAATCTCTACGAAATTTGCGAAAGCCGGGATGTGCGTCTCGTCAATCTGACACGGGAAGAGACTGAAGTTGTAAAAGTCCCCGGAGCCTGGCGCTCATACCGTCTGCCATTGAACAAAGAAATGCTCGAAAACACGGATATGATGATCAGCGTTCCGGTTCCCAAAATGCACTTTGTCACCCGCTACACCGGCGCGATTAAAAATCACTGGGGAACGGTTCCCGACTCCATGCGCCTGCGGAACCACTTCTTTTTCAAATATGCCATCAATGAAATTATCCGGCGCCTGAAATCTCAGATTACCATCGTCGATGGGGAATATTTCCTCGATAACAATGGTCCGGTTACCGGTGAGCCTGTAAAAATGGATATCGTCATGGCAGCTGACAATCCGCTGACTGCCGATACGGTTTTAATGGATATCATGGGAGTTATTCCGGAAAAGATCGGTTATATCCGGGAATCCTGGAAACAGAATATGGGTCCCCAATCTTTGGCTGATGTCGAATTAAACGCCGACCTGGCAGATTTTAAAACCCACGAATTCACCTATCAGCGCGATCCGGTCGATTATCTGGCATGGCTGGGTTTTCACAGTTACCTGGTTACCTGGATTGTCTATCTGTCACCACTGAACAAATTCGCCCACTGGTGGATACGTTTACTGCGGGGCGGTTCCCGGCAGGTAGAAGATTATTATGATAGTTTTATCAAGGATGATGAGCCGGGTTGATTTGTGAAGCAGGAACTACCGTAATGATCAGTTTCCCTGTCTTTGAATAAATTCATTCAGCAGTGTTTCGGTTTTCAGGATAGTTTCATCATCCACATCCTGTTCAATCAACAATCCATTGCGTACAAAATAGAGACACGTTTTCAAAATGTTTAATCGTGACCAACGCTTGAGCATCAAGGCATAGAGATCCAGCTGGGCATTATATTTATTCATTAAAACCGTATCAGGATAGCCCTGGATATGATCCGTTTTAAAATCGACGATGATGTACTCATTCCCATCCGTTTTCAACAGGAGGTCAATTTTACCCTCTATCAAAGTTTCAGACAACCGGGCATATGCGTCGATCTCCCGGTTGATCTCAACCGCACTCTGAATATATTTATGCAGGGCGTTTTGGGATTGAGTGAATTTCTTGCCCCATTCGGTGACCTGAATTCGAAGTTCCCTATATGCCGGTGCATCCATTGAAAATGGTTTGACCAGCTGATCCACATAGTTGAGAAGACTGTCGATATTCTGAAAATCCCACCAGCTGAACGCCTGATGAATTACGGTTCCCAGTTCCAGGGGAGCTAATTTTCCCGACGAGTTTAAATTCACATTTTTCAAAGTATATTTTTCATAGCCCGGCATTTCACCGGCTTGATGGCTGATCCAGGCAGCAAAAGCCGTCGGCGTTACCTTTTTGATTTCCTGCCTGAGTGACAGAGGTTCCAATTGTCGCTGAATTTTAAGTTTCTGTTCGGTGGATAACTTTTTCACAATCTTAGCAGAATCTGGTTGAAAATTCGAATAGATACTCCCAATCTCCCCAAAACTAACTTCATGTCTGTGGACCGGACAATTCTCTCTTTCAAAAAATGATGCAATATTATGCCAGGTAGTCTGCGCCTGTTTCCCGGATTTATTAATAGTGGATAGAATCAGGTAGGATTCTGCCCGGGTCGCGGCAACATATAAAATGCGTTTCTCCTCAGCCAGGGATCGGACTTTTTCAAGCTGTGCCAGATACTGATAATAATACCCTTTCCGGTCATTGAATGTCGTCTTCAGATTCAGAGCAAAACGGTCCGGTGAATCTGCCAGAATCCGGTTGGTCGAACCCCTGTTTGCAGCTGCCAGTTCGGGAATTACAACTATCGGAAAAGCCAATCCTTTCGCCGCATGAATGGTCATAATAGTAACACTATCCTCGATCTCCGAACTCAGATTGGCTTCACCCTCCCGAACCTGCAGCGCCTGATAAAGATGTATCCGGCGGATAAAATCGACGGGGCTGATCTCCTGCGCAATACTCCATTCCAATGCCAGATCAATCAGTTTCAGAACATTTGCATAACTCTGTTTTTCTTCGGGAAATGCCGCCAGAATTGCCAGGTAATGGGTTTTATCAAGGATTAATCGAATCAATTCAGCCGTACTCAGTACCGGCACTTGTTGCCGGATTTCCAGGTACTTCCGGTAAAATGTCTGAAATTGCTCGATATATTCCGTCTTTATATTCTTTAAGTAATTATCGTCATTTTCGAGGATTTTTTGAATACCCTCCATTAAACCATTTTTCGTTGAAAATGACATCAGCGCCGTATCGCTCAGCCCTGCCATCGGCGAACGCAGTGTGCCAACCAGAGCCACTTCATCATACCAGTTCAGCAACACTCGCAAAAAATTGATTACATCCAGCACTTCATGCCGTTGATAAAATCCAATCCCGGAGCAGACATAATAACGAATTCCTGCCTGATTCAGCACCCGCTCCAGTTTTTCCTGGTGCGTGCGGGACCGTAACAGGATCGTGAAATCCCGCCATTCTGTCGGGCGCAGCTCGCCGGTTCCGGTCTTCACAATTGAACGCCCGTGCAGCTGTTTCAGTCGCTGAACGACATGCACAAATTCCGCATCGATCAAAGACAACTCTGAATCACGTTTATCATCATCGGGATTCAGCACCAGTAAATCAACCGGAAATTCCCGGCTGACCGTACGGTCATCTGATTCAACCGGTTTTTTATACTGAACATCGAAAATCGGAACGTTCTCCCGCTGATTAAACAGAAACCTAAAAAACTGGTTAAAGAAATCATTCAGGGATTTGAGGCTTCTAAAATTTTTATCCAGGTAAAGCGGCAGCTTTGAATTTTTATGAGTATTAAAAATCTCAACCTCAGCCCCGCGAAAGCGATAGATGGACTGCTTTTCATCACCTACGTAAAAAGTGATCAATTGTGAGTTCAGATCAAGGATTGCCCTGAAAATCCGGTCCTGGATCGGGCTGACGTCCTGAAATTCATCTACCAGCAGGTGCTTGAATCGGTTGGCATAATTTCTGGCTGTGCTTGTTTTCGATCGAAAAAATGATTCAGTCAAAATTTCCAGACCGTTAAAATCGACCACTGCCTGATCATTTAAAATATGGCGATAATAATCCAGCCAGACTGACGCCAGTTTTGCAAAGGCGATTGACAGATTGGCGTTCATCTGCTCCAGGTCAGGATTGAATGGAAAAACCCGATCTTTGATCTCATCCCAACCGGCTCGCAACGTTCGCATGGCATTGCGCACATCTTCCAGCTTACCGTTCCAATTGTCCTTTTTGCCCTTTTTATTCAGGCTGAATGCCGCTGCAATACTACCGTCTTGAACAGCAATCGGAATTTTCCCTTCCATGATTTCATCGATTACTGCCAGCGCTGCAGTTTTCACCTGCTGTAATGAATCTTCGGAATTTTTAGCATGGTAGGTTTGCAGGACAATAATTGCCTGTCGAGCTTCGATAGTTCCAAAAAATTCTTTAAAAAGGCTGAAAGTATTATCGTGATAGTGGCGTTTTATCTGCTCATACAATTCAACCGGTGTCTTTTTAGCAACGGATAGCAGCGGCTGAATAAAATCTGCCTGGCGTTGCCAGACACTATTCAGTGTTTCTCTGATTTGATGAAGATCAAAATGTTTGATCAGGATCAGGATCGGCGAATCCGCTTTAGCCAATTCAAGATGTAAAAACAGTTCCAGTGATTCCTTACGCAAAATCGACTCTTCAATTTCATCGACGATGCGAAACTGAGGATCAAGTTCCATTTCAGCACTGTTTTCCTGCAGCACCTGGGCACAGAAGCTGTGAATCGTAGAAATGGGAGCAGTGCTTAATTTGTCCAGTGTTTCGTTGATATTCAACGCTGAGGTCTGAGTTGCCGATCGCAGCGTCCGGCGAATGCGTTCCCGCATTTCACCAGCCGCTTTCTCGGTAAAAGTAATCGCTACAATTTGATCGACAGTGGTTTGGGTCTGCTTCAAAATATTGACATAGCGATCCACCAGCACCCGGGTTTTACCCGTTCCCGCCGATGCCGATACCAGAAATGACCGGTTTATCTCTTCTTTAGATTTTTGATAGTCGTCCAAATTTTAAGTTCCTGCTATAATCCGTTCTTAAACATCTTGAAAAATGCAAAGAAAATCTCTAAAATTATTCTCAATTAACAAGGGAGTCATTGTGCCAGTATTCCAGCCTTTTAATAATGAATGGATCACATTCGGTATCTTCTTGATAATCATTCTCGGTTTTGTCGGTTTCAGCGAAGTATTACGCAAGTCTTTTAATATTTCCGGTGAAAACACCCGGCAGTTTGTCCATATTGGTGTCGGATTACTCGTGATATTCAGTCCCTTTCTGTTCGTATCACCTCTGCCACCCGCAGTCCTTGCCGGTATTTTTATCATTCTCAATGCCCTTGCCATTAACGCCGGACAGATGAAAGGCATGCACACGACGGAGCGATTTTCTCTGGGGACTGTCTTTTTTCCGGTCTCGTTTCTGGTGCTCATTTTATTTTATTGGGTTTCCAATCCCGCCATTCTGATTATTGGAATGTTAATCATGACACTGTCGGACCCACTCGCTTCGATTGTCGGAACTAAGGCAAAATATTCCCGAACATTTTCATTCTGGAAAGATGCAAAATCGGTTTCCGGTTCTGCCGCGGTTTTCATCAGCGCTTTTCTGATTATCATCATCACCTTACCGATCCTGCTGAAGCTGGGAGACAATCCTGGAATCTCCCTGACTCGCTTGTTCCTGATCGGTTTCTCAGTTGCCATTATTGCGGCATTGAGCGAATCGATCTCGTTTGCCGGCTCTGATAATCTTAGCCTGCCACTTCTGTCGGGACTGTTTCTGGATATCATGCTGAAGTCCAATCTTACTGAACAACTCACGGTCGTTGGCTGGATTTCGTTCTCCTTCTTATTAGCCTTTGCAGCGTATCGCCTGAAAGCCCTGACCCTTGGCGGAACTGCCGGTGCGATGCTGCTCGGGTCAATTGTCTTCTCCATTGGTGGCATTTTCTGGGTTATTCCCATGGCAACCTTTTTTGTGCTTTCATCAATTATGTCAAAAATTGGCAAACTCAAGCGAACAATCCTGAAGGGTATGGTAGAAAAGGGCAGCCAGCGTGATATCCTGCAGGTTTATGCCAATGGCGGTGTTTCATTGATCATGGCAGTTTTATACCACTTTACAGAATTCGACCTTTTTTACCTGATGTTCCTCGGATCACTAGCGGCTGCGACCGCTGATACCTGGGGCACTGAAATTGGTATCTTCGCTCGTAATGAGCCCCGGCATATTTTAACTTTCAACCGAGTTCCCGCGGGCACATCCGGTGGCATTACCGTTTTGGGGACTTCAGGATTCTTCATGGGTGCCGGTATTCTGACCTTGAGTGGAATATTCCCGATCTCCGGATCGATCCTGCGGTTGTTCGTTATTATTGCTGTCAGTGGCATTATTGGCGCATTAATCGATTCAATTGTCGGTGCCACGGTCCAAGCCCAGTATCGATGTCCACACTGTCAAAAAACAACGGAAAAATTAATCCACTGCGGTTCTTATAAAACGACCCTGGTATCCGGTATTCGCTGGATCGATAACGATGTGGTAAATTTTATCTGCACCAGTTCCGGTGCCCTGCTGGTCTGGCTGTTTTACGCTCTGTTTATTTAGATCAATCATCGGTCGCCATTTCAACTGTCCTGGTATCAATCCGGCACATTTCATAAAATTCGCACTTTCCTAACTGGCAGCGCTTCGTCATGTCATAAGGCGTCAGGGAAAAGTCCCCGGTAAAAATTCGTTGCAGTAACTCCCGGATTTTATCTGCGGTTTTCCGCAGCAATTCATTTAATTCGGATTGCGTGATTTTCCTGACTCCCTTGTATGGAGGCTCGTCAAAAATTCCTTTTAAAACTTCACCATCATTAAATACATAGGAATAAGCGCCACTGAATTGTGCATTGGCAATCAGACTGCGGTACGCCAGCATATAAAACGGCAATTGAAAATGAATTCCCTCCTCGACTCCCTTCAAGGGATCCTGAACGGAGAATTTAGACCGCTTGTATTCAATAATGACGTTGGAACCGTTCTCATTCCGGTCTATCCGATCGATCTTTGCCTGAAAAGGAATATTAACAGACGCTCCTTCAAATTCCATCGGATAGCCGAAAGTTATCCGTTTCTCAAGTTCATCAGGATAAAAACCACTCCCGGCAGCATCTCTTTCACGCTGGATAAACAGTTCCAGACCATACTTCAAATCCACCATCTTTTTTTGCCAGACCGCTTCATCGATATATCCGAAAATAGTCCGAAAACGTTGGTTGATTGTATCAATTGTCCCACTAATGTCCATCCTCAAATCTCGATTCAGATAATCCCGCCATTGATCGGCATTATCCCGATCGGCAGCTCCCAGCATTTTCTCAAAAAGGGCGTGGATTAACAGACCATCGGACAAAGCAGTCAGCTCGGCAGAAGGCTCTTCCGCCGTATCAATTTTCCAGACGTACTGGCACAAATAGAGAAACGGGCACCAGGCATAGTTCTGCAAGCGGGTAATCGAAAGTGGTTTCTTAAAAAAGGATTGTAGTGGTTGATTGGATTTGATAAACCCGCTCCATTCATCCAACACATGCTTTCGACGGCGATTTTCAACGTCTATCCGTTTCTCAATGAATCGAAGCGATGACAAATCCAGTTGGTCATTTATAAAATTCAGGTCTTCGGGATTCCAATGATAATGAGTTCTGTTCACCAACACATCCTCCGCCGAAATTGCATGGTCTATATCGGGAATGACTGAAGCTGCAGAAATCGATTCAAAGCGTATATATTTTCCCGGTTCTAAATGATTCAGTAATCCGTAAATTTCATCCAGAAAGGGTGATTCCGCAAAGCTGCGTCCGTTGCTATCAAACTGTGGATATGTGATCAGGAGACGGGATTTGACCCGGTTGATTACATTATAAAAGAGAAATTTCTCTTCACCGATATTTGTCCCGGAATCGCGGAATATTTCCACCCCGAATTGCCGGTTGATCGCATATCGTTGGCGATTGCTCAATATGGGATTTTCACGCCGTTGAACCGGGAATTCGCCATCGACCATGCCGAGTAAAACTACCGCTTCAAAGGTTTCACCCCGCACATCCATTATATTCGAAATTGTTATACCGGTATCTGCTGACCTTGATTCAGGACTGAGTTCGACACTGCGGCAAAGATTGTTGAACGCCATGATAAAGTGGCAGAGCCGTACGGATTGCCCCGGATTCAACAGAGCCGGAAAATTACGAAACATTTCATGGATTTTATGGATAGCTTCAATCGTAATTGGATTGTCTGAATTCCCATTACAGTATTTTAACAGTAAGTCATTGACGATCTGGAAATATTCAAGCCAGCTTGCCGATGACGGTAAATAGATATCGGTCAGAAATTGCTGAATAACCGGTAACATCACATCGATTTCAGCCAGCTCTTTTTTCAGAATATAGAGGTCTTTGGCATCATCCAGCCCCGCTTGAATCATCATCTCGAGATATTCTTTGCGGCGCTGAAGTTGTTTCATCCAGCTATCTTTATGAAAAGACAAACCCCAGGCGCCGGACTTATATTCAAACTTTTGAATCGTCTCCGAACCGTAAAAATTCCGAATTTCGGCAAAGCGGGTCAGATCGATGATACTTTCCCGGCTGAAATTCCGCTCGTTAATCTCGAATATCTTCCGGATAATTCGTACCGGCATTGATGATAACAGGGATTGTCCGGAATCAGGGACGGGAATACCGGACACCGGAAATATCAACCGAATCAAGCTGGAATAATCATAGGAACCACGATATAAAACCGCAATCCGATCCGCGGGGATTTCAGCCAGTATCCAGCTTTTGATCGCGCGGGCAGCCGCATCCACCTCGATCCGCCGGTTGGGACAGCGTAAAAGTTTCAAATAGTGACCAGTCCAATCATTGCTCCATTCCTGCGGATCAGGAGTCGAATTTGGGGTTGTATCCGTTGGCAGATTTCTGAAAAAAGTCTCGGATAACTTATTAAAAAAGTTCGGGGGTGTTTTATCGATAGAAAATATCCGAAGGTCTCGATTTTTAAGAACCGTATCAACCGGATTCAGAAAAGCCAGCGCCGGGTGATCGTCAAACCCTGGATAGTAAAGAGTCACCTGTTTGTAACAATCGATCAGATTCTGCAATAGTCGTCTTTGAATCGGATTGAATTCATAGAATCCATCGACGATCAAATAGTTCGCCGGCGAATCAAAACGCTTTTTATCCAGCGCATCATTGGCAAGACAAAGCAGGGTACTGGCTGAGGCTAAATGCTTATCCTCAGCAATAGACATCAGGTGCTGCAGCGCCGGAATATAGTTAGCCAACAAATCGCTATTATCCTTTTTAAACAGCTCAGTGAGTTCCGGATTTGTCAGCCCGCTTTCCTGAAGCTCGGTCAGAATTTGCCCGATCAGAGCAAGCGAGCCCGGCTTCAGTTTATTCCGAAAAATTTGGTGATTTTTAAAATAATCAAACAGAAGCAACCACTCTTCCCCTGAACCGATACTTCGAAAGGCTTGATGATAATAGTCAAGAATGCGATTTGCCCAGGCAAAGAAGGTCCCAAAATAGAGTTGTCCCGGTAAAGTTTTAACGACGATGGAGAATAACTCATTTTTCAAATGATTGATATGCCGGACAGAGGGCACCAGGAAATCTATCTTTGTACCTTCATCCACTGATGACTGTACAGAACTCACCAGGTGTTTAAAAGGACTTTCGGAAACCGGATGGAGAAATATATTAAGCGCAACCATAATGCTTAAATCTAATTGAAATCCGATTGAGTGCCAAGATTTAAGGTGCAAATCCTTAAATGTTTTTGCCGAAGCTGCGGATTTCTATTTAAAATAGAGAAAAATATTTTTATAAAAAGGTTTTGCTATGTTCATATTTTTATTTTATTATTTAGCGTTGTTTGAATTGGAGGGATATCAAAGCGGTATTTTATCCAAAGAGGAGTCGTTTAATCACAAAGCTACGTCACTTCTCACGTGATTTGAATGTTCAATTTTACAGGTTAAGTTGCTTCCCGCACCTCACCATCACAAATTAAACATTAATAATACACAGTGAGATGATCGCGAGGAGACATTAATGGAAGGCAGCAAACTTTATGTCGGGAATTTGAAATATTCCGTCACAAATGAACATCTTGAAGAATTGTTCAAGGACCATGGCGAGGTTAAAAACGTCAATATAATTCCCAACAAAGGCTTCGGATTTGTCGAAATGGGTAGTCCCGAAGAAGCAGAAAAAGTCAAAGAAGAATTCGACGGAAAAGAATTTGAGGGACGCGTTCTTAGAATTGATGAAGCACGCCCGCCGAAACCCAGATTTTCCAGGGATTCCAGGGATTCCGGAAGAGGCTACTAAAAATATTACGGTTGATTTACTAATATAATATTAAACCATTTTATTAACTCCCAGACTATAGAGTTGGGAAGATGGTTTATATTATTACGTCAAGCAATTTATATAATTTGTCGGACGGACGGATAGCTGTCGCTAAAGGAATGGTAATCCGGTCACCTTTGACAGCTTGCTGGACCGGTTTATCATTTACCCAAATTTCTTCCACCACTGACTCAATCAGACCGGTCGTCGGACCGGTAACCAATATCCGGTCGCCAGATGTTAATGATCCGGTTTCGAGGATAAATTCAGCGACTTTCGGCTTGCGAAAATAGTTGACACCTTTACCCAGATAGACCCGCCGGCGGGTGGCTCTTGAACCATATTTTTCGCTCCACTCTCCCAACCGCTGCCCAAGATAGTAACCATCCCAGAAGCCCCGATTGAACACCGTTTTCAAGCGATTCCGCCAATCTTCAATCTTCGCAGCAGTGAAGCTGCCATCAATGATAGAATCCACTGCCTCCGAATAGCACTGGCTGACTGTTTTGACATACTCCGGTGAGCGCGCCCTGCCCTCTATTTTCAGAACCGTGACACCTGCGTCCAGAATTTTATCCAGAAAGCAAATCGTCATCAGGTCCTTCGGCGACATGATATATTCGTGATCCACTTCCAGCTCGGCGCCGCTTTCTTTATCCTGGACAATATACGCCCGGCGGCAGATCTGCAGACATTCGCCGCGATTCGCCGAATGATCTGCCTGATGCAGCGACAAATAGCATTTCCCGGAAATTGCCATACACAACGCACCATGTACAAAAATCTCAATCCGGATCAATTCACCCGATGGTCCTTTAATTTGTTCCGCATTAATTGCTTCAGAAATATTTTGAATCTGTTCGAGGGTCAATTCCCGGGCTAAGACCACTACATCTGCAAACCTGGCATAGAATCGCAAGGATTCGATATTGCTGACATTCGCCTGGGTGGACAGATGCAGCGACATTCCCTGCTTCAGGACGTAATCGATTACGGCGGGATCGCTGGCAACAATAGCATCTATGCCACTTGCCTGCGCAGCATCGACAATCTCACGCATCCTGGACAATTCGTGATCATACATGACAATATTCAGTGTCAGATAGGTTTTTATTTGATGATCTTTGGCAATTTTCACGATTTCTTTCAGGTCAGCCAGTGTAAAATTCTGCGATGAGCGAGAACGCATATTCAGGCGTTCAACGCCAAAATACACTGAATCAGCCCCACCCTGAATCGCGGCATGCAGCGATTCGAACGAACCAACTGGCGCCATGATTTCTATATCATTCCTGTTCAAAATTTTCATGCCGGAAAGTTAGGCTACAAGTCTCATTTATGCAAAGTCGAAAACAATGCGTTTACCCGGTCTAAAATTCTATTGATCCTTACTCCGCTGACCTATATCTTTACAGTCAATATTTTGAGGAGCGCATGAAAAGATTATTCGTATTTTTAACACTGTTATTCCTGTTCACCTGCTCGCCAGAACAGGCGGTTGAAGTCGGCAAAATTGACTGGCAAACCATAAGTCTTGGTGAAGCCCAATCACAAGCCCGGGAAAGCGGCAAACTGCTGCTGGTTTATTTCTATACCGATGGGTGAGGCTCCTGCAAACGATTGGACCAGTTGGTCTTCAAGACAAAAGATTTCGCGGATTTCATCAATTCCAATTTCGTTGCCTTAAAACTCGACGGCAATACCGATACCGGTCGCAAGCATCGTAATGAATGGCTCGTGCCCGGTTATCCAACGATCATGCTACGGACTCCCGGTGGGGACGAGATTGACAGAATTGTTGGTTTCGATGGTAATAAAGCCAGCTATTTTCAACTCATCAAAGACTATGCAGCCGGCAAAAATACATTAAAAGACCTGCTGGCGAGGGTTCAAACTGATCCGCAGAATATTCAACTGAATTATGACATTGCCAATAAATTCAACGATCGCGGCGATGATCAGAATGCGTTGTTCTATTATGAAAACGTTCTGGCAAATGAAACCGATCATCAATCGGAAACATATCTCCGATCGGAATATAATGTAGCTGAGTCAAAAGCCTATAACGCCGACGATCCAAGTTTCCTGCAGCATTACGCCAAAAACTGTCGCAATGAACATCTGAAATACTATGCCTACAGCAGCCTGGCGCGCTTCTATAATCGTAAAAAAGACCAGCCAAATGTCATAAAAACCTACGAAGAGGCTTTGGTGCAACTGCCCGCAAATGCCTCTTTAATGAACGGCTACGCCTGGTATATTTTTCAAAACAAGGTCACCGATCAGTATGAACGCGGCATCGCGGTTGCCCGGAAAGCAGTGGAAATCGAACCGGAAGCCGATTCCATCTGGGATACTTTGGGACAGCTGCTATTTGAAGCCGGGTATGTGGATGAAGCTATTGACGCCATGCAGAAAGCGGTCGATCTGGCACCGGAGGATCAATCATTCAAAGAAAATTTGGAGCGATACAAAAAGGCAAAAGCATAACAATTATTGACTACTTTTGGTTCCCAGGTTGAACTTGAGAACGGATTAATCCCGGAAGTAGAGAAAATGGTTCTGTCCGGCATCAGAAAATCACGATGACAATCACCAATAAAAGGATATTCAACCATTGCAGTGATTTTCGTCAGCCGGTGATTTTTTGGTTCTTTTTCATCAAGGAAAAAGAACAAGAAAGTTAATATCCGTTCCGCATTACAGCCACAGAACGAGAGAAAAAACCGCCCGTAAAAGACGGTTTTTTATTTTGATTTATGATCAGTAAATCCGGCTATGGTTTTCTTTAAATTATCCACCAACCACTGATCCAGGATAAAAACCGTATTTTGTGATTGACTGCAGGCAAAATTACCGTCATCAGACAGTTTCCCTACCAGCAGAGACACGGGACTTTTTTCAGAATTAGCAAACAAACCAATTTTCAGAGCAGGTTCAACAAGCCCGTATTTTGATAAGTCTGCCGGCAATTCATCGATAAAACGCTTTACCCGCCCGTTTGCCAGCCTGTTCAAAAATGTGTTAACGGCTTCCGTTGACACCTGTGCCTGAATCGGTTCGGTCAGCGACCATGATTCCCCGGTTTTTGAAATACTAAGGTTCTGACTGTCTTTTTGAAAGATTTCAATCCGCCGAATATCCAGTACATTAAAATGGAAAATCTTTTTATCCCGCAAGTCAAACAATGATCTGTTCACATTATTTGTCAACGAATTTGAAACCGTGTAAATCGCCGGTGAATCGGCAAATTTCACATATACAAATTCACCGATGGGATTTATATTACCAATTAAAAGTCGGGCTTCGCTGGTTCGTCGGTTTCTAATCCGGATAGAACTTTGCGGATTTTCCAATCCAAAAAGTTCCAGGGCACTGTCAACGTCGCTGATCTCTCGTTCAATCGCAATATCCAGAATGGATTCCAGATTGGATTTAATCGCCGAGCTGTCACCACTACATCGGATTGGTGAACTGATCATCCACGTACAGGAATCCTTTTCCAGGATCAATTCCTGATTTGCCGTTTTCAGTGAGTAGGATAGGACATCATTATACGATATAGGGAATAACCGGTTTGCAATCTTCTCCTGTTGGGAATCTTTCCTGGATTTTTGAATATCAAAAAAATAAACCGAGAAAAGAAGCCCCAGGAAAATGATCAGCAGCGCCAGGGTCGTTTTGCCCCGCATGGGCTATTGTTTCCTTCGGTAAACGATTATTCCAAGGGCGACTGCAATTACCGGGAAAACGATCAATACCATCCAGAATACGAAGCGCGCCTGGATGGGAGTCATATTCAGCGGTCGCGTCTCCGGAGCTCTGGGACGAATCGAAATCAGATCCTCATCCGCCATCAGCCAGTTGATAATATTCATGAAAAAATCGCCGTTTGCCTGGTTGGTAAAATAGGCATTGCTGGCAAAGTCGGAATCACCTACCGTTACAATTCGGATATCCGGATGTTGGGACTGGTGTATGGTTGTCGCACAGGCAATGGAGATCGGACCGCGCTGATCGTCCGGACTGATTGATATTTCAGCTTGATCGGAAATATTCGCCTGGTCAATGGCATAACTCGTCTGGCTTGTTTTGGCAATCTCCGTAACCTGGATATTCGGATCATCGGTTTCCACCATCTGAACCGAACGGATCAACGGAAAAAAGGTCATCAGTCCCTCCAAATCCTTTACGATTGGATGGTCGCCATAGTTTGAAACCAATGGTATTTCAGGACCGGCGCCCAGCAAGCGTCCAAAACCGCTGGCATCGATGACTAAATCATTGCCCATCTCAACATACCAGTTGCGCATATAATTCGCCAGGCTAATTCCCGGACGGGGATCCAGCATGAACAGAACGCTGCCGCCATTCCTGAGGTATTTGGTCAATTTATCGAGTTCACCGGGGAAAAATTCTTTTATCGGTCCGGCGATGATAACCACTGAAACCTCCGGGGAAATAGTATCGATTTCCGCCAGGATCAATTCAATAACCTCGGTGTTTTGTCCTTTTATAGCCGCGACGGCATTTGCATAACCCTTCCGGTCGGCATCCTTTATACTGGCTTCTCCATGCCCGGTCACAAAAGCAACTTTTCGCGTATTTTCCCGGGTCACTTTAATCAGAGCATTAGTCAGGGTTTCTTCCGTCAATTTACTGAAATGCTCCTCCCGGCTGCCGGATACTACAACAATACTGCCATACTGATCGATATTATACTTCCGGGCAATACCCGGTTGTTCATCCGGATCGATAATCCGGTACTTGAAATTTCGGGAAATATAGCGGTACTCCTTCAAGAGGTCTTCAAGCGGCGCTTGATTCATATTCTTTTCGAATGCCAGAACCTCGACTTCATCGCTGAGATTTTTCAATAAATCGGTTGTTTGTTGCGAAAGACTGAAATTCTTGCCTGCGCTGGTATCGACCCGCCAGCTATGCCGTACAGATAAAAAATTCAAAAGTCCCAGAATCCCGATCACCAGCAGGATAATTATCGCCACGTTCCCACCATAGAGAAACCGTCGATCCCGGAGTAGCCTCCTCAGATCAAGCCGAATCAGGGAGATAATCACCAAAATGACGCCAGCCAGAATTGCAACCAGCGATTTCGTATTCCAGACATTGGCAGTCGAATACACGATCAGACCCAGCACGATCATGATCAATCCAATTGTGAAAAGCCATTTATAGAGTTTCATCTACTTATGCCCTCCACTTCGATGATTCGACCGACTGATGGGTCAGAAAAAGCATCAGGATCATCAGTGATAAATAGAAAACGCAATGGCTTGAATCGAAAACACCTTTGGAAAAATCATCAAAATGATCGATAATGGAAAAGTATTGCAGTAAATTACCAAGCACTTTCCCCGCAAAATCAGCGCTGAATCCGACAATCCAGAGAACCATTGTCAAAGTAAAAGTTCCCACCGCGGCGACGATTTGATTTTCTGTCAAAGATGAAATAAAATTCCCGGCAGCGATCAAAGCTGCCCCCAAAAGCCAGACTCCCAGATAGGCAATCAAAACCGGCAGTATCTCGGGATTGCCCCACAGAAACAGGAAAATCATATACAGAAATGTCAGACCGGTCATTATCAGGTAGAAGAGATAGGTCGCCAGAAATTTTCCCAGCACGATCTGCCAGTTACTTAAGGGAGCTGTCAATAATAATTCAAACGTGCCGTTTTTCTTATCTTCAGAGAAAGCTCGCATGGTGATAATCGGAATCATGAACAGAATGATAATACTCAGATTCAGGAAAAACGGTCGAATCAACATCAGGTTGACATTCACTGGAATTCCCTGCTGTTGCATCATTGCAGCGTAACTGTACTGCATAAAACTCGATAACAGCAGGTAGAAGAATACACCCGAAATAAGTAAAAACAGGGCGATGACAACATAGGCAATAGGTGACTGAAAATAAGCATTGAAATCCCTTTTGAAAATGGAGAGAACATTCCGCATCAGGTCAACTCCTCTTCGCTGGTAGTCAACTTCAGGAAAATATCCTCCAGGCTCAGATGCTCGGTTTTCAGCTCCAGCAAGCCCCAGCCGTTCTCGATAATTTTTGCCGCCAAGTTCCTCCTGATATCCGCACCTACTGCGGTCTCGATCGTATAACTTGCCAGACCTGTCCTGATAGAACTGGTAACTGCTACTGAGCGGACTTCAGGGATTTTTTTCACGGTTTCGATTACGGAATCCACACGTCCATCGACTTCCATTAAGATCGTATCCGATCCCTTCAGATGAGCATTCAGGTTCTCCGGTGTGTCCACCGCCACCAGTTGTCCGTTATTGATGATAACGACCCGGTTGCAGGTCATACTGACTTCCGGGAGGATATGGGTTGAAAGAATGACCGTATGATCGTGGGCTAAGTCTTTAATCAGTTCGCGCACTTCGATAATCTGCTTGGGATCGAGCCCGACAGTCGGTTCATCCAGAATCAACACCGGCGGATCATTGAGCAGAGCCTGGGCAAATGCCACCCGCTGTTTGTACCCTTTTGAGATTCCGGCAATGTACCGGTTCAGAACCGGTTTCAGGGATAGTTTATCGGCAACCCGGTCGATTTCAGCCGCCAGCGATTCCCGTTCGACGCCTTTAATAGCGGCAACAAACCGCAGGTATTTTTTAACCTGCATATCGTTGTACAGTGGTGGATTTTCAGGCAGATAGCCGATCCGCTTTTTCACTTCCAGGTCGTTTCGAAAAATATCGAAGCCAGCTACCGAGACTGTTCCGCCCGATGCCGGGGTAAAACCGGTAATGATCCGCATGGTCGTGGTTTTCCCGGCGCCATTGGGACCGAGGAAGCCAAGGATTTCACCCTTTTCAACCCTGAAGGATACCTCATCCAATGCCCGGACATCCCCAAAAAACTTGGTCAGTCCGCTGACTTCAATCAAACAAGCCTCCCTGTAAAACGGATTCAGGCTATTTTATTAACGCCAGAAAGATGCTCGCTCACTGACCGAACTCAGGATCTTCTTCTGGCTGGTGTAAATTTTCGGATCGTCGGGATACCGGATATAATCCTGCGCCCAACTGGTTTTTGACCGACCAAAATAGGCGGTCGCCAGGACAAAGTCACCCTTCTTCATTTCGATTCTCAAACCGGTTTGATCACTGACGCTGTACTGATCGTATTTTTCGGGATTTTTCGTCACGAAACCGGACTTTTGAGCCTTGACTACATTCGAGAAAAAATTGTTAATACGCGTCTCTTTTACAACACCGGTATCCGGTTCGGCAAAAACCCAGCAGGTATCACCTTTCATTATCGTCACCGAAACAGTGTCTTTAGAAATTGTAATTGTACTGATATCTTCGACATTCACATCGAAAACATCACTGACTTTCTGCTGATAGCGACGGTTTTTCAATGAAACTGTCAGCAGTAAAGCTAACGCAACTGCCAGCAGAATGATATATTTTATCCAGGGATTTTTCTTCTTAGCCATAAATACCCTCCAGTAATTTACGTTTGCCGAGGTTCTTTCTCCAGCGCAATAATCCAAATCCGACTACCAGCAACGCCGGCAACACAATATTCAGCCATTTCCAGAAGCGGCGGCTGCCATCGGAAAGTTCATCCAGCGGTCGGGCAGTGACGGTCCGCGACCGTATTTCAACCAGTTCCCGGTCACCGGAAAGATAATCGATACTGTTCAGAATAAAATCGGTATTCTCCGGAATGCCGCCAGCCCGGTTATCATCGAAAAACTGGTTATCGGCAATTAGTAATAATTGAGCATTTTCAGATTGACCAATAAAATTATCCTTCTGATTAAATTCCGGATTTTCTGCGAAATAGCTCTGAATTGGTCCTTCCACCATAGCGGCAATTGTTTTCGACTTCAACGGAAAGGAAACCATCGCCGGATTATTCATCTGTGAGCTGGGAATATGCGGTGATATATTATACCCTTCAACCATACTGTACTGACCGTAAGGAGTCATCTGCGGCACCATGCCGGGTGAAATCGCGCCGGTTTTATCGGAAGTTTTCAAAAGCGCGGTAAATTGAACTGACGAATCAGTCGGTGCAACCTCATTCACGAAAAAGGCATGGACCTGTTCAAGATTTTTGACGATCAGGTTATCCTTGTTGAAATTGTGAATCAGTGGAAAGATCGGGTAATCGACAGCACTCTGGTAACTGAAAAATCCGTGCCGCTGCTGAATACTGATCTTCCCGCACTGGCGATCCACCAGGATATCCTTGCCGATTTTCAAGCCATAATGCTCAAAAAAATCGTAGATATTGGATTTGATTTCGGAAGCATAGCCTTCCTGCAAGTGATCCACCTGATGCGACTGACCGACAAAAAGTTTGCCCCCCCGCATCAGGTACTGGTCAAGGTTGTACAGCTGCTCAGCCGACACCGAATCCTGAAATCCATTCAGCAGTAAAGTCTGAATATTGACGGGAATTTCATTGTCCAGCGACACAGTCCGGACATTATAGGTCTGTCGCAGTAATTCCTGCAGTTTTGTAGTCACCGTACCATTGTCATCTGAAGACACGATTCCGATCGATTTCATATTGGCAGCTGCCAGCTTTTTGATCGATGCTGTCAGCAGGTATTCCAGTCCATCGCTGGTTTGAATTGCCGGGATAGTCTCTTTTTTATCATTATAAAGCAACACCAGTCCCATGTAGATATTCTTGATTTCCAGCTTGTCATTTTCAATGACCTGCGCCTGCATGGGCGGAATCCCGTAGTTGCGGGCTTCGGTCTGAGCCTCTTCGTTTGCATCGGGAACGATAAACTCGAAATGGAAGCGCCCCTTGGAATAGGCTTCGTACTCCTCCAGTAAATCCTGCAGGTAGCGGCGGGAATTTGCCAACTGTCCCGGCAGATCCTTTGAGAAAAAGACTTTCGCCACCATCCGATCATCCAGCTTTTCAATAACCTTTTTGCTGGAATTCGAAAGCGAGTAAATATTGTTTTCCGTCAGGTCGAACCGCAGAAAAAGGGCTCTCGACACAAAATTAAATACAACAATGATTGCCACTAAAAGGACAACGTACAGGGTAAACTGTTTTTTGTTTGATATAATTGTCATTTTTACCTCCACTTCCGCATTTCCAGAATTCGAATACTCACCAGCAGAAAAAAGGCAATCAGCGATCCGAAATAGACCAGATTTCGTGAGTCAATAACACCTCTGGAGATATTGTTCAAATGGTAATCCATACTGAGAAATTGAAATATGGATCCCAGGAATCCCGGCACAAATATCAAAATTTTATCCAGGATAAAAAATATGAAAATGATCAGAAAACTAATCAAAAACGCCGTGATTTGATTATCGGTTACGGAACTGCCAAAGGTACCAATCGCCGCATAGGCAGCACCTGCCAACAGCAAGCCCAAATAGCCCGATAAAAGAGCGCCAATATCAATATTATTGCCGATAATCAGCAAACTGACAAAATGCACCAGGGTAAATGCCAGAGCAGTAGCGATCAGGGTCAGGGCAGCGAGGAATTTCGCGACGACGATTTCCCCATCGGAAAAGGGCAGCGTGGTGATAAACTCCATCGTCCCGGTGTTTTTCTCCTTGGCAATCAGGCTCATGGTAATTGCCGGTACGAAAAAAATATAGACAATTGGTACAACCGAAAAGAGGGTGCGCAGATCGGATTCATTAATCAGGAAAAAGGTGCTCATAAAAAACCAGGCAGTGATCATGAGAAATACGACCAGGGTGATATAAGCGACCGGACTGTTAAAAAAAGATCGGACCTCTTTGCGGTAAAGGATAGAGTAGTTATTTCGCATGGTTACCTCCTTCAATCGTAAGATTCCGGAACACTTCTTCGAGACTGGTTTTATGCCGGCTCATTTCCAGCACGGTCCATTTACTCTTAACCGCGTGTTTGAAAATCTGTTCCCGCGGATCGATCGCGTTAGGATATTCAAGAACAGCCGTTGTATTTTCATCTTTTATTTCAAATTCGGATAGTAATATCCCATCCTGAAAGGACTGGATCTTTTTCACGGAATCTTCGCTAGCATTCTTTAATTCCAGGGTCAGGCGGGTTTTACCCTTGAAATCACTCATCAATTGATCGACGGTTCCGTTGGCAACCAGTTCGCCATTATTGATAATGATCATCCGGTCAGCCGTGGCTTGCATTTCCTGTAAGATATGGCTGGAAATGATAACGGTTTTTTCCTTGCCAAGTTTTTTGATTAAGCGCCTGATCTCAACGATCTGGTTCGGATCAAGACCTGATGTCGGTTCGTCCAGAATCAGAATTTTGGGATCATGAATGATCGCCTGAGCCAGCCCGACCCGCTGGCAGTAACCTTTGCTCAATTCACTGATATTCTTGTGAACAATGCCTTTTAAACCACATGTTTCAATGACGTCATTAAGGCGTGAGCGGAAATGATTCTTGTTTATTTCTCTTGCCCGGGCGACGAATTCCAGAAAATCATAGACCTGCATATCATGATACAGAGGATTCATTTCGGGAAGGTATCCGATTAACTGCCGGATTTCCATCGAATCCTCAATGACATTGTTATCATCCACAAATACATTCCCCGAGGTGGGGGACAGGTACCCGGTGATAACCTTCAGGGTCGTCGTCTTTCCGGCGCCATTCGGTCCGAGAAATCCCAGAATCTCACCGTTTTTGACTGAAAAGGAGATGTTTTTTACAGCTTTCACATCCCCATAGTTTTTCACCAGATTGCGAACTTCAATCACGATGACCTCCTACTTTAGAAAGGGTTCATGTTTCGTTTTATCTATACAATTATACGCTGAATCCCAGTACTCGATCATTTCGCCGGGTTCCGGGATAAACTTGGCAAATTTAATCAGATCCAGACCATCGAACAGTGACTTGAAATCCAGTTCTATCTCACCATTGATATCCAATTCCGGAAATGATTCCAATATCTCACGGGTTGTCATTTCGAGCGCCCGAACGAAATAGCGTCTTTCCAGGTATTCGCGCACGATTTCCGACAGACTGAAATAATACTGCCTGATCTCATCTTCGGATCGATACTGATGTTCCCTTAGTTCATTCAATTTCCGAAAAGCCGTCAAATGGGGCGCCTCGAGATAATTTTCGTTCAAAGGCAGCGGCGGTGTTTTCTGCTTCCAGCGCCGATAATAAATCCACCAGGCGATGATGATGGCAGCCACCAGCAGAAAAAAAATAATATACGTCCAAGGGACTAACTTACGGATGGCAAACGGTGGCTTGATATCTTTCGGTTCAGTGGTCCCGGGCGGCAGTACCGAAATGACATCGACCGTATATTCATCGGTCTGAAACAGCAGCGCCTGCGTACTGTCTGCCGCAGATAATGCCCGCAATTCCAGGGATGGAATGATCACCTTACCGGTATCAAACACCGTCAATTCCAGGGTCCACAACTGCCGATATCCGTGTTTGATTTTTCGGGATTCACTCAGTTCCTGATCGATAATATCCCACTTTCCCAGCTTCTTATCAAGGTGTGGCAATTCAAAGTAGTTTCCTTCCGGATACTGCATGATAATATTAAGATGGATGCGGTCGCCAATCGTCGCGATACTGCTATCGATATTCGACGAAACCGTGATAGGAATGGATTGAGCGGATATAGTAATTGAGAAGAAAAGCAGAGAAAGGATAATTTGGCGGAAATTAAGCAAGCTCACCTTGAACAATTTTTACCGGAATCTCCTTTCCCGCATTTTGAAAAATTTAACGAGCGGCTCGACATAGGATTCACCGGCATCGATCTGTACCAGGTCCAGATTCATCAGTTTGGCTTCTTTGGAAAATTTCTGCCGTTTTTCAGCCACATAATCGGCGTACAGCCCGGTAAATTTCCGATCGAGCGTATTGACCCAGACCTCTTCGCCGGTCTCAGCGTCTTTCAGCTTCATCAATCCAACCGGCGGCAGCTCCCGTTCGCGTCTATCCAGCATCTGAATGGCAATAACATCATGTTTCTGATTCAGAATCCGCAGCGGTTTTGAAAAATTTTCATCGTCAAAATCCGAGACGACAAACACGATCGAACGGCGTTTGAGTCCTTTCAGCAGGTATTCCAGACCGTTGGCGATATTGGTCTGCGTCGATTCCGGTTTGAAATACAGGAGCTCACGGATCACCCGCAGCACATGCCCTCTGCCCTTGTGGGGCGGAATATATTTCTCGACTTTATCGGTAAAAATCAGCAGACCAACTTTATCATTATTTTTAATCGCTGAAAAAGCCAGCAGGGCACATATTTCCGCCGCAATTTCATTTTTAAACTTTTCATGGGAACCAAATGCGCCTGACTTTGAAGCATCCACCATGAGCATCACATTCAGTTCACGTTCCTCTTCATGAATTTTAACGAACGGGTGATGATAACGCGCAGTGACATTCCAGTCGATAGTACGGATATCGTCGCCATACTGATATTCCCGAACTTCGGCAAATTCCATCCCCTGCCCTTTAAAAACCGAATGGTATTCTCCGCTGAATACATCATTGACGAGATTGCGCGTATGTAATTCGATATAGCGAACTTTTTTTAAGATTTCCTTGGGTATCATTTCAAAATATCTTTTCAGATAATATCAAAACAGTCACCGAGTTCCCGCAAGCTATCTATTGATGGGGAATTATATTATTAAATCTACGGGACCTCGACCGTGTCAATAATGCGGCGAATAATTTGCTCGACTGTCACCTCTTCGGCTTCAGCTTCAAAGGTCGGAATAATCCGATGCCGGAGAATATCCCACATGACATCCCGGATATCTTCGGGAGTCACATAACCTCTGCCTTCGATAAAGGCTTTGGCTTTGCTTGCCATTGTCAGAAAAATGGACGCCCGGGGCGATGCTCCGATATGAATCAGATCGTTTAAATCCGATAAATTGTAGGTTTCCGGTTCTCGGGTTGCAAAAACAATATCGACAATATATTTATGAATTTTTTCGTCAATATAAATTTCATCCACGACCTTGCGGGCTCGGATAAGATCCGCCGGTTTCACCAGCGGTTTGACCTCGATCAAAATATCGGAATGCGCCATCCGCTTTATGATTTCCAGCTCTTCCTCTTTACTGGGATAGTCTATCACAACTTTCAGCATAAAGCGGTCAACCTGCGCCTCGGGTAAGGGGTATGTCCCCTCCTGCTCAATCGGATTCTGGGTCGCTAAAACCAGAAACGGATCATCCAGTTTATGGGTCGTTTCACCAATACTAACCTGGCGTTCCTGCATGGCTTCAAGCAGTGCCGATTGAACTTTGGCAGGTGAACGGTTGATTTCATCCGCCAGAATAATATTGCTGAAAATAGGTCCCTTTTTGGTCTCAAAGCTGCCCTTTTGCTGATTATAAATCATCGTACCTATCAGATCAGCCGGCAGCAGATCGGGTGTGAACTGAATTCGGTGAAAGGAAGTATTGATGATCTTTGCCAGTGTACTGACGGTCAGGGATTTTGCCAATCCCGGAACACCTTCCAGCAAAATATGACCATTACAAAGCAGACCGATCAATAATCGCTCGACCATCCGTTCCTGACCGACAATGACTTTGCCCATCTCCTGTTTCAGGTCTTGAATAAAAGTACTTTCTTTCTGGATTTTTTTATTCAGTTCCGAAAGATTGAAACTCATTCTGTGACTCCTATTATCTTACTGTCCCTTGGTAATTGATTGAAGCTGCGGTATTTCATCCAATGTTTTACCAAGATTACTAATTTCCCACTCTGCCGATTGAACCAGCATGTGATCCGGATACTGTTCAATAAACTTTAAATAGCTGGCTTTGGCTTTTTCATAATCATTCAGATCATTTGCATAAATATACCCGATCATAAAACTGGCATTTGGGCTTTTTGGATCGGAAGCATATTTATCCAGGACCTGCTGATACGCATCTATTGCGCTTTTATAATCTTTCAGGTTGTTTTTATAAACTTCAGCAACCGCAAAAAGGGCTCTGACAGCCAGAGTGTCTTCCGGAAACCGGTTGACTAATTTCTGATATGTCTCAATTGCTTCGGCATATTTTCGGTTATTAAACGACTCCCGTGCCAAATTCCAATATCCATTCGCCGTTTTGACCTTGTCTTTTGAACAGGTCGCCAATAGAACCAGAAACGTTAGCAGAACGATCGTTAAAAGTTTTTTCCCCATCTTACAAACCTCCTTTGGTATTCCAATTTTCAGACATAATTATCGTCGCCTAATTTATCTAATTTCACTATCCTTACAAAGCAGAAAACTCAACTCAATTTTATACAATTTCTCATGATGAATGTTCCAGCATATCAAATATTACTTAAATATTATTTCTCCATCGGCTTCATCAATGATAATTTTATCACCATCTTTGAACCTTCCGGATAATATTTCCGTTGCCAGCGGATTCAATATTTGTTTTTGGATAATCCGTTTTACCGGTCGGGCGCCAAATACCGGATCCCAGCTGATTCGGGCTAGCTGGTTTTGGGCTTTATCCGTCAGCGTCGCATGAATCCCCTTACTCGCTATCCTTTGAAATAAGCGATCAAACTGCAAACTGACTATTGCTTTAATCTGCTCCGGCAGCAGGGGCATAAAGACAACCGTTTCGTCAACCCGATTCAAAAACTCGGGTTTTAAATGCTGACGCAACTGGGCATAAACCGTCTCCTGAATTGCCGAATAGACGGCTTGGATATTTTGTTCATCCAGCCCGGCTGTCTCATTCATAATGGCTTGCGAACCGAGATTCGAGGTCATTATGATTATCGTATTCTTGAAATTGGCAACCCGACCTTTATTATCGGTCAGACGTCCATCCTCTAAAACCTGCAACAGAATATTGAACACATCTTCGTGGGCTTTTTCAATTTCATCCAAAAGAACAACCGAATAAGGTTTGCGACGAACCGCTTCGGTCAGCTGACCGCCCTCCTCATAGCCGACATACCCCGGAGGCGCGCCGATCAAACGTGAGACCGCATGTTTTTCCATATATTCGGACATGTCGATCCGAACTATAGCATTTTCATCATTGAACAAAAACTCCGCCAGAGCCTTTGCCAGTTCGGTCTTGCCAACACCCGTGGAACCAGTAAAAATAAAGGTCGCCAATGGTCGGTTTTCATCCTGCAGACCAGCCCGTGCCCGGCGGACAGCATTCGCCACAGCCGATATGGCAATATCCTGACCGACAACCCGCTCATGTAGCCTGGCTTCAATCTGCAACAGTTTCTGACGTTCGCCTTCAACCAGGCGGGAAACCGGAATGTGGGTCCATTTCGATACTATGTTGGCAATATCTTCTTCGGTCACTTCTTCCCGCACCAGAGTTCTTTCGCCATGTTCCTCACCGAGCACCTTTTTCTGATTTTCCAGTTCTCTTCCCAGCGATATCAATTCCGAATGTTTTAACTGGGCGGCACGTTCCCAGTTGCCTTCCCGTTCGGCTTTATCGGCTTCTGTTCGCGCCGATTCGATTTGCTTTTTCAGTTCATTGATCCGGGCAATATGACTTTTCTCAGCTTGCCATTGTCCCCGTAAAACCACGGCTTTGTCTTTTAATTCGGCTAACTCCTGCTGTATAACAACGAGACGTTCCTGTGACACCTTGACATCTTTTTCCTTTGCCAACGCCCGAGTTTCAATCTCCCGCTGGCTGATTTTCCGCTCAATTTCATCGAGTTCCGCCGGCAGGGAGTCAATTTCCAGGCGCAGGCGGCTGGCGGCTTCATCAATCAAATCGATGGCTTTATCCGGTAAAAAACGATCGGTAATATAACGGTTGGATAATTCGACCGCCGCCACAAGAGCGGCATCTTTAATTCGAATTCCATGATGTATTTCGTAACGCTCCTTGATTCCCCGTAACACTGAAATAGCATCCTCAACGGTTGGTTCATCAATCAAAATCGGTTGAAAGCGTCTTTCGAGAGCTTTGTCTTTTTCAATATATTTGCGATACTCATCCAGGGTAGTCGCGCCAATACTGCGCAATTCGCCCCGCGCCAATGCCGGTTTCAACAAATTCGAGGCATCAACCGATCCTTCCGCGGCACCGGCTCCGACGACCGTATGAATCTCATCAATGAACAGGATGACCTGTCCATCGGATTCGTTAATCTCACGAATCACCGATTTTAGACGGTCTTCGAACTCACCGCGAAACTTTGCCCCGGCAATCAACGCACCCATATCGAGAGCAAGGATTCGTTTGTCCCGCATGCCTTCCGGTACATCCCGGGAAACAATTCTCAGCGCCAATCCCTCTGCAATGGCAGTCTTCCCGACACCGGGATCACCGATCAGTACCGGATTATTTTTGGTCCGTCGCGCCAGGACTTGCAGAACCCGGCGAATCTCTTCTTCCCGTCCAATAACCGGATCAAGTTTCCCTTTCCTCGCCAGATTGTTTAAATCACGGCAATAACGTTTAAGTGCCTGATATTTATCTTCCGGTGATTGATCCCTGACACTCTGACTGCCGCGAATCTCCTTTAGAGCCGCGAGCAGGTTCTCACTGGTAATTCCATTCGAATTGAGAATCGATTTCAGGGTTGCACCGGCAGTACCGACTATCGCCAGCAAAATATGTTCGGCGCTGAGATATTCATCCTGAAACTGCCGGGCTGATTCTTCAGCATATTGAAACATTTTGTCAGAATTTTTACTCAGGTAAGGTTGCCCGACACTACCGGTAATTTTCGGATAGTTATTCAATAAATTATTGACGGACTTCTGGAATTGCTGAGGGTTTCCGATAATTTTTTTAAGAACGGTTAATCCAACATTATCGGCAGTTACCAGAATTGCCTGAAGAAAATGTTCCGGCTCAATTTGCTGATGCGACAGATTCTGGGCAATATCCGTCGCATTTTTGACAATTTCCTGAGCCTTTATTGTAAATTTGTCAAATGATAACATGACTTACTCCTCGTTAAAACGCATAGGGAATCGAAAACTGCCATTGCACATCTTTCTTTTCTTTCCTGTCAACCGGATTGAGAATCTTGGCAGCATCAATCCTTATCGGTCCTAAAGGAGTAGCAATTGTCAAGCCAATTCCGGCATCCCATCGATATGTCGTATTCAGCAATGACGTTATGTCAGGAGTTAAATTTCCACCATCAATAAATATTTCAGAGCCCAGAATCCAGAACAGGGGAAAACGGATTTCAGCATTGGTCAAAACTGCGACGCTTCCCCCGTTTTCCGCAAATGTATTATAGTACCACCCCCGCAAACTCGAACCGCCACCGATTTTAAATCTTGAGTAATCGGGCAAAGCATCAACTTTTCTGAAAGTATCCTGGTATCCAATCTTGCCCCGGTAGGCAAATATCACTTTTCGCCAAATCGGAAAATACTGACTGAACGATGTTTCAAACCAGTAATAATCCTGGGTACCGCCAAGTATCATCCCAACAATCTTACCATCGAATGAAAAGACCGTACCCTTCGTTGGAAAAATAAAATTATCCCGATAATCTCTTCGGAACTTGAATGCAAACGCCCGCTCATTGTCTTCAGTCGTCGTATCCTGTTGCATACCGGTGATTAAATCGGTCCAAAATACTTTTTTAATCACGAAGCCAACGCTGGCAAAAACACGTCTATCCGGCTGATAAATCAATGCCGGTTCAAAACCATAGGAAGTTTCTTCTTCATTTCCCTCTAATTTATTTGAATAAAACAACCTGAAAGAGGTCGAAGATCGAAATCCAAATAACCAGGGTTCGATATAAGTGATCGAAGCATTCGATGCCGGACGACCAAAAATATTCGTAAAATTGACCGACAATCCGACATTCAGACTCAAACGGCTGCCCCTGCCACCAATATTCCGATGCAACCACTGCCCATCCAGAGAAAATGAGGTGTACTCACTACCCTCCGCAATTCCTTTCTCCTGACCAAAACCAATTTTGCCACCCAGGTAGCGCATGTCTAACTCCCTGACTTCCACCTGAAGATCAAGGGTGTGATTGGTGGTATCGATATTATATGGCTTAATGTTAACGCTGGAAAATAATCCGGTCTCAAAGGTGTGCTTTTTCGATAAATCGATCTTTTTCTGGGAATAGAGATCACCCGGTTTTAATAAAATTTCCCGTTTAATCGGTTTTTCTTTTACCAGCTGGTTATTTTTAACAGTCACCGATCCGATTCGCATTGTGGGATTTTCAGTGACGTGAATATATAGGTGAATCCCCTCATTCACATCCAGGGAATCCTCAACTAAAACCAAAGGTTTTCCAATATTGGCATATTCGGTTTTTAGAAGTTTAATACCTTCGCGAATCCGGATGGGATTGTATGGTTTTTCCAGTTTATGGTCAAGAATCTTCAAAATATCGGCGTTATCCAGGGATGTATTTCCATCAATGTCAATTCCATGCAGAAAATACTGTCGTCCCTCGGTAATAAAATAGAACAGGTCAACCTTACCATTGTCAAGCACCTGAAACGAATCCCGAACCGCGCAATTCAGATAGCCATTTTTAATATAATAACTCTGTAGCGAGAGACGATCCAGCTCAATCAGGCGCCGGGTAAAAGTTTTCGACCGGGTCAGGAACCGATCTTTTAAATTCATCTGCTTTTTCAATGTCCGGATTTTGAATGATTCATTACCCGTTAGTTTGATTTTACCGACAACATACTCGGTTGGTGTAAACCGTCCCTGGGCGACTGCCAGTGAATGCATGCAAAGCAGCAACAGAATAAGGTATATCCATCTTTTAAAATTGACTTTGCCCGCCACTATTAGTACCGATATTTATACAGATAATTGATTCGAAAAGAGCCATCCTGTTCGACTTCGCCGGTCACAGAAAAATTCCGGCTTAAGCGGTATTCAATTCCGAACAGCTGCATCGGTTCGATCTGCGATAAACTCCGTTCGTATTTAAAATACAGGTTGGGTGCCAATTTCTGCCCAAGGGCGACACTCACATCACCAGGTTGCTGATTAGCAAACAGGTCACCGCTGGTTCGTAATTCAAATTCATCCAATCCGCTGATCTGCCCGATTCTGCGTTCCAGCTGCCGTTCAAAATACATACTGAAAACATTTTTGGCGCCATCGGTCATGCGATCCTGATTCAATGGATCATCGGTGCCTAATTGGGTTCTGGAAAGAAACAACAGGATATCGCTTTCATTATATTTATTATTAGAATCAAAAACCAGACTCGGATTTTGCATATCACCGGATAATTTGACCGTGACATAATCTTCACCCGATGCAGTTTCAGATGTTTTGCCATAATCTGTATAAGATGCCAGATCGACTCTCGCTTCAATATCAAGGGATGGATTGAATTCCGTCGGATCAAAAATAATCGAGCCCTGAACCACATCAAATTCCCAGCCGTAATAATAGAATTTACCCTTTCGAATATCCAGTGTCCCCGAAAAACGGTATGGCTCTGAACCGTTTTTAATAATCCACATCTCTCCTTCCAGTTCGCAATCCAGCTGACTGTTTCGGAGATATAGATTCCCCGGAATAATCGTATGTAAAATTATAGTTGAATAGCCTCCCTTTCGCCGGACAGCTTCCTCAAACATCGGTTCTGACGTTTGAAATTCATTCCTGATAATAAATTCGTTGATATCAACCTCACCATCGATACTCAAGGTGTCGCCACCGACCATTGAAAATGTGCCGTTCAGGACTCCCTCCTGCTCTGCCAACAGCGTTCGAACATAAATTTCATCGCCCTCAACCTGAATATTGAAAACCGGCTTAAAAAAGGTCGATAAGTCGATTTTACCGGAAATAGAAACATTCGGTTCATCCGGTGATTTTGTCGGAGGGAAAAGGATATCCATTGTGTATTTGCGTAGATTGCGTTTGAACCTATCAAACCGGCTGCGGGTCAATGGTTTCAGCATGAATCCATCGAGTGAGACTATTTCTAAAATATTATCCGTCAGGACTGCACTGCCGGTAACCCCGGTCACGGGATTTTCAAGTGAATTTATCCGCACAACACCGTTCTTCGCAATTATATTTCCCGATCGAATCGGATCACGGGGTGTCCCGGAGATACTTAACGCCAGGTCATATTCACCTTCAATGCTTTCGATATTATCATTGTACCGGGATAAAAATTCCAGCGCCTTTGAATGCAGCGTGAAATTCATGTACATACTCGAGTCTTTTTCAAAAACGGCAAGCATCGGTTTGAAGGAAAAATGAAAGGGAAGATATCCCGAACCGCTACTGGTTCCGTCTTCGTCCCTTAAATGAAGATTGGTGAATTCCAGCTTATGATTATTGTAAACGCCTTTCGCCTGTAATTCATAGCCCGTCAACCGGTCCAGAACCGGGTCCATCAAATTAAGGTCATAATCAAAAACAGGTGAACCAACCGTATTACTGACGACAAATCCTCCGAATAATTTTCCATCCTTCGGTAATTTCGGAAGTATAAATGTACCCAGGGTACTAAAATCAAAATTATCAAACTGCAGCTGAATATTGACCAAATCCGAATAATCGATAAAATGACCGCTATCGGGAACCGGATAATGACAATTAATGGCACCAAATCCATTGATATAACCTTTTTCATTATCCTCAAACAGAATATTTTCGAGGGTAATTTGGTTATCAGCGACCTTGGATTCCAGCCGAACTCTGTTAAATGCTTTTCCCACAACGTTGGCTTTTTCGATATCGATCCGGCTGTAAACTGATGGCGCTCCCGAAGAATCAACAAAAGTTACCAATCCACTCAGAACACCACTGACACCTCGGGCGCCTTTCAGGTATGCGTTAATTGGGTCAATATTCAGATCGCGGATATTCACAATTGCTGATTGAATGCGGTTATTAACGGATGTGCCGGATAAGATTACCATTCCTTTATTTAAAGCAAAACGAACTTCTGCCAGACTGATGGTATCCTCATTCAGTGAAATATAGATTGGATCAATATTTGTCAGTGTATTTCCTTCACGATAAACATTAATCCTGTCGAAAAACAGGTCGGTAAATTTCACTATTTTACCCTGTATTTCAATATTCATATCCTCACCGACTACCCGCAACGAACGAACAATAGAAGTATCACCATCAAATCGTACAATCATTGATGTCAAAGGGATTATCTCATCCAGAAACGGAGTTTTTCCATTATTGGCTTCAATAAATATATCACCAAATCGTTTCTCCTGGATATTCATGAATCCAAATCTGGCAATTGCATCTTCGAAATAAATCCCGGAAACTCCAAAATTCTTGCCTCTCAGCCAGCCTCGAAAATCCGGACTGGACAGGCGACCAGTGGCTTCAAGAAATCCCTCCAGCCGCCCTTGAAGCTGGTCAACCCGCGCTAATTCCGCGAAAATGTCCATACTGTCAGATGAAAAATAAACACGTGAATCTATCGTGTTAGAATCCAGGTTACAGATTCCTTCAATCTTTATATCGGTCTTTTCGAATCGCACATAAGCTGTATCGATTATTTCCAGATCACCTTTCGCGAGTAAAAAGGAAGCATTTACAGAATCGATATGCAGCGTATCAAAAGAGATATCATGCAACAAAAAATCCGCAAAAACCGTGTCCGGATTTGATAATTGACCAATTGCATTAATGGTCAATTCGCCATTGAGCGATGTATGCGGTTTAATGATTTGCCAGCCATTTAAATCAAACCGATCAACTAAAACCGAAGCTGTCAATCCATTCGATAAATCACCATTGAGCGTGGTGGAAAATGACTGATCCCCTGCCTTGCAGGATACTTTGGAAAAATCAAATTGCCCGTTATGAAAAAATCCCTGTATAACTCCTTCGGTAATTTTATTATTTTTAAACACCCCGGAGAATCGGTAATCCGCCTGAATATTTGATCCGGAGACAATAATATTACCTTTGAGATTTAAAAAATCATTATCCGTAAATAGGGAACTATTTTTTACGAACCGCTCACTGAATACAAAATTTTCAATATTATTTTCGATAGATCCATAAACAGTCGAATCCAGTAGTATATATCCGGAAAGATTTGCGCGTGTAGATTCGTTTATCATCCGGCAATTTTGGATAGCAAGTGAATCGGATACCAGAAGCAGTCGAGTTTGATCAAATAAAATCTCATTCTCAAGTAATGAAAATCCCACCCTTCCTTTCTCGAAAACCAGAGAGATTGAATCCGGATGCAGTCCAAAACTACCCGTCAAATAATCACTGCTGATGAATTTGCTTTTCGCTGAATCACTGTTTTGAATCAACAAATCGGTTACTTCAACCGTATGAAAAAAAAGACTGGTATTTCTTCCTTTCGGTGATCCGCCAGACATATATTTTTTTAATGTATCAAAACTGGCGGGATAACTCAACTGAGGGGCATGAATCCTCAGATAACTCACCTCACCCTTTTTAAACAAAAAGTGAACTAATCCGTATCGTAAATTGATCTCATCAATCGTGAGAATTTTAGTGTCTTGTCCGGTACTCAGGCTAATTCCATGAACATGAATATTTCCAAGCGGACTGCCATTCAATTCATCGATTGTCAAAACAAGATTATATTGTGAGGCTATCTGTTTACTCAGGTAATTAGTGGTAATATTTTTCCAGAAACTGGAATGAAAGACGTAAAAAACAATCCCGTTTCCACCGAAAAATAGGAGGATTAAAATCCAGATCGTTATTTTAGCAATTTTTTTCACATAGAACCTGTCAAGCCTGAAAATTTACTGACACCTTTCTTAATCTCCAAGTCTAATAGAAGAGAAATCGGAGATGCAGCAATTTCAAAAACTATATATCTAATGCCCTGACTGGTAAAATGTTTGATTTAGGATTTATTGCCCCAAAAAATATGCTGAGTTATCCAGAAAATATAGATTATCGATTGTTTGTGGTCAGTGGCATTTTGCTTGAGTGAGAAGAGATTTCTTAAAAATCCCTATCAGACAAGATTACGTGTTATTGGATTTCCTCAAATCAGTGTAATGACATGGATAGATTGATTTGACCATATTATAATTGGGAGACTTGAATCGTCGGTAAATATCCACAGTGTACCCAATATAATGATAATCATGGAATTGACTCTTTAGGATATATACCGTGTACAAGCGGA
>CAZSDW010000022.1:50179-52752 GCA_964605705.1 uncultured bacterium
CATGGAATTGACTCTTTAGGATATATACCGTGTACAAGCGGAGGTGGAGGGACTCCCTCAAAGAGGTCTCTATGAGAGAACCCCCAAGGGCGTAAATACTGCATCTTTACCAAACTCTCTTTGAAATAAGCATGCTTCTAATCCAGATGTTTCCTTCACCTGATTTTAAATACATTTCCCGTTTAAATGCTGATGAGCGATCCGGATAATTTTCTGTATAGATTATTTTAAAGGGACGATAAGGTCTTGTAGATTTGACCTTGCCATAATTGTGAGATTTCAACCGTTGATGAATATCTGCCGTATGACCGATATAATGATAATCATGGAATTGACTCTTTAGGATATATACCGTGTACAAGCGGAGGTGGAGGGACTCGAACCCCCAAGGGCGTAAACCCGGCGGTTTTCAAGACCGCTGCCTTACCAATTAGGACTACACCTCCCTGAAAATTAGCGCCGGAATATACAATGAACTTCTTAAAGGATGCAAGTGATTTAAGCTGGATTTTTAGTCAATATACATCTCTTCAACAAGGTCTGCATATTTTTTCAGAACCTCTTTTTTCTTTACTTTCAAAGAAGGTGTCAACTCGCCATCATCAATGGTAAAATCCTTTGGAATAATTCTGAACTTCTTAATCTTTTCAAAACGTGAGAATGATTCGGTCTGTTTTTCAATTTCTTTTTCTATGTGTGCATAAAGTTCAGACTTTCGGACAAATTCTTCATATGGCTCAAACGGGATATGGTTCTCTTCTGCCCAGTGTTTAATCGCGACTTGATCAAGGACAATCAACGCTGATATAAAATGCTTCCGGTCACCAATTAAAACCGCTTCTGAAATATACGGACTCAACTTTAGGGATTCCTCAATTGGCTGTGGCGCGACGTTTTTACCGCCCGCCGTCACCAGTAGATTCTTTTTACGATCAGTAATAAAAAGAAAACCATCATCGTCAAAATGACCAATATCTCCGGTATGCAGAAATCCCTCATCATCAATGACCTCTCTGGTCATTTCTTCGCTGCGATAATATCCTTTCATTACCTGGGGTCCGCGAACCAGAATCTCGCCATCGTCGGCTATTTTAAATTCTGTCTCCGGAATCGCAATCCCGACCGATCCCAGCCGGACATGCCCCGGACCATTTACAGTAATGACCGGACTGGTCTCTGTCAAGCCATAACCTTCGTATATTTTCAACCCGGCACAAAAGAAAAATTCCGCAATTTCAGCTGAAAGCGGGGCGCCACCCGAGACAAAGCGTTGCAGCCTACCGCCGGTTTTTTGTTGCAGTTTGCTAAAAACCAATTTGTCGGAAATTTTGATTTTTCTCTTCTGCCAGGACGATAGAGGTGTACCTTCGATTTCATTTTGCATCCGGGCTTTTCCGGAACGCAATGCCCAGTAAAAAATCGATTTCTTAATCGAAGAACCAGACATGACACCCGACATGACAGTCGAATAAATCTTTTCAAACAGGCGTGGAACACTGATCAATATGGTCGGGCTAACCTCGGACAGATTTTCGATAACCGTTTCGGTGCTCTCCGCGAATCCAATCGTCGCACCTAAAATCATTGGTACATAATATCCCCCCATTCTTTCAAGTACATGGGAAAGAGGCAGAAAAGACAGAAAGATATCTTCAGGATAAATCTGGATCACTTTGATGCTATTATCGACATCACGGACAAAATTTTCGTGCGTAATCATGACTCCTTTCGGAATACCCGTGGTCCCGGATGTATAATTGATACATGCCAGATCGTCATTCTTAACCTGGCTCATCAATTCATCGAAACGTTCCGGTTTATCCTCTAAAATTTTCTTCCCGAGTTCTATGACATCCTGCAGCCGGATCGTATCTTTTTTAGCGGATTTGTCAAACAGGACAATTTTCTCAAACTGATATCCCGATTGAGCGATCTTTATCAGCAATTCTTCTGTTGATATAAACAGTACTCGTGGTTTTGAATGATCCAGCAATTCGAAAATCTGCTGAGGAGTCAATGTCGGATAAATGGGCACCGAAACAAATCCACCGGATACGTTTGCCAGATCAGTCATCACCCATTCTTCCCGATTATCCGACATGATCGTGATCCGGTCACCACCCTTGATGCCCCATGAATCAAGCACCAAAGTAATAGACCTTACATAATCACCCAGTTCTTTGTAGAGTACCGGGCGATACTTTCCGTCAATTTTTGATAACAGCGCTGGTTTATCGCCAAATTTCCTTACGTTTTCAAATAACCTCTTTGGAATGACATAGGATTCTTTCACAATTCCCCCCATTTAAAATCTTATTGGTTTGAATTTACAGAATATTTTAATTAAATTCACACGCTTTTATTAAGGAGAGGTGGCCGAGTTGGCTGAAGGCGCTCGCCTGCTAAGTGAGTATCCTGGGAAACCGGGATCCCGGGTTCGAATCCCGGTCTCTCCGCCAATCTTCACTATGTTTCGCTTGGCTGGCCAAATATACAAATACAATTGTGGATGTAATCATATTCAGGACTTACCCGGCGTAGTAAAACGAAGCCCGGGTCTCTCCGCCAATCTT
>CAZSDW010000022.1:52852-57108 GCA_964605705.1 uncultured bacterium
TCTCTCCGCCAATCTTTGCTGTGCCACGACTATCAATAAAAGGTATTATATTCAGAAAAATCAGTTGCCCGATCTTTATTTGTTTATAAACTGTATCTCAGAACCGTCCTACTTGATTAACAGACACTTTTTTATTTGTTGAAAATCTTCTGTCTCCAGACGGTACAAATAAACACCTGAACTATACTGCGAGGCATCCCACACATAGGAGTAGGCGCCGGCTGCCTGGATCTGATTAACAACCGTCTCGATCAAACTGCCTTTCATGTCAAAGATAGAAAGATCGACACGAGATTTTTGGGACAATTCATATCTGAATGCGGTAGTTGGATTGAAGGGATTGGGATAGTTATACACCGAAACAGATTCGGGACGTAGCGGTTTTCCATGATCCTTCAAACCGGTCACTATTTCACTCTCCGTCAGAGCCACATCACCGCCATCGGGAACCGCATCAAACTGGATAAAGCGTCTGGTATCATCAGTTACTAGGCGTGCGTCCAAAGCCTGTCCATCCTGGGTGACAGTCGCGGATCGCCAATCATCAGGCAATTGACGTCGGATTGTAATCGGATAGTTGTAAATGTCATTATCAAGAGTATCAGTCACCTGAACGATAATACTGCTGTCTAAAACCACGGTCTCAGTAACATTGACGGCATTTCGCTCCATGATATACAAACAGGCATTCAGAAAAGTTGCCACCCAGAATTTATCGCGGTTGGCATCCAGATATTCAAGGCTACCTCTCAGCTCTTCCGATGAAGTGGGCGACCAGCCTCCATCACTGTCAACACCGTGAATCAAATACACAACCCAGCCGTTGGAACCCGCCGCACTATTTGCCCGGCTGTTAAAGTTATCGGCTGTTTTCGTTGAGCCCTCACTGCCACAGATCAACGAGCTGATATTCAGCATACTTACCGGAGTGCTGCGTTCAATCGAGCCCTGACAGGCGCGGGCTGCGATATAATATGCGGCACACAGCGAATCGTTGCCGTGTACACAGTAGGGATAGGCAATGGTCAGACATTTCTGACCGGTGACATGGGTATCAATCGCATCCTGAGAATTTACCAATTCTGCATATTGTTCAGCAAGACTTAACTGGTTCAGATACGGATGAGTCACGGTATGGCAGGCAATTTCATGCCCCTGATTGGCAGCATTTTGCAGGACGGTCCAATTGGGCGGTGGTGACCAGCCGGTACCGGTAACAGTAAAGAGTGTCAGCGTAAATTCAAATTCATTGAACATCGGAATCGCTGTTGAAAACTGACCCGAACAGCCATCATCGAAGGTATAGCTGATCGCTGCATCACAAAATCCGGACCATGTTCCGACTTCATAGAGAGAATCGATGGTTTGAGAATAAACCACTTGACCCGATGCCAATAGCATCAGGATCATTAATAATTGACTTTTCTTCATCACATTATCCCCAGTTTAAAATTGATTCAATATTGATCCAAATCCATCAATACTTCATTGGAATTTATTTGATCAAAACATTATTCGCCAGCCTGAAAAGGAGATGCGGGCAGACCCTCCTTATTATATAAATTTGCTGTTTCCGGATTATCAGCCCAGGCGTATCGGACCGCCACCGGCTTTGCAATATTATCATTCCAAACCACAACTTTATCACCTTTTATCTGTGCCTTTGCCCAGATAAATTTATGGTCAGGACCTGCAACGGCAAAATGTTTCAGATCGCCTCCACCTTTGGCGATTAAGCCGCTTCCTGTATTTGAAAATGAGAGAATGATCCGATTTCTCTTAATTTTCATGGATTGATAAATAGGACCTGAGTAAACCACGTGGTCATCGCCATAGGCGACTTTTTGTGCCGCCAGCGCAAGCCGTTTTCCAACATCTTCTTTATTTAGCGGATGAATGTCATTCCATTCACCAATATCGATTGCCACTGCCATTGCCGTGTTTGGAACGGACAGTGTTTTGAGTTGTGCCTCTCTCAATTCCGCCCAATCGCTTTCGGAAGGATCGGCTTTTATCTCCATAAAATTATGCAGCTGAACATACAAAAAGGGAAAATTGCCCTGATTCCACTTCTGTCGCCAATCTGTAATCAACGCCGGGAAAAGTGTGCGATATTCCTCCGCCCGCCCGGCATTGGATTCGCCCTGATACCAAATTGCACCTTTTATGGTATATCGTATCAAGGGATTAATCATACCGTTGTACAAGCCCAACGGTTTCCAACGGATAAAGGTCTGTCCAGGCAATGGATACATAATCGCACCCAGCCGGTACTGCCACTCACCGGTTAAGTCGATTGTCTCTCCACCGGCAGTCAATTCATAGGGTTTATCTTTGATGAATCCACCTCTTCCGGCTGTATTTACAACTCTCACGACAAATAAATTTTTTCCGGCTTTGAGGACATGTTTCGGGATGACATACCGCCTTGGCGGATACTGGTAGGAAACAGAGCCCACAAATTGACCATTTACATAAACCGAATCACTGTCAACAATACGCCCCATAAACAGTTTTGCCGGTCGATCCGCCATTGAAACCGGCAGGTAAATCTCCTTCCTGAACCAGACGACGCCGTTTACTGCTCCCAGTCCTTCATCGTCCCAGAAAGACGGAACTGGCATGGTCTTCCAGTCCGATGCATTATAAGCCGGATCAAACCATGACAGGCTATCCTTGAAACCTTCATCAAGTTGACGGACACGGTGGTACCAGGCACTGCTGACAGCCCTGTCATGTTCAATGATCTGATTGACATACGCGCTATCCTTAAACATCATAGCAGTCTCAAGATGCACCGGAAAAGCTTTCAGCGCATCCGCACTCAACCAGGCTTCTGCAGGTGAACCCCCTACGCTTGCATGTATCAAGCCAATCGGCACCTGGTATTTTTCAAACAATGCTTTCGCAAAAAAGTAACCTGTAGCTGTAAATCCAAGTACGCTCTGCGGATTTGCTGATTCCCAGAATCCCGACGACAGGTCATCCCGGGCAGTATTGAAGTCATATCGCACCGGAACTAAAAACCGTCTGATGATCGGATTTTCAGAATTAGCGATCACATCCGGATAACGTTCTTTAACCCGTTCCATCGTCAGATCCATGTTCGATTGCCCCGAACAAATCCAGACATCACCAACCACTATATCTTCAATAACGATATGATTACTGGCAAAAATTTCCATTGTATAAGGTCCGCCAGCAGGCGATGCAGGAAGTTTCACTGTCCACTGACCATTTTCATCAGCATTTGTATGGTATGTCTCATCCATAAAATCGATCAGGATTTCTTCACCAATCGCCGCCCAACCCCAGATATTGACATCGGTATCTCTCTGTAAAACCATGCCGTCACTGATTAAACGCGGCAGTCTGACCTGAGAATATGCCAGCTGAAAAAATGACAACACGCATATATAGAAAATCGTTATAAGATTTCGCATCTTCATCATGACATTACTCTAAATATTATTTCCCTATCCTATTTGTTTTTGAGTACCGGCGTTTTTTATAAAATTGATAAAACATCCTTTGCAAGAAACTTCGGAGCGATAAGTTTACTCACTCACCGCTCCGAATTGCTTTAATTACTATCCATCTCGGTCGATTGCCTTGCCGATGGATTTGACTTACTTCTGCAATAGCAATTTTTTCGTCTCTGAAAATTCACCAATTTGCAGTCTGTAAAAATAGATGCCGCTCGGAAATCCATCTGCCGTCCAGCTGATTTCATAGTCACCGGACGTTTGCACATTGTTAACCAAAGTGGCAACTTCCTGTCCCGCCGTATTAAAAATCTTCAGAGTCACAAAATCAGAATTGGGCAGCGAGTACGTAATAGTCGTGGATGGATTAAAGGGATTAGGATAATTCTGGGAAAGGGCAAAGTTTTTCACGACAGCCGACGGTGCGGAAACAGCATTTGTAATAGTGGGGATGAAAATCTGTGGATCTGGATAGGCGATCGAAGGATCCACTAAACTTTCCGCTATATAATTTATTTTGTGATCGTCTAAGAGTTCCATATAACCCATATAAGTGCAGTCAGTCCATACAGCGTCCACAAGACTTGCAGCCCATTCAATGGAATTATCCCTCGCACTTGCACCATTGTCGTTGTCATGAATCGCGACGGCAAAACCGTAAATGTCTCCCGACATGGGATAAATGGGACCTTTACTGGTAGTGGCGACCCATTCCCACTTGAGCCGGCATTCCACAATATAACCATTTTCTGTCAAAGCGCGGGCATAGTC
>CAZSDW010000023.1:0-39097 GCA_964605705.1 uncultured bacterium
ATTCTCAGAGCATTCATGCAATCCATAGACACTAACCCCAAACACCCGGAGGTATTATGACTGTTGCACGTAGTTATCATTGCAGTGATATGAAATTACTGGTCGTCTGTGCCACCATTACGGAGAGTTTTCTGGCGAACAGGGAGCCGATTGTCACGGTGCAGAGCAGTTGGGCTGACCCTTTTGGTGAAAACCTGAAAGCCCGTATTCAGGCGGCGGGCACAAGCTATATCGGCAAAGATTATTATGCCGGTCTGCGCAGCGCCACCGATGATTTGAAAATCATCCAGAAAGAAGCCCTGGAAAACCTGGGACTTTTCAAAGCCCAGCTGGAAGTCAATTTCGATAACGTCCGCTATAAAGAGCTGCTCGGTCATTTTGGCTTCGCGAATTATTATTCAAAAGCCCAGAAGGGCAACCAGGAAGCCCTGATCAGCCTGTTGATGCAGATTCGTCAGAACCTGAGCGAAGAACTCAAAACAGAGCTGGTCGCAAAGGGTATCGCCGGCACCTTGCCGGAAGCCTTGACGTCAGCCGCTGCCTCCCTGAATGATGCCAATATCAAACAGGAAGCCCTCAAATCCGGTATCACCGGCAATAGTGTGGAAGCGGTTACCGAATTCAATGCCATCCACAAGCAAGTTATGGCGATCTGCAAAATTGCCCGCCGGGTGTTCCGGGACCAGCCGGAACTCCAGTCCGCTTTCAGTTTTTCACGGGTGCTCAAGAGCCTCGGCAAATAAGCATTGCCGCCGAATGAAAGGATTGAAGTAATTCCGACATTTTATTGATAAATGTCGCAAGCCTCCCGATCATTTCCGTAAGCCTGTCGAATATTTACAAAACAGCTTCGGCGCTTTACGAAACCCGTTCGGGAGTTCGGGAACCCTCCCGGCTGTTTTTAAAAGCCTGTCGAATATTTACGAAACGGCTTCGGCAATTTACAAAACCTTTTCGCGGCTTTACAAAAGTGTCCCGGCTGATTACGCCAGGTCTCCGGCAATTTTCAAAGGAATGCCGGTAAACATTGAAAATCTTCTGGACGCCTGCGATGAAATAAAGACGACCTGAGTACCTAATCAGGAATTAGCATATATCACCAATAGCCTGGTATAACTGCCGGGCTATTTTTATAGAAGCGAATCATCGCGGCGGGCAACTGCCGATCGCTGCACCGGGTTTGTCCAATAGCACTAGTCAGGAACAATTAAATTACTGACTCTGCGCCAGGCTTCTTTTCGTATAGCATTCGCAATAAATCCCTGAATATCTGGATCGGGATGCTGTTTTAGCAATTTAATGAATCAGTACTTGAGGGGGAGGGAATCCCGATCATGATTCAGGTGGTTGTATAAAGTCCAGCAGGCTTCGCATGCGCTTGCAACCGAATAATAGTTTGTACCCAATCTTTAATAAAATTGGATCTTCGGTGGTGAATTGAAGTTATCCACTACCAAGATACTGGAATTCAATTCCGTATGTACTCAATACATTTAAAAATATTGTTTTAAATGTTATATTATTTTTTTTAATTTGTTATGGAAAATGAAATCAATAATAACGCTTTAAAAGAGGTTGATTTGAAAATGGTGGGCAAATTACTTTTAGCTTTTTTATTTACGTCATCACTTATAGCGCAGACATCGATTGCCGTTTTGGAACTGGAAGGCAAGGGCTTGACCGATATGGAAGCCAGCATCCTTACGGATCGCCTGAGACACGAACTGTTTCAATCGGGTAAGTACCGGGTAATTGAACGTGAGTTGATGGGAGAAATTATCGGCGAACAGGGATTTCAGCTTTCCGAATGTACATCTACTGAGTGTATGGTTGAGATTGGACAACTACTTGGCGTCGATCAAATGGTCGGAGGCAGTGTCAGTAAATTCGGCTCGATGTTTTCAATTGCGGTTCGCCTTGTCAGTGTCGAGACCGGTGAATTTCTAGGTACAGCAACTTATGACCATGAAGGTCGTATGGAAGACCTGCTAAAATTCGGGATGAAAGCTGTTTCTGATAAATTGAGTGGATTCAAAGTGGGTGAGACCATAGCAACAGAAATAGGTACTTCAGAACAAACTGAAGAAATGAATCAGGTAGTTGAATCTCAACCTGAAAAGCAAACAGTCACAGTGGTTCCTCAGGAAATAAAACAGGGCACTAAACCAAAAGAAAAGAATTTTAAAGTAATGCTTCGTTCAGAATTAGGTATTTATAATTTATCAAATAAAGATTTAAACGACATGTATGCCGGGACGGTCGGACCTCTATTTGGAGTTTCAGCAGCATACAATCTTGTCAATGCCGGTAAATTAGGGGATATCGGGCTTTATGCCGGGTATCAGGGAATGATGTTTATTTTGTCTCCAACTGACAGATTTTCATTTTTGGATGACATTGAGTATTACTACAGTATTCTTCGAATGGGTGCACAAGTCAGTTCAGGGAGCCACTCTGCCATAGGTCTCACAATTAGTTCAGGATACGCCGGTGTGACTATGCAGCCGGTCGATGTGAATGGTTTTTATGAATATAATGTTGAGAAAGCCGGTGGATTGTTTCTGGATTTGATTCTCAGCCTTCGTCCCATGAAAGTCAAAAATTTGACACTGGATGCCGGATATGGTACACTGGTCGCCGGTGAGGAGAACATTCATGGTGGCAGTAAATTTGTCTTTGGTGGTTCAATAAGTTTCTAATGAGCAGTGCGAATAGGTTCATCAATAAGAAACACCGGAAATTATCAGCCAGGCAGTATCTGAAATAGACCCGGATTATGCGAAATAGCTTTCTTATTCATTGGAATAGTCAACAATATATTTCTTTAATATACAAATATTTACATATTAATGGATGAACATCTTTTAAAGTAAATTGTGATATTAAAAATCTGTAATTTAATATCATACATTAAGTGCTGAATAAATAGATCATACTATTCATTATAAAAAAAAATCATTATACTATCCATATGGCAATTACAATAGAGTAAGGATAAAAGATGCTTGAAATGATCATAATAATAGGACTTATTGTTTTAGTGCTCAATATTCTGATTTTGGTACGAATATGGCAAAAATCCGAGACGGGCTTATCAAATGATGTCAAAGAACAAAAAGATAAAATCCTGTCTTTCGAATCCAAACTGGAACTTTTTCCGGATTTGCTCCAGGCGAAAATCGGTGAATCGATTCAGGAACAATTCACTAATTTTACCCAGCGAATTATGGCTCAGATTCAGGAACTGGTAGAAAAATTCGGCGTTTTCAAAAATGATCTCACAAAAACCCTTGGAGAAACCAGCCAGAAAACATCAAACGATTTGAACAGTTTCAAAGAACTGTTCCAAAAAAGTCTATCAAATGATTTCGATAAATTAACCAATAATGTAGAAAAGAAGCTTGAAGCCATTAATAACAAGGTTCAGGAAAATTTGAGTGATGGATTCAAGAAGACAAATGAGACATTCAATAACGTCATTGAACGCCTGACAAAAATTGATGAAGCTCAGAAGAAAATTGATAGCTTATCGACAAACGTCGTATCTTTGCAGGATATCCTGACTGACAAAAAGAGTCGTGGAATATTTGGTGAAGTTCAACTGAATCAAATCCTTTTTGCAGTTTTTGGTGAGAAAAACGATAAGATTTACAAAACCCAATATACCTTAAGTAATGGAAAAACTGTCGATGCTATTTTATTTGCACCGGATCCAACCGGAAATGTATCCATCGACTCAAAATTTCCTCTTGAAAATTATAAACGGATGATTGATAAAACAATTCCCGAAAGTGAACGCAATCAGGCGGTCAAGCAATTTAAAATGGATGTTAAAAAGCAGATCGATGATATTGCCGATAAATATATCATAACAGGGGAGACCTCGAATCAGGCGGTCATGTTTTTGCCAGCGGAAGCCGTTTTTGCCGAACTGTATGCCTATCATGAGGATCTTGTATCTTATGCACAGAAACGTAAAGTCTGGATCACCTCACCAACAACTTTTATGGCAGTTTTGAATACTCTTCAAATCGTTGTTCGCGATATTGAAAGGCGGAAATTTGCCGACATCATTCAACAGGAAATCATTAAACTGTCTGAAGATTTCGGACGCTATCGGATTCGCTGGGATAAATTGTCCACACATATCGACACCGTTCAAAAAGATGTTAAGGATATTAATATTTCCACAGAGAAAATATCGACTTCCTTCGAAAAGATCGCCAAGGTTGAATTGGAAAAAGAGGTTGTCATAGAAGCCACAGAGGTACAGAAATTGCTCGATAATCCTGAGAACGAATAATTGAGATGGATTTTTTTTTCATTGTTATTATTGCTGTAAGTCTATCGATGGATGCATTTGCTGTTTCGATTTCCTGTGGATTTATGGTTCCATCTCCGAAACGGTGGAATGCTTTGAAAATTGCCTTCTCCTTTGGATTCTTTCAGACGCTGATGCCTATTATCGGATGGCTTACCGGTCGCTCCTTTGCAAGATATATTGAAAAATTTGATCACTGGATTGCTTTTATCATACTGTGCATTATTGGTATTCGGATGATTTACAACGCAGTCAATCTGGATGATTGTAAGGCTGTTGCTGATCCAACCAATCCGAAGACGCTATTGATGTTATCTGTTGCGACCAGCATCGATGCACTGGCAGTTGGAGTTACCTTTGCATTTCTGAATACAGGGATTCTTGTTCCGGTTTTACTCATCGGAATTATCACTTTTGGGATTTCCTTGTTAGGGATGTTGATTGGTCATAAACTGGGATATTACCTCGGAAAACGCTTTGAAATTATCGGTGGAATCATTCTTATCGGGATCGGTATTAAGATATTAATTGAGCACATCTATTTTTAATTATGATGAGTTGTTTGGAAATAAAACATCTTCTGAATGGGACGAATCGCCAGTATCCCTGCGAACTCATTCACTATCGTCAAAAATTTGGCATTCTGAAATACATACTTGAATCAACAGTCAAGGTTTCAACTTTAACTTTAAGTACTGGTACTGTTACCTATGCTTTTTACTGGTCAGAACGTCCCTATACACTCTATCGCTGGTATCATGATGGAAAATACCTTGGAAGTTACTTTAATGTTGCTGACCAAATAGTGATAAAGAAAAATATAATTGAGTGGCTTGATTTAGCAGTGGATATCCTTGTATTACCTGATAATATACTTGAAGTACTTGACGAAGATGAGCTACCTGAAAGCATCTCCTTACAATTGAAACAATATATCAATTCAACAAAAGAATTTATTGTTCATAATTATAATAGTATTTTAGATGAAACCGACAAAATTCTACATCGTTTATCAGTTATTAATTGATAAATACTAATTCGTTTATTTATATAAAAGTTTCAGTTTAATAATTCAATTAATTTAGATATATTTCAACTTGGCTTTTTTATTGTCTGCTTTTAATTTAAAAAAATTGAGATAAAAAATGAAAAATGGTCAATTTGTCAACGGAAATCTATACTTACCTGAAAATTATCACTCATCGCTTGATTTAAGAGAAACCGAAGAGGCAATCAAATTTATTAAAAACACGTTCCAGGAAAGCCTGGCAGCTGCTTTAAACCTACATAGGGTGTCAGCTCCGATTTTCGTACTTAAAAATACAGGAATAAATGACGGACTGTCGGGCACTGAAAAACCCGTGCAATTCAATATTAAGAGTATTGGAGAGAATGCGGAAGTGGTCCAATCTCTCGCCAAGTGGAAAAGACAGGCACTAAAAGACTATGGATTCATCAGCGGTGAGGGATTATATACGGATATGAATGCCATTCGCCCTGATGAAACGATTCTGGATAACTTGCATTCCATTTATGTTGACCAGTGGGATTGGGAACGGATCATTGCTCAGAATGAAAGAAATTTGGACGTATTAAAATACATTGTGAAGAAAATTTATAATGTCATTAAAAAAACAGAACATATTGTTTGTCGTAAGTATCCTCAATTATTGAAATATTACCTGCCGGAATCCATTACATTTATACATAGTGAAGAACTGGAGGAGATATACCCGGAATTAACACCTCGTGAACGGGAAAATGAAATCTGCCGGGAAAAAGGAGCCGTTTTCGTAATTGGTATCGGATCAAATATGAAGAGCGGAAAACCACACGATGAACGCGCAAGCGATTATGACGACTGGTCAACAGAAACTTCCTCAGATAGGCACGGATTGAATGGTGATATTTTAGTCTGGTACCCGGTATTAAACTGCGCCGTCGAATTGTCTTCGATGGGTATCAGAGTCGATAGAGATGCTCTTATCAAGCAATTGACTTTGAAAAACGAAGCATATAAAATGAATCTCCCGTTTCATAAACGTATTTTAAACGATGAATTGCCCTTGTCCATTGGAGGAGGAATTGGTGAATCGAGGTTATGTATGCTGTTTCTTCGAAAATGTCATGTCGGTGAAGTTCAATCCAGTATCTGGTCTCATGATATGATAGAAAAATGCAAAGAGAATAACATCATGTTACTCTAGATAACAATAAAATCCGGTCAGGAGAGTGTCAGTCACTATGATTCGAAAAAATCCAATAAACGTACTGTTGCTGGAAAATATTCATCCAAACGCCAGGGAAATCTTTCGGGAAGAAGGACTCATCGTGAAAACTGTTTCGGGCAGTCTGGATGAGCAGGAATTATGCAAACGGATTAAGGATGTCGCCGTTCTGGGAATCCGGTCAAAGACAAAAGTAACCCAGAATATCATCGATTGTGCTGATAAGTTACTGGCGATTGGTGCATACTGTATTGGTACAAATCAGATCGATCAGAATGCCTGTTCAAAAAAGGGAATTGGCATTTTTAATGCACCGTACAGCAACACCCGCAGTGTCGTGGAACTCGTTCTGGGTGAAATTATAATGCTGATCAGGGGTATATTTGAAAAAAGCACAAAATTGCATCAAGGTTTGTGGTCAAAAAGCGCAGCTGGCAACCATGAAATTCGCGGAAAAAGACTTGGAATAATAGGCTACGGAAATATCGGAGCGCAACTCTCTGTTATCGCCGAAGCTGTTGGAATGCGGATATACTATTATGATCTGGTTGAAAAACTTGCTTTGGGTAATGCCCAAAAATGCAATTCCAAGGATGAATTATTCTCAAAAGCAGATATTATTACGGTTCATATTGACGGACGACAGGAAAATCATGGATTCATCGATGCAGATGATTTCAATAAAATGAAAGACGGTGTCATCTTTCTGAATCTCAGCCGTGGTTTTGTCGTCGATATGGAAGCTCTGGTCCAGAATATAAAAAGCGGTAAAATTAGCGGTGCAGCCGTCGATGTATTTCCTGAGGAACCGAAAAATAACTATGATAAATTTAAATCTGAACTTCAGAAATTACCGAATGTTATTTTAACTCCGCATATTGGCGGAAGTACCGAAGAAGCCCAACAAAATATCGCTGATTTTGTTTCTAATAAAATCACTGATTTTCTGTTTAATGGCGGAACCAATTTAAGTGTGAATTTCCCAAATTTGCAATTACCGGAAATCAAAGATGCGCACAGACTTGTCCACTTACACGAAAATATCCCCGGAATTCTGGCGAAGATTAATAACATACTCGCCAAACATTCGATAAACATCGTTGGGCAATATCTGAAAACAAACGAAAATATCGGGTATGTAATCACTGATATCAGCCGGGAATACGACAAAGAAGTCATTACAGATATTCAGAATATTCCCGGAACTATCCGGTTCCGAATACTTTATTAAAATCAGATCAGAATTTTTCTGAAAAAGGATAATAAGAGAATGAGTTACCCGTTTAAAGAGATTGAAAATAAATGGCAAAAACGCTGGGAAACCAACAAAACTTTCAAAGCTAAGGATCATTCGGACAAACCCAAATATTACATCCTGGATATGTTTCCATATCCATCCGGGGCAGGATTGCACGTCGGACATCCGGAGGGATATATCGCCACCGACATTGTTGCCCGATTTAAAAGAAAAAAGGGATTTAATGTCCTGCATCCTATGGGTTGGGATGCGTTTGGACTGCCGGCTGAAAATTATGCCTTACAGACAGGGACTCATCCTAAAATCACAACTGAAAATAATATCAACACTTTTCGACGCCAAATTAAATCATTTGGTTTTTCCTATGATTGGGATCGTGAGGTTAATACAACTGATCCGAAATATTATAAATGGACGCAGTGGATTTTTCTGCAATTGTACAAAAAGGGACTGGTCTATCAGGCAGAAATACCAGTGAACTGGTGCCCTGAGATGAAGACTGTTTTGGCAAACGAAGAGGTCATTGACGGTAAATCCGAACGAGGTGGATATCCAGTTATAAGAATGCCAATGCGTCAGTGGATTTTGAAAATTACTGCATATGCTGAGCGTTTACTCAAGGATCTTGATCTCGTAGATTTTCCGGACAGCATCAAAGAAATGCAGCGCAATTGGATCGGGCGCTCAGAAGGCGCTGAAGTGACTTTTCAAATCTTCAACACCGAGAAATCGCTGAAAGTCTTCACAACACGCCCTGATACGCTTTTTGGCGCGACTTATATGGTGGTTGCACCGGAACATCCTATTCTTGAGGAAATAGTCCCCACTGACTTTAAAAATATCATTAATGAATATAAAGAAAAAGCCGCCCGCAAAAGTGATCTCGACCGAACCGAACTTGCCAAAGAAAAAACCGGTGTTTTTACAGGACTGTACGCAATTAATCCGGTCAATGGTCAGCAGATTCCAATCTGGACATCTGACTATGTTTTAATAACTTACGGAACCGGTGCAATTATGGCTGTACCGGGTCATGATCAACGTGACTGGGAATTTGCCAAAACTTTTGGATTGGACATTGTCGAGGTTATAACTGGTGGTGATATTAGCAAAGAAGCCTGGACTGGTGACGGAATTCTGGTCAATTCAGGCATTATCAACGAATTAAATGTTGAAGCGGCAAAAAAGAAAATCACTAAATGGCTGGAAGAACGAAAAATTGGCAAAGCAACCATTCAGTACAAACTGCGTGATTGGGTATTTTCACGTCAAAGGTATTGGGGTGAACCGTTCCCATTAAAATTTAATAAAAATGGTGAGGTAATTTTATTAGGCGAAGATGAATTACCATTGGTTCTGCCGGAAGTTGAAAAATATGAACCAAGCGGTACTGGTGAATCGCCACTAGCAAACGTTGCCGATTGGATTATTTTCAGAGATTCAAAAACAGGGGAGAAGTACTCATATGAGACCAATACCATGCCGCAATGGGCAGGCTCATGCTGGTACTATCTGAGATATTTAGATCCAAATAACGACACGGAACCATGGGATAAAGATAAGGAAAAATACTGGATGCCCGTTGATCTCTATATTGGCGGCGCTGAACATGCCGTGCTGCATCTGCTTTATGCAAGATTTTGGCACAAAGTACTCTACGATTTAGGGTATGTCAGTACTCCTGAACCATTTTTAAAACTTGTCAACCAGGGTATGATCCTCGGTGAAGACGGCGAAAAAATGAGCAAATCCCGTGGTAATGTGATCAATCCCGATGATGTCATCAGCAATTTTGGTGCAGATACTTTCAGAATGTACGAAATGTTTATGGGACCATTAACTCGAACTAAACCATGGAGTACTTCAAGTATTGACGGGATTTATCGTTTTTTGAACAAAGTATGGAACCTGTTTATTGATGAAAATGATGAAATAAAACCTGAGATACAGGATGTTGAATTGGATCGTTCGACATTGATATTACTAAATAAAACTATTTATAAAGCGACCATCGACACAGAAAATCTGCGATTTAATACAGCAATATCACAATTCATGATTTTTATCAACGAAATCAGCAAATTTCAAATTATCCCCAGACAGGCATTGGAAATATTTTTACAATTACTAAATCCATATGCGCCCCATATTACTGAAGAATTGTGGAGCAGATTAGGTCATACTGAAGAGCTTGTATATTTGAAATGGCCAGAATGGGATGTACAGTACTTGATAGAAGATAATGTAAAAATGGCTGTTCAGATAAATGGTAAAGTTAGAGGAACGATTGAAATTGCCCGGGATTCGGATGATGATGCTTGTATCGCTGCCGCTAGAGAAATTGAGAATGTTCAACGTTTTCTGGAAGGTAAGACTATCGTTCAGCAGATTGTCATTAAAAATCGTATTGTCAGCTTCGTAATAAAATCCTAGATATAAATCAGACAGGAAAGGATAAGCGCTATAGAAATAATTATTTGCGTATGTTTACATAATATATCTTATATGTAATTGCAAATCAGTTATTTTTACCATTATGAAAGCCGTGTTTTTGAATTATCATGGGCTTTTACTGCTTTATATATGATCAATTGAATGAGTAAATAAAGTTATTTTCTCTTTTTAAGATAAAATATGATGAATTCTATCAGGAACTCTATAGCCGGTTTGAGTAATTTATCATCTAATTCAAAGTCCGGACTATGAGGAACACCCTTTCCTTTTGAACCAATGTGGATATATAACCCGGGAATCATTTTCTGGTAGAAAGAAAAATCATCAGCGCCCATCGATGGTTCTGCTGCTTTTATTCGATTTTTATAGCCTGACTGGTTACTGAATGCAATAATATCCCTGTACATTTCATCATTATTAATTATAGTAGGTGTGCTGCTTGGAAACTGTACATCAATATTTAAAGAATATTTACCAGCAAATTGCTTGCTATAAGTTTTAATAGCTGTCATTATTTGAACGAGCTCGTCGTTATCGAAATTTCTAAGTGTGCCAACCAAACTAATTTCCGATGGGATTATGTTGTGATAATTTCCACCATGAATTTGTCCAAAAGCCAGTACATATTTACTTTGAAATAATTTGCTTAAATATTTCTGTAACTGCCTGATATATATGGCAATAACTGAAATAAGATCAACAGTGTCATCAGGTCTTGAGGTATGTCCACCCGGTCCATGCAGGATTATTTCAATTTTAGTTGAAGATGCACAAACTGCGCCTTTTCTGATGGATACTTGCCCATTTTGAATTCTATTATCAACATGGACTCCCAGAATACCAGTCATTTCATCAAATATCGGTTCATTAATCACTTTTAACGCGCCGGTTGGTGTTGTTTCTTCCGCCGGTTGAAAAATTACCCGCAGTTTTCCGCTTAACTTTTCAGGATAATCGGAAAAATATTTAAGTAAACCAAGTCCGATTGATGTATGAAAATCGTGTCCGCAGGCATGCATTACACCTGTATTTTCAGATTTTATAGCATGCTTTGGATTTTCCATAATGGGTAAAGCATCTATATCTGCACGAAATCCCAAAATCGGTGAATCGCCTGTTCCGATATCCGCATAACCACCTGATTTTATTGTATTAAATCGATGGAATTTTATTCCCCAGGATAACAAGGTCTTTTTAATAAATTTTGTTGTTCCTTTTTCTTCATAGGACAATTCCGGATGCTGATGCAGCCAACGCCTCAGCACGATGATGGAATTGATGAACAGTTCAGATAACTCTAACATTGTCTTTATTTATATATTTATTTTCATATATCCCGGAATAGACTCTTTATATGCTGATTTTAGATCATTCAGATCAATATCAATCGATTCGTTCAATTTCAGCCGACCATTATCTTTTACTCTGCCAATTGTAAAGCAAGGAACAATATTTTTTGCAGCAATTCGTTCAATATCAAGTAGTCGAGTTTCGGAGATAGATAAAATTATCACCGATTGGGTTTCTCCGAAAAATATTTCATCGTCTCGTAATTTGCGTGAAATATAAACAGATGCACCTATTGGTTTTATTGGATTGTTAATACAGGATTCGGCAACAGCGACTGCCAGTCCGCCATCGGATATATCAGTGGCAGAATTAACAATCCCATTTCGAATGGCTTCCAGGCAGGCATTGTGAACCCGTTTCTCAAAACTCAGATCAATTGTTGGAGTGTCCCCGGCAACGGTATCATGAATAACTTTTAAATATTCACTTCCCCCCAACTCCCCTTTCAATGTTCCCATCATGATGATAAAATCGCCATCATTTTTAAAGTAGGATGTTGTCACATTGTTGATATTTTCAATTAATCCAATCATTCCGACCACAGGTGTAGGATAAATGGCTGTATCAGGCGACTCATTATAAAAGCTGACATTTCCACCCGTAACGGGTGTATTAAATGTCCGACAGGCATCGCCCATTCCCAGGACTGCCTGTTTAAATTGATAATAGGCTTCCGGATCGTAGGGATTTCCAAAGTTCAGGCAATTGGTAATGGCAATCGGTTTAGCACCAGTACAGACAACATTTCGGGCGGATTCAGCGACTGCAATCGCACCACCACGGTAGGGATTCAAATATGTATAGCGTCCATTTCCATCGGTTTTTGTGGCAATCGCCTTGTTTGTCCGCTTAATCCGAAGTACTGCCGCCGATCCACCGGGACCGATCATGGTGTTTGTCCTGACACTATGATCGTACTGATGAAAAATCCATGATTTATCAGCGATCGATGGTGAAGCCATCAGTTTCAGAAGTGCAATGTTATAATCATCCGGTTCTGGAATATCCTTTAAATCAACTGAATGCAGTTTCTCAAGATATTCGGGTTTTCTAACTTCCCGTTCATAAACCGGTGCGCCACCACCCAATGCCAAATGCCAAGCCGGGATAGATCCGCACTTTTTCCCATCCATAAACATTTCAAGTTCCGCAGTATCGGTAACGGTACCGACCTCGACACAGTTCAGATCCCATTTATCAAATATTTTTTTAACCTCTTTTTCGAAACCGCGACGGATGATGACCAGCATACGTTCCTGGGATTCAGAAAGCATAATCTCATAGGGAATCATGCCCTGTTCCCGAACGGGTACTTTACTCAAGTCCAAAATCATTCCGCTTTTTCCTTTTGCGGTCATTTCCGATGTGGAACAGGCTATTCCTGCTGCTCCCATATCCTGGACACCAATCAGGTAATCTTTACGGGCAAGTTCAAGTGTCGCTTCAAGTAAAAGCTTCTCAGTAAAGGGATCTCCAACCTGCACCGAAGACCGCCTTTGCTCGGATTCTTCACTTAATTCCACAGAGGCAAATGTGGCGCCATGAATACCATCCCGACCGGTGGAAGAACCAACAATCATCACAGTGTTGCCTCTGCCCTTTGAAACAGCACTGACGACGCGATCGTGTTTCACAATACCAATGGTCATTGCATTTACCAGCGGATTTCCTGTATAACAGTCATCAAAATAGACTTCTCCGGCAACTGTCGGTACTCCCATACAATTGCCATAATGAGCAATTCCTTTCACCACTTCATCAAATAAGTAGCGGTTTCTGGGAATCGTCAGTGGACCAAATCTTAATGAATTTAATGATGCAATTGGACGCGCACCCATTGTGAAAATATCCCGCAGAATTCCGCCTACGCCAGTTGCTGCTCCCTGAAATGGTTCAATTGCCGAAGGATGGTTGTGGCTTTCGATTTTAAAAGCGACTGCCAGTCCATCACCAATATCGACCAATCCGGCATTCTCTTCACCCGCACCAACCAGAAGACGCTTTCCGGAACGCGGCAACGTTTTCAGCATTGCGATGGAATTTTTATAGCTGCAATGCTCACTCCACATTACCGAGAAAACACCCAATTCGGTATAATTCGGAGTTCGTCCGAGAATTTCTTTGATTTTCCCGTATTCCTCTTTATTCAAGCCATGTTCAATTGCCAGTTCCAGATTCACTTCCGGTTCCTGAATAGTACTCATTCAAACTCCATATATTTCGGATTTAGTTTGCGATTCAATTAGCGCCAGATAATTTCTTAATCTTTTCATAAAATTACAGCAATTAATTATAAATATTCCGCTCAACCGTGATGCAGAAAATCCCAGATATTTTTTGCCAGTGTCTGCCCGATTCCCTCTACTTTACAGAGCTCATCGATCGATGCTGAACGCATATTTTTGATTGTACTGAAATAAGACCAGAGTGCCTGTTTCTTTTTATTTCCCAGACCGGGAATATGATCCAGCACGGAATCAAGTTCACCTTTGCCACGAATATTCCGATGATAAGTTATTGCAAAGCGATGGGCTTCGTCTCGAATCCGCTGTAACAGTGTCAAAGAAACGCTGTTTCGGGGCAATAAAACCGGTTCCGGCTGACTTGGGATAAAGATTTCTTCCAGTTTTTTCGCAATTCCGAATATCGGGATTTCTTCAATGCTTAATTTATGCAGGACAGCGACAGCGCTTGCTAATTGTCCTTTACCACCATCAATCAGAATTATATCGGGCAGCTTATGTTTTTCTTCTAGCTGTCGGGAATATCGTCGCTGAACGACTTCTTCCAGCATGGCAAAATCGTTAATCCCCTTGACAGTTTTAATCCGAAAACGCCGATATTCACTCTTTTGCGGACGGGCATTGATAAATGTCACCAGCGAGCCGACCGCATATTTCCCCTGGATATTTGATATATCAAATGCCTCGATTCGTTTGGGCAGACTTTCGAGATTCAAGTCGATTTGCAATTGCTTCAACGATTTAGGGACATAATCGACGGTTTTGCTCTTTTTAAGAATATATTCCTGAACCTGCACTTTGGCATTTTTTTCCGCCAGTCGCATCAACCTGAGTTTTTCCTCTTTTGCCGGTCGTGTAATGTGGACTTTTTTCTGCCGCATTTCCGAAAGCCATTTTTCTAATGTTGGCTGTTCTGACGGATAAATATTAACATCGATCTCTTCCGGGATCAGTTGTGAATGATCATAGTACTGTTGAATAAGTGTGCGCATGACGTCACTTTCGTCAGCATTTTCCGCCCCTTCAATAAATACCGTATCTTTTCCGAGCATTTTCCCCTGACGGACACGGATGACAATCACAACGGCAATATCTTCTTCGACATAAAGATTGATAAAATCACGGTTTTTGAAATCGGGAAGTTCCACAGACTGCTTTTGAAAATAATGCGTCAGCAATTTTATATTATCCCGGTATCTGGCAGCAATTTCAAATTGAAATTTGCCGGAAGCTCTTTGCATTTTTTCAGTTAAAAATTCAATAATATCGACGGAATTTCCCCGGAGAAAGGATTCAACTTTTGAGACCATTGTATTGTAGTCCGACTCTGAGATCAATTTCTGGCAGGGAGCTTCGCAATTATGAATATGGTATTGAAGACATAGCTTGACTCTTCCGGAATTTACCGTATCAGGATCAAGCCGGTAATTGCAGTTCCGGACAGTAAAGACTTTTTTGATAATCCGAACGATGTCGCGAATTGCCCGTGAGTCAGTATAGGGACCGAAATATTTTGAACCATCGGCAACCAACTTTCTCGTTAGAAATATTCTGGGAAAATGCTCTTTTGTAATCCGAACATAGGGAAAGGTCTTATCGTCACGCAGGAATATATTATAGCGTGGCTTGTGTTCCTTAATGAGTGTATTTTCAAGGATCAGCGCTTCGACTTCTGAGTGCGTAATGATAAACTCGATGTCCCGGATATGTCTAACGAGACTCTGAGTTTTTGCTTCTTTTGTATTTATCGAAACAAAATAACTCTTGACCCGGTTTCGCAGGTTTTTCGCTTTGCCTATATAAATAATTTTCGATTGATCATTTTTAAACAGGTAACATCCGGGATCAACCGGTGCGTTTTTAACTTTTTGGAGAACGTTCTGGGAAAATTTCGACATCAGTAATCCAGTGTGTACAACAACGTGATAATCTGCTCCTGCATTGCATCCACTGTCGATTTTGGAACAGAATAGTGATTAACCAGGATCGAAAACAGGTATTCTTGCCCATTTTTAGCCTTAACAAAGCCCGAAATGGTTCTGACATAACCCAGACTGCCGGTTTTTGCATAAACGTGTCCAGCGGCTTCAGAACCTATAAAGCGATCGAATAATGTTCCATCCTTGCCAGCAATTGCTAAAGATTCCCGAAATATTTCCCAATTCGGATCGTTTCTGATGTTTCTTAAAATACTGATTACTTGAGACGCGGATACTAAATTGTGACGCGAAAGACCCGAGCCATCGACAATCCGAATTTCATCCGAGCAGACATTGATCATATCAAGCCAATGTTTTTCAGCCTTGATACCGGCTTCTGCACTGCCAGTCTGATACTGTTCGACACCCAGCGTTTTCTGGAGCTGCTCCGCATAGAAATTCTGACTGTCTTTATTTATTATCCTGATAATTTCAGAGAGAGGCACTGAACAATGTTGTGCGATTAATTGATAATTATCGTAGTCAGGATTGATTAATGGAATATCATCTATGTCGCTGATATTACTGACAGTTATACCGTTTTCTTCTAAGATGTATTTAAATGCGGAAAGTGTAAAATAGGTTGGATTGGAAACTGTCACCAACTCTGAAACAGTATCTGCATCGGTCCGAATCGTTCCAAAAACAGTAACATCATCCGTACCGGGAATACGATTGACATCAATTTTTGTCTTGTTACGATTGGATACTGTCGTGATTTCATTTTTCAAATTCAGGTATTCCATTTCCGGAAATGTCGTTACCCGGGCTTTTTCCCCGACTGTATCACCGGGAATAATAAATAAATCGATGCAATTGTCATTAAACGAAAGACCACTGGTTTCAGCAGCATAATAATAAGACAAATCGTCCCATGACCAGCCATATCCCAGGTCGATATCATCAAAAATATTATCATCACCGATGATTGTACCATTAATCCCGGTTATTCCCAACGAAAGCAATGTATCTGCCCATTCCGTAAAAACTGCCAGTGCGCACCCGCCGTTATATCGACCGGATATACTCGGATCACCGGAACCTTTGATAATTAAATTACCATCCAAGATTCCATCATCAATTGTGCCGTCCATATAAAGACCGGTTTCGTATTTGTAATTCGGTCCAAGATAGCTTAAGGCTGATACCGTTGTTATCAGTTTCATATTGCTGGCAGGAATCAGAAGTGTGTGCGGATTCATGGAAAAGATCAGTTCTCCCGATTTATAATTCTCGATCTGAATACCTATGATAGCAGTCTTAAAATCATCGGCATTCACGATACTATCGACCTGCGTCTGAAATATAGCTAAACAACGATTGATACTATCAGGAACTGTAATCGAGAAAATCTTGTCTTTTTGAATTATGTTATGTGTCGTTATCGAGCTACAATTCAGCAGCATGGTCAGTGAATAAGTAGTGATTAATAAGTACTTTAATTGATTAAGCAAAATATATCCCGTCTGATTTAGTGTAATTGTAATAAATCTCTTTTTCTGCCGATAGTTTTGTAATCATTGCCATGGATTTTTCGGTAGTGGCGATATGCTCACTGATCATGTCAAAGCGCATCTCGTCTCCTTAGATCCCGCAGGGAATTTCGCAATAAGCCCAACTGAGTGAACTAAAGACAATAAGTGCCAAAAATAAACTGATAAAAAATTGTTTCATTACGACCTCCTATCATCAAATACTTCGACAATATAAAGCATATGACTGCTAAATAGTAGCAATTTATAGACGATGTTGAATAGTTTTATTTCTTTTTATTGGTTTATATTTTTACCAAATTACTGATATCAAAAAAGAAGTTTCGCTATGAGTTTAATTTGTTTACATAATGCAACGGTCTATACCGGTATCACCATTTTACCAAAAAGTACGGTAATGATTGACGATGGCAAGATTGAGGATGTTATATCTGACGAGCGATTTAAAAAGCGGCAGATTCCACGTGACGCACAACTATTTTATCTGAATGGCGCAAATATTTCAGCCGGTTTTATCGATACTCACATTCACGGTCTGAACGGATATGATACAGCTGATGGAAATCCTGATTCGGTTCTGGAAATGTCGAAAGCCCTGGTTGATTATGGTGTAACCGGATTTTGTCCGACTCTCTATCCCCAGCCCGATGATAATTTTATCAAATCGATTAAAGCAGTTGTTGCTGCGATTGGAAAAGAACCCGGAGCCAAGATTTACGGCATGCATTTGGAAGGTCCCTTCATCTCGCCGGAAAAGCCGGGTGTGCTGAACGGAAAATACGTGAAGAGTGTTGATATTAATTTAATGCAGAAATATCTGGCTGTTGCCGAAGGAAATATTTCAATAATGACGGTTGCGCCGGAACTGAAAAATATGCACGAATTGGCTATTCTTGCGGGAAAAAGTGGTATAGTTGTATCAGCAGGACACTCCAATGCAACTTATGAAAATATGCTTGAAGGATTTGAGGCAGGCATCTTGCATTCCACCCATTTCTTTAATGCCATGCGTCGATTACATCACAGGGATCCTGGGGTAGTCGGTGCGATTATGATCCATCCCAACGTTTCCTGTGAAGTGATTGCTGATGGCTTTCACGTTCATAAAGCAATTATAGAGCTTTTGCTGCGTGTTAAACCGGTTCACAAAGTCGTTTTAGTGACGGATGCCTTAAAGCCGACAGGTTTGAAAAACGGAACTTTGATTGCCAATAATGAAGAGGTTATTCTCGATAACGGTCTATTCAAACGTAAATCTGACGGCACAATTGCCGGTTCAGCTTTGACGATGATAAAGGGTGTCCAGAATTTGTACGAAATGGGAATTCCGCTGCATGATGCCATTCGAATGGCAAGCATTAATCCGGCAAATGTCATTAACAGACAAAATGTGACTGGCTCACTGATACCGGGCAAAGACGCTGATGTCGTGGTTTTCGATAACGACTTTAATGTTATGATGACCTTCGTCAAAGGCAAATTGAAAAAATTTGTCGAATAAAAAAAGCCTCCTGAGATCTTAACTCAAGAGGCTTTTCCATTGTTTTTAATTCCAACTATTTTATTGTGGAAATGTCGAAATCATCAGGTATGCCGATGGGCTTCATTTCAATCTTATGTTTCTTCATAGCGCGTTTCAAACTAATCTGCTCAAAAAACAGGTAGATAATCGGAATCAGAATCAGTGTCAGTGCCGTCGAAGCGGTTAATCCGCCGATGACAGCGCGTGCCATGCCGACCCAGAGTTCTGCACCGGAACCAAGTTTCAAAGCGATCGGGAACATCGCCAGAATTGTCGTTAACGCAGTCATCAGAATCGGGCGCATTCGCCGCTTGCCTCCAATCAGGATCGCGACCCAGAGATCGTGTCCGTGTTTCTCGCGGAGCTGATTGATATAATCGACCAGCACGATTCCATTATTCACAACAATTCCAACAAGCAGCACCATTCCGATCAGGGACGTGACACTCAAGGTTGTCCCGGTCAGGAACAATCCCCAGATTGCTCCAACAATTGCCAGCGGAACTGTAAAAATAATGATAAAGGGATCTAACAGCGATTCGAATTGCGATGCCATGACCATATACACCAGGAAAATAGCAATAATGATTGCAATTCCCAGATACATGAACGATTCCTGCATATCTTCAGCGGCTCCGCCGATTTCCCAGCGGAAGTTTGGTGGAAAGTTCATCTTGCGAAGTACGTCCTGAATATCAGCTAAGACTGATTGTAAATCTCTACCTGAGACCGTACAGGATACACTGACCATCCGTTCCTGATCTTCCCGATCAATCTGTGATGCTGCTTCGCCCGGAATAATTGTCGCAACATTCTTTAAAGGAACCTGGATCCCGGTTACTGAAGTGATATAGATATTTTCAAGGTCGGTTCGCGATTGCCTGTATTTTTCATCCAGTTGAACAACGACATCGTACTCTTCACCTTCTTCCCTGAATTTCGTTGCCAATTTGCCTTTGACTGCGGTTTCAATCGTCGTTGCCACTTGATAAACTGATAGTCCTAGCGCAGAAACACGATCCCGGTCAATGCGAATCTGGTATTCCGGTTTCGGTTGATTATAACTTTTTGTTACGTCAACAACCCCATCAATATTTTCCATACGGGCTTCCAGTTCATCTCCCAATGTTGTAGCAATATTCCGATCAAAACCAAAGATTTTTATGGTAATATCACCCCCGCTGCCAAAGGGTGAGCCCGATTGCATCGTTACTTTTGTACCGGGGATGTTTTTGAATCTTTTTCGTAATGATGTTTCAATTTCATCACTACTGCGATCACGATCTTTAACATCGGGAATACTAATATTTACTTCTCCTCGATTCGAACCGGTTCCAAACATGGCCGCCCAGCCTTCGCCGATCCCGAAACTGATCTGGACATTGGTTGCCTCCGGAATTTCTTCAAAAATAATCTCTTCGATCTGTTTGAAGGTTTCGTCTGTTGTCGTCAGTGACGCACGGGTTTCCCGCGCGACATTCAAAGTAATGAATGACTGATCGGTTTTAGGCATAAATTCACCACCGACCGATGAGAATATAAAAAAGGTCGCTACAAACAGTACAACAATCGCTAACAAGATAATCTTTTTATGACCAAGCGACCAATTCAATAAACGGACATACCCACTTTCCAGATTATTTAGAAATTTACCAATACCATCATCCACATTTCGAAGTAGTTTCCAACGGCTTGGCTGTTTGTTTTTAATAAGAAGTCGCGATGATAATAACGGAATCAACGTCAAAGCCACAAGAAGTGACACTGTCAATGAACTGACAATAGCGATAACCATATCTTTAAACATAACACCGGCAATCCCGGGAACAAAGAAAATCGGTACAAAAATTGCCAGCGTTGTCAATGTCGATGCAATAATAGCGACGCCTACTTCTGTCGTACCATCATCAGACGCTGTTCGAATATCCTTTTCCATATCCCGATGCCGGAAGATATTTTCCAAAACAACAATAGAATTATCGATCAGCATACCCACAGCCAGCGCCAGGCCTGCCATTGATATGATATTTAAAGTCAAACCAAGCTGACTCATGACAAAAAATGTAATCAGAATCGATACCGGAATTGAAATAGCCGCTATGAGGCTACTGCGCACATGTCGCAAGAAGAATAACAAAACAAAAAATGCCAGGAAAAAGGCCTGGATTGCGGTATTTGTTAAATTGCTGACGGATTTCTTGATGAAATCTGACTGATTCCAGATGATATTGAAGGACACTCCCTGTCCAATATCTTCGGCAATTTTTGGAAGTTCTTTTAGTACTGCGGAAGCGGTTTGAACCGTGTTTGCATCGGATTGTTTCTGTAAGAACATGAACAGCGCCGGGACGCCATTATTGCGAACAATTTCCGTCTGTTCCTTATAGCCATCAATCACTTCAGCAACATTTTTCAAATATATCGGTGAACCTGCCTTTGAACCGATGACAGTATTGCGGATTTGATCAACGGTTTCAAATTCACCGTATGTTCTGACAGCGTATTCAGTATATTCATCGTCTACAAGGCCACCGGGAATTTGCAGGTTTTCCATTCCAAGAGTCTGTATAACTGTACTCAAGGATACACCATGAGCAGCTACTTTCCGGGGATCGACCAGAACACGGATCTGGCGCTGTAAGCCACCGGAAGTTCCGGCAGATGCAACACCGTCAATCCGTTCCAGAGCCGGCTCGACCCGGTCGGTAACCAATTTCCGCAGTTCTGCCATGCCGAGTTTATCAGAACTGACCGTAAAAAATATAATCGGTTGCATTGATGGATTAAACGCAAAAGTCATCGGATCAGAGGCTTCATTGGGAAGATATTTTCTGACGAAATCTATCATTTTCCGGACATTAATTTCTGCCTGATCCATATCAGTGCCCCAATTAAATTCCAGAAGCAGTGTCGATGATCCTGATTTTGACCAGCTGGTAATTTTTTCCAGGTTTTCGACACTGACGACGGTCTTTTCCAGTGGCCGGGAAATCGAATTTTCAATATCTTCCGGACCGACACCAGTGTAATCGGTCATAATGCCGATCATCGGGAAGGTTATATCGGGGTAGAGATCCAGTTTCAGGCGTCCCAGCCCGAAGAAGCCAAAGCCAATCGCGATAATATAGATCATCGCAAAGGTGACACCTCGATTAATTGCAATTCTTGATATCTTCATTCTTAATTCCCTTCTTCGACGACATTCACCAATGTAGAATCTGAGATGTCAAACTGCCCGATTGTTACAATCCTATTATTCAGGGAAAGTCCTTTCAGCACTTCCACCCTGTCATCGCTTTCCAAACCGGTTTTAATTTCACGCATCAGCGCGAGCGAATCCTGGACGACAAAGACATATTTATCGACAATAATACGATTGTTGCGGATTTCACCTCCAAGGTATTCGAGGGATGTTTTTTCAATGATGGAATGTTTCGGAATGACGAGCACATCTTGGTGCTGATCGACGACGATTTCAACCCGGGCAAAACCACCGGGTTTCAGGCGTAAATTGGCATTATCAATCACAATTTCACATTTGACTGTACGGGTCATCGGATTGATTGTCGGGTATTTCTTATCCACTTTGCCAATGAAAACTTCACCGGGGTAGGTATCGACCTTGATATAGGCTTTCTGACCCTCTTTAATCTGGGAAATCTGGGCTTCGACAATATCGATCATAATTTTTATTTTTCTCATTTGTACGACACTAAAAGCAGGAAATTGTGGTGAAGTCTGATCGCCTACATTATAGTTCCGGACTGAGATAATGCCAGAAATTGGTGCTTTGATATAGCTGTCTTTCAGTTGTTCTTTGGCTGATTTCATACCGGCTTTTACCTGATTCACCATAGCCTCGGCAGCTTCTTTCTGGGTTCTGACCGCATCGTACTGGGACTTGCTGACGGCGTTTTGCTCATATAATTTTTGAATCCGTTGCCACTCCGTTTTCATATTATCGTATTGTGCCTGTGCGGATTGTACGGCAGCTTCAGATTGAAGAACTCCCTGTTCGATTTTTACATTATCGACAGTTGCTAAAATATCACCTTCATTCACATAGTCGTTAACATCCGCTTTCAGTTCTGTTATACGGGTGGGAATTGTTGAATAGACCTGGACTTCTTTATAAGCTTCCAGATTTCCAAGATAGGCTATTTTGCTTTCGATATTCCCTCGCTCAACTTGTATAACTCTGACCGGAAAAACTTCTTTTTCCTCGACTTTTGATACTGCTTTGGATTTGCTGCAGCTGCTACCTTCAAGCAGAATTCCCAGGAATACTGTAATGATCAAATATTGGTAATTGGATTTCATTATATTCTCCTATAACTGATTGATTGCTTTTTTTAAATTTGTTAAAGCCACATTGTATTCGTACAACGATTGCTGATAATTCATTTGAGCCTGCTGAGCAGCAAGATTGGCATTGATGACGTCAAGCTGAGTGCTTGATCCTTCCGAATATAACAAACTCGCCAGGCGTTGTGCCTCTTTTGCCTGTTCGATAGTCTTTTGCTGAGTTTGGACTTTTTCCAAAGCTTCTTGCATTGTGAAATACGCCCCTTTTACTTCGAGTTTAATCCCATTGATCAAAGACTCCGTTTGATGTTCACTTTCTTTGACGGCAATTTTTGCCTGTTGGTACTTGGCGCTGCTTTTCAATCCATTAAAAAGGGGTACGCTAATACTGACCGATGAATTGAATGACTTATAGAAATCGTCTCCGACGAATTTAAAATCATCTCGTTGTCCCTGATACTGATACGCAGTTCCGAACATTATCGATGGAATAAAGGCTGCCTTTGACATTGATACCTGCTTTTCAGCAATATTTTTCTGATTATCCATCATTGAAATTTCCGGTCGTGACGATAAAGCCATATCGATCAAAACGTCAAGTGACTTTTCTGTTAATTCAGAGTACACCAACTCAAGTTTTTCTGTAAAATTAATATCGACAGATTCGCTTATTCCGAGAATCATACGAAGATGAGATTCGGCAAGTTTGAGATTATTGACAGTGGAGACGACCATAGGTTTCATATTTGCCACTTGTACTTCAGCACGTAAAACATCGAATTTTGAAGATTTTCCAACATCAAAATATTGATTAACCTGCGTAAGATTTTTTTCAGCGGATTCCAAAGCCTCCGTCGATACCGAAAGAGCAGAACTCATGAATAATACTCCATAGTATGAAGAGGTGACATCACTAAGAATTTTCTGCTCAGTTGCTTTCAATTGAGATTTGCTGATATTATATCCCATTTTTGAGATTTTATAGCCATTCATAATCAATCCGCCCGTATATACCGGCTGATTGATATTAATTCCGGACGCGATAGTATTCTCGCTTCCCATTTTGAAATACAACTTGCCGCCTCCAGGTGTAAATGGGTTGTTCATTACCATGGTAGCCAATTCCCAGGCGTGTTGCATACTGGAAAAAGCACTGACAGAAGGCATTAAATTTCCGCGTGCCTCCACAACCTGCTGACTGGATTTCCGGACGCCTTCACGAGCCAGTTTTAAACTGGGATTATTCGTCAGGGCGATTTCCCGTGCTTTTTCTAAATTTAAGTTTAAGGTTTCCGCCTGAGTATAAATGCTCAAGAGAAATAGTAGAAACAGTGATAAATATTTTCTGAATATCATTGAACACTCCTGCTTATTTAGGCTGGTTTCCCAACTCCCTGAATTAATTGATTTATTATTTGATCTGCCTGCTGCTCACTAATAGGCGCAGCTTGATTCATCAAATTATCTCTGGTAAATAAATTGATCGTTCCGATTAATGCGTAGAGAAAACTCTTTTTATTGATGTCCGGGCGGAAATTTCCCTCATCAATCCCCTGTTGAATAATTGTAAGAATAATATTTTCCTGGGATTCGAACATGTTTTTGTGATCGAATTTCATACCATGTTTCACACCATTTGTGAACATTCCGTGCAAAAAGCGCCTGATATTGGATTCGTCAGATAACGGTTTAAATCGGGTTAAAATTATATCTTTCAATTTACTGATTGCATCTGTTTGGTTATTTTTTATCGCTTCAAGTGTATTCGAAAATTTATCCATTACGAATTCAACGATTCCTTGAAACAGATGTTGCTTATCGGGAAAATGATAATAAATCGCCGGTTTGCTGATTCCCAGTTTTTCGGCGATCAAACGCATTGAAGTGCCCTCATAACCCAGTTCACCAAAACATTCGATAGCGACTTCAATGATCTTTACTTTTGTATTTTCATCGTGACTCATTCATACTCCTTACTTACCGGTCGGTAAGATACTTTCAGCGTACCTGATTTGCAAGAAATATTTTACTTCGATGATTATTTGCATCAAAAGTTGCCATTTATTTAGTGACGAATGTCACAGATAAATAGTGTACGTTTTCGAGTCTTGCTACGATAATCAAATTGATATGTTTTTAGAAAGCACAAGAATGAATATAATTGTAAACCTGTTTACTTATTTTAATTCTTACTGATCGTAGTAGGTTTGCACGGAATAAACATGATACTTAGGACGAGCATATGCCTGCCAAGCGTAGTTCCGACATGTCGGGACGAAGATTAGCGGAGAGAGAGGGATTCGAACCCCCGTCCCGACGTATCGGGAAACGACTTTCGAGGCCGCCGCATTCAACCGCTCTGCCATCTCTCCTGAAAAAGCGTCCTAATTTAATTCTATTATGTCAATTATCAAGGATTGACTTGTTGTTCCGGACATTGGCGAAAAAGGTATTCAGGATGGATTGGCATTTGGCTTCCTCTACCCCACCCCTGACAATTGCCCGGTGATTCAGCAGATTCAGATCACACAGATTATCAATTGAGCCGCACATACCAGCCTGTTTATCATAAGCACCGAAAACAATCCGTGGAATCCGGGCATTCAATATCGCACCGGCACACATCGCACAAGGTTCAAGTGTCACATAAAGCGTGCAGTCGTCGAGACGCCAGGAACCTAATGTTGAGGCAGCTGAAGTGATTGCAATTATTTCGGCGTGAGCCGTTGGATCGTTGAGCCGTTCCCGCATATTATAGCCTCTGCCGATAATCTGATTATTATGGACAACAATTGCTCCGACAGGAATTTCCTTTTCATTAAAAGCCTTTTCCGCTTCACGAAAAGCCTGATCAATCCAGTATTCGTCAGTTTTATTACTTAAATCCACGGGAAATATTAGGCATATTCGATTATATTTCCAACTATTCTTCATTGATATAATGAAACGTATTCTTTAACATATCCTATCTTATATTCACATGGAGAAATAATGGAATTTATTAAAACATTGCTTTCGGATACTGCCAATTTAATCTGGAGTGCTCCCGAATTTTTTCCTTTGTTGATTATCCTGCTTCTCTTCACTGGATTTTTCATGACACTCCGAACCCGATTCATTCAGTTTCGTAAATTTATTCACGGTTGGAAAGTAATTCTGGGACTTTATGATAATCCGGAAGATCCGGGTGATATATCCCATTTTCAGGCAATTTCTGCAGCGCTATCGGCAACGGTTGGGATCGGTAATATTGCCGGTGTTGCCACTGCTATTCACTATGGCGGTCCGGGAGCGCTCTTCTGGATGTGGATTACTGCCCTTCTGGGTATGTCATTAAAATATGCCGAGGCAGTTTTAGCCATAAAATTCAGAAAGATTCATTCTGACGGCTCCGTGTCAGGTGGTCCGATGTATTACATAGAAAAAGGGATGGGAGCGAAATTTAAATGGATGGCAGTTTTTTTCGCTGTTATGCTCGTAATTGCCAGTTTTGGAATCGGCAACACTATTCAGGCTTTTACTGTTGCAGATCAGCTACGATCGGATCTGGCAATCCCAACCTGGATTACCGGATTAATTACAGCATCGGTTGTTGGTCTGGTAATTCTCGGTGGCATTAAACGAATCGGAAAAGTAGCGTCATTTCTGGCTCCGGGTATGTGTGCCGTTTATATACTGGGTGGTCTCATTATCCTGGCAATTAACTACCAATCCATCCTTCCCAGCCTCGGATTAATTTTTCGTTCGGCGTTTACTCCAGCCGCCGGCATTGGTGGTTTCGCCGGGAGTACATTTTTATATATGCTCATGTGGGGCGTCAAACGCGGATTATTTTCTAATGAGGCAGGTCAGGGCAGCTCGCCGATTGCCCATGCAGCGGCAAAAACAACAGAACCGGTCAGGGAAGGCGTCGTCGCAATGTTGGGACCATTCATCGATACGTTGATTGTCTGTTCGATCACCGGTTTAGTCATTGTCTGCACTGGTGTCTGGTACGAGAAAGTACCTGACACGGTTTTATTTAATGCTCAAGCGGATATCAGAGTTGTCGAGCAAGGCACTAAAATTGATCAGAATGCCATAATCGCTGGTAAGGAAATTTGCGATACCTCTATTAATTGCTTATCTGGCATCGTCGAGAATAAAACCTTTATTCGGAACCATTCCGTTGTCGATAATGCTTTGATTATTGTCGATGATATTCCGTACACCGGTCCATTAATGCTTTCGGAAGCCGGATTGCTGAGTGTCCCGGATCGGGCTGCCAAAATCCAGTTACAGGGATTAATGCTTCAGAATGGTTCGCCCCTCACCTCATTAGCCTTTAAAAAAGGACTAGGCGCTTTCGGTACTTGGGGTGGATATATTGTCACTGTCGGCGTTTTTCTTTTTGCGATATCTACTGCCATCAGCTGGTCTTATTATGGCGATCGTAGTGCTGAGTATTTATTCGGTCCGAAAAGCGTGGTCTTTTATCGAATATTTTATGTTTTATTACATTTTATTGGTGCTATAGTATCCCTTGAAATCGTGTGGAGTTTTGGCGATATCGCCAATGGTTTGATGGCTGTACCAAACTTAATCGCCTTGATTATCCTGGCTGGACTCGTCCGAAAATTGACCAATGAATATTGTTCAAAACCACAACTCACTTATCGGCAAACCCGACATTTAAAAGAATTAGGACAACTATGATTGATGAGATTCAATTACAAGAGATATTTCAGATTGCAATTACAGCCGCTCAAAGTGCCGGTCAATTCATTATGAAAAATATCGATAAAGCAATCAAAATCGAATTTAAAGGTCGGGCAAATGCCGTTACTGAGATAGATCGCAAATCTGAAGAGATTATTATCTCGCAGATTTTAGGCAACTTTCCCGATCACCAGATTATTGCTGAAGAATCTGAAAAAATACAATCCGATTCAAAATTTTGCTGGATCATCGATCCGCTGGATGGCACCACCAACTTCATTCACGGTTTTCCCTGTTTTTCAGTTTCAATTGGCGTCGAATATCAGCGTGAAATCATTATTGGCGTCGTTTATAACGTGATCCTAAATGAACTTTTTTCTGCCATCCGAGACCGGGGTGCTTACTTGAATAAAAAGCCAATTCACGTATCAAAAATAGCTACTGTTGCAGATTCTCTGACTGCCACCGGATTTCCCTATGAGCTGAACCGGTACTTCGAAATGAATATGGAAATATTTAAACATATTTACCGTAAGAGTCAGGGAGTTCGAAGAGTCGGATCAGCTGCCGTGGATTTATGTTATGTTGCTATGGGACGCTTTGATGGATTTTGGGAATTTGATCTGAATGCCTGGGATGTCTCTGCCGGTGCATTAATCGTTGAAGAAGCCGGTGGGAAAGTGACAAATATTGATGCTGGTTTATTCGATAATCGAAGCCGGCAGATTATCGCCAGTAACGGACTTATCCATGATTCATTAGTTTCTGAAATCAGAACAATTATAGATAAATGATAATCCTAATAATAGAAATTTAAAGCAATTCCAATCCGATTTTTTGTCAAATCAACCCGGTCAAGACCGTATTCTGAAAAATTATCTGTCACTTCGTCAATATCCATAAGTTGCATATCAATATTTTTTCGATTCCATTCAATGGCGACTCCAAATACTTTCAACGGTCTGACTTCAAATCCGATTCCGTAACTAAATCCCCAGGATTGGTAAACCGGACCACCCAGTGATTCCTCGTCATAATAGGCATTCATAAATAATAGATTATATCCAAATCCAACATCGAAAAAGGGATAGAATAAAGGATAACGAATTGGTGCAAATCTTAAATCGAGCATAACCTGCGGACTCCAGGTAACCATAGTGAATTCATTGGGATTTTTCTCTTTTCCAATATCTGAAAACCAATCATCCAGATTACCCCGATAAATTCCCAAACCGAACTCTACTCCAATATTATCGTTAACTGAACTGGTATTATAGACTTCAATTCCGTCAAATGACTTAAGCGCCGGAAACGAGGTACCTGGTGTAATTGTCTGTTTGTACATTTGAATATGATCGGAAATATTATCATTTATCGACATGATCAGATCATTCAGTTTGTCCGGTGAACCGGTCGAAATATATTTCAGCCGAAATCCTTTTGAAATCGACTGCTTCTTTTTGGGCACTTCTTTGACAATTACTTCCGGTTCGACAATTTTTGACAGCGCTATATTCATGTCAAGAGGTTGTCCTTTGACGACACCGAAGGACTTTTCATACGACACATAACCTTCCCGCACGACTTTTAAAGTATAATTGTCAGCCGGTTCCAGTTCGATTCTCAAAGGCGATTCGCCGCGGTATTCACCATTAATGAATATTTTTGAATATTGGGGTTCTACGTTAATATTTACCACAGTTTTAATTGGAGTGATGACGATTTGCTTCCCGGACAAACCAGAGATTTTTTGAGCAATCGATGGCATTGCCTGAGTGAGTACGATTCCAAGGCTTCCTTCGATATCTTCGATAGCGGTTCCTTCGATTTTACTGGTTTCCACATCAATCAGGCGGGCACTGACCGTGAAAAATTCACCAACTTTGCTGATGGAACCGGCAATGATCTTTTTCACTCCGATTAATCGCCCAATTTCAATCGCGCATTCATCGGTAGTACAATCGTTCAGTTGCAGTTTCATTTCATCGAGGATACGATTCATTTTGTCGCGTTCCATAACCTCGTATTTACCGGCATTGAAGATTTCAATTCTAAGACGATCGGAAAGGGCTCTTGCTTCCGAATCAGTAACTCCATTCGGGTCTAACTCCAAAACTGCAACCGCAATTTTGACTTCTTCAGGCTTTATGGTTTTTTCAACAATTGTAGCGCTCGTATCGGAGGCGGCAACCGTATCGCTGCTTACAGCATTCAGTACCTGATAAGTTTCCTGAGCGTAGATCGGTATGCTGAATATTAAAAACAAAATTAATAAACATCTCATTATTTGTGCCATTTTATATCCCGTTATTTTTTATCTTTTATCTTTAAGATAATATCCTTGATTAATATAAGAAATTCCAGTTGTCATTTCATATTGAAAATATTGAAAAGCGTGATTAATATCACGAAATCCTTCAAAGAAATCCTATTTAAAAAATTTACATCAACATATGAACCTTGTACAAAAAACAGAAATTTGGTAGATTTCAAAATGATTAACCCCATGAAAATAAAATTAATTAGACCAACTATTGCTTGGTGCTTTTCGAAAAGGAAAATGATTAATGCCCAGTGAAATTCAGACCTTAGAATTATTGGCATCCAATTTCAACCTCATCCGGATTTACGACACACTCGATGAAAAATGCCAGGTTCTCCTGGAAACAATCCGAAAATCCGGTTGGGGTCGGGTGACTCTTTCGTTTCTGAACAGTAAGTACGAAACCAAGAAAACGCTCTATTCGGGATACCCAGACGACTTGATTAAAATTGCCGAAGAAAAAAAACTGAATCCATTGAAACGAAAAGAGTTGCTCAGTTCATTAGTTGAACGCTGGAAATTATCGACTTTCTTCTATATTCCTTGGAAAGATGTCCGAGCACGAACCATTGTTTCCAGTGGCAGAACGACTGAAATTCCAATTATCGCCAAGGATCAATGGCATCCCATGGATCTGCTCTACGCCCCTCTCTATTATAAAACCAGACCGGTTGCCGTACTGACACTGGATGATCCAAAAGATTTAACGACTCCCAATAAAGCCAGGCTGAGGATACCACAAATCATCCACAGTACTCTGATACAGGTCATCAGCGAATACATTTCTCAGGAATATTTTTCTTACTCGAAAGAACTGAAAGATGCTGTCATGGCAAAAGGCACCATTGGCATCATCGAGGTTGCTCATGATACTAAAATCACAAATATCAACCTTGCCGGTGAACATATATTAAAACTCCGTAAAAAGAACATAGAGAGCTTGTTCTTTTTGAAATATTTCGCTGAACGGTTCACGAAAAATATTTTACCAACCTTCACTAAAGCCGCCGATACTTTAACACCCTGTAAGGTCGAAACAACTTATCTTTTCGGGGATGGAACCAGTCTCGATCTTGTCCTGGAGTTTTTTCCGCAACATGTCCTGTATGAATATATCGGGATGATTTGCACGATCACCTATCCTGAAAGTCGGGACCTCTATAAATTATATGAAAATATTTTAGATCGACTGGGTGAACTGAGCGAAAAACTGACCGGTGATTTTCCTGAAATTCAACAAAAAGTTATTTTTCTGCTATGTCGCCAATTTCATTTCCGGTTTCCTCGTATTTATCGAGTTTCCGATGATAATTCGACTCTGGAATGTATCCTGACCTTCGACAAGGAAACCCAGGATCTGAATTTCTTTGACCAGCCTTTCAACAGAAATAGCCTCGGCTCGACGGCAATCATTGAAAATGAAGTGGTGTTCTCGACAAAGGCTGACCGGCAGATTCGGGATATCAGACGTATCTGGGAGCGCCTGGACACACCCGGCGCAATTGCAATCCCTATTCACATCACAGAAACAGTCCGCGCAGTGCTGGTCTGCGATTTCCTGGAACCCCTGTTTGAGTTGGACCGCTCAAAGGAAATTGTTTTCAACTATTTTTCAATGATTTTAGGGATGACATTGAAACCTTATTTTAAAAATTAGTAATTGCATTTTCATTTGAGCGCAACTATTTTATATTAAATAAAATTACTGATGAGTAGTATGAGTCGGTCTGCTATAATCATTCGAATCATCTCTGGATTAACTCTTTGTTTTATAGTTAATTCCTGCTCTCACAGTTTTAATGTCAACGTCGTTGTTCCTGCTGAATATCTAAACGCTGACAATTCCAATGTCTCTCTTTATCTACTCAAAGACTCCGACTATAAAAATCTGCAAAAGATCAAAGACAATAACAGCAACTATTATCAAAGTAAGATCCGCTCTGTTTATGATAGCCTGAAGCATATCGAAGCAGAATATTCAAAAATCCTGCGGGAATATCATGAAGCAGCCGCTGAATGTTCAACATTATCAAAATCATTGACGACTGAGTATTGCTCAAAAATCAGAGTTACACCAAATAGTTTGCTTAGAAACGGAGACCTTTGGAAACTAATTGCAGAATTCACTAATACCGGTGATGAAGATGTTTGGGAATTGTTCATATCGGTCAAGTTTCAGGATACTTATATCATCAACAAAGAGCATTACTTTTTATTGATACTTCCTCATGAATCTATTTTATTTAAAAATATTGACTTTGATTTAAGTAAGAATCCACAGCTGCAATATTCGCTGGTTTCCTATCCCGGTGGCTTGAATGCCCTCATTAAAGAAGCTCTGGTTATTGAAATAGATTCAACAATATCGACCTTCAGTTTCAGTCTTGACAAGTGTAATCGAGATATGGAAGTTTTTGAAAAACAACTCGAGAAAATCGGAATATTTTATGATGTCTTAAGTGTGGAATTGTGTAGTTATCTTGAAAAATCGGTTCTTGATCCGGTTAACAATATACTGAGGTCGCAGCTGCGGAATTTTGAAGCGAAAACTTTTAGCGATGCGGCTGACACTATCAGATTCAATCAGTTGGAAAAGGGACAATATCAATTGCTTGTTTGTACGGAGACCGGTCCGGGTGCACTGGAACGAATTATCCCGGTTAACCTCTCAGGCAATATAAACATCGACCTGATGAGATATTCACCTCAATCGATTTTTATTAGTGCGGAAAGTTTTATTTTGAAAATCCCGGATCTACCGGATAAATAAATTTAATGCCCCGATTCTGCATCAATATCGATATCAAAATCCGTCGATATACAATACTGTCAATTATTATTGACATTGCTGAATTTCATTCCCAGCGGTCTATGGTCGGAAATTTTTAGAGCGTATTCATTCCAGCCACTACTGAAATATTTTTCGATTAACAGAGTTCGAATATCCGTATTGCTGTCCGCGAACTCATCAAACAATTCATCGCTGATAATAATATGGTCAATATGGCTTGGCCAGGTCGGGTAAGACCATTGGCTACTACTGCCATTTGCAATACTCATATCGGCGAATTGAAAACTCGAACTTAATTCTATAAATGGTTGAAAGACATTGTAATTCTGATTGTCAGTGACTTCGTCGTTAAAATCACCAACGATAATGACATTTTCATCATCAAAATAATTCTGGATGTACTCAACCAGTAACTCACTGGCTTCCAGGCGACGCGCCCGGCTTTCACTATCCTCGTAGGCTTTAAAATGATTGTTGATGACAACTAACGGCACCTCTCTCCAATGACAACGCATGACCAGTGGTCGGCGTGGAAACGCAGAGGATTCACGGGAGTAAATCTCATAAATGGAATCAATGATCACAGTTGTTGTATTATAGAGATATGCGATGTCCAGATCCGCATAAGCAGAATTTGCTCTGAATCCCTGATAATTATCTATAGAATCAATTAAAGCGCTGAAACTGCTACTGGATTCCACCTCCTGGAAAGCAATAATATCAACCTGCAATGCTTTAATCGCCTGTGCGAGACTGATTATTGTGTCACCATTTTTACGGGGAAAATTCTGGATATTCCAGGTCAGAATCTCGAACGAGGATTCAGTGCCGAAATACAGGTTTGTCAGACTCAGTGTGCCGGGCTTTTCTTTGACGATAGAACTTGTCTGGGAATTACTGATACCGGCATTTGCTGATATACGGTAATATACTGTGTCAGAACCGGAAATATTACTGTCAATATATTCAGTCTGATTGGCTGATACCTGATGATAATTATTCTGCCAATTGCGGTTGCCGATTTTTTTATCGACGATAAACTGTTCTTCACCGACACTATTATCTGACCAGCTCAGCCGGAATTTTTGGGTATCTATCTGGCGAACGGCAACATTCGTTGGAACTGTGGCAGGATCGAAATATGCCATCGGCTCAGAGAAATCGCTGGAATCATCAATCAGAATCGCCTGTAGCCGATAGGATAAAACGACCTCCGACGTAACATTCAGCGAGTCGAAACAGCTGGTGACATCAGCCGGAATTTCCTTGCAATTGTCATCCCATTCCCCTTCACCAACTCGCCGGCTGATCCGAATCGCCAACAGATCATTTGAGTTGGGATTCTGCCAGTTCAGTTGAAATTCATTCTCACCAACTTTAACCACATTGACGGGTACAGGTACGACTTTTTCATTTTTAGCCCGATTCATGTCCGGACACGAATAAAACAAAAAGAAAAAAATATATAATAATGGCAGTATGATGCGTTTTGGTTTCATATGTCATACAATTAAAAAAAGGAAACAGATCGTCTGATTCCTTTTTTTTAATTTCTGTGGTTGAGACTTTTTCAAAGAGAATCTATTTCCCAATCTCTTTCCAGCGTCCATCGGTTCCCGGCTTGATTGGTGAATGCAATTTGATATAGTCAATCAGTGACTGGCGCAACAGCAGTCCGGTATAATTGATCTGCTCCGGGGAAATTGTCGTTAGTCGATCGTATCCGGAATTACCTTCAGCCAGGTAATCGGAGACTGCCAGCATGTATTCCTTTTCCATTTCAATGGGTTTACCACCGATATAAAACTTATTGACCCGTGAGCCGTCCGGTTTTGAACGATCGATGACAATCTCCGCACCGGATATCAGCATTCCGTGGCTGCTACCGGAAACACGGTCTTCAACCAACGCCTGAAGAAATTCCCCCGTTACCTTTAAAACCACGACCCGATTGCCAAAAGGCATTACCGAAAAGACATGTCGTGGTGTAATCGCACCGGCGCGTAAATCCGCCCGCACACCGCCATGATTGGAAAAGGCAATATCAGCGCTGCTGGCTTCCCGCATGGCGTCGGTCAGCAAATTTCCCATGGGCGATTCACCGCTGTTGGACCGGGATACCGGACCGGTTGCCAATCCGATAACCTCATCGAATCCGGCTTCGGCTTTTTGTACCCACTGATCAATTTGCCGGGCAATCGCCGTGTCGGGTAAAAAATCATCTTCAAACAGTGTAAAAATAGCGCCGTCGTCGGATACAAAATCATATCCCGCCAGCGTGCCGGTTTTGCGATGAATATAAAAATTCACATGCCCCAGATTACTGCCATTAGCGTAATTCTGAAAAATCAGAGTGTGATTGACGGGATCTTCCCAGGGTTCGTAAAAACCGTGGTGCAGATGTCCGGAGAATATAGCATCTATGCCCGGTACCCGATTAGCAATTTCCTGGGCGCTGGAACCATAATCTTCGGGTATTTCGCCGTTCTTTCGCTTTGCCATCATTTCCTTGTAGCCCTCTTCGGGATCGTAAGCAAGCCACGCATGAGTTGACACAATAATCGTATTGACACCCTGTGCCCTAAGTTCCGGGATATATTTCTTAATGCCCTCAATTTCTGGACGGAAATCCAAATCTGCGACATGTTCAGGAAAGCTCATACTGGGTGTTGATGTAAGCGTCGCACCGATAATACCGATTTTGATACCCTGAATTTCTTTAATTATATATGGCTGAACAAATTCAGCTAACTTATCGGTAGATAGACGGTATAAATTGGATGCCAGAAACGGAAAATGTGCCAATTCCGATAATTTCTTGAGATTCTGCCAGCCGTTATCAAAATCGTGATTGCCAACTGTCAAGACATCATAGCCGACGGTGTTCATGTATTCAATAATCGCTTCGCCTTCGGATTTTGTGCCGATGGGCGTGCCCTGGTAGATATCACCGGCATCCAGCAGCAAAAAACCCCAGCCATTTTTTTCAGCTTCACGGCGTTGTTCAAGAATGTAACGCCCGGCTACCGCGCCACCACCAAGTGTTGGTGGAAAATCGGGATTGATAAAACTGGCTTCACTCCGGTCGATTCCTCCATGGATGTCATTGGTAAAAATCGTTACGACTTTCAGATACTCGTCACTGGGATAATCCATAGCGACTAACGACGGAAGAACCAGTAAAGCTATAAGGAAAAATAATATGGAGATTGTTGGTTTCATAAATTAAAAATCATATTTCAGAGTTAGCATGCCAACCAGGTATCCTTCACGAACTGTATCGTAATCAATCCGTTCTTCATTACTAATCGGGATAAAAAGATCACCGTACTGATAATCGAGGTTTGCAAAAGCGCCGGAGATTTCCAGAGTCAAATTATCCCACTGATAACCGGTGCCGGCGCTGAACCAGTTGCGGTCCATGCCCGCATCGATGGGATTGGGATCATGAAAATAACCCACTCTGAACGGAATTCCGGAGAAGAATACATGTTCGACGCCGACGCTGATTTTCCAAATATTGCGAAAATCAAACACGTCCTTTGACTTTGTACCATCGGGTGAAACAAAACGGTATTCCAGATCTGTCCAGTTCTGATTTACACATTCAAAAAATATCTGGGTTGGTATAATGTTTTGCGCTTTTAATGCCAGTCCCAGTCGCAATTCGCCCGGATAATCCCTTGTAAAACTGGCGTACTGACCGGTCGCATCCACCGAATATTGTGGCAAGGCTTCTGCCTCATTAAAATAGGGATAGATCAGAATATTTTTCTGCTCGGTTTCCGAGCGAAACCGATATGCCGCCGACAACGTCAAATATTTCCCGACATCAGCAACAAACCCAAAATTCGGCACAATCCGTGATGATATTTCCGGTTCTGCGGTATAAGTCACTGTAGTATCAGATGCCAGATTTGTGCTCGCTTCCCGAACATCAATCTCATATTTTTCAGTGTAATTCCCTGGAATTATTGAGGTGATTCCGGCTCCAAGCCAGACTGCGTCTAATAATTTAAAAGAAGCACCCGCGGAAATATTGGCATCGGAACCCGTATTTTGAATCCGGTGATAACCAACCAGCGGGTCACGGTTATATTGACCGAAAACTGAGCCCCTTACCTCCTCTTTATAAATAAAATCACGCTGATATTTTTGCTGGTATAACAACGCCAGATTTAACCTGGATAATAATTGGTAATTAATCCCGAATTGGAATTCCGGAAACCAGTTATTGTTGACAACGTAGCTGTTATCCGCCAGGAAATCGCCGAAACTGTCCTGCACCGGGAATGAGCGTTTTTCTTTATCAGAGAATCCATTGATTCCCGCGAAAACCGATCCTTTTCCGGAGTTCAGTCCAAGCAGTGCCGGATTCGCTGCCAACGCTGTAGCGCTGCCGGCAGTTCCCCAGCCGGAAAGTCCCAGCGCCAGCTGCCGGGATTCGCCTGAAGCTGGTAAATCCCCTATCATCGGGCTGAAGTAACTCTGGCTAAAGCCTTGTGAACTGATGATTAAGATAATTGTTAAAGTGAGTAGTCGTTTTTTCATTTAAAACCTATAATCGAATTGAAGTCTGAAATCAGACGTGAATTTTTCATAATTAATCTCTTCGACACCGGGATTTGCATCGGCAGCGCCGACATCAACCAGACTGCCGACGATGTTGGTCATCGGATTATGCAGATCAAAACTGTATTTGAAGCGAATCGAAAAGTCCTGGGACAATCGTGAAAAAACTGAAATCCAACCATGCAACGCCCGGGTATCGGAATTGAAAATCCGGAAATCCGTATCCTCAAAGTTCCATAAAAAGCCTTTATAAGTTATCAGTGAACCCATGAGTTTCAGGCGCTCATTGACATTGTGTGTGACAATCATACCCAAAGCATCGCTGGGTACACCGGCATTGCCAACCGAAGATACTCCACCAGTTTCGGCGTTGATGACCAGCCGTGAACGTGGCGTGAATTCGGTAAATCCTACCGAGTAAAGCACCCGAATCTGGTCAAATTTCGACATTCGGACAATCGCTTCCATGCGGGTCTCATTCGCCTGGTAAAAAACCGGTGAAAGTATATTGGTTTTATCACGGTGCTGCCATTTCTGACGAATTTTGAAACGATATTTGAAAACCGGGCGGTATTCCAGGTTCAGCACCAGCCGGTTGTATTGGGCATTGTCAGCAACCCGCCGCCAGATGTCATGCTCAGCTGTCATAATCAAAGTTCTGTGTAACTGGTAACGAGTGGAATAGTATAATCCCCGTTCTGCCTGGGGCTGGGCGGTAGCGGAATAAAGATATCCCAGCACCGGATCACGCAGATAAAAAACATCCTCGTAAATCGTACCCTTGAACCGTTGATAATTACTGAAGGAACGTTGATAAGGATTATCAAAAGCCAGATCATAATCCCGATATACTACCAGAAAATTCAGATTGTCGAACTGCATGAATCCTGACAATATCAGAGCCGACGGATTTGACGAAACATTCAATAAATCGGAATCTTTTAGCAGCGTTGCGTACTCTCCCTGGATCGTCATGTTCTTAATTACCGTCATAAACTCCAAACCGGCGACGGTTCGTTTGGCTCTGGCTTTGGACCAGAGATTTGAAGTTTCATCGGATTCAAAACCTGACGCAATTTCAGAATCGGCGGAATTGCCTATCTGGGTAAGGTATTTGCTGACACCGGTCGGATCGAGCATCGTCTCTGTCACCTGCAAATCCAGCGGTCGGTCGTACAAGCTCTGATACATGGTGAATCCGATATAAGTACCAGGCACAAAAGAATATTTCAAATTCCCGCCAAGCAGTAATTCTTTCACAGAATTTGTTATTGACATAGAAATGCTGTCGTACAGACCGTGATCGAGACGTGGATACATCGTAATCAAAGTCGAAAAAGAACTGTCACTGTTGACTACTGCATCCCGTGAATTATATGAAATAAAACCGGTTCCGATAAGATTGCCAACCTGCGCTTCTGCTGCTACGCCCCGCAGGCTGTACTGAGTTGTACGGGAAGCATTGCCGCTGATGCCATTCAGGCGTTTCCGCCAGGCGTAGCCGGTTTTCCGTGGCATGAAAAAATCGGTGGCTTCAAATGTCACACCTTGTCCAAAGGA
>CAZSDW010000023.1:39197-45703 GCA_964605705.1 uncultured bacterium
TCGGTTCACCCATGTTGCGCAGATAGGAACTTTCAAGCTGGTACTTTGTGCCCCAGTGCAGGCGCATTTTATAATAGACATCCAGTGGATGATCAAGCCGGATAAAGTCGGAATATGAATTAGCATCATCGCTGGGCGTTTGGCTGAGTGTGATATTTTTTATCACCGTGGAGAAACTGCCACCGAATGAATGCACCACTTCATCATCTGAATACTGGATAAAATCTTCGAGGTTCGAAAATCCGTAATAGGATAAATCCTCAGTACTGCGCAAATCCGTCCTGTTTTTAATCTCGCCCTGCTGCTGCCGTTTGACGACTGCCACCGCGTCAATGGGTGATAATCCGGCGAGATTCAGCATCTCAAAATAGCCAATGTCATTGACATTGACTGGATTGGACAGCATATCGATCCAGTTATTGACAAAATTCTCACTGGCGCCGTCGTCGGATATCCACTGCTCGACTTTATAGTAATTGTCCTCGACACGCTGTTGCGACTGCTCCAGGAAAACCGGCGACAACATCGTCATTTCTTTTAATTTGAGAAAGGTTTCGTAGTCAATGCTGTTGATCTTGCGAAGTTCATAAATACTGTTAAAGGGTCCGATATATTCGCGCCATTCGATAATATCATGAAGCTGCTGTTCAGTGATCGGCAGAATGGCGATTTCGGATTCCTGCGCCGTATTCAAATCGATTTTTTCAGTCTGCGCAGCTAAAATCGTACCCAGGAGCAACAGAACCGTAAAAACCAGGATTTTTATTTTTATCATAGAATTAATCATGTTTTTTAAACGTATAACCGATACTGAATTGATGGGTTTCCGGCAATACTGGATGACTGATAAACGCATAATCCATCAGAACACCCCACTTTTCAATTCCGAATCCAAGTCCGATTCGATTGGGTTCGGTATTGACGCCGGTCCTCAGCACCAACCAGTCCAATACGCGGTATTCCAATCCCGCACGGAACTGGGTAGTCTGATTTCCGATTGCCTGAAAGATCATAAAATTGGTTGTTAAACCATAATAAGGCTCATAACCAAATCCAATCGCCAGGCTGCGTGGCAGACGTGAACTGGACAGAGCGCCTCCCATTTCAGGACTGTTGACGTTTTTCGCAAAGAGTCCGACCCAACTGCGTTCATGTAAACTGCCCAGAATGCCCAGATCGATCCCAAAACCAAAGCCACTGCCAAGGTCCATCCCGTCAGTGCCATCACCGGAAGTCCCTGCGGACTGTCCGTAATCCAACTGGTAAAAATTCACAGTATAACCGATTGAAAGCGTCGAAATGATATCCTTTTGCAGGTAAAAAGCATGGGAAATGCTGAAGGCTGATTCCGATGCCAGCGTATTCCCGGAATATTGGGTCGAACTACCCTGATATCCCAAGGCGACCGTGCCGAATTTCCCAACCGGCATCGCTGCAACGCCAACCTGACTGTTGAAATAGCCCACGCCATAAGGTTTGTGAAAACCGGTGATCAGTTCCAATGTTGTCATGCGAGAAAGTCCGGCGGGATTCACAAATGTTGCCAGAGCGCTGCTGACCGTTGCCATGTTTGACGATCCCGTTCCACTTAGCGGTGCGGCAATATCATTGATCTGAGTAAAAACCTGAGCAAATCCGGAAAGTGTCATGGCTACGACCAATAGTGATAAAATAAATAATCGTCTTTTTTTCATCAGAACTTCACTCCTATCACTACCGGCGCGATATCGACCTTTGTCTTTCCGGTGGTCCGGTTTGTCGTCTCCAAATGCAACAAATAAGTTCCCGGTGGCACCAACTGATTCAGTTCATTCCTGCCGTCCCACGTATTTTCCTTTGACCAGGAAAGCGCATAGTAATTGTCTTCCAGGGTTGTGATAAACCGCCCGGACATATCATAGACTCGTATAATTGCCCGACAATTGGATGGATATTCATAGGAATACTTAATTACTTCACCCAATTGCGGAACAAACGGATATGGTGCGGTTGATATTTCTGTTCGTTCATCGCCGGGTTCGCCGGGTTCATAGGGACCGACATCCGTGGCATATCCCAGCAGCACTTGCGGACTGGAATTATACAAACTGCCGACACCTCTGATAAAAACCATAGTGCCAACCTGGATCAGTGAATCCAGATGCGTATTCACCAACTGCCCAAGACTGTTGAATAATACATTAGTAGAATTCCAGAGACGTACGGTGGTTCTGCCGGTGACGTCTTCAATAATGATATTCGAACCGCCGCCGACATTATCTGCACGTTCCGCGACTGTCCCGCTAATCTGAAAATAGCTGCCTTCCCAATAACTGGGTGCATCATTCAATGCGGAAATCGGAATTTCCTGAACATGCGGGATCGGTTTTGAACTCGCTATTAAAGTATAGCTTGAAGCCCATCCTGTTAATTCAATAGTGCCCAGATACTCTTCCAACATCCCGGTAACCTCAATGGAATCACCCTGCGCCAGGTCTGTAATGTTATAATCAAACAGGTTCAATCCCGAACCCGACTGATCCTGCATATAGGCGGACGTCCGGTCAGTCCGCAGGACATTGGAACCGATGGACATCACACCATTCAGCGTCACAGTCTCCCCGTTCCAATCAGCCCAATTATCCCGGATTGTCCGCACTGTCAGCACTTCCGGGGGTTCCTGTATCGTAATCGAATTTATCAGCGTGGAATCCTTCAGTCCGGTCACATCTTCGGCAATAACGTAATAATCCAATGTTGCTGCGGCATTGAAAGGTCCAACTGTCGCTGAAAACTTATCATTTAAGCCTTCAGTCATTGCCTGTGTTGATTGGACACTTTGAAAAATATAGACCAGGTTTACGGCAGCCAGCAGGCTGTCATCGGTCACCGTCGCTGAGACAGTGATCGAATTGCCAATGACAGGCGACGCCGGACTAATTGCCAAACCGGATATTTTGGGTTTTGTATTGGAAATCGATACAACCGCCCAGGTTTCATCAAGGTTCTCACTGGTTTCGTCATGCCCGGTGATACCATTGCCGCCGGTTTGGGTTTCATCACCTTCTTCTGCAACTCTTTTCAGTTTCTGTCCGTCCACATGAACCGGAGTGAACTTCTGCTGAGCGACGGGCGTGTCATCCTGGTAAGTGGCAACACCGGATTTATCAACTGCAAAGGCATTACTGCCCCAGAGAATGTAATCCACATCCTGAACGATGCCGGCTGATCCATCCCATTTAAACAGAACCAATGTTTCCGCAGCATTATCCAGGTAATAGGGCGCGCTGCCAATCGTACTTTGTCCGGCGATCGCCGGCAGAAAATCATCTTTAATTGACAGATCAGGCGTCACAACGTGAGTGCCGGAAAAACTGGTTATTGGGGGAATGCAGACGACCAGCGATGATTTGGCTGCTATACTGCTGCCTGCGGGGAAACGGGCTGTGAAATCGGTAGAGGAAGTGCTTCCGTAATTTGCAGTCGTTGGAAGGTTATAATAATACAAACTATTGGCTGGATCAGTGGCATCGGTGATGTAATAATCCGTCAAATCAATTGCATTATCCGTTGGATTATAGACGATAAAATACTCGCTGGTGCTGGGTTGCAGGACAATTTCCGAAATCAGCAAATGATCGGCACTGCCGAATACCGCGCTCATCAGCATCAACCAGGCAATTGTTAAATGTGTTTTTTTCATAACTTACTTTATTAATAATACTTTTTGTGTCATGTGTCGATCTTGAGCATCCAATTGGATAAAATAGACGCCCGAAGGCAGCTGACCGGCATTCCAGTTGACGGAATAAGCACCGGCAGGTCCGCAGCTTTTGCTGATGACAGCTACTTTTTGACCCAGCATGTTATAGGCTGCCAGTTCATAGTCGCCGGCGTGATCCAGATTCCAACTAATTGTGGTTGCGGGATTAAAGGGATTCGGAAACGCCGGATGCAGATCAAATTTCATTGGAATGGCGATTTGTTCATCAACGGCTGTAGCTGCCCAGATGTCTGCCTGGTAAGCAACCAGCAGCTGAAAATCGTCATAGTAAGGATTGATGACGCCCTGAAACCAGTAAGACGAGCCGATATTGATATTACTGAAATCAATACCTGTAGATTCCCAGATGCGGACTGTCGTTGAATCATCACCGAGGCGAATATAGAGACTGACGCCACCCCCGGCGACCGAAGTATCGGAAATGACGCCGTTGAATTTTACCAACGTACCTTCATAGACCAGGCTGTTGGCTTCGGAAATGCTGACAGTTTGAGCCTCCGGTAAATCATTTCCTGTTGATACCTTCTCATAATTAAATTCCGTTAATTCCAGCACAGAGTTGTATTCCGTAACTGTTCCAACCAGATGCAGTTCATCACCGCGGTCAATACCTGAAATCAGGTCATAATCGAACAGGTTAATGCCTTTCCCTGAGGCATCCTGCAGGTACGCTTTAGTTCGGAGATTATCAATGACATCGGTACCAATCGTGACAATTCCCTGAACCGTGACCATATTATCGATATAATTATCTTTATCCGCCCGGATGTCAGCGATATCTGTTGTTGTTGCATCAGCAATCAGGACGGTAGCTGCAGTCGATTCTCCGCTGTTACTTTCGTTATCAGTTGCCACGATTTTGTAATCAAGATTGGTATAGGCAGCCTGGGCTGGAATTACACCCATCCAGGTATTGCCGTTGTCCAGCCACATTTCCGATTGATTGGGAAAAGATCCGCCGGTGCCGTATTTGATCAATGCAACCGAGACTATTTTGCCCTCTGCCGGTACGATCTCGGCAGAAAGTTCGATTTCCATAGCGCTGGTGATGAAGTCCTGGGATAAGGTCACATTGGAAATTGCCGGTGCATCGGGATTCGTGGAATGAATGCCCAGATTATCGACATTATCCTGTCCGAATTCATCCCATTCATCCACTGTATATATTGAATTCCCAAAAAGGACAGTGTTCTTGCGACGCAGAGTTTTGTCTTGAATGATATTTTCTGTGTTGTACGGTTCCCCAATCACATCGACTAAAAGACCATTCCGAAAGAGCCCAACGGCGTCGTTTCCATTAAAACTCATCACGGAAAAGTCTGCGGTCATAACAATATTCGCAGACGAATAAATTGTAGCTTGTTTATCAGCCAGTACGATGTTTCCACCACTAGCAAGCTGACTGAAAGTTCCCCAGTCATTAAATGTATCGGAAAATGTTCCACCTCCATTAGATGCCTTCCGCAGATCGTAACCACTGGCAATTAAATCGATAGTTGCATTCGATGAATTAAAAATCTCGATGTATTTATTATATGAACTGCCTTCAACATATTCACTGATGATAACCGGGCTGGGATTGACGTAAATCGTTACCGTATCTTTACCAACTGCATCCTGATCGTCAGTCACCACAAGTTCAAAGGAATATTCGCTGACCACATCGGCTGATGTAAAAGTTACAACCGCCTGATCAGTCGCCGAGAGAGTAACAGAATTACCGGCAGTTTGACTCCAGGCATAGCTGACAATGGTTCCATCCGGATCGTTGCTTTCGGAACCGTCCAGGGTAATAGTTTCACTAAAGCGTACAACCCGGTCTTCTCCGGCAGCAGCGAGGGGCGCTACATTCGGACCGGCATCGGAAACATGAAAACCAATATAACTGAAAGTATCTTTACTGTAAACTGTCCACTCGGAATTTTCTGTCGTAGTACCCGATGAAGCAGCCCAATCTGTATTACCTTGCAGAATCGATGATTTTCTGACAAGAGTGTGATCAAGTGTTCCGCCACTTACTCCAGCAACTTCCCAACCTGTTCCGGGATCAGCTACAGGAGCACCTATCACATCTATAAGAGTACCATCTTTAAATAATCCGATGGCATCATCACCATTAAAATTAACGACATTATCCCCGTCGCCACCGTTTTCAGTTCCATTATAGTTAAATCCTATATCTCCAACACTTGTAATAGCTGGTGTTGCGCTTAGATGATAGATAACATAAGCATCACCAGGATTTAGTGTTCCGCTTAAGGGTAATACATAACGTGTATCAGGTGTAGCTATTCCACTATCCGCTATGTAACATCCCCAATCAGAATCATTTCCGTCTAATGCACTCGATCCATGATTTGCCTGTTTTACTACATAGTGGCTCAGATCGATGGCTGAGCCAGTAGGATTATAGAGTTCTATTGCTTTATTATAGCTTCCACCTTCAATATATTCGCTAAAGAACAAATCGCCGGCATAGAGAAATTGACCGGCAACAAACAGCGTGATGATAATTGTTAAAAAACGTTTCATGGAGTACCCTTTCCTTAAATCAATAAGCGGGAAAAATTAGGCTTTTGCTTCTAAAATAACAAATGATTTAAGCTATTATATCGCATATATTTTTTCATTGAATCGACAAAGGGGCAGGTTTATGCTTCTGAATCACAATACGAATGAATGAATTCCAATCCGGCGAATTCCAATACACAATATCTTTCATGGCTGTCACAACACTATTTGT
>CAZSDW010000023.1:45803-56433 GCA_964605705.1 uncultured bacterium
CATCAATCCCCATTGTGGGCGGCGCCAATTGTAATTATTAGAGATGACCGAATGGATTGTTTACATGCTTGTCGCTACAATTTGCGTTGCAACAGGCTAACCGCGTTATATATCAATTTCTTTAGTTTACGCAGTGGATGGTTTCTATTGATTATCCGGGTTAGGCGTGGTCTGCTCGGCAAGAATCACATATTGAAAACGGACAATCCGTGAATTTCCGGTATCGGCAATATAGATGATGTTATTATTGATAGCGACTGCTTCCGGTCGCTTCAGTATATAGGCTGTCTCTTCCCCATCGATAAGCATAGTGCCGATATTTCTGATAAATGCGCCGTTGCTGTTAAACGTCTGAATAAAATCCCGGTCGGCATCCACCACATAAATAGTGCTGCGGGAATCAACACTAATATCCTGGGCAATGCCAAACCTGCCAATTTCCAGGATATCGTCAATTTCCGGATCGAACAGGGTTCGGTACGAACCACTGGAAATTCCGTGACAGACAAAGTTACCGCCAGTCTGTGTAAAATAGATATTTCCGCTGATGTCCAGACTCAGACTTTTCGGATTCATGACAAAACCGGCGCCGTAGCCTTGTCCGGTCACAACGTCTGAAAACCGGCAACCATAGTCAATTGAAATTAATCCATTCGATAGCAACAGTAGTTGTTTGATGTAATATTGAGCCCGAATAATCCGGTTATAACGCCTATCCAGCATATACAGGATATTGCCAAAATCCTGTCCGTAAGCCGCAATATCGATAATTCTGGAGCTGCGGGGATCAGCAAAGATATCTTCCAGAATATTAATTATATCAGCACCATCGTAAAATACATGCGGTGCCAGAATTTCGCCAATGACATCTTCATCTTTGGTAAATTTTATCTCGAAAACCGAATAGCCTTCTGCAGCGAAATAGCTCAGTGAATCGACATTATTCAAGACAAACATATCGTTCGTCTCCGAATGCCAGAGAGTGATTGAAGACGCCACGGAATCGATCCCGATATTGTTGAAATACTGGTTCCAGGCATAAACCTGGTGATTGCCATTGACAAAAAGCAGGTTCATCTTGCTGTCCTGGGTCAGCCGGAGCGGCTCAACTGTGCCGATTCCTGGCAATTCAAGGTTTTCCAGATTTGTAAAATCGTTCCCATACTCATCTTCACTAATGATATTACCAGCCTGATCCAGCACCAGAATCCGGCTGTTTCCGGAGTCTGCTACGAAAAGGTAGCCATCGGCGCCAACAAGAATATCCTTGGGTGAGGCAAAACCGTATATATCCTGTTCCCAATTCGGGATAATTTGAATATAGCTGGTATCTGCCTGCTCATCTTCCGAAACCGTGGGCAACAGTTCCTTTGTGCCACAGCTAAACAACAGAATTGCTATGGCAAGAACGATGATCGGATACAGACTGGCGTAGGTATATTTCATAAGGCAATTCGTAATGTAATTCGCTGAACGTCCGTCAGATAATCCATTTTTGTATAAGAGTAATCCAGGAAGAGTTTATTACCGGCAACCGGTATTTTCAGCCCGGCACCCAGATTAAACAGTTCTTCCGGATTATTCAAATTTAATCCACCTCGCAGAAACAGATAATTTTTATAGGCATTCTCAATACCGACAGAAAAAGTTTCGGCATTATCGACCGGATGATTTAACTGCCCGGAAAAAGTAAGTTTATTTGTTTCGGTATCAATGACTTCCATTGCAGCACCAAGTCTGAAGATTGTCGGCAGTGGAAATTCTTTGTAATTGTCTTTAATAGTACCACCTTCGATGACAGGCTTGTCATAATTGCCTTTAAAAGCGACTTCAGGTCCGAAGTTGGTCAGAGAAACGGCAAACCGTAGGCTTCTGAAGCCGGTCCAGTAATAGGTACCGATATCTATCATCGGAGTTCCACTGCTGACGTTAGCGATATTTTCCTCGACATATTTAAGGGTCAATCCCCATGAAAAATGTTCAGTGATTTTCTGCGAACCCGACAGCGCCAGAAAATAATCGCTAAAGTAAAATTGCTGCCCGGTCCCGTGCGGCATATATTCGGTCGTCACATCCATCGGATCGGTATGCAGAAAACCGCCACTGAATCCAAAGGCAAATGTTGAAGAGTGTTTATAGACCAAACCGAAAAAATCGTACTTGATATCCGCAGGCCACTTTATTCTGGTTGTATAAAATTCCGAACTTTCCATCTGGGCTAGCCCGGCGGGATTCCAGTACAGACAGGAGGCATCATTGGCAATGCTGACAAACGCCCCGCCCATTGCCGCGCCGCGGCTGCCAATACCAATTTTTAAAAAGGTCAATGCCGATGTACCGGCACGCTGATAGCCCAGACTGGGAAAAATATCAATACTACCCTGTAACTGAATACTGCATAACAGCACCAAAACAGTCAGCGGATAATATTTCAGTCGTTTGAGCATTAAAATTTGACCTTTATTCCGAGCATTATGTTTCTGGGTTCCTGGTATCGGGACGGATCGGTTGGTGGTAAGTCGGTCAATTCATCATACCAGGTCAGCGGAATCGGATCACCCGGTTCATAAGCTCTTCCGGTAACCGGATTGATGCGTCGGGCAATTTTGGCATTAAAAACGTTTTCGACTTGCAGAAACAGATCAAATCCAATATCCCGTATCGAAAAACCTTTCGTAAACTTTACATCCCAGCTCTGCCAATATGGTGACAATGCCGAGTACTCGGTTTCATCGTATTTACTTAGTTCCAGGTCAATCATCGGGGTGTATCGTTTTCCTGATGATACCTGCCAGTGAATATAAATCCCGAAATCCGATGGCAACGGTACTTTCCAAAGTTTTGATTGCCGGTTCCTCGGAACGTAGAAATTGAAATCAGCGGACATGCGCAGCGGTACATCCCAGCTCATGAAGGTTTCATCGAGGGACTTTTCCTTGTTGACCGACACTTTATCCAGAGCTTCGTTGGGTGATGAACTTTTTCCGGACGTGATCGAATAGGTGCCATTCAGCCGCACAGAGAGCAATTCGGAGAAGCGACGCTGGAGATAGACTTCCAGTCCGCGTGACCGCGCATAATCCATATTAAAGTACATAAACGGCTTTTTTAAACCGGTCTCACCAATGATAGTCACCTGTTCCGAAGTCGCATAATCAAAGAGGTCTTTGTAAAATGCCGTGACATTGATAATCTGATCCTCACTGAATTTGTGCTTGACACCAATCTCATAGGCTACAGTCGTTGTTGGATTCAGGTCAGGATTGCCGAGCAGCGGACTGGCGCCCAGTTTGGTTTTATTCAAACTGGCATAGATATATTCATAATTTGGTCGCTGGGAAAAATGCCCATAGGAAAAGAATAGCACATCGTTATCCGTCAAAGGATGGGAAATCCCCAGGCGCGGACTTAAATGGGCTTTCCCCCGTTTATTGCCAAATTTGAAAGTGTCGTTTTTAAAATCCTCACGAAAACTCTCTGACAGATGCGGTGCCAGTTCGAGGTTATCGATAATTTCCGTACACATTTCATCAAGCAACATGTAGTCAAAACGCAATCCCACATTTACGATCATTCCGGCATATACGATTTTGTCCTGAATATAGGCGGCACCGGCATTGGGAGTGACTTTATAGATGTCCCAGGAGCCACCGAAGCTGTTATTCGCCCCGGTTAACCACGGATCATCGATATTAATTACCTGAAGCTCGGTGAATTCGAGTTCAAAACCGGTTTTCATCCGGTGATTACTGCTTACCTGACTGGTCAGCTCGGTTTTGATTGTCCATGTATCGGAATAATGATCATGCCAGTTGGAGCCATCGCCTACGTCATAAAAACCGTCCCGGTTCCAAACTGTAATGTCACCATCGGGCATATCGCTGAGGTAAATAATCGGTTGAATATCATTGGTTACCACGTATTCATCAAAGTACTTTCCCTGTACAGCTGAATTTACATTGATAAATACCCGTCCGATATCGACGTCAATAAACGACCGTTTGCTGAAGCTGTGGGTTAGCTGGAAATTATACTGAATCCCATCCCAGGTTATAGTATTGTAATGATTCAGCCAGTGAATAAATTCATAAGGGAAGAAGATCTTTGTATTGGCGATTGACTGAAAATAGCCCTGATTGATCTGCAATGACCGTTTGTAAACGCCGGAGAGCTTCGTATTATTGAGTTTCCAGGTCAGTTTCATCAAACCTGACCAGTTATTCTCTTCCCTGGGTGCAAAAGGTTTATAGGCGGCTACTGAGGGAATCAACTGTGCTGCAGCCGGCAAATAGGTATCTGATAGAAACATGTACCCATTAGTGAAAAAAGTAAACGAACCCGGCAGATTCAAACCGAGTTTTGGTAGCAGAAAATTTGTCAGTGGTTCCGGTCCGCCAAAGGAGATTTCGATAGCATCGGTATTGAAATTATTGATAATGGAATCCATGAGTAGATGGTCAGTTTTCAGAGAAACGCTGCCGTGGTATTCCGAGCCGCCCTCCTTCGTTTTCACTTCAATAATCCCGGACATCGCCTGCCCGTATTCGGCATTGAAGCCACCGGTGATTACTTCCAGTTCCTCGATGGCATCGGTACTTAAAAAAACACCGTAATTTTTACCGGACAGCGGATCTTTCGTAGAAACTCCGTCAATAATATATAGGTTTTCATCCGCCCTGCCGCCGCGAATATGGATTTCATTATCGACTTTGACAACCCCCACCTGCTGCTCAAGCAGATCATCGACGCTCTCGACAATTTTTACATCGATGTCCTGGCTATTGATTCGCTGTAGTGAGCTGGTCAGATCGGTTTCAAGTAGTGGTTTTTTTCCGACTACCACTACCTCCTGCCCGAATGCCAGAATCGTCGATTCCAGTTGGACTTCAATCCGTTCCGTTTGGTTCGCTGTAACGCTGATCCCGGTATTCAACTGAAGTTTATATCCAATCATGCTGATTTCGACATCATAATCACCGGGACTCAATCCGGTAATGGTAAAATTTCCGTTCATATCGGAAGCCGCACCCTTGTACGTTCCCTTGACAATCACATTGGCTCCAATAATGGCAGTATTGGTCTCTCTATCAATAATATGCCCGGCGATTCCACCGGTCTCAGCAGAATATAAAAGTGAACATCCGATGATCAGATTCAGAGCCAATATGCAGTATTTCAGTAGATGCCTCTTCAGAATCAGTTCCCTTTTCCTAAAAACTGTCGGATGACTTCTTTGATATTGCCGTACCCATTGGCATCATGAAGTGTAAAGGATAAGAATATCAGTTTTGCCGGTTCATCTATCGGATATTTCAGCCCGATTACCGGTTCACCGGGCCACTCATCCCTTGTCGATTCAGGTAGTTGATAGAGCGTATCTGCATCTGCACCCAAATTCAATCCATCGGGATTGGAGATAATTTTACCGGGTGTTACCTGCAAATCCACATACGCACTGTCCCGACTGTAAATAATTTTTCCCGGTCCAATCCGGTAGTCAACGGGATAAGGTTTAAACCGGTAGGCGCTTGTCACCAAATCCAATCCATCGGAAGATAAAAACGCAAACAGTGAATCATTATTATCCCTCGCTGTAACCGAGCTGATCAGGATATGATTATCTTTGTCGGGTCTCAATAAATACCTTAGTATTTGCGTTGACATATTCGGCAGATGTGACTGACCATCAGCATAGTAAACAATGTACTTAAAGAATGAGATGGTCTCATCGATATCAATTTTTGAATAGGGTATCCGGTTTTCAATATGCCAGACCGAATAGTTGTCTTCTCCGAGTATTTCGTCCAAAGCATCAGGATACAGATGGTCTCCTTCAGTTGCCAATGCGTAATCATCAATGAATAGAGTTCCGTTCGTTTTTGGTTGCTCAACGGTCCAGGTACCTTTTGGCTTTGGAAACTGAATAATCGGGCTTAACTGCCCGGCAATATCTTCCACTACCAGATAAAAGACCCACTCACCAGGAGAAATATTACGCAGAGTGATGATTCTTTCAGAACCTTCGAGGACACCGTTTATCTCAGCCTGCCGAAAATCATCAATCGTCAAAGGCGCCGCAGCTTCTTTCCGATTGAGAGCATAGTAAAATGCCACCAGGGTCTCATTCCCATCGGGATCCTGCCCGACCCAGTTGAATGTCCGGGTTGTAAAGGTTTTAACAGAAATCGTATCGACAGGATTGCTACTGTACACAAAAAAGACATTCGGTGGAGAATTCTGGATCGGAAAAAGGGCATAGGCTGGCGTCGGGTCTATCGCTCCAACGGTATCGGTCGGTGGTAACGAGTAAAATTCATCACCACGCAACGTTTTCAATGTGGATCCTTCAGGTGTCTGGATACTGGCTGTATTACCTTCGGAAAGAACGACGTCCAGACTGTCATAAATCCGGTACTGATTACCCACATCGGAAAAATATTCGTTGTCAATATCCGATTTTGTCACTTCCGGATAATCCCATTTCGCCGAATTATCAACGGCTTTAATTTTAAACCAGAAATTATCGACTTTTTGCCGGATCGGTAAATTAAAAGTATCCGACTCTGCTGTCGTCCACAAAAAGGAATCCGGATTGATACTTGCGAAAAAACTCCACTGATAATAATAACCAATCACTTCGCCATCATGATCACTGCCCCACCAGTGCAATATCTGGGTGCTGAAAGTTGTATCCAATCCCATCTCGTTTGGCTGGATAAATAATTTGGTTTCCGGCGGCTCATTCGGATAGGGCTGAGAAATCAAACCCTTATCACAGGAGCAGTAAAAAATACTGCCGATTATTGCGACGGCTACTATTGTTAAGAAAAGAAATTTTTGCAAGAAATACCTTTGTGAATAAATAGCGTCCGGCTTCTGCCGGACGCTATTCGACTAAACTATTTTAAAAGAATCATCTTTTTCGATTGAACAAAATCACCGGAAATAATCTGATAAATATAGACGCCGGCTGGAGCGATGCGATAGTATTTATCACGACCATTCCAACTTAACGTATAATTGCCACTTGCCTGATGTTTGTCAACCAGAGTAATGATTTCCTGTCCGAGAATGTTATAGATCTTCAAAGTCACGGCTCCGCTCTTCTCTATTCCATAATTAATGGAAGTTGTCGGATTAAACGGATTCGGATAATTCTGATCCAATCGATAGGCGATCGGCAAATTCACATCGTCATCGATTTTTACCGTAACATTCCCAATATCATCATTACCCCTGACAATTAATTCGTATTTATCAAAAGAGTACTGGATATTTCCGATAATGTATTCAATCATGTCATCAACAACAGGAACATAATCATAGACAGCATGGTATCCGTTGATCTGAACAGTTTTCCCGGCATCATCCGTAACAGTCCAGTCATCGTTCGCATCCATTTCAGTCAAGACGCTTACATCGGAGATTTTTACCAGAACACCTTCATAAGGCTCCGAGCTTACGGAATCGGCTGCCAGCTCTGCTGAAGTCAGTTCGGCTATGGTTACTGCATTGGACGAGGAAAGCACATTCACAGATACTACCGGAGAAATCTCGGTCAGGTAGTAATATTCTTTCACGGTACCAACTATTTCGACTTCATCACCGATTTTCAGCCCCGGGTACGCACTGGTGTAAACCATGATTCCGTTCCAGGCGGCACCGGGATGAGCGGTATTACTGAAATCCTGGACATGAAAAGAACTGGTTACGGTCGAAGTATCGGAAGTTACAACTCCTGTAAATTTAACCAGTTCATCTTTCAAAGGTGATTCCGTATTGGTGGCTTCTGAAAACTGAATGTCATAGATTGTTGTCTCTGTAGGACCGGATACGATGAATGAATAGACAGATGTCGGTGCATCATCCGGATCAAGGGATGTGTTGGCATCATTATCAGTTGCTGAAACATAGAAACTGATTGAATCACCGTTGGCAAATGGATTCAGTTGATATTCATAAGTAGATCCGGTTGTATTAACCATATTGACTTCGATATAAGCACCGTCATTGACAGCATAAAACAGTTTTACCGATTCAACAGTACCTTCATCCAATGCCGAGGTGCTTATTGTCACCGAATCTTCAGGTTGCGGATTAACGGGAGAATAACCGGTATTGGAAAGCAAGGGCGGACCTGCGGCAATGACGATATCCGTATCGTAGCGGGGAACCAAATTATAGTTACCGGCAAAATGATGGTAAATGACACCAACAACAGATTCAAATAATGTCCCCATTGCTGGAATACCCATCGTGACACCGCTGGAATAACCGATACTGGTCACTAATCCCCGTCCGGTTTCATCCTCAAATCTAACACCATAAGGTCCGACAGAATCTACTACGACGTTAGATATTTTTACTAAAGCGTTTTCATACTTTTCTGCCTTGTAACTAGGTATATTGTCATAATATAGGGTATCGCAAAAAGTTGAGGTTTTTACATCAATTGGCTCCGGGACTGTAGCATATTCGCCTAATAAAGAAATTGCTTCAGTTGCATCCAGTTCAGTATTGACACAATTTTGATAAAAGTATTCAGAAACAATACCGGTTACTTTAATAGAATCACCCTCAAAAACGGTTGGAACTTCATCACTGAAATCATCATAGACCATCATTGCGCTCCAATCACCGCCGCCGGACTGCTGCAGGTAGTACTTTTTACCACTGCCGGCATAGAGCAGACCGGATTTAACGGTTACTACACCGACAATCGAGACGGTATCATCCTCGAAATAACTGCGATCATTACCAGCCAGAACATCGCATTCACGAACCTGCTGAATAGACTGAATCATGGTGATCCCATTAATCGGTCCAAAGTCATAGGCTGCTCTTGGTTCGATTACGTTATGTCCGGATGATAAAAAGGCAACTCCAACGATCCAATCTATATCATCATTAGTTTTAGGATGATAATAGTAATTATCATCAGCCCTGGTACCTATTCTGCCTACTCCTGAACCATCATCTACTAACCATGAATAACTTGTGATTGTTTCATCTGTTACAGTAACATTTCTAACTTTTACTAAAACGCTTTCAAATTGCTCGGCGCTGTCAATTCCAGCGGTTGTACCTTCAACTGGTTCGAGCCACTTGCATGAATCCAGGACTGTCACATCGGTTACACTGGTTATTTCGGTCAAACCGTTGTACTCATCCACTGTACCGGTTACCTGAACACTGTCGCCTTCATTGACAACCCAAGTGCTACTGGAACCGACATAAACCTGAACACCATTCCATGCTCCGGGTGCATCCTGTAAAAAAAAGTAACCACTGCTGTAGGTATAGCGTCCTACGGTCACAACACCAGAGAGTGTCACTACCTGGTCAATTAAGGGTGAGTCTCCGCTGACATCAGTTGTGTACTGCACATCATGAATGGGCGTTATTGTCTGAGCCAATAACAACGAGCTCATCACAAAAATTAATAGTAACAGTTTACGCATTTTCTTTCCTCCTATTTAATTATTGCAAATTTTCCAATAGATATTTTATTGGTTTTGAGATTTTCAACAGAAAACATGTAAAGTCCGGCAGCGACTGCCTGATTGTAACGGGTAATCAAATCCCAGGCATGTTCACCTCCGGAAAAAGCGGGATTCTTCCCAAAAACAACTTCATTCAGCAATTCGATATCAGAACCATCGTAAGTGTTGGCGTCATGCCGAATAACATCAATGAGTTCACCGGATAACGTATATATCCGGATCTCTGCCTTTGCCGGCAAGTTTGTAAACCAGAGCATGCGCTCCTTTTCCCCAAAACCATCCCAATCTGCAGTGGCACGATATGGATTGGGATAGACGCCGACTTTTTGTTCAAATTCCGGATTGGTTGCTGTTCCGGGGATCGCATAGGCTTTATAGGATGCGCTTTCGGTACTGACAATTCCCTTGGATGCATCGCCAAAATCAAAAGCAACGACCGAGTACCAGTTCCGAGCAGGCCAACCATTCTTGAGATCATAATCAATATATTTATAATGAAATTCCATGGAATCGCCAGCAACATTCAGCCACTCGGATGAGGGATTTCCAGATTCATCATAAATTCTGACAGGATCAAGTCCCGTATTGTAATTAATAAAACCAATCGGCTGAACTTCAAATTCATCGATTATGTCATATTGTGCCATCAGGGTTTGTTCTTTTCCAACACCGGTTTTACGTCCGGCATATATGCGATAGCCTTCAAAATCAATAATCTCGGAAACCGGATCATAGGCATCCGGATTTTCAGGATCTTCCGCAGAATTATCCCAGTAAATCGTTATCTGCTGGTCGCCGGGCACAACTACCATGTTAGGTGTTGGTGGCGGTCCGGGCAATTTATAGCCAAGATCATAAGCCCGTTGTGCCCATTTGGCATTCTCGTAGAGAATCTGCCGGCGCTCTTCAGTATCATCCTGCGAATTGGTTGCCCATAAACCACAGACAATCGCGAAAGATACATTGATTTTTTCTCCGGGTTCCCAGACCTGCTCGTTAAACTCATTCACTGAATTTCCGAATGGACCGGCAGAGATCAGCACCATCCAGCTGGTCGGTTCGGTAATCAGAACATATTCCGAGCCTGTGTACAGCTGCATGCGCTCGTACATTTCAACATCGCCAAG
>CAZSDW010000024.1:0-193 GCA_964605705.1 uncultured bacterium
AGAGATAAGAAAAATGGGAAGTTTTGGTCATTGTCATTTATTTGTTATTTGTTCCGAAGGAATTCCTCTGGAGCTGCTTGTATTTTGGAATTTGTTTTTGCGAGTTTCGCAAAGAACTCTATATGCCAAGGCGTGCCAATCGTAATGAAGGCTTAAACATAAATAATCAGGTTAAAATAAAAAACATAACCAT
>CAZSDW010000024.1:293-9610 GCA_964605705.1 uncultured bacterium
TTGTATATCAAGGCTTGCCAATCGTAATGAAGGCTTTAGCCTGAATGTAGATTGGCCAACAGGATCTATCTTCACTACGTTACGATAGACCAGCTCGAACCTATAAAATACCTCGACGATGCAACCACTCCTTACCTGCCCGGTTTTTAAAGTACTTCTCACGTTCTCTGGCGTTCTCGGAGTCATCACATTCTTCACAATATACTACTTGCCAACCAGAGCCCCTTCTTGTCCATTGGCTACTTCCGGCATTATGTTGCTTTAACCGGTTTTCTAAATTTGTCGTCATTCCAACATATATGTATCCCTCCTCAGAACGGATTACATAGACTTTCCATTGATCATTTTTGTGGCGCATGGTTTACCCATCCATCGTAATGAAGGCTTAAACATAAATAATCAGGTTAAAATAAAAAACATAACCATTCTTTTTGTATATCAAGGCTTGCCAATCGTAATGAAGGCTTTAGCCTGAATGTAGATTGGTACCCCCAACAGGACTCGAACCTGTGCTTCTGGCTCCGGAGGCCAACGCTCTATCCAACTGAGCTATGGGGGCATTTTAAAAAGCAGTCTAAAATTACATCTTATTCCTTTTACAGACAAAATAATTATTAAAAAATAGATATGATGAAAATCTCTATGATTTTTAAACATTAATTTCTATCTTTGAACGCTTTGTCATGAGAATAATTAAGGAGATAAATATGAAAAGAACTGTTGTTTTATTAATGACCATTTTCATCGCAATTACATCCTGTTCTAAAAAGGAACCTGTCGTTGTCCTCGAACAAGATTCGCCCGCCTACGCACTGGCAAAAGGTTTGTCGGAAAAAATTCCCTATTATGATCCTGATCAGAACAATGTTCTCATATCGACCAAATATTTCGATATAACTGCGGCTGAGATGATCCAGATTCTGCAAAGAAATTATGGCAAACGTGCCGAGCAGCTCCGAAGTTTTAATCCCGATAGAATTAAAAAAATTATCGATCAAAACGCCGACCAGCTAGCCCAGAGAAAACTGCTCATACACGCAGCCGGGACTTATAATATTCAGGTGACTGAGGAAGAAGTTGATAGTCTCATTAATGATCGCTATATCAGCCGCGGGGGAGAAGATAAATTCCTGAGTTGGCTAAAAAACAATAATATCGATATTGAGACCGTCCGGGAAGACACCCGCGAGGCATTGATGATTGATAAATATAGTGAAGCTGCGCTGGGTAAATTGACCGCCGTCAGTGATAAAGAATTAATGGATAAGTATAATGAAGATAAAACCGCATCCGTCCAACACATTCTTATCAAGACGCAGGGATTGGATGATTCAACCAAAGCTGTGAAGTACGAGGAAGCCAAGGCACTGCTGGCACGGGCTAAAAACGGTGAAGATTTCGGTGAACTCGCCAGGGAGTATTCTGAAGATCCCGGCTCGAATAAAAACGGCGGACTGTACGAAAATTTTACCCGTGGTCGCATGGTTCAACCATTTGAGGATGCCGCTTTCAACACGCCGATAGGTGAATTCAGCGACGTCGTAGAAACCACTTACGGCTATCATGTTATGAAAGTCCTGGATCGCAAAAAAGAAGAAAAACCCTTTGAAGAAGTCAGGGATAAAATTAAAGCAAAATTGGAACAGGACAAGCGCGACGATGCCTATCAGAAAAACATCGATAAACTGAAGAAAAAAGCCAAATTGAAGGTTATTGAATACTAAACAGTTCACATAAAATCGAAACCGTCTGTCAGTAATGGCAGACGGTTTTTTTTATTTATCAGAGCTTGAATAAATGAATCCGGAAGATTTGAAAACTTTACCATCATATCGGACAATCATACCATCACAACCGGGCAGAGATTCCAGAATTTTCAAGCCCTTTGCGACACCAGCAACACTGATTCCGGTCGCCAATCCATCTGCCATTTCACTATTTGGCGCAACAATGGTAACCGATTGACAGGAATCAGCCGGCAAACCGGTTTTGGGATTAATGATATGATGGTAGCGTTTGCCTTCATAAAAAAAGAATTTCTGATAATCACCGGAAGTCACAACCGATCCGTCTTCAACTTCAATGATATCCAGCAGTTTCTCAGGATTTCGCGGATCCTGAACACCAATTCGCCACTTTTTCCCGTCGGGACGCGGCATAACCTGCAGGTCACCGCCGGCATTAACAAGAGCACCTTTAATGCCAAATTCTTGCAGGATTTTCATCGCCCTGTCAACGCCGTATCCTTTAGCAATCCCGCCGGTTGTTAACATCGTCTTCGGTGATTTTGAAATCAGCACATTGTCGATGGTATCGATTACCAGAGCATGATAATCGACATAAGGCAGGACTGCCTGGATGGCTTCCAATGAGGGCGGTTTCGGATGCTCTGACTTAAAGTCATACAACTCAAGCAAAATCCCGACTGTCATATCGAAATCACCATTTGTGATATCAGATATCTCCATTCCCCGCTGTACAAGGTTCAGTACCTCACGGGGCATGGCGACTCTATCCTTCGTTCGGTTGCTGAATGCATATAACGGACTTTCGGGATTTTTCTCATAAAACAGCGAACCAATACGATTGATCTCCGCTATTGCCGCTTCAATGGCTTTATCGGCGTGTTCTTCCGAATAATCCAGTACGGTAATTTTAATGACTGTACCCATGGCAAAGCGAGTGACCTGATAGCTGTTCAGTTCTTTTTTTGATTTACAGGCTGATAGCATCACTATCAAACCGATCAGAAAAATACTTAGATGTGATTTTTTCATTGTTTAAAAGTAGTTATGGTTTTGGATTTATTGACAGATTTCTTTCATCGAAAATACCGAGAAATCGGTCGAAGATTTCCGGTTTGCCCAGATACGGGAAAGCAGACCAGCAAGCAATAATGCGATACATGCTATTCCAAATTGCAGTAATTCTGCAGGAATACCAACGACGGATTTCTTGATTAAAGAACTGGCGATAATGATCGTTATTAAAAATCCCAGCAGGGGAAATCCGTATTGCATAAACGCTAATTTCAATTGGTTCTTATCCGATTGTTCGATTAAAATCCGGTTACCTACTGATGCATTTAAAGTATTTCTCAGTTTAAGGATTCGCCTGCCGGTGTCTCCCGGTCGGCAGATCATTTTAGCGCCACAGGAATGACAGTGATCATTTTCCAGTAATTCAACGCTGGCGACATCACCGTTGATTTCGACAATTTTACCAATTTCGAAATCCTGGTTCAATTAAGCCTCATTCGCTTCACCGACAATCACAATACACTTTGTCGGGCACTTTTCCGTCGGAAGAACAAGCGCTTTGGTATATTTTGAATGATCAACGAATGCTAAATTATCAGCAACGGTGAATCCGACTCCATCGACTGCTTTTTCACAGATTTTACACCCGATACAGGCAGCCGAACAGACTGCCCGGGAACTTTTACCATTATCCTTATTGCGGCACAAGACAAATACATGATGGCTGATGGGGTGCATTTCAATGATATTTCGCGGACAGGCTTCGGCGCAGTTCCCGCAACCGGTGCATTTTCCCCTGTCAACGACGGGTATCCCTTTTTCATTCATATGAATGGCATCAAACGGACAAACCACGCAGCAGTCGCCAAAACCCATACAACCATAGCTGCAAGCCCTCTCACCACCACTGACAAAAGTTGCCCCAATGCAGGATTGAATGCCCTGGTAATCGGCTTTTATCCGAACGGTTCCATCGCCGCCCTGGCACATGACAATCGCAACCTGCCGCTCTCCGGATTCCACATCAACACCAAGAATCAGAGCAATTTTTGCCGCTGCTTCATTTCCGCAAACCGGACAATCATTGAGCAGAGATTTTCCTCCGACAAGATTTTCGGCAAAATTGGCACAACCGGCATATCCGCAACTCCCGCAATTAGCACCGGGCAACAGGTCGGTAACCTGTTCAATCCGGGGATCTTCCTCCACGTGCAGTTTTTTATTCGCCAGGGTTATCAGGATCGAGAAGAAAAGTCCCAAGCCACCCATACTGATTACCGCATATATCAGAGAACTGTCTATCATTCTAATCTCCTGTTAAATCAATCCGGAAAAACCCATGAACGCCAGCGCCAGGCAACCGGCAATAATCATTGTAATCGGAGCACCTTTAAAATATTCCGGCACATCCGCCAATTCCAGTTCCTCGCGAATCCCCGCCATGATTACAATTGCCAGGGTAAATCCGACGCCGGCACTGAATCCAAAAATAATACTTTCAATAAAATTATATTCTTTTAAAACCAGGAACAGTGCCACACCCAGAATCGCACAGTTCGTGGTAATTAAGGGTAAAAATATTCCCAGTGCATCATAGAGTGGTTTGCTGACTTTTTTGATGAACATCTCAACCAGCTGCACCAACGAGGCAATCACTAAAATAAAGGAAACCGTTTGTAAAAACTGAAGGTTTAAGCCTTCCAGAATATATTTATTGATCAGCCAGGCGACTGCCGCCGTCAGGGTCATCACAAAGGTCGTCGCCATTCCCATACTCACCGCCGGTCCGATTTTCTTGGAGACACCAACAAACGGACAAATGCCCAGAAAATTCACAAGGACATAGTTATTAACAATGACGGCTGACAGAAAAATGATGAATAGATTTGCCATTATTTTGTCCTCCTCGCATTCAGCCAGTTACTGACTCCAATCATCAAACCCAACGTCAAAAACGCACCCGGTTGCAAAACCATCACCATCCAGGGTTCAAAACTCAATGGCATGATCTGTACGGCGAAGATTGTCCCCACACCCAGCAGTTCCCGGATTGAGCCTAAGATCGTCAAAATGATTGTAAATCCGATACTCATGCCAAGCGCATCAATGATGGAGCGCCCGACAGGATTTTTCGAAGCAAATGCCTCCTGCCGTCCTAAAATGATACAGTTCACGACAATCAGCGGGACAAAGGGACCCAATGCTTTACTGATATCCGGAAAATAGGCTGCCAGCATTTTATCGGCAATGGTTACAAAGGTCGCTATGACAATGATAAAGGTCGGAATGCGCACCTCTTTCGGGATAATATTGCGGGCAAGCGAAATAATCAAACTGGACATCACCAGGGTAAAGATTACCGCCAGTCCCATGGAAAATCCATTGATTGATGAATTAGTGACGGCTAATGTCGGACAGAGCCCCAGCAGCATGCGCAGGACCGGATTTTCATCCCATAAGCCTTTGAAAAACTCTTTAGAGTAGCTCGTTTTATTTGCCATATCAGTTCGCCTTCTGCTTTAAATAGGTATCACGATTCTGCTTGATCGATTCATTTAGTATTTTAATAACGGCTTCGGATGATATCGTTGCTCCCGAAATTGTCTGAACTTTACCCGCTTCTTTATCGGGTGAATTACCAACGATTTCAATCTCTTTTTTCATTGATAATCCCTGGAACTGTTTGATAAACCAGCACGGATCAGTACTATTTTCAGAATCATTAATAATTCTTGTACCCCAATCCGCGGTCTCATTTTGATCTAAAACCTGTACGCTCTTGATTGCTGAAAAATCCGGTTCCATACAGACCATTAATTTAATTGTACTTTGAAATCCTGCCCCTTTGGCTAAAAATGCCACACCGGTAAGCGTGCCGCTATTGTCTTTATTCAAAAAAAAGGTTTTATCGCCAATTTTAGTAATTTCCGATCCTTCAGGAATTAACTCAGGATCGAAATTCTCAGCTTCCACGGCGTCAACTGCCGGACAGGCAGTGAGCGCCAGCTCGGTATTTTCTTTCAGGATTTCACGATTTCTGCTAATGACAGTATTAATAATATCCGTGACAGCTCTGGAAGAAATCGTCGCTCCTGTAATCGCCATAATTTCACCGGCATTTTTGTTCGCCTTTTGATTTTTTACCAGTTTGATTAAGCCGGGTATATTCAGATCAACAAACTGATTGGGAAACCATTCAGGATTCGTTTTACTGCCGGGATCAGTTTCGATCTTTGTTCCCAGTCCGGGAGTTTCTTTCTGTTCAAGTACTATGATCTTCGTAATCACATTCAGTTCGGCATTCATTCCAACGAGAATTCGCAGCTTACTCTGAAAACCGTTGCCTTCAGCGAGAAAAGCAACTCCGCTTACTTTTCCGGTTTTATCATAACCAAAATAAAACTGCTGATCCTGGATTAGCTTCTCCTCAATTTTCTCACTGCCTGGTAACACACCGCTCAGCGCATTATTAAGAACCGTCGTCTGGTAGGCAGCAATCAGCGGTTCGGTATGGATATTCAAAAATGACAGGAGAAGTCCGGATAACACTGCGGAAGCCGTTAAAACTATAATAAGTCTATAGGATTTGGTCATTTTTTTATCTCCCCGAAAAATTTTGGACGAGTAGTGCGATTGATTAACGGGACGAATCCGTTCATAAAAAGAATCGAATACATGACTCCTTCCGGCAATCCGCCGAACAGCCGAATGATGACCAGCACTGCTCCCATTCCAAAACCGTAAATCCAGGTTCCTTTCGGTGTCACTGGCGAAGTCACCATATCGGTCGCCATAAAGAAAGCTCCCAGGATTAATCCACCGGAAAACAGGTGAAAAACCGGATCAGGATACTGTGCCGGATTAATTAGCCAGAACAGCCCGCCTAAAACAAAAACAGTCCCCAAATAACTGACGGGAATGCGCCAGTCGGCATATTTTTTAACTAATAAATAGACACCACCGATAATAATCAACAGTGCACTGGTTTCCCCGATGCAACCGCCTGTATTCCCCATGAAAAGATCAAAGTAAGGCGTCATGGCTTTTTCAAATTTAAAGGATCCCAGGGGCGTCGCTGTAGTGATTGAATCTATCGTAATTGGTGAAATCCATGTGGTCATTTTTACGGAGAAACTGGCTTGCAGAAATGCCCGTCCGAGCAACGCCGGATTAAAGATATTGTATCCCAAACCACCGAAAATCTGCTTCCCGATACCAATGGCAAAAACAGAACCCACTGCTGCATATACCCGGGGAAATCCTGGTGGAAGCGTCATCGCCAGGAGCAGTCCCGTTAAAACAGCACTACCGTCAGCCACTGTAATGTTGCGATTGCGCATTTTATTGATCACAATCTCCGTGATAACTGCCGCAAGAACCGACGCAAGAATAGTGAGCAGAACGTTAAAACCAAAATTATAAACACCATAGACAACTGCGGGCATCAGCGCTCCGACAACCGTCCACATGATTTTGGGAACACTATCGGTCGCCGCCATATGTGGAGATGAACTCAATAAATAGGCTGGTTCAGTTTCCTTTTTCTTTACAACCGGCGCTGGTTTTGGCGCTTCTGCGTTCGCCGGCTTCTCATTTGAAATGACTTGTTTATTCTCTTCCATAAGGATGAATTCTTTCTGATATATTAAACGGTTGCCAGTTTTTCTTTGCGTTTCATGTCGTTGACTTTGAGTTTGCCGATCCGGATTCTCTGAACCAGCGGAATCTGTGATGGACAAACAAAGGCACAGGAGCCACATTCGATACAGTTCAGAATCCCCAGTTCCTCCGCTATTTCCCAATTTTCAACCTGCGTAAACCGGGCAAGTCGTGTTGGTAATAATCCCATCGGGCAGGCAGAAATACACGTTCCGCACTGAATGCATGGATATTCTTTTTGTCTCTTAATCGACCGATCCGTCAGACATAAGATTCCGCCAGTGGCTTTGATAACCGGAACATTCAGCGTGTGCTGAGCAACTCCCATCATCGGTCCACCCATAATGATTTTCGTCGTTTCATCGGTCAGTCCGCCACAAAAATCGATCAGATTTTGAAAAGGAGTCCCAATCCGGGCGATAACATTTTTCGGCTCTTTAATGCCATCACCGGTGACAGATACGACACGTTCAATAAGCGGTTTTCGTCGGGTGACCGCTTCAGCAACAGCGATCGCAGTTCCGACATTATTAACCACAACGCCGACATCCAGTGGTAAACCGCCGGTTGGAACATCGCGATTAATGGCTGCCTTGATCAACATTTTTTCAGCTCCCTGGGGATACTTCACTTTCAGCGTGACGACATCAATATTATCAAATGCAGCAGTCGCTTGCTCTAGCGCTTCGACGGCATCAGGTTTATTGCTTTCCACTCCGATCACTGCCCTGGATACATCCAATGCTTTCATTAAAATTCGGGTACCGATAACAACATCTTCCGTCTGTTCAACCATCATCCGATGATCGGCAGTCAAATAGGGTTCACATTCGCAGCCATTTAACATGAACGTATCAATCTTTTTATCTTTTGAAGGCGATAGTTTTACATGGGTCGGAAACGCTGCACCACCCAGCCCGACAACACCGGCAATCTGAATCAATTCGATAATTTCATCCGTTGATAGTGTTTCCCAATTGTTGATTTTTAAATTAGATTCAATCCAGGTGTCATTACCATCCCCGACAATCTGAATCATCAGACCGTTGGTACCCAGCGGATGGGCAAAATTGTCGATGGCTTTCACTTTCCCGGAAATTGACGCATGAATGGGACTGGACACAAAGCCGGTGCTCTGACCGATAATTTCACCGGTTTTGACTTCCTGTCCCTTTTCAACCAGTGGTCGGCAAGGCGAACCAACATGCTGCTGAACCGGGATAAATACCTCTTCCGGTAATGGAATCCGTTCAAGCGGTTTCTGCTCTGATAAGTACTTGAATTCCTCAGGATGAACGCCTTTTTTGAATGTCTTAAGTTTCATCGACATATAACTCCGGTTAAATCCTCTAAACAACAACAAAAAAATAGCCTGCCAAATTTATCATTTACTGGATTAAGATGCCCGTATTTTTTTAGACAAATTTTAAGACCATCGAAAATCTTCCATAATTTCGTTTTCATGAGGAGGGAACATTTCATCTGTTGGTTTTTAGAATAAATGAGTGTAATTTTCAACGCTTTTTGAGGGGGCGAATGGATTCGACGGGATTGAAGGGTCGATGAATTGCGTGCCGTGGTTTTCAGGAGGGCCACGTTAATAAACCTGAACAACCTTAGATGCCAATTCTTTTGGCAACGTTGCTTACGCTTAGTTAAGCAGCCGTTCTTATTCGATTTTGTCTGTTGGTTGAATAAGGGCGTCGATTTAACGGACTAGTTTATCGCATTTGTGCGCGGGCGGTAAGCGAAACTTTAGCGGACTGGCTTTTTTGGAAGTTTGTTTGTTGTCGACGAAAAAGTAAGATTTTTCAACAAACTACGCACGTAGTAGTTCATCCATTCTCTTTTTCGGACGGGAGTTCGATTCTCCCCGCCTCCACGCTTCGTCCCGACCAG
>CAZSDW010000024.1:9710-51135 GCA_964605705.1 uncultured bacterium
ACTCGATTATTACTTTTTCAATAACCTTTTAAAATATCAAAACGAAGCGTGTCCTGCGAAGTGCCGATTCAGCGGTACGAAGCAGGACAACCATGTTTTACACATATATCATCAGAAGTAAACTCAATCCAGCCCAGACTTATGTCGGGTACTCATCCAATCTAAAACAACGTCTGGAATATCATAATTCCGGGAAATGTAAACATACTTCAAAGTTCATTCCTTGGGAAATCGAATTTTACGCTGCTTTCAAGGACAAACCGAAAGCGCTGGATTTTGAGAAATATCTGAAATCTCATTCCGGTAAAGCATTTGCCAGTAAAAGACTACTCTAATCTTGCCAGCAGGGACTTCGCGTGGCACGCCACTCGATTATTACTTTTTCAATAACCTTTTAAAATATCAAAACGAAGCGTGTCCTAGGGAGTCACATCACTCCAATACTCCTCTCCTCCGACGAAGCCCTGCGGGGCATTTCTCGAGAAAAGCAATATCCATTGTATTATTGAAGTCGAATTTACTGTTTGCCAAAAATCGGTTTCAGATAATCCTGCCAGTAACTCTGCCAATTATATTGACTGAAAACTCGCTTGAATAACAGGTCACTGCGCGACAGATTTTCCTTAAGAAATTTTACGAGCCGGTTGGCATTGAACTCCACACTTTCATCAGTCGGCATATAGAGAACACCATCATCGGCAATTTCCCGAAATACGGGGATTTTGGAAACGGCAATGGGAGTCCGGGCAGCGCCTGCTTCGAGAATAGGCAGCCCAAATCCCTCATCCGTACTGAGATAAAGAATGAGATGTGCGACAAAATAAAGATCATGCACAATATCCCGGTTCTTTTCCTGGGGAATATTTAATTCACTGAATACATTATCAAGGAACAAAACATGATTTTCTATCTCCAATTCCCTGACCAATTCTTTCAAATGCTGAGAATAAGGAGTAATATCCCCATTCTCCTCCTCGGTTTTTCCGGTAACAATACCAAGAATATCGGGAAAACTCTGTTTCAGAATCGCAATAATTCGGATACTTCTTTCAATATTTTTTCGGGGAATTTGGCGCGCCGGAATTAAAATAACCGGGTATCGGTGGTAAAGTGTCAGGTGCGAAATAATTTGGGTCATTTCATAATGAAAACTGAGAAAATCCTGGTACTTTAGGACATTTGGCACAACCATTATTTTCTTTTTGGGAATGCCGAGCAGCTCCGCCATCTGACGACGTCGATATTCAGAAATGGTAATATAACAGACATTCGGATGTGCCATTTTCAAAAGTGTCCACGGACGGCGATTGTACAGATTATTTTTATAATCATCCATCAGCCACGCCAGATCATGGGTCCAGATATAAAAACGTTTATCCCGACTTTTCTCAATATAATTCCAGAATGCTTCAGTGGCAGTCAGATTAAACGGCATCGACATTATATTATGAATAATGATTGTATCAATATCACCAACCTGGGTCTCGATTTTCTTCTGAAGGTTGTGTAATCTGAACTCATAATCTTCCGGCAGCGACCCGAATTTCAAAATCCGTTGGATTTTCTGAATATGTGGATTTAAGGGATTTAAATCCGCTACAGTACTGGTCTTGATGTTATTTCCTTCGATTTTGCCGTCACCACTCAGGAGCGTCACCAGATAGCCATTGTTGGCGAAAACCTCTGCCTGAGGTCCGATCATATTTTCCACGCCGCCAACCACCGGAGGTAACGTATAGTGCACAATAATTATTTGTTTAATCGATTTCATGAATTTCCTTTTTTAGCTGCTGTAATTTAGACGAAATTTCTCCCAACAAAAATATTTTTAGGAATTTTATATTGACAACAAATCTACCGATTTGTGCATCATAGACCTGTTATTTTTAATAAAGATACTTTAGATACTTTCAAAAAATTATTAAATTAACCCGAAGTTGGAACTTTTGATTAATAAATGAAAAAATACTTAGCCTTATTCTCCACTATTTTCATCGCTCTTTGGTTTATGCAATGTGCCAAACATCGTTATCCCACTACCGATTCAAAGCAGACGCTGAATTTATATACAACCGGTGAAGAATATCGGATGAAACTTTATCACCGGAACGCTTTGAATAATTATCTCCAGGCATTCCGGCTGGATACAAATTTTGCCATGGCAGCCCTCAGGTCAGGACAGATGTATTTGAGTTTTGGTATGGGCGACAGTGGTGAATATTATTTTGAAAAAGCCCACGAAAAATCTACCTACCTCCCCGATGTTGAACGTTTAATAGTTGATTATCACTGGTCTGAATTCACCCACAATTCCGAGCGCAGGGCGGTTGTGACAGATTCACTAATTAAATATTTTCCTAATAATTTTGATGTCCGGATTATCAATGCAATGGATAAATGGGAAAAACTTGAATTTGACAACGCCCGCAAACTGTATCAGAATCTTTTAAGAGAAAATCCCAATTATATCATTGCCTATAACAATATCGGTTATCTGTATGCCCGCAAGGGATTATTTAAAGAAGCAATCGATAATCTTGAAAAATATAAGAGGTATGCCGCAGATCAGTTGAATCCCTACGACAGTCTCGCCGAAATCTACCTGGCAATTGGAAGATACTACGAAGCGATCCACCTGCTGGAGTACCTGATTGATAATCGCAGCGATGAACTGATTGAGAATGAATACCTCGGTGTCATTATTTACACACGCCTGACAAATGCATATCGCTGTATAGGAAAATATCAAAAGGCTCTATCAATCCTGGATGAAGCCGAAAAACTGTTTTCCTCTAACCACTCATTTGCTCAAATCAATCTGACACGTTTTTCGTTGTACCGGGACTTGAACCAGATCGACCATATGGAAGCAACCGTCAAAAGCTTACTAAATGTATTGAGTGAAGAAAAATTCCCGTATCAGCAGGCTATAGTCTATATCGAAAAAAATAATTTTGATGAGGTTTTGAATATTCTGAAAATGCAGAAATCTAAAAGTGAGTCCGGTAAAAATATCAGCCGTACAACACTCATTCAAAACACTGCGATTGAAGCGGAATTAAATTTCAAAACCGGTTTGTTCGGAGAAGCAGCTGAGCAGTTCAAATTGGCTGCTGATACCTATAATGATACGTTGTACGCTGTAAATTTGCGTATTAAGCAATATATATCCGAAGGAAAGTCAGGAAATTATCAAGCCGCAATAGACGGACTAAGAAGCAGAATTAAAGTAAATCCCAACTGCCCGCTAGCTTTGGTCAATATTTCTGAATTCTATGTAAAAACAGGTAAAGAATCCGAGGCGCAAGCTTACCTATCACATTTTCGGAATCTCTGGAAAAATGCTGATCCGGACACACCGTTGATGCTTCAGGCAGATGCAATCCTTAGCGAGTTGAATCAGCCGAATTAGCGGGCAACTCGATTGATACATTACTGATCTCAAAACCACTACTGTCATACTGCATAATATGTTGAATCGATTTCTCCGGATCAAATTCAAATTCAGTGACTTCCATAACCTTATTATCTCTGGTCCGAATCCAGACTTCATAAATCAGGGCACCCTGTTTATTGTATCTTAATTCAAGGCGTCCCACATCTTCCCCACTTGCGGCTTTGACCTCGTACTTCACCGGTTTTTGAGTTGAATCATAATAGGTCACTGTAAAATAATTTTTTTGCAGTGAAATCCAGTTGCGCCCCTGGATTTTTGGCAGCATTTGCTTTTGAATCTCATCCGGTACAAAAGAGGTCCGTGTAATTAATATTGAATCGGCAGTATAATTTTCACTTAAAACCAAATTCCGATAGCCATCATAGTAAAATTGGGTACGGGTTGACAGGTCACCATTTGCTAAAATGTGATCTAACTGTCTGACCCTGTCCTGATCATATTTCGCGCGATAGAACGGTTTGCCGATAACCTGTGAGGGACTTACATCCATTTCCCGGACAAAATCGCTGTAGCTGAGATAATATTTTGTACCGGACTGAGCTAAAACAAACATCTGGAGAAATATGAAAAATTTGAAGATCAGGATAAAACATTTTTTCTTCATAGCCTATTTTAACCAGTGGCATCAAATCTTTCAAGTCATCATTTAGAAAATATCTGTAAAATGAGTGATTGACAGTAGCCATTGTTTTGGTTATTTTTGTTGTGCGACAATGGATGAGGCAAATGAGGGAGTGAGAAAAATACATTTCAAGCGCCAGAATGTAATCACGAAACTATCCTTTCTATTTATATCCATTTTAATCAGTCAGAATCTCTACGGTCTAAAATACCCGGTCAAATTTGAAAGAATGCCACTGGAACCAGGCGAAGTAACCGCCAATATATTCTCAATTGCTCAGGATAGTACCGGCTATATCTGGATTGGTACGCCAAGTGCAATTTACAGGTACAATGGCTGTGATTTTACGAAATTCCCTATTAAAACTAATATCGATCAACAAGGTACTGTCAGAAATATCGTTGTTGATCCATCGAATAATATATGGTTTAAATTAAAATCAAGATCAATTGGAAGACTTGATCCTCATTCAGGTACATTCCAGCCAGTAATTGATAATCCAAGTGCCATTAGCAGCAGTATTAACTGTTTTACTTTTATAAACGATACAATGTGGCTGAGCACAATATCAGACAGATTATTCAGATACATACCTGAAACAGACCAGATGACCCAAATTCTGGATAGCAACCAAATCAACACAGGAATTCATCGATTGCTTCCAATTCAACGAGATATCTGGATTGGTAGTACCAATGGTATTTACAAATATAATATCGATAGAAATGATTTAAAGTATTATTCTCTTAAACAATCATCCTGCGATTCCCTGAGAAAGAAGATAATAGCCATTCATCAAGACAGGACTGGGGTAATTTGGATAGCCTGCAATTACGGAATTATTTACAAATACAACGAAAAATCTGATCGATTTGATCAATATTATATAATTCCGGGGCTTGATTTGTCTAATCCTAAGTTTCAAATTACATCCATGATTTGTGACAATACAAATCACCTTTTGTTTGGGACTATACGGCAAGGGCTTGCCTATTTAAATCTGACAACAGGCAATTTTGTCAGTTCATCTGAATCACGAGATCAGATATCGGGAATTGAGCCAAATTATATTTCTAAAATATTTATTGATAATAACGGTGTTCTTTGGCTGGGTACGCCAAAACCGGGACTCTATAAGGAAAAAGGACATCCGAAATTTTTTCATTACTTACTGTCCTCAAGCGATGATTCTTTGATAGTTGATAATTATGTTCAGTCAATCCAGAAAGACAATCAGGGCGACCTCTATATCGGTACCTATCAGGATGGATTATACCAGTTCGACTCGAATCACAATTTAAAAAACCATTTCTTAGCTGAACCTGACAATTCAAGAAGTTTATGCGAAAATAATATCTACGCAATGCTATCAGAAAATGATGGCAACCTGTGGATCGCTACTTCTGACGGTCTTGAAAAATTCATCAAGCAAACGAATGAATTTATTCACTATCGCTTGGACAGATCAGATATTACGCCAATACTAACACAACTGGAATCAAGCCGGCGGAAACGTTATTTTGAGAAATGTAACCGATTTGTATGTCTTTTCAAGGATAAAAACCAGAATATCTGGATTGGAACATACTCAGGTATTTTGGCAAAGTTTGATTGTCAGGCGGAGACCTTTAAAATTTTCCGGTATCACATCGATGAATGGAAAAGTGCCGACGGAATAACAACAATTGAGGAAGACCAGTATGGTAATCTCTGGATAGGAACAGTATGGGATGGAATCCATATATTCGATCCAGTAGAAGAAAAATATCTACGATTTCACCGGTTTTCAGATTCACCTGACTCATTATCTTCAAATCAAATCAATACGATACATAAAGATAGTCATAATCTGATGTGGATTGGTCACAGCTCAGCAGGTATATCGGTCTATGACGACAATATAAAGAAATTCAAGACTTATCGTGATATTGACGGTTTACTTAATAATAGAGTGACCGGTTTAGTGGAAGATAATTATGGCTATCTTTGGATTAGCACAATGAGTGGGCTCTCATCTTTTGAGTACACAACCCAGTCAATTACAAATTACACTCACGCCGATGGCGTTGATTATTACTATTTCAATATAATTCCCACGGATCAGGTACAATTAATAGATCAAAATAATGGTATTCATCAAACACATAGAACAAAGATAAACTATAATTCATGTGCTTATCAGAATTCTGATGAAAACATCTATTTTGGTGGAAATAATGGCTATATTATTTTCAATCCAAAAGATTTGATAACAGAAGAAAGTAATCAATCAAATTTAGTCCTGACAGATTTTAAAATTTTCACTAAAAGTCAAATAAATTATCGTCCTTTTAATAATATCAAAGAGATTGAATTATCGTACAAAGATTATATCTTTTCCTTCGATTATTCTCTTTTAAATTTTATCTCACCGGAAGAAAATACATACTCACATATATTGGAAGGTTTTGAAAAAGAATGGAGTGATCCTTCAATAGATCGCACTGTCACTTACTGGAATATCCCACCTGGCAATTATACGTTAAAAATAAAAGGTACTTCAAAATATGGTTCATGGTGTCAGAATCCACTTGAAATAAATATTACTATCACCCCCCCTTTTTGGAAGACTTTGTGGTTTAAAATTATTTCAATTCTGTCGATAGCAGCGGTGATCGGGCTGGTTTTTCATCAACGACTTCAACGCATTAAAAAACAGAAAATCGAACTGGAAAAGCAGGTCAAGGAACGGACAATCGAATTACATGAATCCAATAAACATCTGATTGAAGAAATCCAATTTCGTAAGAAAGCCGAAGCCGAATTGCGGAAAAGTGAAGAAGAATATCGGGACCTTTTTGAGAATGCCTATGATGTCATTTGGATTTCGGATATCAATGGTAAAATCCAGGCGATTAATAATTATTTCCTGGATTTGCTCGGCTACGAAAAAGAGCAGATCATTGGTGACAATCTTATCAATCATGTTTCTGAATCTCACCGTTTTCGAACTCTCCGGAATTATTATAAATTAAAACGCGATCACAAAGTCGAATGCGAGATTGAAATCATCACAAAAAAAGGATCCCAACGAATTCTCTGGATAAAAATCCGGGGCATATTCGATAACGGCAAACTGGTTGGAATTCACGGAATCGGCAGAGACTCAACCGAATTGAAGAAAGCCCAGGCAGAGCTTCAGGAAGCCGAACGCATAAAACGCGAAAGTATGAAACAGTTGACCTTGAAACTTGCCCATGAAATTAAAAATCCTCTGACCAGCATCACCAGCTCGGCTCAATTAGTTGCCTCATCCAAAGACACCAGGGAAAACCTGAAAATCCAGCGCCATATGGGAATCATTAATAAAAATGTCAATATCTGCAACCGTGTCATTCGCGAATTATACACCTTTACGAACAAACCAATCATGCAAATGGCTACTGTTGATACAGCTGTTTTAATTTCTGGTATAGTCAGCTATGCAAATGAAAAGACTGAACAGAATCCCAAAATCCGGATTGAATCCAATATTGAAACCGATTTACCTCCCGTTCTTGCGGATAAATTCCGACTGGAACAGGCATTAAAAAACCTGATCAACAATGCCTTCGAAGCCATCCAGGATTCCGGGACGGTCGAAATCAAAGCCTCTTCCGATTCCTTACACCAAAATGTCAAAATCGAGATTACTGATACCGGTGTTGGTTTGACTGAGGAAGAATTACAAAATATTTTTAAACCCTTTCAAACCTCCAAAACAACCGGATTTGGCTTGGGGCTTCCTGTCGTTAAAGACATCATCGACGCCCATAAAGGTTCAACCATCATTAACTCGGAGCCAAATAAGGGAACAACATTTACCATAATTTTAAGTGCAATAAAAACTGCTAAAAACCAAAGTTAGGACTAAAAATGCCATATTCTATCCTCGTCGTTGATGACAATATAGATACCCAGTCTAATATCAGGGAATTACTTGAAGAGAATGACTATCAGACCTTTGGGGCTGAGAACGGAAAAATTGCTCTGGACATTCTGCGCCGGGAAAAACCCGATGGCTTGCTGCTGGACATGAATCTGCCCGTCATGAATGGCTGGGAAGTCCTCGAGCAGATTAAAACCGAAATAGAAAATGGTTTGTTGGTGATCATCATTACCGCCTTCGGTGAAATTCCATTTGCAGTCGATGCAATTAAAAAGGGTGCTTTTGATTTTTTTGATAAACCATTCAATAATGACAAGCTCCTGCTCAGCATTAAAAACGGATTGGATAAATTGCGGATTCAACGCGAACTTAAAGACCTTAAAACAAAACTTCCATCCGATCTCGTAACTCCTGAAAATTTTGGATACAGTAAGATAATCAGCCAGGTCCTTCAGGATGCCGTAAAGGTCGCTGCGACTGATTACTCTATTTTAATTGAAGGTCCGACAGGCTGCGGCAAAAATCTGCTGGCAAAATATATTCATCAAAACAGTCTGCGAAAAAATTCCCAACTAGTCAACGTCGATTGTGGTACTATTTCAGGAACCCTGATCGAGAGTGAATTATTCGGTCATATAAAAGGATCGTTTACCAGTGCAATCGACAATAAAGAGGGCAAATTTCGCTCTGCGCACAAAGGAACACTCGTTCTGGATGAAATTGGCAATATACCGATCGACCAGCAGGTGAAATTTCTGCGAGCCGTCGAGGATAAAAAGATATCACCCATTGGTTCAAACCAAGAATTTGCAGTGGATTTCCGACTGATTGTGGCAACCCTGGAAGATCTCGAAAAGTTAGTGAATGCCGGAAAATTCCGGCGGGATTTGTACTATCGTATTGCTGAATTCACAATTAAAATACCACCTCTATCAGAAAGACAGGATGATATTTTGCATCTTGCCAAACAATTTATTGTCCGCAGCAATCTGAATTTGAGTAAAAATATTTCCGACGAATTAAATGATGCAGTAATCGATAAATTATTCGGTCATCACTGGCCCGGCAATGTCCGGGAACTCCAGCATGTCATCAGCACAGCCGTCCTGCTGGCAAAAGATCACATCCAACCGGACCTTATATTATTTCGGGGTGCCCGCATTGACAAAATGGATTCCATTGCAAATATTCCGATCTCGTATCAAAAAGGATATGCTTTAAAAAATAATATGAAAGAGATTATGGATGATATTGAGCGGCAATATATTGAAAAGGCACTTTATTTAGCCGAGAATAATAAATCGAAAGCGGCGGATATTTTTGGAATTGATCGAAAAAATTTTTATTTGAAATTAGCCAAATACAAAATCACCAGGACAAAGGAATAAAATCTTATTCTTTGGGCATCTCCCAAAGGTCCTCTCCCCAGAAATCCCAGGGCAGACGCTTTTCATCACAATCTTCCAAGTCCACACTGAATTTACGATTGACAAAATAGATAATCGTTGAGAGATGCTGTGCCAGATTTTTACAGCCATGGGCAATACCCGGAGGAATAAGCACCAGCTGGGAGTTGCAATCACCCAGAACCTGCTTCATCATGACACCAAGAGTCGGAGAAGCTTCACGCTGATCAACCAGAACCAGCAACATTTTACTGGACGGTGGGACAAACCAGATATCGGTCTGAAATTCATGAATATGGAAGGCTTTGACTCCACCGGCTTCCAGTTCACTGTAATTTATCTGGGCAATTTTAAAGGACTCTATCCCGTCCAATTCGCCTGAGCTTAATCTTGCCAGTTCAGTCAGTGAACCGCCGGCATCATTGAAACGGCGAAGTGGAATGATACGAACGCCCTCAATGTTGGTTTTTTTTGTGTAATCCTGAGTATATATTGAACTCAATGCATCTTCTGTTAATTTCATTAAGCGCCCTTCCTGATCATTTGTACGATAACTTAACTTCAACATAATAAAAACACAACATTGTATTATGTTCCCCGACAGTGCTTGACATTCCTCGATATTGCACCTAAATTTTTCCATTCTATTAAAGCAACGATGCTACTTAAAAAATCGAGGGTGCCACTAATTATTGCCACTGATAATATGTTAAAAAAGACAACAAAAGAACCGTCAACCGTACAATTTCCTCGCTCCTCCTATAGCAGTTTCTGGATTATTTGCCCTCTTTTCTGCTTTATAATTTTCCTGGTACTTTTTTTTATTATCGATTTTTTTACCGGAAAAAACTTGCTTTCAGCCATTCCTGTATTTCTCTATTTAATAATTGGAGCGATTGTTTATTTTAAAAAAATTATTCAGAATAAATTTATCTGGAGTCAACTGTCGAAAAAATCCAATGTTACCTAACCACTATTATAGAATACCCGGTAATTGAAAAATAATAACCTTAGCACAAATATTAATTTTCATCTGAGCGATCTGAAGACTATCCTCCCTCTTCAAATCGAGGTTTCAAATAATCGTATCAGAAAAATCCAATTACACCAGATTGATATATCCCAAAATATTCAGGTCACTACCGATTGTGATCCGAAGCAGGCGACTATTCCCTACCCCGATAAATTTCAAACTCCGGATATCCTGGATGTCCATTTAACCCAAATCATAGCGATTGAGAATCATTATAAATGTTCAATACCTGATTTTGCGCGATTTATTCGGGTACTTTTTCTGGAACTATCGCGCTTATTAAATCACTACAACTTTTTTGTAGCGTTAGGACGTAATATCCAGTTTCCAAAATTGCAGCATCATGCTTTAAAGGACCGGCAAAAAATTCTCGAACTTTTCGACTTTATCAGTCACAAGCAAGCAATCACCAGGTTTTTCAATATCGGTGGTATTACTCGTGATTTGCCCGTAGGATTTATTGAAAACCTTGATTTTACCCTTCTTGACCTCGAAAAAAGAATCCATTTTTATGAAAAGAAACTGACCGCGACAAATCTATTCACTGATTTACTTACAAATATCGGAATTGTCCCGCAGGAATCCGCCATTCGTTATCAATTTAGCGGTCCAAATCTGAGAGCATCTCTGGAAGATTCCAGCTATGACCATTATCAAGAAAATGAACTTTACAAAGATGTCGAAAGCCAACCGCTCCTCTCGAATTTTAAAAAAGGTACCGCGGGTGATTCCTGGCAGCGCTGCTGGATACGGTTTCTTGAAATTGAAGCAAGTATTCACATGATTCGTCAGGTGGTTAAATTATTAATAGCAACTGAAGTGAAGCTGCAAAATATTCCGGCAATACCCAGGCGAGATAATGCATTTAGCTATCAATTCGAAGGTTTGGAGGGAATGATTAGCTGCACTATTATAAAAAGCGCTCAGGATTACTGCCTGACCGGAAAACACCAGCCGGCAATCCGGAATCTGATTCCATATCTGGATGAGATCGTAAAAAACCAGAGGATTTCATCTTTGCCTGCTTTATTGAGTAGTTTTAACCTGAATACAATGAAATTTTTAATGTCATGAATGACCCATTGATATTCAGATCACCTGTCGAACTGGATCTAATAAAATCCACCGTTCGATCTGTGAATGCAGGATTGTACATATTACCGGTATTCCTGTGCTTAATCGTTCTTTTTTCTGTGATTTTCATTTTTACCAATTTCCGGGATCGTTACCATAAAAAATCCGAAAATAAATTTCCAAAGTTAATTTTAACTCGAGTCGAGGATTTTTTTAGAAGATATATCGATATTTTCCGACGGATCCTTTTCCATCAATGGTCAAAAACAGAGAAACTTCTTGTCTATCCTTTTATCGGTATGATACTTTGCAATTTATTTCTGCTTTTTCTGGTTCCGTTCAGCCATAGGTTTCAGGGAATTCATACCGAGTTCGGAATTCTAATTTTTATCAGTATCCTTTTTATAAATCTTCTAATATTCATGTCACTATTGTATGGTAAAAATGGTGATAGTTACTTCAGCATTATCGCTCACGGTCGGCTGCAACTAAGTATTTATATCATTTTATCCATTTCCATACTCAGCATTGGAATACATACGGGCAGTTTCGATATTAATACGGTCATTCTGAATCAATCGGTGAGTTACTTCTTTACCCTGCCAAAATGGAATATCATAGCCGGTTTTGGATCTTTTATAAACGCTGTGGTTTTTTTCCTGTACAGTTTGCTTTTAATTCAGCAATTTCGTCAGGACGACCGACCAATTCCTTATAATTACTCCAAGTTGTGGGATATCCGAAAACGTCCGAATGTCTTTCTGCTGGTGGAATATTGGAGATACAGTCTGCTGGCATTAATTTCAGCGATTTTTGTTTCCATATTCTTAGGCGGTTATTTATCGCCGTTTTTTCAAATCAGTTCGGGAGCAGTTCCGGTTCATGGATTTTTCTGGTTAATGTTAAAACTGGGCATATTTTGGATTTTAATTGTTACCATTTACCGTTCTATCCCACACCTGGTCGAAGAACAGATTTTGACACTTTCATATAAATATGTCATTCCGATCCAACTTATTGCTTTTGGACTTAAGCGGTTGTATGAATATATTTTATGACAGAAAATTAGGTAAATTTTGACTTTTCAAATTACACTATTAAGCACACTCGCCCTGCTCTCGGCTGCGATGTGGATCATTACGCGAAATAATCGCTTAAAATTCAGCGCCTTTTTATTCACCCAGATAATGATCAGTTCTCTATTTATCTGTTTATCGGGAGTTCTGTTCGCATTTGCCTATTTCATAATTTCCCTGATATTTGCACTCGGAATCCTATTCTTTGATCCGGAATTTCAAAAATCTTCGATATTCGCACTACTTAAAAATCCGCCCATTCTATGGCTTTCGGCATTGGTGCTGATGATCACCACACTAATTGCTATGATGGCAGACGCAGTGCGAAATATTATCCTCGCCGGAAAAACTTCTACTTATCTTGATCAACCAATTACTATTAACAACAGCTGGATTTTTGTATTACTCATTTCAATATTTTTTATCTTATTGACCATCATTTTCAAAGGACTTGGTGAACGGAATGACTGATCTGATCCTCGCTATAATTTTGTCAACCGGGTTGTTCATCCTTGGAACTGCCGGGTGCTTCATCCATCAAAAATGGTCTGGTAAATTTATAGCGCTTTTTTTTATTCTTAGCGCAGCGATTATAAATATTTTCAGTTTTGCCCGGATTTACCGACAGCTTGGAATGGCAGTTCTATTTGCATTGGTATGCCTGATTACCTTTTTAGGATTTTTCCTGATCTTAATTATAAACCTCAATAAAAATAATCCAGAACCAGATTCGATTAGTGGACAGCCGGAGTAATATATGACTATTATCATGTGTACGATTCTTCTATTTCTCTTATTGTTACTTTTTATCAATAATCTCCTGCCGTTGGTCACTTCAAAACATCATTGGCTGTTCAAGTCACCGATTTATATTGTCGCCGCACTGGCTTATATTTTCCTGATTCCACGAATCATCCAACCCGACCCAAATAATGTTTTGAGTATCGCAATAAACTGGCTGCCTTCGGGCACAGTTACACTGACAAATCATATGCTGATCAATAACCAAAACCTGATCTTGTTGACCTGTTTTGCGACGCTTTTCCTGTTCAGAAATTTATTGCTTCTATCTACATCGGCAGTAAATAAAACACCGATTTTACCAGAGATGATTACCGTTCACCAGAATAATATCCTACTGGGATTATTTATCTCCGGGTTATTTCTCATCCTGTCTGACAATCTTGTTTACCTGCTTTTTGCACAGATTATTTTAACTTGTGTCATTATTTATCAGCAGATTACGTTCGAATTAATCAATTCAGATTCAGCTCGATCGAGCGGCTTTCTCTGGTCAATATTAGCAGACCTGCTCTTGCTTCTGGCGATTCTGTTTTGGTATAAACACCATGGTACTTTAGCAATTCCAGGCATGCAGGATATCTTCATGAATTTCGAACCAATTCATACGATTTTTGGTATCTTTGCTTTGAGTTCATTCATCATAAAACTCTGCATAATTCCATATCGCCAAATTGCTCAGAATAACGAAAAACTTCCTCATGCAACAGTCTTTAAGAATAATTCCGTTGAAATGATACTGATGCTGTTAATGTTCCTATATAAAATCCGCGTTCTTTTTTGTGCCAGCAGTTTATTGCTTACTATTATACTCGGTTTTATCATCGCAATTATAGCTCCCGTCATATCGATTGCCATAAATGATCCAAATAGAATCTTTAAATATTTACTGATTTCTCAGGCAGGTGTTTTCATGATAATCATTGGAAACGATTCGGTTGATACCGCTTTGATTCTTCTTATCTCCTTTGGCTTTGCCAATTTTCTATTGCTGAATCGATCTACGATAAATACTCAAACGAATCAAAAAGCTAGTCGGGACAAATTTTCCTTTAGTTCGATTTCTAACTGGATCAGGCTGTTTGCTGCTGCGGCAGTCTGTGGCTTTCCGATCAGTGCCGGATTTATTCCACGTTCAGTTCTGACGGAAATATATTTTGAGCATGCTCTCAAAACACCGGTAACGTGGCTCTATATAGTCCTGATATTCGTCATATTAAGTCTTTTTTCGTTTTCTGCCTTCAGATATCTTTTCGCCAACCTGGGAAAATCAACAGCGTCAGTAACGGCTATTGCAACCGGTTCTTTGAGATCGAAGATAATCATCGGAATTCTTGTCTTCCTGAATTTGTCGATAATCTTCACTTTGCCCAAAGTCAATCCTCTTCTAAATGTCAGCTGGATTAATCAACTGATTTATACATCAGGAATCTCTATAGAACAGCCAAATCAAACCATGGTTATTACCTCTTCTCTTGTGACTGTTCCGTTATTAATAGGATTTGTAGTCGCACTGTTGACATATTATTTTGAAATTGTCAATGTTAATAAGATCCAAAAATTATTCAATCCGATAAGCAAAGCGGTACAGTTTATTGGTACCATAAACGACAAAATAATCATTAACATTGATTTATTAGCCCATAAATCAACTGAAATTTCTGAATACATCGAAAAAAACATCATCCTGAATGTTCATCGGAAAATTGTCCGGTCCACCCATTATTCCGCCAATTTGGTGATTCAAATCAATCAAAAACTTACCTGGAAAAATCAAAGCAGCGGCACCGGCTCAAAATTCCTGATATCATTTAAAAAAATCCTTATAGACCGGGGGAACCTGATTCCCTTGATGATTATCATCATTATCCTGATAACTTTAATTATCAGCATTATTTAATAAATTGAACGAAAGGTAGATAAATGGCAAACCATCAACTTTTTACAATTCTGCTATTGCCGGTTCTGGGAATGCTCATCCTGCTGACAATTCGAGAAAAGAAGACGAAAATAATCAGAACAGTGTCCGCCATTGTGACCGGACTTCAGCTCTGGATTATCCTCCAACTATTTTTTGCTTTCGATAAATCCGCCAGCTATTTACAATTTGTCGATCATTTCTCTTGGATAAATCTCCTGTCAATCGATTTCATTATCGGTCTGAATGGCATCAATCTTCCATTTCTTATTTTGTCCGGATTAATCTTCTTCCTGACAGTGTTCATAGCCTGGAAACTGGAAGAACACCCAAAATCCTTCTATGTATTATTGATGGCTCTAAATAGCGGGATAAGCGGCTTGTTTATGGCATTTGATCTGTTTCTGTTTCTCCTGTTTTTCGGTATTACCCTGTTTTCACTGTTTCTGCTCATCAATTTATTTACCGATCGTTCGGACACCAATTCTGTCATCCAATATGGTATATTTGCCCTGATTTCCTTCAGCCTGGTAACTATCGGTATCCTGCTGGTTACCATTAATAATCCACTGTCAACATTTAATTTAAGTACCCTGGCAAACAATCTCAGCCCCTCACCGGGTGTGCAAATCGCCGGGTTCCTGATTCTGCTTAGCGGATTCCTGTTCCTGTCGCCAATTCTGCCATTCCACTCCTGGCTGATTCCAATTGTCAACAATATCAATGCCCCTATTGCTATTTTGATTTTGGCACTATTTACCAAAATCAGTATATTTGGAATCCTTCATATTATCTTACCGTTATTTCCGAACATGGCAAGGGATCTCGCCCTTATTTTCGGGATAATCGGTCTAATTAATATCCTCTACTTCGCGTTTTGTACGTTCAGTTATAAACAATTTCGAAAGATCATCAGTTATTTTACCGGCTATCAGAACGCTATCATATTCATGGGATTATCGGCAATATTAGCGATCAGGCAAAATACTACCAGTGCAGCCGTCACCGGATTGAATGGAGTTATCCTGCAAGTAATCGGTGCCAGCTTGGTTATAATAGTGCTCATTCTGCTTCCAAAACTGATTTCGGAGAGTGCATCCCGGGATACAAACAATCTTGCCGGTCAATGGTCAATAAAATTTGCAGTAACCCTGACTCTGCTGGCTGCTATCGGTATTCCGGGCTATTTAAATTTCATTGCCCAGTTCTTCTGTACATTAGCTGTATTTCAAACTACCTCAACCCGAATTCTAACGATTATTGCACTGGTCGGACCTCTGTTTATCGGAGTCAAATTCTTTAAAATTATCCGGGGAACGATCACTGGAAATTCCGAAGTCGAATATAATTTGAATACGAATGGAAGCAATGAATATCTGATAACTGCGGCATTACTGATATTGCTTATCCTGCTTGGATTATTCCCGGGAATCATCCTTCAGACCATCAATCAAAGTGTTCAATACCTGGTCAACCATCTCGTTTCGATATAATTTAACAAAATGAATAATTTTAACAGTCTTGCTTATTTTATCCCTGAACTAATCCTCTTCGGACTTATTTTTTTTCTGTTTTTATTCCATGGTACGAAACGGAGAGTCATTCTGATTGTCCAGCGATTTTTAATATTTGCGGCAGCGCTGACGGCACTGTTATTATATAGTTCCTATTGGTTAATTCGTCCGACAGGACTTTTCTATAATTCTTTTGTCGTTGATCCGTTTGCCAGCTTCATGAGCGTGATTTTGATTGTTATTTTTATTTTCCAGAAAATTGTCGCTTCATTAAAATCGACAATGGAACAATACACCGATTTGCCGTTATTTCAAACCATTTCTCTTTTTGCCGCCCTGCTGTTAGTCAAATCAAATTCGCTCGTCGCGGTGATCCTGAGCATCGGAATTATTTTTATAAGTAATATCGGCATCCTGTACGAAAATAAAGTGACAAAATCCATCCTGCATAATTTCACTTTTCATTTTGTCTTTATAACGTTCACCTTTTCAGTTCTGTATGCCTTCAGTGGTTCATTCTACTTGCGGTCAGGTATCATGAATGCGCTTCTGGTACACCCGTTTAGCTACGCCGTAATAACAAGCATGCTGGTCTTTGGTTTCGGGCTGTATGGAATTATCTTTCCCTTTCAATACATTCTTCAAAAAGATCAAAAATTAGTCAGCGCAAACATTTTCCTTTCCGCAAGTCTGATTCCGCTGCTGGCATTTTTCGGATTATTCATCCGGTTATATTATTGTGGATTACAACCGCCCGGTTTTATACAGGATCTTCCACTATTTCAGGGAATATTTTTCATCATTTTATCCATTATCATCATCACAACAGCAAATGCTCTCCTTAAAATAAAGAAAGATTTCGCTGATTTGCTGATAATCTCGATCATCATCCACACCGGATTGAGCCTGGCTGGTCTGGCGGCTTTTTCAGCCGAGTCAGCGGCAGCGTCAATTTATCTGACCATCTCAACAATTCTAATATTAATTGGAATATTGACCAATCACTACCTTCTCGATCAATCAACAATTCAATGGAAAATCCAAAATATTTTGTACTATTTTGGATTGATCGGTTTGCCCGGGACTTCCGGATTCACCGGCAGATTTTTAATATTCAGAGCTTTATTCCATTCAGATATTCCAACCTGGCTGACAATTCTGCTAATAATCAGTATTCTGCCTATGGTTATTTATTTATCAAGTGAAATTCTCAGACTGATCACAAAAAAGCCGGAACAGGGTATTTCAAAAAATAACGTAATTGCGTCGATACCGGCAATCTTAATGATTATACTTGGTATATTCTGGGAACCTTTTTATCGATTAATCTATCAATCCATAGTATTTTTCAGACTGTAAAATGGATTTATCATGACAAAACAATCCTCACTGCTTTTTTTTGATGTAGATACACAGATCGATTTTGTCGAGCCAACTGGTGCCCTTTACGTTCCCGGAGCTGAAACATTGAAAAGCAATTTTACTCAATTAATCAATTACGCACGAGATAAAGACATTCCGGTTTGGGGCAGTATCGACGCCCATTCCAGCAGTGACCCGGAACTTTCCCAAAACGACGGTCCATTCCCGAACCACTGCATGCTGGGTGAAACCGGTCAACTGAAAATAGATGCGACAAAACCACTGAATCCACTCTGGATCGAAAACAGGCTTTACCAAAAATCAGGTCTATTGAAAATTCAAAAACACCCTGATGAAATTTATTTTATGAAACAGTCTTTTAATGTTTTAGACAATCCGAACATTCAAAAATTGATCTCTCCATTCAGTTCGATTGCGGTATTCGGAGTCGCTACGGATTACTGTGTTCTGGCAGCAGTTCTGGGATTTCGGAAACGGAATAAAACAATCTATCTCGTAATCGACGCTATCAAGCCCGTTAACGTCAATCCCGATGATGGTAATAAAGCGCTGCAAGAAATGAAAAATGCCGGTGCGATTTTTATTACCACTGCCGATATAATAGAAGGCAGACTTTCCAATTTATACTAACGCTATGTGCGTTTGATCACAAAATACAAAATTATTCTTAAATAATGACAACATTTTAATTGCCGTTGTGTCTATTCTGCATATTGATAATAATTGAAATTGGAGTATAAAATGTCAGAGAAAATCAAAAATATACTGGGTATCACCTGTTTTTGCATCAGCCTTATCTTTGGTGTCTATGTACTGGCAATTCAGGATATCAACAATACGAGGATTATCGAAGATTCGACTACAAGTATCACCGTTGAAATGAGTAGCTCACGCCTTGTATAATTCTTACACTCCCGGACAGGCAGCACCTTTCGCATAAAATATAATCCCCAACGAAATTGATAATTTCCCTTATGCTTGAGGGAAAAGTCCTGTTTCTATTTATCGAATATTCCTCTAAATTTAGCGCAGTAAGAACGGAGCCTGGATGGATACCAAAGAGCTGATTTACTATTACAACAAGTTCAAATACGGCGAGGACAGTTATCATTACCTGATGAAAAACAAGGTCAATGATATTCTCCTGATTTCCACTTTCTATGATGCTTTTACATTCGAGCAGGACGGTCGTCTGTCCGAACAAATCTATGGCGAGTACCGGCAATTAAACCTCAGTACTGCGCCCCGAATCACCAGTGTGCCAACCGGTGAAGAGGCACTGCGACTTCTGGAGACCGGAAAGTTCGACTTGGTCATCTCCATGCTGCACATCGGTAAAATGACCGCATTTGAAATTGCCAAAGAAATTAAGGAAAAGAAACCCGGTATCCCGATTCTGCTTCTTTTAAATATGCAATCAGACCTGAGTCTGCTGAGTGATTATTCCGAAATGCTGAAATATTTCGATAATATTTTTCTCTGGAAAGGCGATGCTAAAATCTTCCTCGCAATGGTCAAATCGGTCGAGGATATGCGTAATCTTGAGTATGATACCAAGTACGGACTGGTCCGGGTCATTCTTTTAGTGGAAGATTCGATCCCCTACTACTCTATCTTTATGCCACTATTGTACGAAGAAGTGGTCAAGCAAACCCAATTGCTGATCAGAGAAGAGTTAAACGATATTAACAAACGCCTGCGGATGCGAGCCCGACCCAAAGTCATTCTTGCCCATAATTACGAAAAGGCGATGGAAATCTATGAAAAATACACGGAATATATCATTGCAGTCATATCGGATACCAGTTATGAACGGGATGGTAAACTGGACCCTGACGCCGGGATAAAGTTGATCTCCAAAGTCAAGGAAAATATCTATGACATCCCAACGATTTTGATGTCCTCTGATTCCCGCAATCGTGAAAAAGCCGAGGCATTAAATTCGACATTCATTGATAAATACTCAAAACACCTGCTGAATAATATCCGCCAGTTCATGCTGAATAATATCGGATTTGGTGATTTTATTTTTCACGATGAAAATGGCAACGAAATCGATCGCGCACGCACCCTGATTGAATTTGAAGAAAAGCTTAAACATATTCCGGAAGAATCAATCCTTTATCACAGTAAGCGAAACCATTTTTCCGCATGGCTGATGGCACGCGGTGAGACCCAGATTGCAAAAAATGTACGTCTCCTGACCCGCAAGGATTTTCAGACAACTGCCGGGATGCGCGAACATCTTGAAAATACCCTACATAACATTCGCAAAAACCGAACAAAAGGCAGAATCGTCGATTTCCACCCATCGAGTCTCTACGATCCGAATGAGATTATCCGCTTAACTGAAGGCTCTTTCGGCGGTAAAGGGCGCGGCCTGGCATTTTTAAATGCCTTGCTCGTCAGCATGGAATTTGACAAACGATTTCCCGACGTCAACATCTCATTGCCAAGTACACAAATAATTGGGACGAATGAATTTGATGATTTTATCCGGCATAATCAGATCAGCCAGCGAATCAATGAAAAATTATCCGATACCGAAATCGATCAAATTTTTATAGACGGCAAACTAACATCAGCGCTGACCAATAATCTTAAAACCATGCTCGAACATATCAAATATCCTCTGGCTGTCCGCTCTTCAGGATTGCTTGAAGATTCATTTTCACAGCCCTTTGCCGGTATTTATCGAACGTACATGTTGCCCAATAATCATCCAAATCTTATGGTCCGATTAAAACAATTATCCGATGCTATTAAGCTGGTTTTCGCTTCGGTCTTTCTGCAAAATACCCGGAATTATCTTGATAATTTGAATCATCAAACCGAAGAAGAAAAGATGGCAGTCATAATACAGCAGGTTGTCGGTTCGCAGTTTGGTGATTATTTTTATCCCCATATTTCAGGGATTGCCCAATCTCACAATTTCTATCCGCTTGCCGGAATCAGCAACGAGGATGGGATTGCATCAATCGTTGTAGGACTTGGAAAATCAGTTGTCGAAGGCGGTAAGCACTTCAGGTTTTGCCCTAAATATCCTAAAATCGATTTTCTACCGGCGCAAAATCTGCTCACAGACTCCCAGAGAGAATTGTTTGGTATCAATATGACCCGGACTGATTTTGAACTGATCGCCGGCGAGGAAACCACTATTCATAAAATGGATTTATCAATTGCTGAAAAAGAAGGCGCTCTGAAACACTCCATTTCCATCTGGGACCACCAAACGAACCAACTTGTTCCAAATATGAATCAAAGCGGACCGCGGGTCGTTTCATTTAATAACATCCTCAAATATCATTATTTTCCTTTAGCAGATATCATCGTCGAATTACTGGATATCGGGGAACAAGCCTTTGGGATGCCGGTAGAAATCGAATTCGCTGTCAATCTGAATAAGGACAAACAAAAGGACATCGTTCCGACCTTTTATATATTACAAATCAGACCATTGGCGGTCAGTTCAAAAGATGTGGATTTAAGTAACGAACTGATTGACATCCAAAAACCGTTGATTTTCACCACAAAAAGCATGGGAAACGGTATCATCACGAATATTCAGGATATTATTTATATCGATCCCGATAAATTCAGCAACCTGAATACGATTGAAATCAGTAGTGAAATCGACCGATTCAATACCAAACTGAAACAGGAACAGAAAGAGTATTTGCTAATCGGTCAGGGACGCTGGGGATCCCAGGACAAATTTCTCGGTATTCCGGTTCGCTTTATCAATATCAGTAAAGCCAAAGTGATAGTGGAAGTCGGTATTGAAGGTTTCAATGTTGATCCGTCCCAGGGAACACACTTCTTCCATAATATCATTGCCATGCAAATCGGGTATTTTTCAATTCCCTATAAATCTCAATACGATTCGATTGACTGGGAATGGCTGAAACGGCAAAAAATTGTTGAACAATCAAAACATGTTACCCATGTTCGTACTAACAAACCGTTGACAATCAAGATGGACGGTAAACATGGTATTGCAGTTGTGGAGAAAGCTTACAATAATTAACTATTCTTCCGGATATTTTCCCGCGATATAATCCTGCAGCCGTTTTGTCTCCTGCTGACTACGATCCAGCAGCGCTTTGATAACATCACCGATAGAGACAAGACCAACCAATTGGTCTTTTTTAATTACCGGCATATGTTTAATGCGGTGCTCGGTCATCATCGCCATTACATACTGAATGTTATCATTCATTGAAGCCACAATTAACTTGTCCGCGGGAGTCATAATTTCACTGACTGCTTTATGGACTACCTTCTTTGCATCCTGAACACAACACAGCACATCACGCTCCGTCAAAATACCCGCAATCGCACCCTGTTCATCTACAACCATGATCGAACCAATTTTATGCTTACTCATCAGTTTTACGGTATCACAGACCATCTCGGTCCTTTTTACTGAAAAGACTTCGTTACCCTTTTTGTTTAAAATATCGGCTACTTTCATGATAATTCCTTTTTCTTTCCTGATAAATACAGATCAATGCCCCTGGCAGCCCGGTGTCCATCAGCAATGGCGCTGATGGCATCCGCAGTGTCGTTGACAATGTCTCCACCGGCAAATATTTTAGCCACGCTTGTCTGTCCGTATCGATCTGTTTCGACTTTGCTGCGTTTGAATTTTACTTGCGTTCCGATTTCTTCAGGTAAAAATGTATAGATCGGCGATTGCCCGATGGCTGAAATAATTGAGTCAACAGTCTCAGTGTAGGCTTCGCCAACGATCAGGACCGGCTTCGGGCGTTTTCCCGGACCCTGATCAACCATTTCGGCTTTGTTCCAGTTCAGCAATAATTTGTTGTTTTCTCCCTGATCAATCTGGACTGGAATTGCCTGAGTAACAAACTTCACACCTTCGTGCTTGGCTTCCTCGATCTCTTCCTGATCGGCGGGCATGTCCTCTTCCCGACGACGATAAAGAACGGTTACATCAGCACCAAGACGTCGGGCAGTCCGGGCGGCATCCATAGCCGTATTCCCGCCACCAATCACAATTACCTCTTTGCCGAGTTCCGGGATTTTGCCGTTGGTCACATCATCCAGCAACTGAATTCCCGGAAGGACGCCGGGAAAATGCTCGCCAGAAATCGACAGTGTGTATGAATCCTGCAACCCGACCGACAGAAATACCGCGTCATAATTTTTATAAATATCATCAAAGGATTCAGTAATGCCGATTTCCACGCCGGTTTTCAATTCCACTCCCAGATCGAGAATCGCATTGATATCCTTATCCAGTTGATCGTAAGGCATCCGATATTCGGGAATTCCGTAGCGCACCATTCCACCGGCTTTGTCACTGGCTTCAAAAATCGTAACGCTATATCCGATCGTTGCCAGATAATATGCCGCGCTCAGACCCGCCGGACCGGCGCCGATAATCGCGACTTTTTTGCCATTCGGCTGGAACTCATTCTTCAGGATTTCTGCGATTTCCTTCCGGTCAACCTGGTCGATAATGTAACGTTTCAACCAACGGATTGCGATTGGATCGCCATTTATACCAATCGAGCAAACTTCTTCACAACGATGGGTACAGATTCTGCCGCAGGTGGCTGACATAGGGTTGGTTTCATAGAGAATCCGCACGGCTTCCGGGATATTATCCTCGCGGATGGCTTTGATATAATTCGGGATATCCATGTGAGCAGGACAGGTAGCAATACACAATCCGCACTGCACACAGCGGTCGGCTTCTTTGATCGCCTGCTTTTTGGAATATCCCTTAACCAGTTCAATAAATGATTTGACACCTTCCTTCGGATCGACCATCTCCATCGCAATCCGGTCGTGATCGAGCAACTTGTAACCGTTCCCGAGTTTATAGCCGGTTTCTTTATTAGTCCAGAAATTAGCCGGATCACCCGGCACAATCCGGAATTTATCGGCGTCAGTATCCACCCAGGTATATTCCCGGGTCATAGTCAGGGAATCCGTCGTGCAGATGTCCACACAGAGAGCACACCAGCAGCAACGCCCGTAATCAATTATCGGACGCAGCCCGCTGTCATCCTTTGTTGTCACAATGCCTTCCATCGGCACTATGTCAATCGCCGCATTCTGGCAGATGTCGGCACAGGTACCACAACCGATACATTTGTCCAGATCGTTGTTGTGAAAACCGCGATAGCGCGGTGCGCCCGGACGGTCTTTCAGCGGATCGGGTGTCGTATAGGGCTTTTCAAAAGCCCGTTTCCAGACATAAAAGGGTGATATGATATCCTTCAGACTCATTCCTCTACCTCTCGATTTCCGGTGGATAGGTATGCAGCGATGTCATCAAGCCCGCCACATCAGCCAGGTTCACATTGACTATCAAATCTTCCAATAACGCCACAGCATGGGTATAACTCGGTCCCCGAACATAAACCCGCCGGGGCAGTTCGCTGCCATCGGTGACCACGAAATAGCCGTACTCGCCACGGGTGGATTCAGCTTTCACATAGGTTTCACCGACAGGGATTTTCCAATGCAGTACATTGGGCAGTTTCGTATGAATTTTACTGCTGCCGTCAATATGTTTCATAATTTGCCGGATCAGATCAATGCTCTGAAACATTTCCCGGTATCGCACCAGCAACCGTTCATATGCATCGGATACTGTTCCGGTGACCACTTCAAAATCCAAGTGTTCATACATCAGATATGGTGAATCCTTACGAACATCTCGTTTGATGCCGGCAGCCCGGGCAATCGGTCCGACGATACCGTACTGATCAATCATTGCTCTGTTAATGATTCCCAGTCCCTTCGCCCTCATTTTGATGATGGCATTATTGAGAAATACTTTCTCGATTTCACCCATCAGTTTTTCGATATTTTGCAGTGTGTTTTCCAATCGCTGATCAAATCCGTCGGGCAGAACATTGCGCACACCGCCGGGAATCATATACATGTGATATACTCTGCCACCGCTCAGTTCTTCAAAAAGGTCCAGCATATAATCACGATGCGTAACCGCCCACTGCCCGATCGGTCCCAGTCCGAAAGCGCCCGCGTGCCCGCCGATCCACATCAGGAAACTGGTCAGCCGCGACATTTCCATATTCAGGGTTCGCAGCCATTTTGCCTGCTCGGGGATTTCGATCCCAGCCAGTTCTTCAACTGCGGCGGCGTAAAGGTATTCGTTGGTGTCCGGTTCAGGAACACAGATGCGGCATACAATTGGAAAATTCTGGATAAATTTCCGTCGCTCCATCAGTTTTTCAAAACCGCGGTGCAGATAGCCCACATGAGTGCGGCACTCCACCACTTCATCACCGCAAACCGTCAGTTCCAGCGACATATTACCGGTGACACCGGGATGTTGCGGTCCCTGCCAGATTTTCAGGTATTTTCCGGAATCCAGATCGATAATGGCTTTGCCATCCACAATGTCCGGATATTTACTGCGATCAGCGCTGAACATCAGTTCTCTCCTTCGGGATAGAGTTTGGACTTCATGTAAGTTTCCGGATCGTTGGTTTCCCGTCCCGGACGCGGAAAGAAGGTTTTTTCCGAATATTCCTTTGTATCGAAATCCCGGCACATGGGCGGAATATTATCCCAGCCTTCCAGGATAAAATTCTCTCCCTGCCGTGGACTGCCCGGAAATCCAATTCCAAACATCTCTTTTAATTCCTGTTGGTAGGTTTTGGCTTGTTTCCAGAGATGGTGAATGCTGTGCATTTCCGCGGATTCCCGGTCGATCAGCACCCGCAATCCGAGGTCCTTATGACTCATATAATTATGCAGCATATAGGTCAATTGAAATCTCTGTTCTTCGATCCGATCCACTGCTGTGAGGAAAACAAGATGGGTGAATCCTTCAACATCCCGCAGATGCGTAATCAGGGCAACCGCCTGCTCTTTCTTCACCGTAATAAACGTCAGATCTGCTCGCTGATGATTAACATTGCTGATCGTAAATTGCTGTTTCAGATGATTGATAAACTCTTTCATGGATCTCCTACCAGTTGTAGTCCGGCATATTCCAGTCTTTAATGATTTTTTTCTGGTTGGCTTTGTACCAGTCCAGGTTTTCAATATATTTATTCGCGCCTTCGGCTTTGCCCGCTTTGATAAGTATTTTCAGCAAATCGAATCCGGCAATAATCGACTCCGGGCGCGGCATGCAACCAGCAATATAAACATCAACCGGGATATAATGATCGATGCGGTTGATCGTATTGTAACTGTCCCAGTACATACCGCCGTTGATCGGACAACTGCCCAGGGCGATGACGAATTTCGGTTGCTGCATCTGTTCGTAGCTGCGGATAATCCGCTTGGTGGTCTTCACCGATGCATAACCGCCGATGATGAACACCGACGATTGCCGTGGTGTCGGGCGCGGCGCAATGCCGTAGCGATACATATCATAACGGGCAGTCATCAGCGGGCGCAATTCCACGGCTCCGCAACCGGTTCCGAATCCCAGCAGCCAGAGCGAATTCGCCCGTGACCAGTTCAGGAATTTTTCCATATATTTAGCTAGTGGTCCGGACGGTTCCGGTTTGGCGTCGCAAAAATAGTCCCTTTCGAGTTCCGGCAGACCGTTATTCTTAAAAATCAATAATTTTTTCTCTTTTGTCACATCCACTCCACATTACAGCATAAAAATAATCACGGCGGCTATTCCCAGCAGCGTCGGCACACCCAGAAAAAAGCGAATCGACTGCTCAGTCCGGAATCGTGGGAATGATACACCCACAACGACCGAAAGCATATAGAGCATAAAGGTTTTCAGCATCATAGCGAAAATATTGGTCGCGCCGCCCAGAAAAAGATTCATGAACAGAACCAGTTTTGCTGACAGGAAAATTGCCCGGTTGGTCTGCAGAATACCCAGAAACGAACTCTGCATTTCCGTCGGTGGTCCTATGGGTACTTCCTGGGGCGCCAGGACAATGTCAAAAGGCGAGTGCATATTCATCCCCAGCAATGCGAACAATCCGGCAAATGTCGCCAGCGGATTTGTAAACAGCGTCCAACTCAGGATGCCGCCTTGCTGAGCCGCAACCATTTCCGTAATTGATAGCGTATGATATTGAATCGCCAGGGCAATCACTGACAGTGCAAACGGTAATTCAAAAGATGTCATCTGGGAAAGTCCGCGCCCAACGGCAATCGCACTGTAGGGATGTCCACCTTCCCCCGCACCCAATGCCATACCCAATTGACCGAAAAAGATGAAGTACATTACCAGTAGCAGATCACCGGAAAAACTCAGGTTGGCAAACACAACGGATCCGTAAATCGCCGGAATGAACAGGTACGTTCCCAGTCCGCCAGCCAGACGAAAAACCGGTCCCAGGAAAAACATAACGCCATGAGAAATCGCGGTGCGCTTGGCATAAGTTTTTAATATATCCAGCCAGGGTTGCCAGATTGGTGGTCCGATCCTACCATGTGCCCGTGCTACGATTTTACGCACCAGACCATTCAGCAAGAGTCCGTAATTGAGAATAACAAACACTGAAATCAGAATATATAAACCGGTTCGCAAAATGTTCTCCATCAGCGACCTCCCGAAATAAAATAGAGCACAACAACATACAGAATAATATGCAGCGCGTAAGTTTGACCATTGCCGGTATAAATCTGCCGAAACAGCGCCGCCAGCGATTGTGTCCATTCCGATACTGCCTTCCAGAACCGGGTGGCATAGGGACGCGCCAGGAATCCTAATGCTTTCTGGTATGGTGCAAAAAAGTTAAAGGCGACATGCGTGGTTTCCGGCCGGTCAGGACGCTCCGCTGCAAAGACAATATTAAATTGCTTGACCAGCTGCGGTTTCCGCTGCGTCAGGATCAGGATTACCAACGGCAGCATGAAAACTCCCATCGTGACATACATGACCGCATTGCCGTTCCAGTAACCCAGCGAGCTGAGTACCGTATAGCCACTCCAGTCAATGGTTGTGGCGAAATAATTTGAAACAGCGGCAATTAACGGTTTGATGATCAGGTTCGGGAACATTGAAATCGCCATGATTGCTATAATTAACAAATATTGCGGTACCAGATACCAGAGTGACGCCTCTTTGATTTTCTTAAATTTTGGTTTCGGCTGCCCGAGGAAAATTGCATGGATCAGCCGGTAGCAATACAAAAAGGCGATTGTACTGGCGAAAAAGGCTATCGCGGTCTGCAAGTACCAGCCCCGCTCTATGCCAGCGGTATAGAGCAGCCATTTCGCACCGAACCCAGACAACGGCGGCACACCGGAAAGCGCAATAATCGCAATTAAAACCGAAATAAAGGAAAATGGCATCCGCTTGATTAAACCACCCATTTCGTACATCGTACGGGTGCCTGTTCGGGATAATACGCCGGCAATCGCAATGAATAAAAGCGCTTTGAAAAACAGGTGATTAAATGACAGATACAGCGCTGAAATCCAGCCCAGGTGTGACAGCATCGCCACCGACAAAACCATATAGCCAACCTGCCCCATACTGGAGTAAGCCAGCAGTTTTTTAATGTCCTCCTGGAAAATTGCCATCAATGTGCCAATCAATGCCGTAGCGGCTCCCAGCCAGCCTAACGCGGTGCTGATCTCAATTTTGCCTAGCAGCGATTTTCCAAAAATACCAGCCACCAGCAGCATCCCGAAAATACCAGCTTTGCTGAGAATTGAGGAAATCAGCGGCGAGACATCATCCTCGGCTTCGGCATAGGAACCAGGTAACCAGATATGCAGTCCCAGGGTTCCGGTTTTGATTAAAAAACCAATCAACAGAAACGCATATATCACTGATCCATAGGCGGTTACAGTATTCATTGAAAGGATATTAATATCACCGGTTCCGGCAAAAGCATAGGCAAATCCGGTCAGAATAAAATAGGTGCCCGCCAGTGAAAAAAGGATGTACAGCAGGCTGTGGTCACGGGCTTGCTGACCTCGTAAAATTAGTAAAAACGAACTGATCGTCATCAGCTCCCAGGCATAGAAAAATTGGATTGTCGTTTCCGATTTTAGCAGAATTCCCAGCGACAAAAACATCATCAGAACGAAGGGATAAAAGCCGGTTCTTTTGTCTGAAGCATGGAGGGTTGCAATTAATTGGATTAACCCACCTCCCAGAAACAGTATTCCAAATAGTTGAAAAATGCCATCCAATTGAGGAATGACATGATAGGCAAATGCACCGATCACCACGATTGTCAATACACCTTTCAGCTTTGCCGGCAACCAGTCCAGGGCAAAGAATAACGCAGCGATGATCAAAGGCGTATAAAAAATCGGATTCAGGGAATAATAACTGATGATCATTAAAAAACCGGCGTTGAACAGCCCTACCATGAAAAGTATCGGTGGCAGGATCTTCTGAAAACTGAGTTCCACCGGCTGTTCCGGATTTCCCTTGACAACTATGACGAACCAGCGAATCAGGTAAACCGCTTCAAGAAATGATCCCAGCAGAATGGCGAATATCCAGAAATGCTGACCGCTGTTCGCCAGGTAGAGAATCAGTTCCCATTTTGCCCAGAATCCGGGAAAGGGCGGCAAGCCGACCAATGCAAAAATAAAACTGCCAAATATAAATAATAATAACGGCGATTTTCGCAATGCAGACCATTTTTCCGTGTCCTGTTCCTTGAACAAACCCGCCAGCCAGAAGAGTCCGGCTTTGGCTAAAAAATGATTCAGAAAAAGACCACCGACGATAATTATAATTAAATTCTGCGGCGGAATGCCACAGGAGTTTTTCATTATTATACTCAGAGCCGCCAGCACCAGCCCCATCTGGGCAATTGAAGAATACCCCAGAAGGCGTTTGGCATTACGCTGCTTCAGTCCCAGCAAATTAGAAAAGACAAAGGTAATCACGCCAACTCCCGCCAGCAGGTCCAGCATTGTCAGATTCAGCAGCGGCATGAGTTTATAAATGACAAAAAACATTGCTGCGGAACTGGCTGTCGCAATGACCGCCACTACCCCGCTGTTGACCGCCTGATAAACATCCAACGCCCAGCCATTCGCCGGAAAAGGTTTCAGCTCAATGACTATCGCTGTCAGAGTCAGAAACAGCGCCAAAAAACCAGCCGTTCCGGAAATGAGTTCTTTGGAAGCGATCATTGTATCCAGATTCAACGTCCCCGTCAATCGATACAGGTAGATAGTCCCGATCAGGAATAGCGATGAGGCAATGCCGCCGGCGATGATGTATTTGAATCCAGCGCTCAATGAATCCCGGTTACGCTCGATGCCAATCAGGGCATAGGTGGCAATGGAGGTAATTTCCATGAAAACGAATAGGTTGAACAGGTCCCGGGTCATGATTAATCCGTCAATACCCATAATCACCATCAGGAACAACAGCATTGCGTGGACCTTGGAATGACGGAATTTGCCGATCAGATACACAGCGCTCAGCAGTCCGACGATATTCGACAGAAATACGAATATCGCTTCCTCAAGTCCCAGTTGCAGATTGATTGAATAGGGCGCCTGAAAGCCAGCTGTATAAATTACGGCGGTTTCGACGCCCTGCATCAGAGCAATCAGCCACTGCCCGGCAATAACCGCCATTGCTGATAAAGCAGCGAAAAATACCAGCATCGCTAAGGAACGATGGAGTTTGTCAATCAACGCCAGCAGGAAACCGGTGCCCAGTGCAATAATAAACAGATAGAGCGGATTTACCATTTCAACTCCTCAAAATCGTTGATATCCAGAGACTGCCTGCGTTGATACAGATTGACAGCATACACCAGCATTAGAGCTGTAACCGCTAAGCCGATTACAATCGCGGTCAGAACCAAAGCCGACGGTATTGGATCTACCACCTGGTGAATTGCATCCGTTTTTGCTACCGCAGCGTCAATAATCGGCGCCGTTTTACCTTTGATATAACCGATCGACACAATCAGCAAATGGATGCCGGTGTCGATGATAGAAAATCCGATAATGATTTTAATGAGATTCCGCTGGGTCAGCATGCCCCAGAGTCCCAGAATAACCAACGCAATCCCGATAATCGAAACCAGTGTCATGACTCACTCCTTTGCATACTGTCAAGAATGCCGACCAGCTCGGAACCGACTTTCAGTCCGATCAGTGAGTAGATGACCGGTATAGCGCCGGCGCTGAACAAGCGTCCGAAATCACCCAGCGGCAGAATCCGGTTGTCCAGAAAACCCGCTGCCAGGTAAAGCCCCAGCACTCCGATAAGTACATAAAACGCGCCGGACAATGACTCAATCGTATTTAAAAGTTTATGATTCATTTCCGATTGTGGAGCCGCCAGTAGTGATAACAGCACTGCCGAGGCTATCACCACACCACCCTGAAATCCGCCGCCCGGCGTCAGGTGTCCGTGCAGGAAAATATAAATCCCAAATAAAAATATCAACGGCATCAGCAACGCGGTTCCGGTTTGCAGAATTTCCGATGATTCCCGTTTTTTCACAGGCACCACAACCGTATCTTTACGACGACGCAGCAGAAATCCCACTCCGGCGGTCGCAATAAACAGCACCGCTACCTCTCCCAGCGTATCCAGTCCACGATAGGTCACAATCACTGAAGTCACCAGATTGGCACCACCCAGTTCATCCGGTCCGTCCTGAACATATTTCTGCGCCAGGGAATTCAACACCGTTTGAGGCTGAATCTCCGAAACCAGCGGCAGGAGCATTATCGTAAAAAATACCAGTACCAGCAGAATCAGCATTCGTTTAACCATGACTGTCCTCCCCGCCTGATTTGACTTTACTGAATGCGTAAAGGAAAACAACTGTGGTCAGTCCCGATCCAATCGCGGCTTCGGTCATTGCTACATCCGGCGCAGCCAGCAGCAGGTAGATGATACTCGCCAGCAGGCTGATTACACCGGCGGCTATGATCGAAGAAAGCAGACTGCGCATGTAAATTGCCATGAATGCCGCGGTGATCATCATGACCCCAAGAGCAATTATAATCAGATTAATCATACAGCCGCCTCCCCGTCTTTTTGTTCATCTTCAGCCAGAGCATCAACGACAGATTTATCCGTCAGCGAAATGCCGATATGATGCGCCGCCCGCGCCAGGGCATGTGATGAGATCGGATTGGTAAAAATGATAAACAGAATCAGGATGACAATCTTGAAAATGCACATACATTCGCTGTGACCAACGGCAATACCGGTCAGGAAAAGCAGCGTCCCCAAGGTAGTGGCTTTGGTTCCAGCCTGCATCCGGTTATAGACATCGGGCATTCGAACAATCCCCAATGCTCCTAACAATAGAAATACCGAGCCGAACAGAGTAATAATGCCACCGAATATCGCCATTACAGCCCCCTTTCCAGGTAGCGTGCAATCGCCACAACTCCGATAAAACTGATTAAAGCATAGACCATGGCGACATCCAGATAGATAATGCGCTGAGCCAGCATCGACACATAGACAATCAGCGATATTGAAATAATCGTCATGACATCCAGAGCCACAACCCGGTCTGCCACATTGGGACCTTTCAGCATCCGGAAAACTGCCAGCACCATAGCCACCAAAGCAATCACCACTGCCGAATTATAGAGGATTTCAGCCAAACATCACCTCCAGGTACTTTTCAAATTTGGATACAATCTCTTGCGAAGCCAGGTTCACATCCTGTGTGCTTACGTCAATCCAATGGATATAGAAATGTTCACCTTCTGTTTCTACCGTTAAAGTTCCAGGCGTCAAGGTAATGGAATTTGCCAGAATCAGCCTGCCGGTTTTGGAACTCAGGGAGGTTTTCACCTTAACGATCCCGGGATTGATCGGCAGTTTCGGATTCAGCACCCGCAAAGCGACATCCAGATTGGAACGAACCAGTGCCCACAGGAAGATAAACAGGTACGCCACACTATAAACCAGCGATTTGAATGTTAATTTATATTCACTGAATGGCGCTGCTTTCCGGAAAAATATTAATGTCAGCAATACTACGACAATTCCACCGGCAAGCAGTTCCTGACGATCTAATGATGTCAGCAGAATCCAGAACAGGAAAAGAAACAACAGGAGTAAAATGCCCTGTTTTAAAATCTTCATCTATCCTCCGTAAAGCTTTGGTACAAATTACCTAATAAACGAACTGAAAAACAAATTCTATTTAGCATGTAATTCCACAAATGATTAATTGATAGAGATAATCAGCATTGTTGGATAAATTCTCCTCAGGTTTTTCAGATTGCTGTCTTTCAAACGCCTGACTGGGTAAAAAACCCGACATCTGACCCCATAGCGCCATCGCGAGTTTATCGGCATTAATATCGGATTTGAGGCTTTTTTCGGAAATCCCGGTTCGGATAATGGTTTTAATAATTCCGACAATTACCTCATTATCCTGACGCGCCTGTCCCATCATTTCGCTGTTTTCATGACAATCCTCTATAAAATCACGAAACCGGATCAACGCTTTGGTATAATCAGGGTATTGTTTCTGGTACTGCAGGCACACCGCTAACAGGGATTTCAATTTTTCAATACTATTGACCGACTGGTTGGCGACATTCTCGATCGCTGCTCTCAGTAACCCCAGCCCGCGAACAGAAATTGATAAGCAAATCTCTGTTTTTGTATTGAAATACAGGTACAGTGTGCCTTTGGCAAGTTCTGCCTCGGCAGCGATGTCATCCATTGTTGAATTTTCATAGCCTTTGGAGAAAAAGACCTTTTCTGCCGCATCGATAATATCGATCCGCCGCTGCTGTTTTTCCCGTTCTTTGCGTTCTTTAATTCCCATTATGTCCAATTCAAAATAGAACCGTGCATAATTTATGACTGGCAGTCATTCCCGTGCAAGTAAAAATAATTTCCAGGCAGGATATTTTATTGATTGCGGATTTTCAGCCGGATGAGTCCGTCCTTGATAGCAAAGGGAGAATAATAAATTATAAAGGATACAAGCGCAACCACTTCAAGCACCAGCACATACCAGGGCCAAGGACCAAAGAAGTCCAGCAGCGAAGCGGTTTCCGGTTTGTGACAAATAAAGAGGTAATTTCCATTGAATATATAGTTGAATAACGCAATAAATACCAGGTAAATATTGGTAATGAAAAACACCCGGAAGATCGACTTGAATTCCGGGCGATATTTGAATGAAAATGTGCTGTAGAGACTTGCCGTCACGATCAAACCATGGGACACAAAAAACTGGAAAAAGCGGTAGTGTGGAACCGGGTAAAATATATCCGGTTGTAGTAGTGCCTGGATTGCCCCGCCAAGTCCCCAGAAATAGACAAGCTCGTAAAGCCTGTAATTTTTATTGACCAGCATGATGGCACCGAGTACAATTGCCGCACCACAGAGATGCAGCGGCAGTGATGTTCCCATCCGCCAATGATGACAGTAAATGCGCCAAACGCTCAGGGAGATTTCCTGCAGGATCAACATCGTTGCCAGAGTGTACCGGATGATCTTATCTCCTTTTTCGGTCTTGTACTTTTTCAGCCAGGTAATCAGGATGACATTAATAATAGCGATCGTCAGCAGTCCCATAAAATGGGACGTCGAAAAAATCCTGAAAACTCCATAGGGATAGTCGTATAAAAAATATTTCTGCATTTAATTCCCCTCTGATTGAGGTTAAATTTAAAAATTGAAATTACTGATTCAAGGTTTTTTTAACTGGATTGAAATTGAAACATAATGGGGACGCTAAAGTAATATCTGCTAACCTTCTCTGAAAGGCGCAAATATTTCCTTGTTTAATTAAGGATGATCTCGTATCATATCATTACATGAATATATGACAAATTACATTCAACTGTATGAAGATAACTGTTCTTGTTGAGAATGCTACTTTAATCGATAGATATTTTATCGCTGAACCGGGATTGTCATTTTTGATTCAGGATAGAGGCACCCAGATAGTATTCGACACAGGTTATTCGGATGCCTTCCTTCAAAACGCCCGGAAGATGGATATTGATCTACTCCAGACGGATTTTATTGTTCTTTCCCATGGACATATCGACCACACCGGTGGATTGACTCCGCTATTGAAACTGTATATGGAAGCCCGAATCGAAGGAATGTCTTGGAAAAAACCTACCATCATCGCACATCCAGACACATTTAAATCCCGTATCATCGATGGAATCGGAGATATCGGATTGATTATTTCTCAACAGAAATTATCTCAACATTGTGAGATAAGTTTACAAAAAAAGCCTTATTGGATAAACGACAGGTTGGTATTCCTGGGAGAAATTCCTCGACTTAACGATTTCGAGAGTCATTGCTCATCTGCTAAAATCCAGACGAATGGTCGCCTTCAGGATGATTATATAGAAGATGATTCTGCGCTTGTGTATATTTCTGAAAAAGGACTTGTAATCATCACCGGTTGTTCCCATGCCGGAATATGTAATATTATTGATTATGCCCAAAAAATATGTAAAAACAGACGGGTAATTGAAGTAATTGGCGGTTTTCACCTGTTACAGCCAAGCAAACAACAATTAGAAATGACGATTGATTTCTTCAAAAAATTAAATATTCCCGAGATCCATGCCTGCCATTGTGTCGATCTGGCTTCAAAAATTGCCTTGTCCCGATTAAACAATTTAAGAGAAGTGGGTGTCGGTTTAAGTCTTGAGTTTGACTAGTCAGGTGACTTAGCCGGAGGATTCCCGATTTTGTATCCGATATAATCATCGGCACTTGCACTTGATCATAGAATAAAAAGCAATTTATCGAATACTCAACGGAGTTGGTCTATAATAAATGGCAAAAACTTATGATTCGCCTTTGGAAACGGAAACTTTTCAAGCTCATCAGAAGTCACCCAACGAAAATCGACCGGTCCGTTTAGTTTAATTTCACCGGCAATACATTTACATACAAACACATCGACTTCGATTTTAAAATGGGTATAGGCATGCTTCACATGCGTTAAAAACTGATCCACTTCAACTCTTATTCCCGTTTCCTCCTGAATTTCCCGGACACATGCTTCTGCTGCCAACTCTCCTTTTTTTACTTTCCCGCCGGGGAATTCCCAGAGTCCGCCCAGCAGTCCTTTTTCTTTCCGCTGGGTGATTAATAAATGTTTTCCATCCCGGATGACACCAATTGCTATCTGATGAGTTGGCACCCGCGCTTTTTTGATTTTTCTGGGAAACTGATTGACATTATTTTGCCGGTAAGCTTCACAGAAATTATTCACGGGACATTCAGCGCAATTAGGACTGCCTGGTCTGCAAATAACCGCGCCAAGTTCCATCATCGCCTGGTTATGATCACCGGGATTTTCGGTATCTAAAAGACGATTTGCATGATTCCGATAATATTTGCTTGACTTTAAATCATTCACTGCTTTAGATGAACAAATCAGGCGGGATAACACCCGTTTTACATTGCCGTCAAGAACAGCATAAGTCTGGGAAAAAGAGATGCTTGAAACTGCCGCAGCGATATAATCTCCCACGCCCGGAAGCCCCCGGATAGCGTTATAATCTGCCGGAAATTGTCCACCATATTCATCAACAATACGTTTCGCTGCTTTATGAATATTTCGTGCCCGGCTGTAATAGCCAAGTCCCTCCCACACTTTCAAAACATCCTGTAAATCCGCATTCGCTAAAATTTGAATTGTCGGAAATTTCGCCAAAAATCGTTCGTAATATGGAATCACAGTCGCAACCTGTGTCTGCTGCAGCATCACTTCAGAAATCCAGATGCGATACGGATCGGTCGTTTTCCGCCAGGGCAATTCCCGATAGTTTGCACGATACCATTGGAGAATCTGTTTTTGAAATTTTATGCTATCGATTTTGGTCATTGATATTTCTATTTTTAGATTTATTTGAGATTTGAAATTTGGTAATTGTATTTTTTAAAGTCGTAGAATAATCCCCTACAATTAAACAGGGAATTTAAAAAAAATTGCTCCGTGATCAGGCTTCTTTAACACCAATGCCCGGTCTGTCATTAACCACTACATATCCGTCAATAATCCTCGCGCCAACAAACGGATCATTGCTGATCAGCAGGTTACCATCGAGATCAGCATAATCGATCAGTGAACATAATTGTGCTGCAGCGGTGATGGCGACCGAACTTTCGATCATGCAGCCGATCATGATTTTCATACCCATGGATTTTGCCATCCAGAACATCCGCAGGGCTTCCTGCAATCCCCCGGCTTTCATGAGTTTGATATTAATCCCGTCATAAGCTTCGGCAAGCGCCGGTATGTCTGCCGCAGATTTTACCGCTTCATCGGCAATGATTGGAATTGGCGAGCGTTCCTTCAGCCAGGCATGGTCTGCCATCATTTTTGATGGCATCGGCTGCTCGACAAATTCAATCCCCTGCTGAGCCAGCCATTCGATTTTCCGAATTGCGATTTCCTTATCTTTCCAGCCTTCATTGGCATCAACACGAATCGGTTTATAGGGAGCAACAGCCCGGACGGCTTTGATAAATTCCTCATCACCTTCCATCCCAACCTTAACCTTCAAGATTTTATAAGGCGCTGCTTCTTTTGTCTTCTGAGCCATGACTTCCGGAGTATCGATTCCAATCGAAAACGAGGTCAGCGGTGATTTTTCCGGATCAAGTCCCCAGATACGATAAAGCGGTACATTCAGCGCTTTACCGACCCAATCCATCAGTGCAATATCTAATGCTGCCTTCCCGGCGGTTTGCCCATCGCACAAATTCCGGATATCCTCACCTAATTGTACAAACTCAAAAGGATCAGCATTTTCAAATAATGGAATGGCGGATTTAATCAATTCTATTGTTGATTCAGGTGTCTCATTATAGCGCACATTAGGTGCGGCTTCACCAATTCCGACAATTCCATCTTTTTCCAAGCTCACAAAGACATTCTGTTTGATATCACTCGAATTCCGGGCAATCGTCCAGGTATGCCGCAGATTCAATTGCTTTATTTCATAACTGATTTTCATTCCACTTCCTTCTGAAATTCGCCTGTTCGAGCAGGCAATTCCCTTTATTCCACTGGCGGCACCAACCGCCATTGCAGACAATCCCACAGTTTTGAAAAAGTCTCTCCGTTTCATCAGGAAATCCTTATTTTTTTAATTCGGCAATCATGCGAATCTACATCCTTTCCGCAATTTCTCCAAATACTTGTCCGCTCAATCGGAATCCGTTAAATTCGTTTGTACTTTAACGACTTATCAGGAAATCCATTGAAAGTATCCAAAATCAAAGCACCAAATACCTACCTGCTTATTTTCAGTATCATTATCATCACTGCCGTTCTAACCTGGGTCATTCCAAGTGGCGAATATAATCGCATGGAATTGAACGGTCGCCAGATCGTTATCGCTGATTCTTATCATCCGGTCGAGAGTAATCCGCAGGGATTCTGGGCAATTCTGAAAGCCCCGATCCGCGGTTTCACCGATCGAAGTGCCGCTCTGATTGTCGGATTTATCCTGATTGTCGGCGGTGTTTTTTCCGTCCTGGATAAGACCAAAGCGATCGACGCTGCAATTAAAGCCGTCGTAAAAGCTCACGACAAATCACCCGTCATCGAGATTCTTTTTATCCCAATTATGATGACCATTTTCTCGATTGGCGGCGGGAGTTTCGGAATGGGTGAAGAGGTGATTCCATTTATCCTGATCTTTGTACCGCTTTCCCTGGCGCTGGGTTATGACTCTGTTGTCGGCGTAGCAATTCCCTTTATCGGTGCCGGGGCGGGATTCGCCGGTGCATTTCTCAATCCCTTTACCATCGGTATTGCTCAGCAGATTGCTGATATTCCGCTTTTTTCCGGAATCGGTTATCGATTGATCTGCTGGGTAATCTGTACCGCTACGGCAATTTTGTTTGTCATGCTGTACGCCAACAAAGTAAAACGAAATCCCGCAAAGAGTAACAGTTTTGAAATAGACGAGGAAAAGCGAAAAACACTGCATATCGATAATCTCGAAAATTTCCAGGGAGTTGAGAAGCAGCATAAATTCGCCCTCTGGACCTTTGCGGCTGGGATGGCTGGCATGATCTTCGGCGTTTTGAAATTCCAGTGGTATATCGAAGAGATTTGCGCAGTTTTTCTTCTTACGAGTTTCGTTATCGGTGTAGTGGGAAAATTATCAATCAAAGATTTTACCGACGCCTTTGTTTCAGGCGCAAAGGATATGGTCGGAACCGCTTTGATCATCATTCTGGCACGAGGAATTTTGATCATTGCCGAAGATGGTCGAATTATTGATACCATGCTCAACGGGCTGGCAGCATCAATCCAGCACCTGCATCCGATTGTCTCATCCCAGGCAATGTTTGTAATTCACTCAATTATCAACTTTTTCGTTCCTTCAGGCAGCGCTAAAGCCGCTCTAACGATGCCGATAATGATTCCATTAGCTGATTTAGTTGGTGTTACCCGGCAGACCGCGGTGCTGGCGTTTCAGTTCGGGGATGGTTTCAGCAATATGATCATCCCGACATCGGGAATTACGATGGGCGTTCTGACGCTGTCCGGTATTTCATGGGAAAAATGGGCGAAGTGGCTGCTGCCACTCGAGATCATTTTTCTGGTTGTCGGTTTTATTTTATTAGTCCCGCCATTTATTATGGGATGGTAAATGTCCAATGCCTTTTTTTTATATCTTCGAAATAATACAGAAGAATTAATCGAGAGAAAATCACAGCAAATAATTCTTATTATAAAAAGTGAATTTATATTTTTCTTGAAAGTCATTATAAGAAAACCTATTTTCAAATAAAATTGGGGCAATAATCAGTGCAACGCTGGTATTGCTATTTGAAACAACCTCTCTATCCAACCTCATTCAAGCAATAAGGTTTGGATAAGTGTGTATTCATTTACTTTCAACTTTACCCTTAATTATAACTAAGGAGAGTAAAATGAAAAAATTGATGTGTTTAATCACAATTATAATAATCCTATGGCAAACCGCTTCCGATGCCCAAATGGATGGTCTTCATGGAGACGATGCAGAGTCCAGAATGGGGGTCCATTCAGGAAACCAGTTTCGAACCAGTTTTTTTAACGACGGTACGTTTGGGGGAAGACCAAATCATCCTCCCCAGGTTGCGGGTGAATGGCCGATCGGTTCGGGACATTATTACCTGGTCGATGGTAATATCTTTATAGGATCAGAGGTAACCGACGCTCAGAATAACACCTATCCTATCATCAGTGAAAATAAGAGCATGGACATTGGTGGTTCGCGAGGGGACAAGTGCGGTGCTGATCAACATTGGTGTACATTTTTGCCGCTGCCCGGTTTTGCCAATCCCAATAACGATAAAATCGCCATGAGCAAATGGCCTGATTCGTGGCCATCCTACTGGCCTGATATCGCCGATCCCAACAACGAACGCTTTTCCCCGGATGGCTGGGCTGGCGCCTGGAATGGTTATTTTGGGAAAAATATATTCAACGCTGATGAAGAAAGCTATTTTATTGCCGATGATTATGAAAACAAAGAATTTTATCCATATTTCATTCCCGATACGACAAATTTAGATAGAGGCGGGCTGGGCATACGAATGTATGTTCGCAATTTCCAGTGGTCATTCCGGGATGTTGATGATGTCTTTTTCACGGTTTTCGATTTTGAAAACATCGGAACATACACTCATCATAAAATGGTCTCAGCCTATAAAATCGGCAATACTATGGGCGAAGATAATGTTGGAGCAGACGCCGGCGATGATGAAGCCGATTTCAACCGTGATCTGAACCTTGTATATTTGTATGATCAAGATGATTTTGGGGCAGGTAATTGGACTCCGGTGGGTTACATGGGAGCCACTTTTCTGGAAAGTCCGGGAATTGCTAACGATGGAATCGACAATGATAATGACGGTGTTGACTATAGTGGTCCGGTTATTGACTGTACCATGTTTGAATCGAAAATCCTGTCTGCAGATGCTCAGATTGTCATTATAAATTATAACACATACGAACGTACCCTGACCACCTTGGAGGATCTCGGCGGCAGCTATGAATTCACTTTCAATCACCGTGAATATAGCTATCATATTGGAGACACTGTCCAGGAAATAGGCGATAACCTGATAGATGACAACCTGAATGGTTTAATTGATGAAAATCGCGGCTGTGACAATGGATTAGGTACTGTCATATATCTCTATGAAGGATATAAATGTATCGATTACTTCAGCGGAAGCGGCGCCGATAATCCGCTGATCGATGAACGACGAGATGACGGTATTGATAATAATGGTAATTGGAATTCCGAATTTGATGACACCGGTGTGGACGGATTGT
>CAZSDW010000025.1:0-29477 GCA_964605705.1 uncultured bacterium
CTTTAAAACAATATTATGAACTAAATGAATAAAGCGCAATACCCAGCGAGAAAAAACTTCCGGGATGATATATGTATCTATTCAGATTATCATTGACCACCCAAAGGTTTGAACTCCACACAAAGGTCTTATTTTTTCATTTTTCTACAAAATCCCTCTTCAAATCCGCAATCGACTCGCCATAGTAAACAATTAATGGAAAAATATTGAAAATTTTTCTTGTATGTTTATACCACACAATTGTATGTTTAAACCATACAAACATATTAGTATTATGAATGAGCTTGCCCAAATATTTTCCTCAAAAGTTCGGTCGGAGATCTTTAAACAATTATTCGGCATTGACACACCAGAGCTACATATGCGCGATATTGAGCGAAAAACCGGTTTTGCGATTGCCACTGTCCGACAGGAAATGACCAAACTGGTTAAACTTGGAGTGGTCTTGAAACGAATTGATGGAAATCGAACGTATTTCAGGGCAAATAATGATCACCCAATCTATCAGGATTTGCACCAACTTGTCTTAAAAACGGTTGGTCTGGTAGATTACCTGAGAAAGCCTCTGGACCATCCGAAAATTCATTTCGCATTTATTTTTGGTTCTATTGCCAATGGAACAAATACATATAAAAGTGACATTGATCTATTCGTTATCGGAGAATTAGGATTAAGAGACATCAATCAATTACTTAGAGATGTTTCACTCCAATTAAATCGAGAAGTCAATATTGTTTCAATGACAGTCAATGAATTCAGTGCCCGAAAAAAGGAAAATGACCACTTTGTTTCCGAGGTAATAGTAGCCCAAAAGATAATGATTATTGGATCAGAAGATGACCTTGCAAAGTTGGGAAGCTAACGGGTGGCTTCGTCCGCACCGTTCAAGCCGCCAGGAAATACATAATTTATTAGAAATCATCGCCAGAGATATAACTGATGCCAGCCACTCGGATTTATCGGCAGACTGGCGTTTTGGGATTGCTTATAATGCCGCACTAAAATTATGTACAATTCTTTTATATTCCGAGGGTTATCGACCAGAAAAGACCCTGGCTCACTATCGCACGATTCAGGCATTACCGATCATCCTGGGTGATAAAAAAGAAAACGATGCTAGCTATCTCAATTCCTGTCGAATAAAAAGAAATACTCTTGAGTATGATCAGGTCGGTGCTACGACCAACTCCGAAGCAAACGAATTAATTGATCTCGTTATTGAGCTGAGACAAGAAATAATGATTTGGCTAAAAAAGCATCATTCTGATTTACTATAATTATACAGAAATCCGAATTCTTACTTCTTTACAAAATCCGATTTCAATTCTTCAATTGATTCACCATACTGATTTTTCAGCATGGTTATCTCACTGACCAGGTAATCGATCCGGGAAGTGGATTCATTCATGAAATAGTAAAATAGTTCATGCTTCTCCGGGTATTCTTCGGCAATCGGCAAAAACAAGGTACAGCGATAGGTGATCGACGCTATTTCCACCAGATAATTTGCCACATAATCATGAAAATCTTTGTCCTTGACCTCCGAAACTTCGCTTACTACCTGCTGCAGCTTTTCGACAAATCCCAGAATCCGCCCCTTATCAGCACTTAATTCTTTGACACTTAACTTCCTCAGGTTCACCCATTCCCGTTCGAGCACATTGGTCATCACACCGCCAATAGCGGCAACCACCTGTAACTGGGTCGTGCCTTCGTAGATATTGGTGATCCGGGCATCCCGGGCGAGGCGCTCCACCGGAAAGTCTTTCATGTAGCCGCAACCGCCGTGAATCTGCACCGCATCATAGGCGACTTTATTTGCCATTTCAGTGGCTGTGAACTTTGCTAAAGGCGTCAGGAAATCCGCCATGGCGATGGCATATTTCAATTCGGCTTTGACATCTTTACCCTTTTGAGATTGACGCTCATACATATCTGCAAAATCCACTGCCTGAGATGTTTTATAAAGCAGCATCCGGGTGGTTTCAATCTCCGCCTGCATTTTCTTGAGCATCTGGTAAACCGCCGGAAAATGGACAATGGTTTTTCCAAACTGATCACGCTCGTTGGCATATTTGACCGCCTCTTCGTATGCTGCCTGAGCAATTCCCAAAGCCTGTGCCGAAACCGCCAGCCGGGCGCCATTCATCAGGCTCATGACATATTTAATTAAACCGAATTTGCGCTTGCCCACCAGTTCGGCTTTCGCCAGGTTAAATTGTAATTCGCAAGTTGGCGAACCATGTATGCCGTGCTTGGACTCGATCCGCCGGACAATCATATTATCGTCACGATACCGTTCATATAAAAACATGCTCAGACCGCGTCCGCCTTTTGAGCCCTCTTCGGAACGCGCCAACACCAGCGAAACTTCTCCATTGCCATTGGTAATAAATCGTTTCACTCCGTCAAGATACCATTCACCGTCTTTTTCGATTGCCCGCAAAGCCACCGACTGCAGATCACTACCGGCGTCGGGTTCGGTCAATGCCATAGAACCACTGACTTCGCCTTTGCAGAATTTCGGTAACACTCGATCCTTCTGCTCTTCATTACCGAATTTATTGACCGTCACGGCGATATCCTGCAGACCAAAGAGATTCATCAGGCTGGCATCGGCTTGAGACACCATCTCGACAATGACGGTGTTGACCGTCACCGGCAGATTCAGCCCACCGTACTTACGTGGCAGAGTTCCGCCCAGATATCCGGCATCGGCAAGCACTTTCATATTTTCCTGGGTTTCCGGTGCCCAGCTGACCAAACCAGCCCGGTAAGTCGGTCCCTGTTCATCCACAGCTTCAGCCCGGGGCGCGATGAAATTGGCACAGATATCACCGGCATTCTTCAGGGACATCTCATACCATGTCCGAGCCTCTTCAAAAGAATGTAATGCTTCAGCGCCATTGTCCTGATAATTATTTTCGAGATCGCTGACGATCTCTTTTAAATCTATTTTGCCGAGATAAAATTTCCGGTTATCGTTAAAGAAGTTATCCATTAATTTTCCTCCTTCAGATAGCGCAGCATCACGGGAATGATTTCGTTGAGATCACCGACGATGCCCATATGGGCAATACCGAAAATCGGCGCATCCGGATCCTTATTAATCGCAATAATTTTTTGGGACTCCTCCATCCCGGCGCGATGCTGAATCTGACCGGAAATGCCACAGGCAATGTAAAGTTTCGGACGAACGACGGAACCGGTCTGTCCGACCTGATGGTCCTTTTCCACAAAGCCGAAATCCACCGCCGCGCGGCTGGCGCCAACCTCGCCGCCGAGGGCTCGGGCTAACTCGCGGATCAGGCGAAAATTTTCCGCACTGCCAACCCCGGCGCCACCGGAAACAATAATATTGGCTGAATTGAAATCCACCTTTTTGACTTTTGGCACGATTTCGAGAAATTCGCCCTGAATCCAGGCATCGTTAAAATCAATCGGAAAAGCCTCGGTTTTGACCGGGTGATTCAGGCGCGTATCCGGCAACAGCATGACACCTTCCCGAACCGTTGCCATCATTGGGCGATGATCGGGTGTAACAATCGTCGCCAGAATATTACCCCCAAAGGCTGGGCGTATCTGGTATAGGATTTTACCCTTATCTTTATATTCATCAATGTACAATTGAGTGCAGTCCGCGGTCATGCCGGTTTTCAGCGATGATGCAATCAATGGCGCCACATCCCGCCCGGTATGGGTAGCGCCGAACAGGACAATGTCCGGTTTTTCGGATCGAATCATTTGTTCCAGAATATGTTTATAAGCGACAGAATGCAGATGCCGCAGTCGTTCATCGGTAAAATACACCAGTCGGGTCATGCCGAACTGGAACAATTCATCACTGTTTTCCGGTATAGATTCACCGGTAAAAATACCCACAACTTCTCCACCCAGAGGATTCGATAATGTGTAAGCTTTATGGGTCAATTCGAGACTGACATTGCGGAGCTGATTGCTAACCGGATTTTTCTCAATAAATATGACTGTTTTCATCAGTTGACCCCCACATAATCGTGCATGATATCCCGGACCAGTTGCTTGATATCGGTTGCTGCGGCGCCGTACATTTTGAGGTCGCCACCCTTCAAAGTGATACTTTTAATTTTATGCACCCTGGTTGGACTACCCTTAAGCCCACAACGATTTTCAACCAGATTCAGGTCTGCCATTGAAGCAACGGGAATGATCCAACCATTTTGCTCAGCTTCAATCAATTCCTTTTCTCTAATGTTGTCTTTCAATCCAGCGCGAAAATACTGCAGCATTCGGCGGCAATTAGGATAGCGGGGCGTATTGGCTTCAGCCGTCACTGTCAACAAAACCGGGTACGTCGTTTTGATCACTTCAGTTTGCACTTCACCGTCCCGCTCAACAATCAGGTAATCTTCGGTAAATTCCTTCAAGTTTGAAACATAGGTGACCTGGTTGCAGCCGATCTTTTCCGCCACCTGCGGACCCACCTGGGCTGTATCGCCGTCAATCGCCTGGCGACCAGCTAACACTATATCGACATCGCGGATACTTTTTATTGTTTCCGCCAATACATAGGACGTGGCTAATGTATCGGCGGCAGCAAATTTACGGTCAGTGATCAGTAGAACGCGGTCGGCACCCATGTATAATGAGTGTTTTAATATTTCAGCGGCTTTGGGTGGTCCCATCGTAATCACAATCACCTCAGCGCCAATTTTATCTTTTATCGTCAATGCCATTTCCAGGGCATTCAGATCCTCGGGATTATAGATCGCCGGCAGGGCGGCACGATTGACTGTCCCGTCCTCTTTCATGGCATTACCGACAACATTAGTGGTATCAGGAACCTGTTTTGCCAGCACAACAATTTTTTTCATCCATCCTCCAAAATTCAAATCGTCAAGCAGTTAGTTTAACACAGTAAACATTTTTATCAACAAATTTTTCTATCCTTTTACAGCCGAAAAGACATACTATTGGACTTGAACGAATGAAAGTGTAAGTTTTGTCGGAGTCTAACAAGCGAGTATAACTATGATAAAAACCATTAATATCCAAGAATGGAACCGGCGCCGGCAGTACGAATTTTTTAAAAATTACGCTCAGCCTCATTTTAACCTGACAACCAACCTCGATATCAGCGCAGCTTATGACTACACCAAGAAGCATAAAATTTCGCTGTTTAAAACAATTCTGTATGTCACCATGAAGGTCGCGAACCATATTCCTGAATTTCGTTATCGTATAATTGGCGACGATGTTTTCGAACACGATATTGTTCATCCATCCTTTACCGTCAGCCTGGATAATGAGCAATTCAGTTTCTGCAACTCAGATTACCATGAGAATATCTCACAGTTTTTCAAGATTACAGCCGACGCTATGGAGCAGGTCCGTAAAAATCCATTCATTCAAACAAATCCCGACAGAGAAAACAGGATTTATATTTCCTGCATCCCCTGGATTGCATTCACAAGCATCATGCATCCGCTTCAAAGCCATCCATCGGATTCCGTCCCTCGCATTGCCTGGGGTAAATACATTCACGAAAATACCGATGTCAAATTACCCTATTCCGTTCAGGCACATCATGCCCTGGTCGATGGATTTCACGCCGGGAAATTCTTGAACATGTTCCAGAAAATAATTGCACAACCAGAACAACTGTTATCAGCGCTATGCTGAAATTACACCGGTTCTCTTTCATTTAGCGCTTCTAAATTTCTTGCATTTTACTTCCAGCCGGCTTATTCTAAGCAAAACAATCAAACGGGACGACCTTTAAATGGACCTTCCACTTCATGAACTTCTGGGTTATTTGGGACTTTTCATCGGCAGTATAATTGAGGGAGAAACCGTTGTCATTACCGCCTCCTTTGCCGCGCATCGAGGATATCTGAATATTCTATTCGTCTTCATTGTCGCCATGTCGGGCACCCTGATTTCGGACTGGTTCTGGTTTATAATGGGTCGAAAAAACGGTCAGAATTTTGTAAACAAAAAACCTAAACTAAGGCATAATGTCGTTAAAATTGATCAAATACTTAACCGAAACCCGGTTCCTTTATTAATCGGATATCGATTTTTGTACGGATTGCGAACCATGGTTCCGCTGGTTATCGGCATCAGTTCAATTAAATTCTCACGTTTTCTTTTTTACAGTACCGTTGCGACCGTGATCTGGGCTTCCGTGATGTGCGCCGCGGGATATTTTTTTGGTGCCGCCCTGGAAGCCAATTTTGCCAGATTGGAACATTATGAAATTGAAATAATGTCAGCCCTTCTGGTATCCGGTGCTGCTATTATTCTGATTTTTAAAATCATAAAAAGAAGGTCTTATGAAACACCTTGAAAAGTGCCGTGTCAGCGGGCAAGAATTATCCGTTCAGAATATGACCCAATCCGGTTCCATCCGTAACAACATTAAATCACTTATTCAAAATGCCTATCCGGACTGGGATGGTGAAGGATATGTCAGTAACGATATTGTCAATCATTTCCGCGATGTCTATGTCGAACAAATTCTCCGTGAAGAAAAAGGCGAATTAAATGACCTTGAAAAACAGGTATTGCAGAGTATTCAAAAAACTGAATATATTTCCAAAAATATTAACACCGAACTTGCCGAGCACCTGCTGGTCGGTCAAAAAATTGCCGACCGGGTCGCGGAATTCGGTGGCAGCTGGAAATTCATCATAATATTCTTTTCATTTATAATGCTCTGGATGCTGGTCAATGTGATCCTTTTAATTCAAAGACCCTTTGATCCCTATCCCTTCATTTTACTGAATCTGGTCCTCTCATGCCTCGCAGCCATTCAAGCGCCAGTCATCATGATGAGCCAGAATCGTAAGGAAAGCCGTGATCGCTTACGGGCTGAAAACGATTATCAGATTAATCTGAAAGCCGAACTGGAGATTCGCCAGCTGCATGAGAAGATCGATCATTTGATTAATAATCTGGGGAATCGCCTTTTTGAAGTACAGCAAATTCAGATCGAAATGATGGATCAGCTGCTTAATTCCAAAGAAGCTACCGACAATTGACACCGGCAATGGAACTGCTCATTACTTTCCTTTAGAATTTCCACTGAATTATTTATCCTAATCAAACGTCTTTGGGACTTAATAGATATTAAGAGAAAAAAACCCCGATAAAAACCGGGATTTTAATCTTCTCAGTCAATACTTTTACGGACTTACAATTATCTTTGCCAGTTAATTACCTTCATCAAGAAAATCTGTGGTCATGCCGGTAAGATTGGCGGTAGGATCATCAGTATTGAAAGTCTCTTCATCCAAGTCTATTTGCATACTGAGTGTTTCGGCATTGATTTCAAACCTTGTTACCGTACCAGCATCCGAATCACCTTCTTTGATAATATTGGCTGCTTCCACACAGGCATAATATATCCCCGAAGTTACCTTTTGACCGTCGGCATCCGTAAGATCCCAGCAGACCGTTAGTGTATCCGCATCAGTTTCGGAGCTGAAAAATGGACTCGCACTCGTCAATCCATCAAACGACGGCGGGAGCCCATCCAGGGTTTCTGATTCCAGATCGGAATAAGTCAAACCTGCTGATTGTGACCAGGATGGTAAATGCTCAATATGCGAACCGACAGCGGAATCGACTGTCACGGCAACGGGTGTAATCTGCAAGGTTTTAATGAAATTTCGTTGAGCATCCTCAATCCAGAAAGCATAATCGGTTGTCACCTGTAAAAATGATGCATAAAAATCACCCTGGTAGCGCGGACCGGTCAGGGTCAGTACAATATGAACGGACCCGAGCTCATCCTTATGATCGTTGTCGCACGCAACAAAACCCAGAATGAGACATCCTAAAAGTATTAGAGTTACTCTTTTTTTTAACATTTACCCTCCTGTGAATTACACAATTCTGTCCATTGTCTGTTGTAGATTTACATTGTCAATTTTTAAAGCGAAATCATTCTAAAAGCTCGAAAAACGCGTAGCGAATCTTAAAAATTACACGTTTAAAAGCAAGGAAAAAAACCAAACCGAAAGTGCGCATATCAGGTATCACGACAACTAAAATTGTAAAAATCGATCCTAACTGCCTGAGAATGACAATCAAACGAATTTGCTGTTTTTTCAAACAAAAATAAATTAATAATTTCAGTTATTAGTGTAGATTATAGTCCTTTGATATAAGGTTCAACATCCTAACAGCGATAATTTGATGAAACGATTACTCACGAGAATTAGTTTACTGGTTTCAGTATTGCTCCTGGTGTCTTTTTCTGCTTTTGGACAAGCACTGGTTAAAAAAACTCCTGCAACCCGAATTTCAGAAGCGCCTAAAATTGACGGTGTTTTGGATGAATCCATCTGGCAATCACTGCCGGTTCTGGACAATTTTTATGGTTACTACCCGCATAACGACAGGCTTGGGTCCCGTCCTACCAAGGCTTGGATTGGCTATGATGATAATGCTGTTTATATCGCTGCCATATGTTATGATAATCCCGACAGCATTGCCCGGGCGCTGGGTAGGCGCGACAGCGGGGATGGTATCAATACGGACCTATTCGCAGTGCATCTCAGTCCCTACAACGATCGCATGAATGCCTATTTCTTTATAATCGCCGTCTCAGGCGCTCAAACCGATATACTCATTTCGTCAAATGGACAAGACGAAAGCTGGAATGCCGTCTGGGAAAGTGAAACCAAAATCAATAATGATGGCTGGTCGGTCGAAATCCGGATTCCCTATTCCGCAATCCGCTTCCCGGATGAAAAGGTGCAGAACTGGGGCTTAAATGTCATGCGCCACATCAAGCGCTATAACGAGTGGTCCACCTGGAGTTTTATCGACCGGGAAAGCGGTGAATGGTACACTCATATGGGTGAACTGACCGGACTGGAAAATTTACAGCCGCCACTGCGCTTATCCTTTGTCCCTTATCTCTCGGCTTATGTGGAAAATAACACCGAAAACCAGTGGGGCTATTCCTATAATGGTGGCATGGACATGAAATACGGAATCAATGAAAGTTATACCCTGGACCTGACTTTGATTCCCGATTTTGGTCATGTTCAGTCCGATGACCGGGAACTGAATTTATCACCCTATGAAATTCAATATGATGAGAAACGTCAGTTTTTCGTTGAAGGAACAGAGCTGTTTCAGAAAGCCGGCATTTTCTATTCGCGCCGGGTAGGTACCAAACCGATCCTTTATGATGATGTTGAAAACAGCCTGGCTGCCAATGAAAAAATTGTCAGAAATCCCGCTGAAACCCAGTTGATCAATGCCACGAAAGTCTCAGGACGAAACCGAAAGGGACTCGGTATTGGGATTTTTAATGCCATGACAGCCAAAACATCGGCGACGATCCGGGATACTCTGACCGGGACTGAACGATCATATATCACCCAGCCATTCACAAATTATAACATTCTCGTTCTGGATCAGACCTTCCGAAAATATTCCTATGTCAGCTTAATCAATACCAACGTCAGACACAACAGCTATTCCGCCAATGCCACCGGTACGGAATTCCGCCTGGCAGACAAGGAAAATAAATACAATCTCTGGTCACAACTTGCCATAAATCAGAAATTCGATACAGATACAACCTTTGATAAAGGTTTTAAAAATTATATATACTTCGGAAAAGTCGCCGGCAACTTCCAGTATAACTACCAATTTTCCGTAGAGAGCGACAAATACGATCCCAACGATCTCGGTTATTTACAGCAAAACAATGAATTTGAACACTGGGCATCCATCGAGTACAACATTTTTAAACCTTTTGGGAAATTTCTCGAATTATATCAGCAATTGTCATTCTCCCATTCATCTCTGTACGTACCCCGGAAATTCTGCGGATATAACATTGACTACAATGTCAATACAAACTTCTCTAACCAATGGTATGCCGAAATGCACGTTTCCTGGAGACCGGTGGAATATCGGGATTATTTTGAACCGCGGGTCAGCGGTCGTGTCTTTCGAACGCCACCCCAATATCATAATTGCGGCGGCTTTCAAACCGATCGTAAAAAACCGGTGTCCATTTCACTGTTCGGCGGACTCAATAAACCCTATAACGATTCATTCAACCGGTTTTCCTACTGGATTTTCCTTGAACCAAGATTTCAGTTCAGCACTAAATTTATATTGGATTTCGAACTCTATTACTGGAACAGCTATAATGAAATCGGATACGTGGCACATGAGGATGATGAAAGCCAGGTTTATTTTGGGAAAAGGACTGTCCAGACCTTCGAAAACGAAATCGATTTAGAGTATATTTTTACAAGCAAAATGGCGCTGGAATTTCGCTTGCGCCACTATCTGTCCAAGGCTGACTACGACCGTTATTACATTCTCTTAGAATCCGGATATGTCGAGCCACTTGACAGTTACTCAGAAAATCATGACATCAGTTACAATGCGTTCAATATTGATATGGCTTATACCTGGAATTTCGCGCCAGGCAGCGAACTTTTAGTGACCTATAAAAACGCTATCGGAACGGAAAATGAACTGGTAAGTAAAACCTTTTCCAGAAACCTTCTTGATACAATCGAATCTCCACAAGTGAACAGCCTCTCCGTCAAGGTGCTCTATTACCTCGACTACCTCAGGCTGAAAAGGCATTAGTATCATCGATATTATTAATCCCTGCCACTGATTATTCTGAATTATAGAACTTTTTTTCATCAGCTTCAGTCTAAGAAGTGTCAAAAGAAAAACATCAGGAGGATCCATGAAGCGGGCTATCAGTTATCACAAAATTTTTATTTACCTGATCACGCTGCTCGTTAGCAGTTTTTTACTGGTTTTTTCGAATGTGACCAGCTATGCTGCGACCAATAATGGCGGCTGGCTCGGAATCGGCATCAAAGAAATGACTCCTTCCGGGCAGAAAAATAAGGGCATGGAGGAGATAACCGGAATATTGGTTACTTCCGTAGAACCGAACAGCCCGGCGGATAAAGCCGGCTTGAAAGATGATGATGTTGTGCTTGAGTACGATGGCAAAACAGTCAAATATCTGGATGAATTCATTGAGCTGGTCCGAAAAACAGAACCCGATACAAAAGTGACATTAACAATTTTGCGGGATGGCGAAAAACTGACCAAAGAGGTGATTATTGGTAAAAAAGACCCTCATTCCATTGAGGCACAATTTCCGGAAAGACATAAAGTCATTATTCATAAAAGTTCTCCCTGGATCGGCGTTCACATTCAGGACATCGACCAAGATCTCGCCGATTATTTCAAGGTTGATGAAAACGCTGGTGTTCTAATTACTGAGGTCGTCGATGAGAGTCCCGCTGCCAAAGCCGGACTGAAATCCGGCGATGTCATCACAAAAATCGGTGATGAGGAGCTTCATAATATCAAAGATCTTCACTCTGCATTGAGGGAGTATGATGATGGCGATGAGGTCGTTCTGAAAATTGTCCGCAAAGGCAAGCAAAAAGATTTCACGGTAAAACTGGAAGCCCGGGAACGTTCAAAAGTAAAAATCATTAAGAAGAAAATTATGGACGATAAAGATATTGAAGATTTGGAAGATATCGAAATTGATATCGATATTGACATCGATGATATTCTGGATAATGTCGATAAAACCATTGAAAAAATATTTGATGATATTGGTATCTGAAGATTTCCATCGAATCTTACCCGATTCAAACCCACACACAAAAAGTCAGCCATTCCCCGGGCTGACTTTTTGAATTTATCAATTTGATTTTTTTACATTATTCAGAATCTGAATGGGACCCGGTCTCCGGATTTTCTATCCGCTCCTTGAATCTGCGTTGGAATTTTGTCTTCCAGTGTTCGCCACCATGATCATGATTGGGACCGTGATGACCGGTTTTAAATAAAATATGAGCTAGCAGTACCAAGCCCCAGGCTTGCCAGTAACTGATGGTTCCCAGTCCGAAAATTGCCGGCATCAGCCAGTTCCAGAGCAGCATTACGAAAAAACCAAATAAAAATGCAAATCCGACTGCCAGAAGGATTCCTCCCAGTATCCAGGGAATGTAATGACCTGCTTTTTGACAATGATTACTCATGATTTTTCTCCTTATTTTTTATTATCAATAATTTTCCTGATAGATTCCAGACGTTTCCGCAAAAAGGCGATTGCATAACGTTTCCGCGCAATCAGCGTATTGATGGAGACATCATCAATCGCCGCAATTTCCCTGAAAGTCAAACCTTCAAGGCATTGCATAATCAGAACGGATCGCTGCTCGACGGGTAATTCTTCAATCGCATCCATAACCGCCTCATAAACCAAATCGCGGGTAATCGCATCTTCACTCAGAAGTCCGCTGTCATTGACGATCTCAACAATTCCTATTTCATCATCGGGTGACAATGCCAACGGTTTCTTCTTGCGATACCAGTCAATAATCCGGTTGCGGGCTACCGAGTATAACCATGCAACCATATCCTCAATCGGTTCCAGCGCATTCAAGGATGAATATGCCTGATAAAAAACATCCTGAACGATGTCTTCGGCATCCTCAATCCGACTGACCTTACTGCGGATAAATTTCAGCAATCGGGAATGTTCTGCTCGATAACTGTCTGAAATTCTCTGACTCATTATTGTTTCCATATCGCCTGTATAGACGAACAGGGAGAAAAATTATTGTATCCTTTCCTAAATTATTTTAAAAAGCCTCTTTGCCGGGATAATGCATTTTCCGGCGGGCAACTTCCTCCGGGTAAACGTAGTATTCCACAACACCCTCCGTACAGAGCGTTCCATCACTGTCATACAGCTTGGTTTGCACAGACATAATCTGTTTTTTCTGTCCTATAATTTCAGCGGTCAGACTGATTTCACCTTTATCGATCAAAACCGGTTTTTTGTATTGAATATCAATTCGGGCGGTTACCCCACCGGTACCGGCTACGGCATAAACCGCCCAGCTGGCGACTTCATCCAGTAGCGTCGCCTGAATGCCGCCATGCAGGACATTGGGATAGCCCTGATATTGATCTGCCGGTTTCCAGCTGGCTTTGATGATACTGCCATCCAGATAAAAATCCAGATGCAGTCCAATTGGATTAGTGGGAGAACAGACAAAACAGTTGTAGCCTTTCAGATTCGTAAAAGGATTTTTGAGCTTTTTCATCTCTTGCTTTCAGGTTTGTTTCAGGTCACATTGTCGTTATTTTAACAAATTCTGTGACAACTATCCACCTTCTGTTTCATCAGAATCCAGTATATTTACGTCGAAAAAAATGGGAAGACTCATGCAGGAAGATACAAATTACCTAAATTTAATGAATCAGGGTATCCGCCAACTGGTTACTGATGCCTTAAAAGTCAGCCTTCTGAAACCCTCGTTGGCGGCTTTTATTTTCAAAACAATCCGCTGGCAGAAAAATGCCGAAACAGTTCGACGAAACTGGGAGAGCAAAGATGTTCATGTTCCACCCTTTATGATTATCAGCATTACCAATCAATGCAACCTGCGCTGCAAGGGTTGTTATGCCATCGCCCAGCAGCGGAAAAACAACACCGAAATGAGTACCGCAAAACTCCGCCAGGTCATTGCTGAAGCTCATGAGCTCGGTGTCTCGGTCATCTTGCTGGCTGGCGGTGAGCCACTCATCCGACCGGATTTGTTTGAAATAACGGCTGGATTCCCGGATATCATTTTTCCTGTATTTACAAATGGGTTGTTATTGAATCCGGCGACTATCGCCGAATTTCAGAAGCAGAAAAATGTTCTGCCTATTATCAGCATGGAGGGCATGCGCAGCGATACCAACGAGCGGCGCGGCGCCGGAGTCTATGATCACCTGGTCAGGATCATTGATCGCATTAAACAAACAAGTATCTTTTTTGGTATCTCGTTTACCATGACGCGTTCTACATTTTCAACATTGACAGACAAGTCATTTATCGAATCCCTGGTAAGGCAGGGCTCGAAGTTATTCTTCTTCATTGATTACATCCCGGTTCAGGATGGCACTGAAACATTGGAGTTGACATTGGAACAGAGTCAGAGTGTTTTGCAAATAATGGAACAATTCCGGGCAGCATTTCCGGCACTCTTTGTGGCTTTCCCCGGAGATGAAGATCAATTTGGAGGCTGTCTGTCATCGGGCAGAGGGTTCGTCCATGTGGCAGCCGATGGCAGTCTTGAACCGTGCCCCTTCGCGCCATATTCCGATACCAGTCTAAAGGATATTCCTCTGAAAGAGGCTCTGAAATCGGAATTCCTGAAAACCATCCGCGAGAATCGAGACAAACTCGATGAATCCAACGGCGGTTGCGCACTGTGGGTGCAGCGCGAATGGGTCCGGTCTCTTCTCTGACAATCGTGTTTTCAGCCATATATTGTCTAATACTTTCTGGAAATACTTGCAGTTATTAGTGATAATCTGTATTATCCTTTTCAAATTTAATTGAATGGATTTATATGAAAACCGACACCCTGCTGAAAATTATTATACCTTTACTTTTTCTCGGGAATTTTGTTTCCTGCGGATGGGTACGTGAATTAGATGAATTCATGGCAAATCCGAATATCAGAACTCCCGATCTGATGTCAATCAAAGACAGCAGCTATATTCAGGAATTTCAGGCTGGTCCGATTAAGGTTAAAACAAAGGTCACCGTCAAAAACCACCAGATCACTGAATGCGTCCTTTTGAAACACCGCTCGGGCAGAGGTAAACCGGCAGGGATCATCGTAGATTCCGTCGTCCGGGAACAATCATTGAATGTGGATGCAATTACCGGTGCGACCCTGTCCAGTACTGTAATTCTGAAAACTATTCAACTGGCACTGGAACAAGGCTTGAGCAAATAACTGTTGGGAGGACAAAAATGGATAATCAGCTGAGATGCAAAATGATAAGAACAATCCTGGTTGTACTCTTGATTATAGTAAATACCACGCCGGCAAAAACTGAAGTGTTAAGTAATACCGATTCTTCCTTTGCCTTTATCGTAACTACCGATATGCGCGAATTTGCCGGACCGGAATTTCAAACATCACAATATTTTCTGGGCACCTGTGAAGCCATCCGCGACATCGGTAAAGGTTCATTTATGATCAGCCCCGGTGATATTGATCCGCCACAGCACGTTTATGCCACTGTAAAAAATACATTAGGTGAAGATTATCTGTGGTATCCATTGGTTGGAAATCATGAAGCCGAAACTCCATCAGATATGGAATGGTTGAGAAATTGGGGAAAAGCAGATATTCCCAATCTTGTCCGGCGAGGACCGGAAAATTGCGAGGAAACTACCTTTGCATTCGACTATGGAAACGCCCACTTTGTCATGTTAAATGAATATTTCAATGGTTCATCTGATTATCAAGGAAACGCTGATATCGTTAAACCGCTTTATAATTGGCTGAAGAACGATCTGGAAACAAACATCAAACCACTGATTTTTATTATTGGTCATGAGCCATTTGTATCGCTGCCTGATTTTCATAACGGAAGACATCGGCATAAAGGTGACAATCTTGACGAATACCCTGAAAACAGCCACCGCTTCCAGGAACTCTTGCGCGAACATCATATTGTAGCTTATATTTGTGGACACACCCATAATTTTTCTTATGCAAAAATAAACGGACTTTGGCAGATCGATGCCGGTCATTGTCGCGGGATCGGAGATACCGGCGCCCGGAGTACATTCCTCAAATTCCGGATCGAGAACCAGTCTTGCCGGGTAGAGGTTTACCGGGACGACGCCAGCGGCGGCACTTACGAGTTGACGAATACAATTGAACTAAAATAATTCATTCGAAATGAAGAATTGTGTGCTATTTTCCTTATAAAAAGGATCAGGAATCAGCGACTCTTTATTATATTTCTTCACAGGTTGCATCTTATTTCATCATAATAATTCCGTATTTTTCCATTCAGTTAGCCGGATTATCTATTAAATTAGGACTGTGACGGAAATGCTTACGGTTATAAAATACATCAATATTTTAATTGAGGGGGATCAACCATGAAAAGAATTCAATGGATTTTGAAGGCTCCTTTTTTTCTTTATCTGATCATTGCAATCCTTGCAAGTTCATGTGCTTCAAAAATTGACAATCAAAGCTTTCAACCACCGATCAGTTTCGAAAACGCCGATCAACGGGCTCAGGCACTGCTGGATCAGATGACCATTAAACAGAAAATCGAATTGACCGGCGGGTACAGCCGCTTTTTTATTCAGTCTTTCCCGGAACTTGGCATTCCCTATATCTTCATGTCTGATGCTACTCAAGGCGTGCGGCTCTCTGCCCATATTGAAGACAGCACCATTGTCAAACCTCTGCAAAAATCGACGGCGTTTCCCGCGCCCATACTTTTATCTTCCACCTGGAATCCCTGCCTGGCAAAAAAATATGCCACCAGTGTCGGCGAAGAGTGCCGCGCCGGCGGAGTGCATATTTTACTCGGTCCCGGCTTGAATCTCTACCGCCAGTCGCAGTGCGGGCGAAATTTTGAGTATTTTGGAGAGGATCCCTACCTGACTTCCCGCATGATCGAAAAATACGTGCTTGGCGTCCAGAGCACCGGAACTTCCGCCACCTTAAAACATTTTGTCGCCAATAATACCGATTTCTACCGCCGCCGAAGCAACTCTATCATGGATGAACGCACACTGAATGAAATTTACCTGCCTGGTTTCAAAGCCGGCATCGACGCCGGCGTCATGGCAGTGATGACCTCTTACAATAAACTGAATGGCGAATGGTGCGGTCAGAGTGATTATGTCATCAATGATATATTACGTGGACAATTGGGCTTCAAATGGCTGGTGATGAGCGATTGGACCTCGGTTTATGATGGCGAAAAGGTGATTAAATCGGGGCAGGATCTCGAAATGCCCTATCGTAAAGCGCTGGCTAATACCGAAGAACTACTCGATTCCGGCAAGGTTACCGAAGCTCAAATCAATCGCATGGCAAAAAGTATCCTGCGGATGAATATCGCCATGGGTTTCTACGATCGCCCCCAGCAGGATACAAGCTACCTGGCTAGATTTGAGCAACATGAAAAAGTCGCCCTGGATGTCGCCCGGGAAGGCATTATTCTGCTGAAAAACGACAATCATATCTTACCCATCCAAAAAAGTGCCAACCTGAAAATTGTCGCTACCGGAAAATATCTTCACCAGATGGCTTTCGGTGGCGGGTCTGCCCTTGTAAAGGGCTACAACCCCGTCACCCTTGCCAAAGCGTTAAAGAACGAATTCGCTGATAATATCGAGATGGTCGATATCAGCGACAGCAACCGGATCGCGGCTGCCGATTTGGTACTGCTGAGTACGGGAACTTTCTTCAGCGAGGGAAAGGATGTGCCCTTCGATCTACCGGATGAGGAGTTAAAAACCATCCACAATGTTCTGGAACTAAATGAAAATTCGGTCGTGATTGTCAATTCCGGTTCCGGCAGCAATATGAGTCCCTGGATCGATAATGCAAGAGCAGTACTTTACGCCTGGTATGGCGGTCAGATCGGTAATATCGCTATTGCCGAAATTCTCTCCGGCAAAGTCAATCCCTCTGGAAAATTGCCTATCACGATTGAGAAGCGTTTCAAGGATTCGCCGGGTTATGGCTACCTGCCTGATGATGAGACTCTCTATGATGGATGGGTAAAGGATAATTTCACCCATCGGGAATACGACATTGAGTACAGGGAAGGAATTTTTGTCGGATATCGCTGGTACGAACATAAAAATATCGAACCGCTGTTTGCATTCGGACACGGATTGTCTTATGCGGAATTCGAATACAGCGATCTGAAGCTATCCAAAAGTAAATTTTCAGAAAACGACAAAATTACGGTGTCATTCATGCTGAAAAACACGGGGATCGTCGATGGCACCGAAACCGCGCAATTGTACGTACATGACGTCGAAAGCAGTCATCCGCGACCGGTCAAAGAGTTGAAGGGCTTTCGCAAAATCTGGCTGGCTGCCGGTGAAGCAAAGAAAGTCACGGTTGATCTGGACAAATCCGCCTTTTCTTACTGGAATCCTGATGTAAAGCAGTGGTTTGCCGAAACCGGTGAGTTTGAAATTCTGGTTGGTTCCGCTTCAGACAAGATCCTTTTGAAAAAAAACATAACTTTAAAATAACATTAAGCTCAGTATGGACGGGGATCAATTATGAAACGTCGCAAATCGCATGGATTATTTTCTGTCCTTTTCCCACTATTAATTATAAGCACAGTTGGCTTTTCACAAACAGCTAATCTTATCACCAACATCCAAGCCCGGAATGTGCAATCTCTCAATGGTGATTGGCAGATCATTGTTGATCCCTATGAAGATGGTTACTATGACTACCGCCATGCACCGAAAGATTGGGGTTATTTCAGAAATCAGAAACCTCAATCAAAAAGCGATCTGATTGAATACGACTTCGACAAATCCGCAACACTACGCGTACCTGGTGATTGGAATTCACAGAAGGAAAAACTCTTTTTCTACGAAGGAACAATCTGGTATAAAAAAGATTTTAGCTACGCAAAGAAAACCGATAAACGGCTGTTTGTCCATTTTGGCGCCGTCAATTATCAAGCTATCGTTTTCCTCAATGGCAGAAAAATCGGTGAACATGAAGGCGGCTTCACACCCTTTAATATTGAGATCACCGATGTTGTCAATGATGGCGAGAATTTCCTGATATTGAAAGTCGATAATCAGCGACACCGTGAAGCTGTGCCTACGATAATCACCGACTGGTGGAATTACGGCGGCATCACCCGGGACGTCAATCTGATCGAAACACCCGAAACCTTTGTGCGGGATTATAAAATCCAACTGGCGAAAAATTCAGCCGATATAATCGCCGGCTGGCTGCAATTGGATGGCTCAGATTTAATCCGGAAAGTCACCATCAGCATCCCGGAAATTGGTCTCAAAAAAAATCTGAAAACCGACCGCAATGGATTCGCCGCTTTCGAATGGAAAGCAAAACCGGAACGCTGGGCGCCTGACAATCCAAAATTGTACACTGTCGAAATCAGTTGTGATGCTGAGACATTGACCGATGAGATTGGTTTCCGAACCATCAAAACCCGTGGTGAAGATATCCTGCTGAATGGCGAACCGATCTTTCTGCGGGGCATCAGCATCCATGAGCAGGCGCCGGGCAGAGACGGTCGCGCTATCAGTGCGGAAGATGCCAAAACATTGCTCGGCTGGGCGAAAGAACTCAATTGCAATTTCGTCCGTCTGGCACATTACCCGCATAATGAATATATGCTCAGGCTCGCCGACAAAATGGGTATCCTGGTGTGGTCGGAGATTCCGGTTTACTGGACGATTCAGTGGGAAAACCCGGCAACCCTAGCGAATGCAAAACAGCAGCTCACCGACATGATTACCCGTGATAAAAACCGTGCATCCGTGATTCTCTGGTCGATGTCCAACGAAACACCGCTCAGCCAGCCGCGTCTGGATTTCCTGAATGAACTGGTCAACACCGCCCGACAACTGGATAACACCCGCCTGATCACGGCGGCATTGGAACGGCATTATACTGACAATAAGACCCTGATGATTGACGATCCGTTTGGTAAATATCTCGATGTTATTGGTGTAAACGAATATATCGGCTGGTATGATGGTCTGCCTTCAAAAGCCGATTCACTTAGATGGCAGTCGGTCTATAAAAAGCCATTGATTATGAGCGAATTCGGTGGCGGAGCATTACAAGGGTACTCCGGAGATGAGCTCACACGCTGGACAGAGGAATACCAGGCAAACCTGTATAAACATCAGCTGAAAATGCTTAGACAGATTCCATTTCTGCGCGGTACAACACCCTGGATTCTGACCGATTTTCGCTCGCCACGTCGTCCTCTGCCGGTAATCCAGGATTACTGGAACCGCAAGGGCTTAATATCCGACAAAGGAATCAAGAAAGAGGCTTTTTTTATTCTGCAACAATTTTATAAGGATATTGAATCACAGAAATAGATCCTGACATTCGAATCTTCACTTGCCTCTCAAGGGACTTCATGATAATTTTTGTCTTGTGATGATATACCAATGCAATAATTATTTGGAGAGATCATGAAATATCTGAGTCGCTCTGTCTTTTTCCTAATGCTATTTGCCATCAGCACAATGGTATGCCTTGCCCAGGAAGCCGACCAAAAACACTGGTACGAAGGCGGTCGCTGGCAACCACCGAGGGAGAATCCCCAGGCTAAAGTTCTCCCGCTGATTTCAGTTCAGGGTAACAAATTTGTGAATTCCAATAGCGATACCATCCTGTTCCGCGGATTGGCAATCTCTGATCCTGATAAAATTGAAGGTCAGGGACATTGGGGCAAGCAGCATTTTGAAGAAGTCAGAAAAATGGACGCAACGATTGTACGGATTCCAGTGCACCCGATTGCCTGGCGGGAGCGAACTCCCGAAAAATATCTCGAGTTGCTTGACCAAGCCGTGGCGTGGTGTACCGAACTGGGAATGTACGTCGTCATCGACTGGCATTCCATCGGCAATTTGGAAATGGAGCTCTTCCAGCAGCATATGTATGACACAACCCAGAAGGAAACCTACGAATTCTGGCGGACGATTGCCATGCATTTCCGTGGTCATAATACCGTGGCTTTCTACGAAATCTTTAATGAACCGACCCAGTTTCGCGGCATTCTCGGATCCATGACCTGGAGCGAATGGCGAGAAATTAACGAAAAAATCATTCGTCTCATCCGGGCGCTTGATCAAGAAACTATTCCAATTGTTGCCGGATTGGATTGGGCGTATGACCTGAATTTTCTGCACTACGAGCCAGTGAATGCCGAGGGAATCGCCTACGCGACCCATCCCTATGCTATGAAGCGCAAAGAACCATGGATCCCGAAATGGGAAGAGAATTTCGGATTTGCTGCCGATAAATATCCGCTAATCGCCACTGAGTTCGGCTTTAATCTTAAGGACGACGAAAAAGTGGATGAAAATCACTATGGCTATATCATCATTGATTATCTGGAATCCAAAGGCATCAGCTGGATATGCTGGGTTTATGATCCCGAATGGGGCCCGCGCATGCTTGAAAACTGGGATTATAAATTGACCGGCTGTGGCAAGTTTTTTAAAAAAGCTTTGCATGGCAAAATACTAAAATAACAAAAACCCTACTTCGGGAGATCAAGAATGACAAGCTGCAAACGTAAATTCCGGTTCATTATTACTATCATAATCCTAATCTCTGTCATTTATGCCCAGTATCCTGCGATCCTTCCGGTCACGCCAAATGCCTCTCCGGAAGCGGTCAAACTGCTTCAATATTTACACAGCATCTCCGGTAAACAGACCCTGACCGGTCAACATTGCCCGCCACTGATGGGCTCGACCCGTCTATCGGTTGTTCATCGAATGACCGGAAAATATCCCGCACTTTTCGGTCAGGATTTCGGATTCAGTTTTCCAGGTTACTGGGATGGTATAAACTATCGCCAGCGGATTGTTGATGAAGCCATTCTGCGCCATGCAGAGGGATTTATCATTACTATCATGTGGCATGCCGTCAGACCGACCGAAGACGAACCCGTCAGTTTCAGTGAATCGGTTCAGGGTGAGCTGACTGAGCAGGAATGGCAGGATCTGATCACACCCGGTACTGATATTCACGAACGCTGGAAATCCCAAGTGGATGTGATTGCCTGGTTTCTGAAGCAATTACGCTATGCAGATGTGCCGGTTCTGTGGCGTCCTTATCACGAAATGAACGGCGAATGGTTCTGGTGGGGACAGAAAAAAGGTGAAGACGGCTACAAAAAACTCTATCGCATGCTTTATGACCGGCTGGTGAATTTCCACGGATTGAACAACCTGATCTGGGTCTATAATACCAATGAATTCAAAAAGGGTGTCGATCCCCATGAAACCTATTACCCCGGTGACGATGTTGTGGATATTCTGGCAACAGATGTCTATACCGAAGATTTTAACAAGAAGAATTACGAACAGTTGCTCGAATTAGCGGGTGATAAACTGATTGCACTGGGTGAAGTCGGCAATGTGCCGACTCCCGAAAAACTTCAAAATCAACCGCGCTGGGTCTGGTTTATGAAGTGGGGCGATCCATGGGGAAATTGGGACCAGTTTGAAAATTTCATGAAAACTTACCAGGGTGAACAGACCATAACCTTTGATGAACTACCCTGGGTGGATATTAAAGAGCCGAAGCTGCATTACCCGATTCTGAAATAAATTTCAAAAAAGCCCACATATCTATATCTTTAAGATTTTGAGAAAAACCATCAATTTTGCGAATTGAATCGCAATTGTTCGAAGATTAGCGATGCCGCTTTTCCAACACTGTCATAATTTCATCCAGCGAAACATCCTTTTCCACCAGTAAAACCAGTAAATGATAAAGCAAATCAGCAATCTCTTCCTTCATCTGTGGAATATCATTTGCTATGGCATCAATAATTACTTCGGTCGCTTCCTCACCGACTTTCTGAGTAACTTTCTTAATCCCTTTTCCAAATAATTTACTGGTATAAGACTCTGGTCGGGGATTGACTTTGCGGTCAGCGACAACCTTTTCGAGTTCCCAGAGAAATGGCTGGACGGATACATTAGTTTCGCTAAAACAGGTATCAGCACCGGTGTGACAGGTCGGTCCAACCGGTTGCGCTTTCACCAGCAACGTATCACCGTCACAATCCACCCGCAATTCCTTCAGCAGAAGAAAATTCCCGGATGTTTCGCCCTTGGTCCAGAGTTCCTGCCGGGAACGACTGAAGAAAGTGACCTTTTGCGTCGTACGGGTTTTTTCATAGGCTTGCCGGTTCATGTAGCCCAACATCAGTACTTTACCGGTACCGGCATCCTGCACAATCGCCGGGACCAGTCCGTCACATTTATCAAAATCGATATTCATAACCGCACCTCTACGCCTTTATTTTTTAAATACTGTTTCAATTCCGGGATCGGGATTTCATTGAAATGAAAGATACTCGCCGCCAGCGCCGCATCGGCTTTGCCTTTTTGAAAAACATCCACAAAGTGTGCCTTTGTTCCGGCGCCGCCCGAGGCAATCACCGGAATCGGCAGGTTTTCGGCCAGATCTCTGGTAATTTCCAACGCAAAACCGTTTTTCGTGCCGTCATGATCCATGGAAGTCAACAGAATTTCACCAGCACCCAGATCGACGACTTTCTGCGCCCATTGCTGCGTAATGTTGATTGTGGGCGTCCTGCCACCATGAATATAAACGATGTCACCACTGTCAGTATGTCGGGTGTCGATTGCGACGACAACACATTGACTGCCGAAGCGCTTCGCCAGTTTTTCCACTAATCCTGGATTATTGACCGCCGCTGTATTAATCGAAATTTTATCGGCACCGGCATCCAGCAACCTCGCCACATCATCCTCATTGGTAATGCCACCGCCCACGGTAAACGGAATATTCAGATGCAAGGCTATATCTTTGACCAGATCAGCAAAGGTCCGGCGTTTTTCAACTGAAGCGGTAATATCAAGAAATACCAGCTCATCGGCGCCCTGTGCCGCATAGGCTGCGCCAAGTTCCACCGGGTCACCAGCCTGCCGGATATTGATAAAATTCACGCCCTTGACTGTCTGCCCGTCCCGGATATCCAGACAGGGAATGATGCGTTTCGCTAACATAAAAATCCTTTCAGCTGCGCCAGTTTGATCCGCCCCTCGTAGATCGCTTTGCCAATAATCACGGCATCGATACCATCATCATTCAGCTGGTGAATATCGTTGATGCAGCTGATTCCACCGCTGGCAATCAGGCGCAAATCGGGTAACTCTTTTTTGATTTCCCGGTAAAGTCCAAATGCCGGTCCTGCCAGCATCCCGTCCCTGGCTACATCCGTACAGATTGTCTGCCTAATCCCCTTCTTCAGGTAATTTTCCAAAAATGCCATCAGCTCCAGGTCTGATTCCTCCTGCCAGCCGTGAATGACAATTTTCCGATCCTTGACATCAGCGCCCAGGATGATTTTTTCACCACCATATATGTTAAGCCACTGCTCAACTGATTCCGGTTCTTTGATCGCAATGCTGCCAGCCGTGATCATCGCCGCTCCCGATTCAAAGGCAATCCGCAAATCTTCATCTGACTGCACACCGCCACCAAAATCAATGATTAATGCCGTTTTTGATGCGATCGATTCCAATACATTCCAGTTAATTACCTTTCGTGATTTGGCGCCATCCAGATCCACCAGATGCAGGCGTCTAATACCAATATCCTCGAATTGTTTTGCAACCTCCAGCGGATTCTGATTGTAAACCTTTTGTGAATCAAATTCACCTCGGCTCAAACGCACGCACTTTCCGTCAATAATATCAATAGCAGGGATAATTGTAATCATAATTCTAAAAAATTCCTTAATATCTGTTCGCCGACAACACCGCTCTTTTCCGGGTGAAACTGCACTGCAAAGAAATTGTCCCTCTGCATCGCCGCACTGAATGGCAAAATATAATCCGCTGTCGCAATGGTACAAGGATCCATTTCGGCATAATAACTGTGCACAAAGTAAACATAGGAATCCGGTTTGATATTTTGAAACAGGTCACCCTTTAAGTCCCTGATCGTGTTCCAGCCCATGTGCGGCACTTTATCCCGCGGCGGAAAACGGCGGACGGCATTATTGAAAATATCCAGACATTCCGTGCTGTTTTCCTCTGAATTACGACACATCAGCTGCAATCCCAGGCAGATTCCCAGCACTGGCTGAGTCAATTGCGGCAACAGGTCAGCGATGCCACTCTTCCTGATATTTTCCATGGCGGATGACGCTTCGCCCACGCCGGGAAAGATCACTTTATCAGCCGCCCGGATTTTTTGGACATCATCAGTGACCTCCAGCTCTATGCCGAGCCGCTGCAATGCAATTCGGACAGAGTGGACATTTCCCGCGTTGTATTTAATCACGGCAATATTCATAGCACGCCCTTTGTGCTGGGAATGCCGCTGTTTTTTTCATCCCGGCGAATTGCCATCCGGATCGCTCTGCCCACCGCTTTGAAAATTGCTTCAATTTTGTGATGTTCGTTTTCGCCGGTGGCTTTGATATTCAGATTACAGCGAGCAGTATCGGCAAAGGATTTAAAGAAATGAAAAAAGAGTTCAGTCGGCATTTTACCGATGTACTCCCGCCGGAATTTGGCATCCCAGACCAGTTCGCTGCGACCGGAAAAATCGATCGCCACCTGCGCCAGCGATTCATCCATTGGCAACAAAAAACCATAGCGATTAATGCCTTTTTTAGCGCCTAATGCTTTTGCGAACGCCTCACCCAGAACCAGGGCAACATCCTCGACCGTGTGGTGCTCATCCACCTGCAGGTCACCTTTCGCTATTAACTCTGCACTGCAACCGGCATGACTGATCATGAGCGTCAGCATGTGATCCAGGAATCCGACACCTGTCTCAACCTGATTATGGCTGTCGCCATCGAGACGGAGTTCAAGTGAAATTTCCGTCTCGGCTGTTTTACGCCGAATGTTGACGGTCCGTGCCGGGTATTTCAGAAAGCGATAAATTTCCTGCCAGTCTGTCGTCACTAACGCGGCTTCAACATCTTTATCATCGCCAATAAAAATTGCTTTCGCACCCAGGTTTTTTGCCAACTCAACATCAGTCTTCCGGTCACCAATGACATAGGAATTTGCCAGGTCGTATTGACCAATCATATATTTGGTCAGTAAGCCGGTGCGCGGTTTCCGGGTTTGGGCATTGTCGCGGGACAAACTACGGTCAATCAGCACTTCGCTGAACACAATTCCTTCATTGCGAAATGTTGACATCATTTTATTCTGAATATGCCAAAAATCATCTTCAGGAAAGGTAATCGTCCCCAGTCCGTCCTGGTTTGTAACCATTACCAGTTCATAATCCAATTCCTGACAGATTTTACTGAGTGCTGTAATCACACCGGGATAATATTCCAGTTTTTCCAGCGAATCCACCTGCTCATCCGGTGGTTCCAGGATCAGGGTGCCATCACGATCGATAAAGAGTACTTTTTTCATAATCAGTCCTTCTATGTTGTTAATGCAGAAATCAGGGTGTCGTTTTCCGCCGGTGTGCCGACAGTGATTCTGAGACTGTTTTCACAATGAATCACCACTGAGCGGTCCCGAACAATAATCTGTTTCTGAATCAGGTAATTAAAAACCCGCTTTGCATTTTTAAATTTCACCAGCACAAAATTGGCGTCGGAGGGATAGATTTTTTCGACCATATCCAATTGCGCCAATTGCTGGATCAGCCGGTTGCGCTCACTTAGAATCTGTTGTACCATTTCATCTTTTTTATTGAAATAGGATAAAGCTTCCAGCACCAGCTGCTGCGTCGCGCCACCGACGTTATAGGGATATTTGATCTTGGTCAGAATTTCAATAATCTGCGGATCGGCGAATCCCATTCCAAAGCGCAAACTCGCCAAACCCCAGGCTTTGGACAGGGTCTGCATAATCACGAGATTTTGATATTGATTTAATCTCGGCAGCCAGCTGCGATCGGCAGCAAAATCGATATAGGCTTCATCGAGAATAACCAACCCTTCGAAATTTCTGAGAATATTCTCAATATCCTCGTCCCGCAGACAATTGCCGGTCGGGTTATTCGGCGAACAGATAAAAATCAGTTTGACGTCGGCAGAATTTGCCAGAACATTCTCCGAATCAATCTGAAAATCCTTCGTTAACGGAATCTCAAAAACCGGGATATTATTGACATCAGCAGCAACTTTGTACATGCCATAAGTGGGCGGCATGATCATGATCCTGTCCTGTCCCGGTTCACAGAACGCCCGAATCAGCAAATCAATCACTTCATCACTGCCATTCCCGATGAAAATCCGGCTGATGTCGCTGCCTTTCATCGCAGCGATACGGGCTTTCAGTTCCAGCTGCCGCGGATCGGGATAGCGGTTCAGATCGATCTTCAGCACCGAGCCCAGGGAATTCTCATTGGCATCGAGAAATATTCCCTTGTTGCCAGTATATTCATCCCGGGCACAGGAATAGGGCTCCAATTCCCGTACATTTTTCCGGACCAATTTCAAAATATCCACCGGCTACTCCTTTCCCAGTGATTTCAGCCGGATTGAAACCGCATTTCTATGCGCATCGAGACCTTCGGCAGCTGCCATGGTTTCAATCGCCGGACCAATGATCTGAATTCCGTCTGCTGTGATCGACTGGAACGTGATTTTTTTGATAAAACTATCCACCGATACGCCACTGTAATTGCGGGCGTAGCCATAGGTCGGCAATGTGTGATTTGTCCCTGAAGCATAATCTCCCGCCGATTCCGGCGTATAGGGACCAACAAAAACACTGCCGGCACTGACGACTTTCCCAGAAAGTTCTTCGGCATTTTGGGCCATCAGAATCAAGTGTTCCGGGGCATATTGATTGACCAAATCCATGATCTCATCGTCACTCTTCAATAAAATGATCCGGCTGTTTTGAAGCGCTTTCCAGGCAATTTCCTTTCGGGACAGATTTTCTAATTGTCGCTGGATCGATTTTTGAACCTTTTCGATTAACGCCAGATTATTCGTTACTAAAATCACCTGGCTGTCGATTCCGTGCTCCGCCTGGGACAGTAGATCGATCGCTACGAAATCCGGATCGGCGGAAGCATCCGCCACCACTGCTACTTCCGAAGGACCAGCTGGCATATCAATGGCGACACCGTCGCGGCTGACCAGTTGCTTCGCCAGCGTCACCCAGGAATTTCCCGGACCGAAAATCTTATCCACTTTGGGAACACTTGCAGTTCCATACGCCATTGCTGCAATCGCCTGGGCGCCGCCGATTTTATAAACTTTATCCAGACCCAGTTCTTTCGCCGTGTAAAGAATCATTGGGTTGATACTGCCATCTTTTACCGGCGGTGTGCACAGAACAATCTTTGAACAACCCGCAATCTTCGCCGGAATTGCCAGCATCAGGACCGTCGAAAAAAGTGGCGCCGTTCCGCCGGGAATGTAGAGTCCGACTTTTTCAATCGCCACACTTTTACGCCAGCAGCGGACTCCGGGCTGCGTTTCAACAACCAGTTCCTGAATGACCTGGGATTGGTGAAATTTTTTTATATTGGCGATTGCCAACCGGATAGCATTTTTCAGATTATCCGATATTTTTTCAACCGCTGATTCAAATTCAGCGACGCCGACTGCCAGTTCAGTCAGGTCAACCTTGTCAAATATCCGGCTGAATTCCCACAAGGCTTCATCACCATTTTTTCTGACTTCACGAAGAATTGAAACAACTTTGTCTTCATCCGCTTCCGCCGGATTCTGCGGTCGCTGGAGAATTTCTTGCCAATCACATTTTTTGGGATATTTGTAAACCTGCACTTCCACCTCTAAATAATCATCTTCTCGATTGGAATCACCAGGATACCCTGAGCGCCGGCTTTTTTCAGCGCTTCGATTTTCTCCCAGAATTCATCTTCCTCAATAACCGAATGTAGCGAGCTCCAGCCTTCGATCGACAAAGGCAGAATCGTGGGACTTTTCATGCCCGGCAACAGTTTGCAGATTTCATCAATCCGGTCATTGGGTGTGTTTAACAGAATGTATTTCCGGTTGGCAGCTGTCTGAACAGCCCGGATACGAAAGAGCAATTTCTGGAGCAGTTCCTGTTTTTCGTCGCTGATATCATTATTCGCGACCAATACCGCTTCCGATTGCATCACCGTTTCCACTTCTTTTAATCCATTGGACAGCAGTGTGCTGCCGGTGCTGACAATATCAAAAATCGCATCCGCCAGTCCAATTCCCGGCGCAATCTCCACCGAGCCGCTGATTTCATGGATATTCGCACAAATCTTGTTTTCGTTCAGATACTCTTTCAAAATAGTCGGGTAGGATGTGGCAATATTCAAACCATTCAGATCCGCCACACTTTGATAGTCCATACTTTTCGGAACGGCAATCGACAACCGGCAGCGGGCAAAGCCCAGCCGCTCGATAATTTTCAGAGGTCGCGCTTTTTCCCGGCAGACATTTTCACCGGCGATCCCGACATCCGCGATGCCATCAGCGACACATTCGGGAATATCATCATCGCGCAGATAGAGAATCTGCATCGGGAAATTCATCGCGTTGGACTTCAGTTTGGAACTGCCGCCATTCTCAAAAGCAATGCCGCATTCATGCAGCAGTTGGATGGTTTTTTCACTGAGTCTGCCCGATTTTTGAATGGCAAGTGTTAACATGGTTTTCCTTTCCTAATAAAAAACCCGGCTCTTTTGGGGAACCGGGTTAAAATCTACGTCTTGAGAATCACACTATCTCATCCCAGTTCCTCTTTGGGAAAATGATGATAAAGGTGATGAAGTGTATTCAGTGTCATTTCTTTCTCAATTACTCTGGTCGGGAAAGTAACAGATATTTTTTTTATTGTCAATTAAAAAGTAGAGTCACGGAGCGCCTTGTTAATACAGCAGTAAAATATTTATAAAATCAATTTTAAATGTATATAATAC
>CAZSDW010000025.1:29577-50814 GCA_964605705.1 uncultured bacterium
GAATCTTTGGAGAATGTAATGGAATTAATAAACAATTTAAAACGGTATCGCTTCGAGCATGACCAGCTGACCCAGGAGAAGATGGCGGAAGCCCTGAGCGTTTCGCGCCAGACCATCATCGCCATTGAAAATGGAAAGTTTAATCCGTCGGTAAAGCTAGCCCTGAAAATTGCCAGACTATTCAATTGTCTAATCGAAGATCTATTTATTTTAGAGGAGAAGGAAAATGAATTTTAGGTTTTGGTTTGAAAGTATTGTCGGATTCTGTTGCATTATCTGTATTCTTTTATTTGGACAGGCAGGATCAGCAAGTATAGCTTTATTCGCTCTGCTTCCGGTTATTATGCGTATCAGAAAAACAAAAAATCTGGATGAACGGGAGCTTTTGCTGTTCTACAAAGCCGGGAATCTTTCCATCGCCTTTTTCATTCTTGCCATTTGCCTGATCAGTTTTCTGTCAAAAGTTGTTATCAACGGTCATGCCATCGGAGCCAGCTGGATGTTTCTCAGTATCACATCCATCCTGATGTTTCACGGAATTGCAGGATTGGTTGTATTTAAAAGGGAATAATTATCCTGTATTATTCCAAATATTGTCTTAAAAACTGTCGACATTCTCCTTTTTTTAAACAATATTAACCAAGAGTATTTGGGATTTAAAAAGGAATCATTATGACTTGGCAAGATTATATACCAAATGATCTTAAAGATTTATATGAAATCCATGATTTCAAACATGCTGCAGCAATTCTTTCAAAAGAATTTCCCATTGAATTCAGGGAGATTTGTTTAACTTTACAAAAATTTAGATTTACTACTGAAGATATACTTGTATCTGGCGGAAATGAAAGTCATATCCCAAAAATATTTTCGAATATTTTAAGACCATTAGGTTGGCAAGAAAGAAATTTAAGTGCCGAACTCAATGTTTTTGAATTGAAAGGAAAATCCAAAAAAGAATTTAAAAGTTCAATTAGTCATGGTTCACATAAAGTAGATTACATAAAAGGTCGGGTTGCATTTGATCTTGAATGGAATAGTAAAGATCAAACATTTGATCGTGATCTTTATGCTTTTAGAGCCTTTTTTGAATATGATGCAATTAGTTTGGGAATACTAGTTACAAGAAGTAATGATCTTGACCCATTATTTAATACACTCGGTGTTAAGGCAAAATATGGAGTAAGTACAACTCATATGGGAAAATTATTACCACGGCTCATTGCTGGTCGAAATGGAGGTTGCCCAGTGCTAGTGTTCGGAATAACTCAAAAACTTATCCAAGAGAATAAATAATATAATGTCAGCTATTGAAGATTTTAAAAATTTCGTAAAAGACAACAAGTTCTCAACAATACTTGCTGATCCACCATGGCAATTTCAAAATCGTACAGGGAAAATGGCTCCTGAACATAAACGATTAAAAAGATATCCAACTCTTAAACTTGATCAGATTAAACAAATACCTGTGAAAGATGTTTTGGAAGATTCTGCTCATCTGTACTTATGGGTTCCCAATGCACTTTTAGCCGAAGGACTTGAAGTAATGAAAGCATGGGGGTTTACTTATAAAACAAATTTAATCTGGTATAAGATTCGCAAAGATGGCGGACCTGATAGAAGAGGTGTTGGATTTTATTTTAGAAATGTAACTGAAATGCTTCTATTTGGAGTCAAAGGTAATAATATCCGAACTTTACAACCAGGTCGATCCCAAGAAAATATAATTGTTCAGAAGAAGCGAGAACACAGTCGCAAGCCAGATGAACAATATGAACTAATCGAATCTTGTAGTTGGGGACCTTATTTAGAGATGTTTGCACGTGGGACAAGACCTAATTGGTTTTGTTGGGGAAACCAAGCAAATGATTATTATCCGGATTGGGCTACCTATAGAAACCATTCTCAAAATGGTATAAAAAGAACACCAGATATTACAAAAAAATATAATCCAGAAGCTAGTCCACAATTACGACTATTAGAAAAAAAACCTGGTTATAGAAAACGAACCAAATAGTCTTATTACTTTTATTTGGAACACATTGCGGAGTAGTGTGATCAATTCTGCACACTCAGCCGCGCTGATCGAGCTCAACATACGCCCTCTCTCGCGTCACATTCCTGTACGCCGGGCGAATGATTCTTTTAGATTTATGATTCAGTTCCTCGAGACGATGGGCGCACCAGCCAGCCAGGCGCCCCATGGCAAAGATCGGAGTATAGAGTTCCTGTGGTATTCCGATGCATGAATAGACAAATCCGGAATAAAAGTCCACATTAGCACAAACAATTTTAGACCGCGCACGCCCCTTGAAATCGGCAAATACCTGCGGCGCCAGTTCTTCCACCAGGTTATATAGGTGAAACTCCTCCAGTCGATTTTTTTCATCGGCAAGTTCGGCAGCTCTGTTTTTCAAGATGAGCATTCGTGGATCTGAAAGCGTATAGACAGCATGACCTATTCCATAAATTTTTCCAAAGCCGTCCCCGGCTTCCTTTTTTAAAATCTTCAGGAGATAGGCTGCCACTTCATCCTTATCTTTCCAATTATGAATGTTCTGCTTGATATCGTTTAACATTTCAAGAACTTTCAGATTCGCTCCACCGTGATATACTCCTTTTAAGGAGCCGATTGCGGCGGAAATTGCCGAATAGGTATCGGTCCCGGCAGAGCTGGTCACCCTCAAAGTGAAAGTCGAATTATTACCACCGCCATGTTCGGCATGGGTGACCAGGGCTAAATCCAGCAAGTCTGCTTCCAGTTTTGTATAAAAATTGCCCTTCAGCATATACAAAAAATTTTCAGCCATACTCAATTCTTGACGGGGATGGCGGATCGACAGCGTTTTCCGCAGGTAATTATGACGATAGGAATTATATGAATAGGCAACAATAGTCGGAAATTTTGCAATCAGATTCAAGGATTGCCGCACCACATTTTCCTCCTGACGATCCTCGGGATGCAGATCAATGGTATATAAACCCAACACAGCTCTAGCGAGCATATTCATCATATCCTGCCCAACCAGACTTAGCACCATTTGCTTTGTGAACCTGACAGGCAGTTCTCGTTTCTCTGCCAGATAATTGGAAAAATACTGCAATTCTTCTTTGCTAGGTAATTCACCGGCAAGCAGAAGATAGCAGATTTCCTCAAATCCGTGTCTGTGATCGTTATGAAATCCCTGAACCAATTCACTGAGCGGATATCCGCGATACAGCAAGCGTCCTTCCGTGGGTATCAGCGTGTCCCCCTCAAATTTGTAACCCTGAACATCACCAATGTTCGTCAGACCAACCAGAACACCGGTATGATCACGATTCCGTAAACCGCGTTTGACATTGTATTCATCGTATAATCTCGGCTCAATCTGACAAGCATTTTCCATCTTATCGACAATGGTTCTGAGCATTTTTAAATTCTTCAAGGTAATCTCCTTTATATCCCGGCATCAGCCGGATTTTATGTGCTTTTGCAGTAACTCAGAAAATTCCTGTGTGCCAACGACTTTGGCACCCGGAACTTTCGCAAAAAGATCCTTCGTCCCCATCTGATTTTTATAAAGAGCAACAATGGAATTATTCAATAATTCAGCGGCTTCTTGCCAACCGATATATTCCAGCAGCAACATCCCAGAAAGCATCAGCGAAACGGGATTGGCAATATCCTGCCCAACGATATTGGGCGCAGTACCATGCGTGGCTTCGAAAATTGCCCGCCCGGTTTCATAATTGATATTCGCTCCGGGCGCAATGCCAATACCGCCAACCATTGCCGCCGCCATATCAGAAATATAATCACCATTCAGATTCAGGGTCGCCACGAGTGAATGCTCTTCAGGACGCAGGAGCATATCCTGAAAAAATGCGTCGGCGATCATATCCTTTATCGTGATCTGATTGCCAAATTCCCTTTCCGCCAGTTCGTAGCCCCACTTACGAAAGGCACCCTCGGTATATTTCATAATATTGCCTTTATGCACCAGTGTCACCGAAGATAATTGATGCTGAACTGCATACTGAAGCGCTGCCCGAATCAAGCGTTCAGATCCCGGTTTGGACACCGGTTTGATTCCATAGGCACTTTCGCCGGGAAACCGGACCGAACTGACCTTCATTTCATCGAGTAAAAATTCCTCGAAGCGTTTTGTATCGGCTTCCCCCAGTGGAAATTCGATACCGGCATATATATCTTCCGTGTTTTCCCGGAAAATTACCAGATTCACCAAATCCGGTCGTTTGACCGGTGCCGGAATACCCTCAAACCAGCGAATCGGGCGAACACAGGCAAACAGGTCAAGCACCTGCCGCAGGATCACATTCAGTGAACGTTTTCCTTCGCCAACCGGCGTCATCAGGGGACCTTTCAGCCCAACCAGATAATTTTTGAGTGTACTGAATGTTTTTTCTGGCAGCCATTCACCAGTTTGGCGATGGGCTTTGTCGCCCGCCAGGATTTCTTTCCATACGATCCATCGGCTGGAACCGTAGGCTTTTTCGACGGCTGTATCAATAGTTCTCAATGTCGGTGCCGTAATTTCTGCTCCGATGCCATCGCCCTCGATAAAGGGAATCACCGGATTATCCGGCACCTGTAATTTTCCATTTTCAAATTTCAGCCTGTTTTTATCCATTCCGGGGTTCCTTTTTCCTGCGAATATAATTCATCGCACCGCCGGCTTTGAACCATTCAATTTGCTGATGGCTATAGCTGTGATTCACTTTCAGCGTTTCACTATTGCTGTCAGCGTGTTTAATTTTTAACGATAATGGTTTTCCGGGAGCGAATTCTTCCAGTCCTTCAATATTGAAATGATCATTTTCCATAATTTTATCATAATCTTCAGGATTGCTGAAAGTCAGAGCCAGAACGCCCTGCTTTTTCAAATTGGTTTCATGGATCCGCGCAAAGGATTTAGCAATTATGGCAATCACACCAAGATACCGCGGTTCCATGGCGGCATGTTCACGGGAAGAACCTTCACCGTAATTTTCATAGGCAATAATTACTGTTTGCAACTGCCTGGATTTATATTGTCGGGCAACACTGGCTACATTATCGTAGCTGCCGTTCAGCTGATTTAACGTTGTACCGGCTTTATCGATAAAAGCATTAATAGCGCCCAATAACAAATTATCTGAAATTCTATCGAGATGCCCCCGATATTTCAGCCACTTGCCAGCAGCCGAAATATGGTCGGTAGTGCACTTACCTTTCACTTTCATCAGTAAGGTCAAATCCTTATATGGTTTTCCATTCCATTTTGGGAATGGTTCGAGCAACTGCAATCGGTTCGAATTTGGATCGATATCAATGTGAATATTCGGATCACCTTTGGTAACTGTTCGTGAAGTATCGAGCTCCGTTCGCTTTTCCGGTAACTCAATCCCGGTTGGCGGATTCAGTAAATATTCATTTCCATCTTTGGAAAGCAAGCTATCCTTCAACGGATTGAATCGTAAATCACCGGCTAATACCATCGCCATGACAATATCCGGAGATGCTACAAATGCGCAGGTATTCGGATTGCCGTCATTCCGTTTGGCAAAATTCCGGTTAAAACTGTTTATAATTGAATTGTACCCGCCGGGATTGGGATCGTCGCGGTCCCACTGCCCGATACAAGGACCACAGGCATTGGCTAAAATCCTTGCACCAAACTGCCGCAGTTCCTCAAGGAAACCGGCTTCCTCCGCCCGTTTTTCAATCCAGCCTGATCCCGGATTTATTATCAATGGGATTTTTCGTTGAATATTGTGCTGCTTTGCTTGCCGGACAATGGAAACTATCCGGGAGATATCTTCATAAGATGAGTTGGTGCATGAACCAATTAAACCGGCATCGAGTTTACTTGGGTAATCCTGTTTTTCAATCCATTCTGCAAACTCCGAAATCGGCACCGCAAGGTCTGGAGTAAAGGGACCGTTAATATATGGTTCGAGAGTGTCCAGATTGATGCGGATTACCTGATCGTAATATCTTTCCGGATGTTGATAGACTTCAGGATCAGCGCTTAGCTCAACAACAATACTGGCAGCTGCCCCGGCAATTCCTTCCCGACCGGTAATCGCCAGGTAATCCGCCATTTTTCTATCATAAGAAAATATTGAGGAGGTCGCCCCGATTTCCGCGCCCATATTACAGATTGTGGCTTTGCCGGTGCAAGAGAGTTCCGATACGCCGGGACCGAAATATTCCACAATAGAATTCGTGCCGCCCTTCACAGTGAGAATTCCCGCCAGTTTCAAAATCACATCCTTGGCAGTTGCCCAGCCGTTCAGTTTACCGGTCAGCTCAACACCGATGATGCCCGGCATTTTCAATTCCCATGGCAAACCTGCCATGACATCAACTGCATCCGCTCCACCGACACCAATTGCCAGCATTCCAAGCCCGCCGGCATTGGGAGTATGCGAATCTGTACCAATCATCAATCCCGCGGGCAGGGCGTAATTTTCCAGCACGATCTGATGAATAATACCAGCCCCGGGTTCCCAGAATCCGATGCCGTATTTTGCCGAAGCATTTTTTAGAAAATCGTAAACTTCGCGGTTATCATCCAGAGCCCTGGCGAGATCGGTTTCGACACCCTCCCGGGCGCAGATCAGGTGATCACAATGGATGGTCGTGGGCACACTGACCTGGGTCTTGCCGGAATTCATGAACTGTAAAATTGCCATCTGACCGGTGGCATCCTGCATGGCAACCCGGTCAGGTTTCAGGTTTATATAGGCAGATTTGCGCTGATAATCCGTCTGAAATTCGTCCTCAACCAGATGCGAATAGATAATTTTTTCACTCAATGTTAAGGGACGATTCAGAAATGCTTTTGCCTGTTTGACCCGGACTAAGTAATTCTGATAAATCTTCCTGAATTTTTCACTATGATTCAAGACAGAGTTCCTCTCTGCTAAAAATATTATGTCTATATAAATTTCGTCTTTCTGACGAAATTAATTCCGTAATTATTATCAGCTTGTCAATGCTTTGATAATCTGATTTCCCATCTCCGTCGTTCCGATTTTTCGGCTGCCTGCCTGCCAGATATCTCCGGTGCGATAGCCCGCATTCAAAACTTTTTCAACAGCTTGCTCGATCGCTTCAGCAGCTTTAACCATATTGAATGAAAAACGTAACATCATCGCCGCACTGAGAATCTGGGCAATCGGATTGGCAATTCCTTTGCCGGCAATATCTGGCGCCGACCCGCCACCGGGTTCGTACATTCCAAAACTATCATCTGCGAGACTCGCGCTCGGCAGCATTCCAAGACTTCCGGTCAACGCCGCCGCTTCATCAGATAGAATGTCCCCGAACATATTCCCGCAAAGCATCACATCAAACTGCTGCGGATTCTTGGTCAGCTGCATCGCGGCATTGTCCACGTACATCGGTTCGTATTCCACATCGGGATAGTCAGCGGCGACCTCTTCAACCACCTGACGCCAGAAAACCATGGTCGTCAGAACATTGGCTTTATCAATAGAGGTCACCTTTTTGCGACGCTTACGGGCAGCTTCAAAAGCAACTTTAGCAATCCGGCGTATTTCGGAACGGGAATAGATCATTGTATCAAAAGCGACTTCCTCATCACCCTTGCCTTTGCGCCCTTTGGGCTGCCCAAAGTAGATACCACCGGTCAATTCACGAACCACCAGAATATCGAATCCCTTTTCCGCGGTGTCTTTCCGCAGTGGCGAAGCAAATGCCAACGAGGGATAGAGTTTTGCCGGGCGCAGGTTGGCATACAGGTCAAAGTCTTTCCGCAAACCCAGCAGTGAGTTAACTTCTACTCCGCGCCATTGGTCTGTATTCTGTTCACGCACAGGACCACCCACCGATCCGAATAAAATTGCATCGGATTCACGGCAAATATTCAGAGTGTCTTCCGGCAAATGGCAACGATAATTATCCCAGGCGGCACCTCCGACCAGGGCAGGCTGATATTCAAATTTCACCTGATATTTTGACTGAACGGCATCCAGAACTTTCAGTGCTTCAGCCATAACTTCCGGTCCGATGCCATCGCCCGGCAGCACGGCAATTTTTTTAATTTCCACTACTGTTTCGCCTTTTTTACAATATAATCCAATAATCCACCCGCTCCGATTATTTCCTGAGCAAATTTTGGAATCGGTTGAAAAATATATGCTTCACGCTTGGTCAGGTTTTTAACAATACCGCCATCGATATCAATTTCCAGATCGTCACCGGTTTGAACCTTTTCACTAATGCCCTTGCACTCAATGGCAATAAAGCCGTTATTGATACAATTGCGGTAAAATATTCTGGCAAAAGTATCAGCGATGACTGCCCGGATTCCGGCACCCCGCAACGCCCAGACCGCATGTTCGCGGGAACTTCCACAGCCAAAATCTTCACCGGATATAATAAAATCACCCACTTTGGTATTACTGATAAAATCAGGATCGATATCCTCCATGGCGTGCTTCGCCAGGTCCTTTTCCTGGTCCATATTCAAGTAACGGGCTGGAATAATCTCATCGGTATTGATATGAGCTCGCGGATATGTATGTGCTTTTCCTTTCATCGATACTCCTATAAGTATTTGCGTGGATCGGTGATTTTACCTTCAATAGCCGAAGCAGCAACTGTCGCCGGACTGGCGAGATAGACTTCCGACTTCGGACTGCCCATCCGCCCGACAAAGTTGCGATTGGTGGAACTGACACAGCGTTCACCGGCAGCCAATATGCCCATGTGTCCCCCCAGGCAGGCGCCGCAAGTCGGGGACGACACCGTCGCACCGGCTGCCATAAAAATATCCAACAATCCTTCCTTATTCGCCTGCTTCCAGATATCCGTTGTCGCCGGAATCACGATCATGCGGGTTCCGCTGGCAACCTGTTTGCCTTTCAGAATCTCAGCTGCCACGCGCAAATCTTCGATCCGCCCATTGGTGCAGCTGCCGAGATAGGCTTGATCCACCGGAATATTACCGACTTCCGAAACTGATTTTTCATTACTCGGTAAATGTGGAAACGCTACAATCGGTTCCAGTTTCGATACGTCGATATCGATTATCTGAGAATATTTCGCATCGGGATCGCTGTGATAAATTTTAAACGGTTCATCCGTTCGAGCTTTAACATAATCAATGGTCTTCTGATCGGGATTGATCACTCCGGACTTTCCGCCGGCTTCGATTGCCATATTACACAAGGTCATCCGTGCTTCCACGGACATCTCATCAACGACTTCACCCGAGAATTCCATCGCTTTATAGAGTGCGCCGTCAACACCAATTTGTCCGATAATATGCAGAATCACATCTTTGGCATAAACACCTTTTTGAAGTTTTCCGTTAATGCAAAAGAGTATTGATTCCGGCACTTTGAACCAGAGCTCACCGGTTGCTAACGCCGCCGCCAGATCAGTGCTGCCCACGCCGGTTGAAAAGGCGCCCAATGCGCCATGGGTGCTGGTATGACTATCGCCGCAAATGATGGTCGTTCCCGGTCGCACGTGTCCCTGCTCCGGCAGAAGCGCGTGACAAACACCATGACGACCCAGATCGTAAAATTTTTCGATCTTCTGTTCTTTTGCCCAACGGCGGATTTTCGCCACCATCTCAGCAGACTTGATATCCTTGTTTGGCACAAAATGGTCCGGCATGACCACCACCCGCTCGGGATAGGCAACCTTACTCAAGCCTTTAGCGGCAAGCATATCGATCGCCGGTGTCGTAGTTACATCATGACACATAATCACATCGATTTCGGCATTGATCAATTCACCGGGAACCACCTCTTCCCGTCTGCAGTGAACTGCCAATATTTTTTCCGTAATTGTACTTCCCAATATTTACTCCTTTATCCCTGTGCCAGAATTTTCTCTTTATAATTCAGTGCCTTATTGATTCCTTTGATAATTGCCTTGGCGCTGGCGCGAATCACGTCCTCATCCACCGAGCGCGCCACAAAGGTATTCATATTCTCATCAGTCAGTTTAATTGAAACATCGGCAAGAGCATCGGTTCCACCGGTAATCGCTTTTAGATGATAATCGGTCAGTTTCAGGGACGGATCCACCATCTGCCAGATGGCGTTACTGACGGCATCGATCGGACCATCACCAACCCCAGCCGCAATTTTTGCCTCGCCATAAACGCGCAATTTCACCGAAGCTGTCGGTGTCATATTCATTCCCGTCGTCACCGTAAATTCAGTCAATTTTACGAACTGCTCCTCTTCGCTAAGCTGATGGGTAATATCCCGGGCAATGGCAATCACATCATCCCGTTCGACCGATTTCTCTTTGTCTGCCAGATCTTTTACTCTCTCCGTGATCAGAGAAATCGTGTCTTTATCCAGTTGAAAACCTTCTTCCTCCAGTAATGCGGTTACGGCATGCTTGCCGGAGTGTTTGCCGATGACCAGATTTTCACCAGTCCAGCCGACCTCTTCCGGCGTCATAATTTCATAGGTCTGTTTGCTTTTCAGAACACCGTGTTGATGAATGCCCGCTTCATGAGCAAAAGCATTCATCCCGACGATGGCTTTATTTCTCTGGATATCGATACCGGTCAGATTAGAAACCAGACGGCTGGTATGATAGATCTCGCACGTATTCACACCGACTTCAACATTGAAGAAATCATTGCGGATTACCAGATTCATGATAATCTCTTCCAGGGAGGCGTTCCCCGCCCTTTCGCCGATCCCATTAATGCAGCCCTCAACCTGGGTCGCGCCGGCTTTGACAGCCGCTAGCGAATTTGCCACGGCATTGCCCAGATCGTTATGACAGTGCACACTGATCACAACATTGTGAGCTTCCGGGACTTTATTAAAAAGGTAGCGAATCCGGTCGCCGAATTCCTTCGGCTCAGCATAGCCGACGGTATCGGGAATATTGATAGTCGTCGCGCCGGCTTCAATGGCTGCTTTGACGACATCACACATATATTCCAAGCTGGTTCGTGCGGCGTCTTCAGGAGAAAATTCCACATTATCACAATAGCTTTTTGCTCGTGAGACAGCCTGAACAGCAAGTTCGATGATTTCCTCTTTAGTCTTTTGCAGTTTCTTCTCACGATGCACTTTCGACGTTGCGATAAAGGTATGAATGCGTGGTTTGGCAGAATATTTTATCGCTTCCCAGCAGCGGTCAATATCCTTGTCATTGGCTCTCGCAAGACCACAAATCGTGGGTCCCTTGACATTCTGTGCCACCAGTTTGACCGCTTCGAAATCGCCATCCGAGGCGATTGGAAAACCGGCTTCGATAACATCCACTCCCAGACGGGCTAGCTGATGAGCAATCACGAGTTTTTCATTCACTTTTAATGAAGCGCCGGGACTTTGTTCGCCATCCCGCAGCGTCGTATCAAAAATAATAATCTTTTGCTTTGTCATCATTGCTCCTCACTTTTTCCCATTTCGGTGTTTCATTAAATAGTAGGATATACTGTCGGTCAGGGCTTGCCAGCTGGCTTCGATAATATTTTCATGGACTCCGACCGTACTCCAGGTATCTTGTTCATCGGTTGATTCTATCAGCACCCGCACCTTGGCTGAGGTCGCTTCCGAGGCATTGATAACCCGCACCTTATAATCGGAAAGCCTGACCGCATCGATCTCAGGATAGAAACTGCGTAACGATTTCCGCAGCGCGTTATCCAGGGCGTTCACGGGTCCGACGCCCTCGGCTGCCATATGTTCCATTTCATCATTCACAATCATTCGCACCGTCGCTTCTGACCGGATTTCGTCAGATTCATTCTTCTCGATTAAAATCCGGAAGCCCTGCAAATTAAAGTAGTTTTTATATTCCTTCTTCAATTTTTTAATCAACAGTTCCAGCGAACCTTCCGCCGCTTCGAACTCATATCCTTCATGCTCCAGCTGTTTTAATTGCTGAACAATTTCCGGAATTTTTTCCTGGTCCGAATCCAGATCCACACCCAGCTCATCCGCCTTGAATACAATATTGCTTTTCCCTGATAAATCTGAAATCAATACCCGTCGTTTATTGCCGACGGATTCCGGTTTGACATGTTCATAACTCTCAGATACACGCATCACCGCGCTGACATGAATACCGCCCTTATGTGCAAAGGCACTCTTCCCGACAAAAGGCTGGTTGTTTTGCGGAATAAGGTTGGCAATTTCACTGACATAATGAGAAAGTGCCAATAGGTTCGGAATATTTTCATCCGGGATGCAGGCATAGCCGGCTTTCAGCTGCAGGTTGGGAATAATACTGCACAAATCCGCATTGCCGCAGCGTTCACCGTAACCATTGATCGTACCCTGGACATGAGTGCAACCGTTTAATACTGCTTCGATACTGTTCGCAACTGCCAGCCCGGAATCATTATGGGCATGAATCCCGATGGATTTTATCACGGTTTTTTTGACAACCTTGACAATTTCGGAAACTTCACTGGTCAGAGAGCCACCATTGGTATCACAGAGTACCAGTACGTCCGCGCCAGCTGCTTCAGCAACCTTCAAAGTTTCAAGCGCATACTTCGCATCGTCCTTGTAACCATCAAAAAAATGTTCCGCGTCGAAGATGACCTCTTTGCCATTCTTTTTCAGAAAAGCGACACTTTCGCGGATCATATCAAGGTTCTGCTCACGGGTTATCCGCAGTGCTTTTTCAACATGGAAAATCCAGGTCTTCCCGAATACCGATACCGCGGGAGTGCGGGCTTCTAAAAGCGCCAGAATATTGGGATCTTCATCGACCCTGTTTTTCGCATGTTTGGTCGATCCGAATGCCACGACCTTGGCGTGTTTGAATTCCACCTCGCTGGCGCGCTTGAAAAACAGTACATCTTTGGGATTCGAACCGGGCCAGCCGCCCTCAATGTAATCGATGCCAAATTCATCCAGTTTCAGGGCGATATGCAGTTTATCTTCACCGCTAAAGGAGATACTTTCACTCTGGGAACCATCCCGCAAGGTCGTATCAAACAGCTGTATCTTGGGTTTCTGCATTTTATTTTCCTTTTTTCAGCCACGCCATCATTCCGCGCAATTGCTTGCCGACTTTTTCAATCAGCAGCTCATCGTGTTCTCGGCGCAGGGCATTCAATGTCGGGCGACCCGCCTGATTTTCGAGAATCCACTCTTTAGCAAAGGAGCCGTTTTGAACTTCCCGCAGAATAGTTTTCATCTCTTGTTTCACTTCACAATTGACCAATCTTGTACCGCGGGTCATCCCACCGTATTCGGCTGTATCGCTGACCGAATAGTACATCCCCGCGATGCCGCCTTCATAGAACAGGTCAACGATCAGTTTCATTTCATGCAGACACTCAAAATAGGCGATTTCCGGCTGGTAACCGGCATCCACCAGGGTCTGAAAACCGGCTTTGATCAATTCGGAAATACCACCACACAGGACGGCTTGTTCACCAAAAAGATCGGTTTCGGTTTCCTCTTTGAACGTGGTTTCGATAATGCCCGCCCGCCCGGCGCCAATCCCGCAGGCGTGTGCCAGAGCCAGGTCTTTGGTTTTGCCAGTGGCATCCTGGTAAATTGCAATTAATGACGGCACACCGGCGCCAATTTCATACTGACGACGCACCAGGTGACCGGGACCTTTAGGCGCCACCATATAGACATCCACATCCTTGGGCGGAACCACCTGTCCAAAATGAATATTGAATCCGTGGGAAAATACCAGTGCCTTACCAGTAGTCAGATTCGCGGCAATTTCTGATGTGTAAATTCGCTTCTGAAGTTCATCCGGCACCAGAATCTGAATGACATCGGCTTTGGCGCTGGCTTCCGCAGCTGTCATTGGCGAAAAGCCGTGACTGACCGCCAGTTTGTAATTGTCGCTGCCCTTGACATCGGCAACAATCACATTATAGCCGCTTTCCCGCAGGTTCTGCGCCTGGGCATGTCCCTGGCTGCCATAACCAATTACGGCAATAGTTTTTGTCTTCAGCAGAGTCTGATCTGCGTCTTTGTCATAATACATTTTAATCGCCATTTTTAGAGTCTCCTTTGTTTGGTAATTGATATTCAGCCATCGCGAACTCGCCGCTACGCACATATTCCCGAATGCCAAAGGGTTTGACCATTTCAATAAAGCGGTCAATTTTCCGGCGTGTGCCGGATAATTCCAGGATCACATGATCCATTGCTACATCAATCGGATTCGCCTTAAATACATGAATCAGCTGAAACAGATCAGTACGGTTCTTTGCCGTGACATCCAGTTTCAGGATTATATATTCCCGAACGATGTAATTGCCCTTATGCGAAATATCCGTCACCCGGATGGTATCGACAAGTTTATTTAATTGCTTCACGATTTGCTCAATGTGCTCTTCGGTTTGCTCAACGACGATACTGATTTTATAAACGTTCGGATCCTCCGTCGGAGCCGCAATCGCACTTTCGATATTATAGCCGCGTTGTGATAAAAGCGCCGATATCCGCGCCAGAACTCCGGCACTGTTTAAAACAGTAATGATAATGGTATGTTTTTCAAGCATCATTCCTCTCCCATAATTATTTCTGTCAGCGGTTTTCCGGCTGAAACCATTGGATAAACATTCTCCTCCCGGTTCACTAAGAATTCCATCAGGACCGGACCATCTTCTGCCAATCCCTTTCTCAAAACCTCATCCACTTCAGCTTTATTGTTTGCCCGGTACGCAACCATACCATTGGCTTGAGCAACCTTTATGAAATCAGGCAGATAACGAGGAATACATTCACCATTCGGTCCATGGCACTCCTCCGGGCACTCGGGACCACGCTGGAGGCATGTTTGGGCGTAGCGCTTGTCCCAGAACATATCCTGCCACTGACGCACCATCCCCAGAAAAGCGTTATTCAACACCACTATCTTTACCGGAATTCGGTTGATCGCACAGGTTGCGAGTTCCTGGATATTCATCTGGATACCACCATCACCGGAAACACAGACAACCTGCGTATCGGGATTCCCAACCGCTGCTCCCATGGCAGATGGCAATCCAAATCCCATCGTGCCAAGCCCGCCGGAGCTCAGGAAATGACGCGGAAGGCGATGATGATAATATAATGCCGACCACATCTGCTGCTGACCGACATCGGTCACTAGAATAGCGTTTTTATCTGAAAATTCATTCAACCGTTCGATGACATACTGCGGATTGACAGTTCCATCCCCGGCATCTTTATACTTCAATGGGTATTTTGCCTTCCAGAAATCTGTTCGCTCGTTCCATGAATTTCTGGGACGTTCCTTGACCTTTTTCAACAATTCAGAGAGAACTTCTTTGGCATTGCCAACTACCGGAATGTTGGCTTTGATATTTTTACTGATCTCTGCCGGATCAATGTCGATATGGGCAACGTTTTTTCCCGTTGCAAAAGTATGACGCGGTCCGGTGATGCGATCATCAAATCTCACTCCCACACCAATCAGCAAATCACACTCTACCATCGCCTTATTGGCAGTGACGGTACCATGCATTCCGGGCATTCCCAGAAAACAGGGATGATCAAACGGAATTGATCCCAAGCCCATCAGTGTCGTCACAACCGGAATCCGGGTTTTATCAATCAATTTCAAGAGTTCATCTGTCGCCCCTGAAGTTACGATTCCACCACCGGTATATAACAACGGCTTCTGAGCAATTGCAATTGCCTGAGCTAATTTGATTATCTGCCCGGAATTGGCTTTCACCGTTGGCTTATAACCAGGCAGATCGATAGATTCCGGGTATTCGTAATTTTTCAATTTGGCATTGGAAACATCTACCGGGATATCAATTGATACAGGTCCCGGTCGCCCGGTTCTCGCAATATAAAATGCCTCTTTAATGATTTTCGGTAAATCCTTGACATCCTGGACCAGATAATTGTGCTTACAGATTGAACGGGTCAATCCGAGCATATCGGTTTCCTGAAATGCATCCGTTCCGATATTTCCGGATGGTACCTGTCCGCTGATGACAACAATCGGCGATGAATCCATCTTGGCTGTCGCGATCCCTGTAATGGTATTGGTTGCTCCGGGACCGGAAGTCACCAAACAGACCCCCACTTTTCCCGTCGAGCGCGCGTAACCATCAGCCGCATGGGTCGCTCCCTGTTCATGACGGGTTAGTAAAAATTTAATTGCTCTGGTAGAATACAGAACATCAAAAATCGGAATGACCACGCCACCGGGATATCCGAATATTGTGTCAACACCCTCCCTGATCAGTCCGTCTATTAATATTTGTGCACCATTCATATTTTCCCCATAAGTATTTTCTATATTTATTACAGTTCCAGTACTGCTCCCTTGCTGGCGGAGGATGCCGTTTTTGCGTACCGTCCCAGGACACCAAAATCCACTCTCGGCTCAGGTGATTTCCACTCATTCCGGCGTTCCTCCATTTCGGCAGTCGGCAACAGTACTTCGAGTTTGCCGGCTGGAATGTCAATTGCTATGCGATCCCCTTCACGTATCAAGGCAATGGGACCTCCATCCGCCGCCTCGGGAGCGATATGTCCAATACAGGCACCCCGGGTTCCACCGGAAAAACGACCATCGGTTATCAGCGCTACGCTTTCTCCAAGCCCTTTTCCCATTATATAGGAAGTGGGGGAGAGCATTTCCTGCATACCCGGTCCGCCTTTGGGACCTTCATAGCGAATGACAACGACATCGCCGATTTTGACTTTCCCCGCCAGAATGCCTTCACAAGCTTCCTCCTGACTGTCAAAAATCACCGCCGGTCCTTCGAAAACTCGCATTGATTCGGCAACTCCGGCATACTTGACTACACTGCCTTCCGGTGCCAGGTTGCCGCTCAACACCGCCAGTCCTCCTGTATTACTATAGGCGTTTTCCAGTCGGTGGATGACCGCCTCATCTTTTATTTCAGCATCCTGAATATTTTCAGCCAGCGATTTGCCCGTCACCGTTTTGCATTCACCATTTACTAATCCGGCTTCCCGCTGGATTTCCTTTAAAATCGCACTGACACCGCCTGCCCGGTCAACATCCTCCACGTGGTAAGGACTGGATGGCGAAACCTTACAAATATTCTTCACTTTCTTGGAAAGATCATCAACACGTTTAATGTCATACTCGATTCCCGCTTCACTGGCAATGGCGAGGGAATGCAGTACTGTATTCGTCGAACCACCCATCGCCATGTCCAGGACCATGGCATTATCCAGGGATTCGCGGGTAATTATATCCAGGGGCTTCAGGTCTTCCTTGACCATTTCCACAATCCGTCTGCCTGCCTCATGATAGAGATTCTGACGACGTTCGTCCACTGCCAGAATGGTCCCATTCCCCGGCAGGGCAATGCCCATAGCTTCACAGAGACAGTTCATTGAATTCGCAGTGAACATTCCGGAACAGCTGCCCCAGCCGGGACAGGCATTATTTTCGATATCCAGCATCTCTTCTTCGGATATTTTCCCCTCTTTAAAAGCCCCGACACCCTCAAATACTGAGATCAGATCAACCGTCTTACCCTTGGATGTTTTCCCGGCTTTCATCGGTCCACCGGATACGAAAATAGTGGGAATATTCACCCGCGCCGCCGCCATCAGCATACCGGGAATGATCTTATCGCAATTCGGAATGCAGACCAGCGCATCGAAGCAGTGCGCCCGCAGCATAGTTTCTACGGAATCGGCGATTATTTCACGGCTCACCAGGCTATAACGCATACCCATATGTCCCATGGCAATGCCATCGCAAACTGCAATCGTGTTAAACTCAAACGGCAGTCCACCGGCTTCGTAAATAGCATCTTTGACCATTTTACCGACAGTATTAAGTTTGACGTGCCCCGGTACGATATCTGCATAGGAATTGGCAACGGCAATAAACGGGCGGTCGAAATCTTCCTGCTTTTTCCCGGTTGCCTTCAGCAACGCCCGGTGAGGTGCTCTTTCTAATCCTTTTTTAACCTGATCACTTCGCATCTTGAATCCTTTTTTTGACTTTAAATAAAAAACCCCTTCCGTTTTGAGAAGGGGCTTTAAAAATTCCGGTTTTTTAAACTTTCAGTTTACCCCCTCTCGCTGAACTACGAGTAGAATAATAATCGAAAGCACCAGTACTATGTGTGGAAACCGTATCACTTTAATAATTCACCATTTTGATTGGCGATTTTAACCGTTTTTTTTTAAACTGTCAACCATTTTTTTCATTTATCATGCCAGTCAAAGAATAATTTCGGCAAACACCTTGTTTATTAAAATATCACACTTTAAATGCTTTAATTATTTAATTAACATACATTTCTTTGTAGAACTTAAACCGTCTGTTTCCAATCTGATAAAATATAAGCCGGACTGTAAATTTTCGGCGTTCCAGGTTAATTGATAATCACCCCTGCTGTATTGTCGGTCGGTCAGAATTTCCTGCACTCTGCCTGCCATATCAAAAATGGAAAGTTTTACCGATGAGCTTTTATCTATCCGAAAGGAGATGACCGTACTGGCATTAAAGGGATTCGGAAAGTTCTGCTTAAGCTCAAATGTTGATGCCTGATTCGAAATTTTTCTGTCAATTCCGGTCAAATTACTGACTAAATTTTCATCAAGTACCCCTATTTTAATACCATTGCTGTCAAATACCTGCAGCTCTACGTGATGGGTATTTTCCGGGAAAGTGACTGTCTGTGAAAATGCCAGGTTCTGCAATGGTGAAACCTCAACCGGATCCCCACTGCTCAATATTTCACCGGCATCATTAAAATAGACCAGCTGGGCGGTTCCAACGTGAAAAACTCCATAATTACCGGAAATGACATTTCCCTGCATTGCCAGTTTTTGACTCACGGCACCCGCCTCATTTACGGCTAAAATCGGACCTTTGACCTTGGCAGCCCACCAGTTGATTGTCAATGCAATCTGTCCGCCATTGGCGGGAATATCTTCGATGGGACCGGTGACTTCAACTTCCATATAATCACCACCGGAAGATGTATAGACCTGAGCTACCCCGCCATTGTCAGGATAGCTTGCACCTTCGACAACCTCGAATGACTTAACAAATATCACTTCCGATCCGAGATCGGCGAAACAGATCCAGCCGGTGGAAATATCTGCAAATACCTTCTTTTCCTCCCTGGCATATTGCAGACCAAAAATTCCGGGAACAACTTCGCCATAATTAAGAACCCTCGGTTCGCCACCAAAATTACTGCTCCAATCCACTCCATCGCTCCCGAATTTACTTTCTGGATTCAATGGAAAATAGACCCAGAAATTACTGTAATCATTTTGACCGTTGTGATGACCGATGCTCTGGGTAATATCCCAGATGCTCCAATCCTGAACACTGGTCGCATGATTCACTAAAAACTGTTCCATACGCACCCGGGAACTGTTTTTATATATGGTCATAATCCGAAAAAACTGAAGACCGGGAGTCTTCCATTGTTCGACCGGGCTGGTCACTTTTATTTTTACCGAATCCGGCGTATTTACCAATATTTCAGATGTATAGTTACCATAATCCAATGTCGGAGGCGGGGGCCAACCCCAGCGCCCCGGGTCGTTTTGAGGCGCCGGCCAATTTTTAAATCCACCAAAATTGTACCAGTTCCCAAAAGAGTTTGGTGTATAGGTTTTCCCATTCAGGGATTCATCCCGAAAAATAGAGGGATGATCACCCAAATTGTATTCCATGACCCGCGCCCCGATGGAGGGCACTGTCACCGTTGATATCAATCCATTGCCGATTTCAATCGCTTCCCAACCATTCCAATCCGCGACTTCTTCCAGATTAGCGTTATAAGGCTGAGCAAATAAAAAAGTAGTAAAAATTAGAAAAACAATCCCTCTTGGCATTCGTTGCATTTAGCGACCTCCACAAATTGTTAAGAATCAAATTATAGCTTTATACAGGATTTACTGCTTAGCCACTGCATACTATACACTTTTTATAATTAAAGCGCAATCAGTTACTGGAATTTTCTAAAGATAAAAAACTAATTCGATCGTCAGGTTGCGGGAGGATTGAATTTTGACACTTTTTCCTCCCGCTAAATGAATTACAGAGCAGCTCTTTCGGTTCCCATATCAATTTCCAGAATATTCCATTCATCGCCTCCCAGGAGCATATAGAGGTATTGCCCTGGTCCCCAATCCAGGTGTACCGCATAGGATGGAATGATGTTTTTGTAAAGTACATCAAAAGTTTCGGTATTTGTATCGTAACTCAGGATTGTTCCGGCTCCTTCACCTTCGACTCCAACGTACAGGATACCATCTTCTGATAAAGTAAAAGTTTTAGGAGTCAGCTCGGCAAATTCAACGGTATCTGCCCAGGTTAGTAAAAGTTCACCGGCATCGACCGTACCGTCGGAATGCAGTTGATGACGCCGGATACCCAACTCAGGATTTTCCGCCAACACGTAGATATAATCCCCGTATATCCGCATATAAAATATCTCGTTATTACCATAAAGGTCGGTATGTTGTCCGGTACTGTCTTCAATTGAGGTGACAACTCGCAAATCTGTCTTCCTGCCGCCGAAATAAAAATTACCCCACTGGTCATAATCACCAGTGACGACATAGTCACCGGAACCGGAATCGATCCACTCATCTACCACGAGTTCTGTTTCATTCAGGTTGGTTTTATAGATTCTTCGGAAATTTGACATAAATACCATTTCATTATTCGGACTGAGGGTGATATCAACCGGTGCTTTGACAGAAGCAGTATCAATAAAGGTCTTATCGCCTTGCGCAGAGATCTGGTATATCAAAACAGGGGTTTGCATGGCAACATACATGATATCGTTATTGATACGCATAGCCGCAATCTGGGCATTTTCCGCAAAACTTCCGAAACGTCCTAATACAGAAGTAACCTTATAGGGTTGGTCATAACTGGCAACGACATCGGCTTCATAAGAGTTTACCTTGATCGTGATATCATCATCAACAATATCCGGTCGATATACCTTGAGTGTGGAATCATTGCCACTGACAACATCGACTTCCACATTACTGAAATAGACATGATTGTTTTCCAGAGTGCTGGCAAAATCTTCACCGTAAATTGTAATATAATTTACACCTGCAACTGCTGAATCGGCTGGTTCAATCCGATCTATTACGGGTACCAACAGATTGGAATTATCTTCATTCCAGGCGGGTTGCGCGACATCATATTCGCAACTTATCATCACAATCATAAGACCAAGTACAAAGACGCATAATCCCATCACTTGATTGTATTTCATCTTCATTCTTCCTTTCATCTTACAATGCGAACCGGACTGTCATTCGTTG
>CAZSDW010000026.1:0-17722 GCA_964605705.1 uncultured bacterium
GGAAAGGAATGCCCGCTATTTATTTTAAATCTGTTCATAAGTGTAATAGTATGGTAATTTTACGAGATTGGTTCAATAAATCAAGATCCGTAGGATGTTTGATGTTGGAGGGCGCTACAGTCGCATCCAGGATTAATTTGCCCTGATTGGGATTCTCTTTGTTCCGGTCTTTGGAGCGTGGCTTGCGCTGTCTCTCTTTCTCGGATCGCTCTGCTTCGGCTATCTCCTGAACTCGTCGGACAAATATTTCATTGATCTGACCCAGAATTTTGGCTCCCAACCGCCGGCGGATATAAACAAACAGCGACGGATCAAAACAGGGCTCGTAGGTATAACTCGTGTATCCCAGAAAGTGTTGGTAATAAGGATTCTCCCGGATCATCTCGATCGTTTCTTCGTCACTTAACTGCTTGTGTCAAAGACATCCCTGATGGGATATTGCTTGATGATCAACGCACCAATCGCAACTCTTGGTTTAATCGACAAACGACCAAAATCCTTGCACAACTTCTTCGGATAGAGTTTGCTGATTTCGTCCCAGGGCATGATCATTGTTAGTTTTGCCCAACGGTTATTAGGGCTCATTTTCCCAGAAAAAGGCAATGCAAATTGTTCTATGGGTATTTGTTTGGGATTATCAATGTTGACCATTTGAGGCTCCATTATACGTTTCAAAATGCACGGTTTTTAACGAATTTCTGCAATAATCTATGCATTTAAACCCTAATAATCAACATATAAATATCTGTATTAACAATGTATTATGACCTTTTCAGGAAACCCTAATTACGAAGCAAAATGTCCCCTTGGATTTAGTGAAGGAGAAACAAGCCCAGAAGGGCTTAGATTCAGATATTCATTTTGTAAACACCATTCAGGATATAATAGTGCAAACAATACCTTACGGAACATTCTAAATGTTTATACCGAGTTTAATCCGAGCACCAGAAAGAAAAAATATGATCATGCAGGCACCGGATCGGATGATTTTTTGCATCTTTGCAACTATGCCAGGATTTGACTTTCTCTTTTAAAGAAGTAGAGGATTCCATGCGTAGAGTGCAAATTTATTAATAGCATAGGCAAATTAACAAAGAAACTTACATAAATCAGCGAAAGGAGGCATGAAAAATGAAAAAATCGGTATCCCGCCAGTATCCCACTTTTGGTACAAAAATATGCAAAATACATATTTTAGCGTTTTTTGAGGTTTTTAAAATGGAGTGTTTTCTAAACAAAAAACCCGTCTTTCTCGACGGGAAATTGTTGTGCCGAAGACCGGAATCGAACCGGTACGTTCCTAGGGAACGAGGGATTTTAAGTCCCTTGCGTCTACCAATTCCGCCACTTCGGCACTAAAATATTTACCTAAAAAAAGCGAGGCGACGACCGGATTCGAACCGGTGAATAACGGTTTTGCAGACCGCTCCCTTAGCCACTTGGGTACGTCGCCAATTCCGCAAATAAATAAGCACCGGAAAATAAACACTTCTTAAATAAAAACCAAAAGTTTTCAATATTGTTTCGATAAAAAAGAGGGTGAAATATTCACCCTCTTTTTAGTAAAACGGGTATCTTTATCTATTTATCATCTACGACTTCGAAATCCGCATCTTCAACGTTTTCATCCTTTGCTTTGCTAGCTCCGGATTGGGTTTCCTGACCTGCCTGATGTCCTGCATTCGGCGGAGGTGACTCGGTTTTTACACGTTCGTACATTTTCGATGATATTTCAGACCAGACCTTATTCAGGTTTTCTAAACCCTCTTTCATTGCATTGATATCACTGCTGCCCTGAACTTTTTTCAATTGTTCAAGGGCAGAATTAATTTTTGCCTTCTCATCATCCTGTAGTTTGTCACCGTATTCTCCGACATTTTTCTCAGTCTGATAGATCAATGTTTCAACCTGATTACGGGTATCGACCTCTTCTCTACGACGTTTATCTTCTTCTTCATGGAGTTTGGCATCGTTGACCATACGATCTTTTTCGTCATCGGTCAAGCCACTGGATGTCTGAATCCGAACACTCTGTTCTTTGCCAGTTGCTTTATCTTTTGCGGATACATTCAGAATTCCGTTGGCATCGATGTCAAAGGTAACTTCGATTTGCGGAATACCGCGGGGTGCCGGTGGAATGCCATCGAGGTGAAATTTTCCGATGCTTTTATTATCGGCAGCCATGGATCGTTCACCCTGCAGAACGTGAATTTCCACAGTGGTTTGGCTATCGGCGGCTGTAGAGAAAATTTCACTTTTCTTGGTCGGAATAGTAGTATTCCGTTCAATAAGGCGCGTCGCAACACCACCCAGAGTTTCAATACCAAGTGAAAGCGGTGTAACATCAAGCAGGAGGATGTCGTTCACTTCACCGCCCAGGACGCCTCCCTGAATAGCGGCACCAATCGCTACAACCTCATCGGGATTAACGCTCTTGTTTGGCTCTTTCCCAAATATCTCCTTGACCAATGCCTGGACCTTTGGAATGCGGGTTGATCCGCCTACCAGGATAATTTCATCAATATCCTTTATTGAGAGATTCGCATCTTTCATTGCCTGTTCACAGGGTTTTCTGGTGCGTTCAATCAATTCTCCGACAAGTGATTCAAATTTTCCTCGGGAAAGTTTTTCCAGTAAATGAATCGGACCGGCAGCTCCGGCAGTAATATAAGGGAGGTTGATTTCGGTTTCAGTATTTGAAGAAAGTTCGATTTTGGCTTTCTCGGCAGCTTCTTTAAGACGCTGCAGCGCCATCGGATCCTTTTTCAAATCGATGCCTTCCTTTTTCTTGAATTCATCGACCAGCCAATCGATTACTTTTTGATCAAGGTCATCACCGCCCAGGTGCGTATCACCGCTGGTGGATTTGACTTCAAAAACGCCGTCGCCTATTTCCAGAATAGAAATATCGAAGGTGCCACCGCCAAGATCATAAACGGCAATTTTTTCATCTTTCTTTTTATCAAGACCGTAAGCTAATGCTGCGGCGGTTGGTTCATTGATAATTCGTCTGACATCAAGACCGGCGATTTTTCCGGCATCTTTAGTTGCCTGACGTTGAGCATCATTGAAATAAGCCGGAACTGTAATAACTGCTTCGGTGATTTTTTCACCCAGTTTCTCTTCAGCTGTTTGTTTCATTTTCTGCAAAACCATGGCGCCGATTTCCGGAGGCGAATAATCGCGATCTGCGATTCGTACGCGGACGTCATGATTGGGACCCTCAATGACTTTGAAAGGAACCTCTTTCATTTCAGTGGTCACCTCTTTGAACAGGCGTCCCATAAAACGCTTGATCGAATAGACCGAACGGTCATGGTTGGTCACAATTTGTCGTTTGGCGGTATCACCGACAACGCGCTCACCATCTTTTTTGAATACCACGACCGAGGGAGTTACTGAACGACCTTCAGAATTTTCAAGTACACGGGGAGAGCCGGCATCCATTACTGCCACACAGGAGTTGGTAGTGCCCAGGTCAATACCGATTATTTTTCCCATCTTTATCTCCTTTAATTCTTTGAATTTATCGAATTAATATTATCACAATTTTAAAGACAGGTCATTACTGACAAATCCTATGCCAAGGATTCACTGCGACATTACGACAGATAGTTGTATATCGTTGATTATTTATTAAAGTAAATCGGAAATTATGTCGGAATTATCTCAATTAGGTCTTGAGATTGACGGAAGGGACGTTATGTTCCGTTTTAGGTTGCTGAAAAATGAGTTGTCCTTTTATCAGCCGAACCTCGATTTCGGTGCCTTTTACCAGCGTGCCGTCGAGAAATTTTCCGGCTATCTGGTCTTCGATCAGGGTTTGAATCGAGCGTCGCAATGGACGGGCGCCATATTCCGGTTTAAATCCCTGCTCCAGGATATATTCTTTTGCCGATTGATGAATTTTCAGTGTTGTACCGCTGCCGAATAGATTCTTCTGTACTTCATGAAGCTGCAGATCGATGATCTTCAGAATGTCTTCCTCTGTCAATGAGCGAAAAACAACAGGATCATCGATACGATTGATAAATTCAGGATTAAACAGTTTCCGGGCTTCCTCAACCATAGACTTTTTCATGACATTATAACTATTCTCGGTGTCGGCTTTCGAAAATCCAAATCCACCGCTTTGCAGATGACGGCTGCCGACATTGGATGTCATGATAATGATGGTATTTTTAAAATCTACCTTACGACCGAAACTATCCGTCAGAACGCCATCGTCAAAAATTTGGAGAAGGATATTAAAGACATCATTGTGGGCTTTTTCAATTTCATCAAAAAGAACAACTGAGTAGGGGCGCTGACGAACCCGTTCAGTTAAATCTCCGCCTTCTTCATAACCGACATAACCGGGAGGAGCACCAATCAAGCGGGATACGGCAAATTTTTCCATATACTCAGACATATCGATTTTAATCAGTGCGTCCTTACCTTCGAACAAAAACTCGGCGATGACTTTTGCCATTTCGGTTTTTCCAACGCCAGTCGGACCCATAAACAGAAAACTTCCAATGGGACGCTTGGGGTCTTTAATTCCAGCACGGGCACGCCGGATCGCATTGGACACAAGATGAATAACCTCATCCTGTCCGACGATGCGTTTCTTTAATTCTTCTTCCATATGCAGGAGTTTTTGATTTTCCGATTCAGCAATCCGGTTGACCGGAATACCGGTCATCAGGGCAACCACATCTGCCATATCTTCTTCGGTAACCGAAATGATGGCGTTCGCGGATTCCTTTTCCCATTTATCATAATTCGATTTGATTTTCTGCTTTATTTTGCGCTCTCTGTCCCTTAATTCCGCCGCTTTTTCAAAATTTTGCTCGCGGACTGAACGCTCTTTTTGGAGTTTGATTTCTTCGGCTTTTTTTTCCAGTTCAATGATTTCTTTGGGAACATTAATATTCCGAATATGGACACGGGAACCAGCTTCGTCAACAACGTCAATGGCTTTATCCGGAAGAAATTTATCGGTGATATAACGATCACTGAGTTCAACGGCGGCAATCAATGCCTGGAGGGTATATTTGACGCGATGATGATTTTCATAGCGTTCCTGTAAACCCTTGAGTATTTCCAGGGTTTCGTTTTTTTGAGGCGGATTAACGATAATTTTCTGAAATCGTCGTTCGAGGGCTCCGTCTTTTTCGATGACTTTGCGGTATTCATCGAGTGTTGTGGCTCCGATGCACTGGATTTCCCCGCGTGCCAGAGCAGGTTTAAACATATTGGAGGCATCCAGCGATCCGGATGCACCACCGGCGCCGACAATGGTATGCAGCTCGTCGATAAACAGGATAATGTCATTGCTATGTTCAAGTTCCTGCATAATCGTTTTCATGCGTTCTTCAAATTGACCACGGTATTTTGTACCTGCGACGATTGATGCCAGATCAAGATCAATAATGCGTTTATCATATAGAAGCCGGGGAACCTTTTTTTCAATGATGCGGATTGCCAGTCCTTCGGCAATAGCAGTTTTCCCGACACCTGGTTCACCGATCAGGACCGGATTATTCTTTTTTCGCCGGGATAAAATTTGAGCCACACGCTCAATCTCTTTTTCCCGTCCAATAACCGGGTCGAGCTGATCGTTTTTGGCTTTTTCCGTAATATCGCGGGAAAAATGATCCAAGGCGGGCGTCTTGCTGTGTTTCTTTTTACCGGATAAATTATGAGTAGCTTCAAGTTCCGATTCAGATAGATCTTCTAAAAAATTTTGATAATCAATACCGAAGGCATTCAAGACTTTGTAAGCAATCCCATCCTGCTGTTTTAAGATCGCCAGGAAGATGTGAGTTTCATCAACCTCCTGGGCATTCAAATGCTGGGCTTCATGATAAGTGTTTCGCAGAATCTGCTCGGCTCTTTTGGTCAATGGTAATCTGCCGAGCTGAATAATTTCGTCGCCCCCCGGAACAGCATCCTCGACGTTTTTAATCAGTTCATCAATATCAATTTCAAGACTGCTTAAAATATCGATCAGATGACTTTCCGGTCGATTTAAAATGGCAAGCAGCAGGTGCTCGGAATCGACATGATTATGTCCCAGCCTCATCGCCTGTTCGCGGGCTTCTTTTATTGTAACTTGAATTAATCTTGAAAAATGCTCTTTCATATCTATTTATTTCTCTATTAGAATATATAACGGGTAATCAACTAAAGTCAATTAACTTTTACTGATAACTTGCAGTTCGATCACTTAGATAAAGAACTCTATGCGATTTAGATGCAATTGTTGAGTTATGGGTTGCAATAATAAATGTCCGGTTATCCTGTTTATTTAATTCCAGGATCAATTCGATCAGCAAATCACTATTATGCATGTCAAGATTTCCCGACGGCTCATCTGCTAAAACAACCAGCGGTTTATTGATCAGCGCCCTGGCGACAGCCACCCGTTGACGTTCACCTCCGGAAAGGGCAGAAGGGCGGTGATTAATCCGATGAGATAATCCAACGCGATCAAGCATCTCCAACGCAGATTTCCTGGCAGAATCCGGATTATAGTCATAAATAATGGAAGGAATCATGACATTTTCCAGGGCTGTGAATTCCGGGAGCAGATGATGAAACTGAAAAACAAATCCAATGGTTTGATTTCTAAACTGAGCAATATTTTTATCGGCAAGGGAGAAGGGATTCTTGCCCTGGTATAAAATTTCACCGCTGTCCGGAAAATCAAGCGTGCCAATCAGGTTAAGCAGTGTCGATTTGCCGATTCCTGAAGGTCCCATGATAGCGATTACTTCACCAACATTGACAGAGAAAGTAATATTTGTAAAGACCGGTACTTCGATTCCATCGTTATGATAAGATTTTGAAAGGTTGTTGACTGTCAGAATCGGATTGGTTTCATTTTTCATATTGAATTGCCTCCAAAGGTGCGAGTTTTCCAACCCGCTGACTGGGATAAAGAGTCCCCAAATAGATCAGAATGAATCCGGACACAAGGATTGCCACGACGTCCAGCAGGTGAACCTGAACTGGCAAATAGGGAATAAAATATACGGATGGGAGAGGAATAAATTGGAAATACTGTTGCGATAAGCATAAGATTAACGATAACAACAATCCCAATACCAGACCAATGGTACCGGTGATAAAACCAAGTCTCAGGAATATGCCTTTAATATGGCTGTTGTTCATTCCCAGGGTCTGCAACATACCGATCTCGCGGATTTTTTCCATTACCAGCATCACCAGTGAACTTGTCAGATTGAAAATTGCGATCAGGATGATGAAGCATAATGCCAGAAAGCTGCCGTATTTTTCCAGTTTCATTGCACCAAACAAGTCCCGGTGCAAATCTTCCCAACTCATGATCGAATGCCCAGGAAAATTTTGTTGCAGTTGTTCTTTTATCCGGGAAATATTATTGTACGAATCAAAGCGGATGTCAATCCCCGAGTACTGGTCGGAAATTTTAAAGATTTTTTGTAATTCACCAATTTCGACAAAAGCCAGGTTCTCATCATAATCAAACAAATCCAGCCGGAAGACGCCGCTTAATGCAAACTGTCCGACAAAGGGAATACTGTACGAACTTCTGATATCCAGGGGATTGATGACATTAATCGTATCACCCAGAAATAGACCGAGCTTATCTGCGAGCCGATATCCGATGATAATTCCGGGCAATTCGGATGTGGGCGCATCGAAATAATTATTTCCCCGGATAATGGCTGATTTATCGATTATTTTTGTTGCGAAAATCGTTGAATCAATCCCTTTTAACCTGACAACGGCGTCGGAACCTCGGGTTGATAAAACCGATTTCTTTAAAATATATGGATAGATGATATCGACATTTTTGCTTTTTATGAGTTCTTTAATTCCTGACAATGTCGAAGGCGTCACGGTCGGTCCGGAGATGCGGATATGGGATTCGAGATCAATGACCCGGTTTGATATTTCTGTTTCAAATCCATTTAGAATGCTTAGAGTTATTAATAACGCAAATGCCCCAATAGCAATACCGAATACCGAAATATATGAAGTCAGTGAAATTAATGCAGTGCGCTTTTTTGAGCGGAAGTAGCGGTATGAAATCCAGGTCAGGAGGCGATTATTCATAATGAATAGCCTCCGTCGGCGCTAAGTGCATGGCTTTGCGGGCGGGATAGATGGTTGCTACGATTGAAAAAAATATGGCAAATATCCCGATAATTAGAAAATAACTCCACTTCATCTGGATCGGTAACTGACTCATAAAATAGACATCTTCGGGAAGGGAGATGATAGCAAATTGATTCTGCAGCCAGGTCAGGAAAAATGCAAGACCATATCCCAGGATTGTTCCGGCAATGCCGATAATTGTGCCTTCGATGAAGAAAATCCTGCCGGTCTGTTTTTGACTGACACCCATACTTTTTAAAATACCGATATCCTTCGTTTTTTCAATCACAATCATCATCAGCGAGCTGACGATATTGAATATTGCCACGAGCGCAATTAAACCGAAAACGATTATAATCGGAAAGCGTTGAACCCGTAACCACTCAAACAGATTGGCGTGCAAATCCTGCCAGCTCATGGCATGATAAGGATAGCCAAGTTCAGTGTTTATTTGATCAGTAATTCGGGCGGCATTAAAGGGATCATCAAGAATTATTTGAAATCCGGAAAACTCAGTTCCCAGATTCATCATTTTCTGGGCGGCTTGAAGACTGGAATAAATGAAAATATCATCGTAATCGGAAATGCCGGATTCATAGATTCCGGTAATATCGAATATGCCGACCCTGGGGCGAGTCGATGATTCACTTGGAGAATGAAGTACAAAGAGATAGATCCGATCCCCTAAATTCACTCCCAGATTATTTGCCAGTTTGCGACCGATCACGAGACCATCGCGTCCTTCTTTGGTTTTAAACGTGACCGAACCTTCTTTTAGAAAACGCCGGATATCAAGGGTTTTATGAATGTCTTCCGCCGCCATTCCTTCGAGAATCACGCCGTCGGTTTCGGCTTTATTACGGATCATGACAGTGCTGTGAACATACGGGACCAGTGACTTGATTTCCGGTATTTCACGCAGCTGATTGGCAATTTCATCGGATGATTCAAATGTCTGTCCGTTGAATAAGCGGAGGCGGATATGGGCATCAAAACCAATCAGCTTCTTCTCGATGACATTTTCAAATCCATTCAGGATTGAAATTGTGATAATTAACGCAGCAACACCAACAGCCAGCCCAACAGTGGAAATGATGCTGATAAAGGAAATATAACCGATTTTATGACGGTTGAATAAATGCCGTTTAGCGATGAATAGAGGTAAGGACATTGTCCTGAATTTTAATTAGGTTCTGAGTTGCGGAAAAAGGATGACGTCTTTTATATAGCGCTGATTAGTGAACAGCATCACCAGCCGGTCAATGCCAATGCCGACACCGCCAGTCGGTGGCATGCCGTATTCCATAGCGGTTACGAAATCCTCATCCATTGTCTGGGCTTCTTCATCACCGGCTTCCCTAAGTTTGTTCTGGCTCTGCAGGCGTTCCAGCTGATCAAAGGGATCATTCAATTCACTGAAAGCATTGGCAAATTCCTGACCGGCGATATAAAGTTCAAAGCGTTCGACGATATCCGGATTGCCGTCCCGTGAGGATTTTGCCAGAGGTGAAATCGCTTTTGGATAATCGGTAACAAAGGTCGGTTGAACCAGCTGATGTTCTACAAAATTTTCAAAGAGTAATTCAATATATTTACCGTGACCCATATTGGGATCGACTTCGATGCCTTTTTCAACACACAGTTCCTGCAACTCAGCTGCGGACATCCCATTGATATCGACGCTGACATATTCTTTGATCAAATCAAACATTTTGTGACGTTGAAAGGGCTGGGTAAAGTCGATAATGACATCGTCAAATTCATAGGATTTTTTACCGATTTTATCGGCAATAAAATTAAAAAACCGCTCGACTTCATCCATTAGAAAATTGTAATCCACATACTGCTGATAAAATTCCAGCGCAGTAAATTCCGGATTGTGATTGCGGTCGATTCCTTCATTACGGAAATTTTTGGCAATTTCATATACTTTTTCAAATCCACCGATTATCAGGCGTTTGAGATAGAGTTCATCGGCGATCCGCAGGAAAAATTCACGGTTGAGGGCATTATAAAAGGTCTTAAACGGTTTTGCCGAGGCGCCGCCATAGATCGGTTGCAGGGTAGGTGTTTCAACCTCCAGAAAATCCCGCTCGTTCAGAAATTCCCGACTCCATTGAATGATTTTACTGCGCATAATAAACACATTTTTGACATCCGGATTAACGATCAGGTCGAGATATCGTTGCCGGTAGCGCTGTTCCTTGTTGCTGAATGAATCGAAAAGCTCACCATCTTTTTCCTTTACTACTGGAATTGGGCGAACGTTTTTGGATAAGAGTTCCAGCTCTTCAGCGTAGATAGTCGTTTCGCCGGTCCGGGTTTTGAAGATTTTTCCGGTAATTCCGATGATGTCGCCAATATCCAGAAGATTGAACAGTGTATAGCGATCCTTACCGATTTTATTTTCCTGAAGATAGATTTGAAGTTTGGATTGGGCATCCTGAATATGACAAAAACTGGCACGCCCCATTTTCCGGATTGCCATAATCCGACCGGCGACTTTGACTGTTACTGTTTCTTGTAACTCGTTAAATTTATCATGAATTTCACGATTCGAATGAGTTTTTGGGAATTGGTATGCATAGGGTTCAAAACCCAATTCGCGGATTTTCTGTAATTTCTCTTTCCGAATGGCTAATATTTCACCCAATGATTTGCCGATATTTTGTTCCTGTGTACTCAACGCTAATTGATCTCCTTTTTAATATTCCACAATAAATACTGATGTAAAAATTCGTTGATATCGCCATCCATGACCGCCTGGATGTTGGTGTTTTCGTATTTTGTCCGATGATCTTTCACCATTGTATATGGCTGAAAAACATATGATCTGATTTGATTTCCCCAGGATATATCTTTTTTATTTTTCTCAATTTCCGATTTTTCCTTAGCTAGCTCTTCTTTTTTTAACTGGTACAGACGAGCGCGCAAAATTTTCATTGCGGTTGCTTTATTTTTGTACTGCGAACGCTCATTCTGGCATTGTACGACGATACCTGACGGGCTATGGGTAATTCGTATCGCAGAATCGGTTTTGTTAACATGCTGTCCACCGGCACCACTGGCTCGGTAGGTGTCGATCCGCAGATCGTCGGGATTAATTTCAATTTCGATTTCTTCATCAATTTCCGGATAAACGAAAACCGAAGCGAAGGAGGTATGGCGGCGATGATTTGCATCAAAAGGTGAAATTCTGACCAAGCGATGAATTCCGGCTTCAGCTTTCAGATAACCATAAGCATAAAGACCTTTAATTTCAATAGTGACTTCTTTAATTCCGGCTTCGTCGCCTTTGATCAAATCCATAATTTGTGCATCCATTCCGGAGCGTTCAAACCAGCGATTGTACATGCGCAGCAGCATTTCAACCCAATCCTGGGATTCGGTCCCACCAGCCCCGGGATGAATGGTCATGATCGCGTTTTTTGTATCATCATCGGCACCCAATAATGCCTGCAATTCAAGTTTATTGAGTTTTTGATTGAGTTCCTGAATCATCGACAGGACTTCAGGCAACATGGATTCGTCATTTTCCTCAGAGAGAAGTTCAACCAGCTCACTGGCATCATTATATAGTTTATGAATGGAGTTAAATTGCTCAACATCAGATTCCAAGAGGCTGATCTGTTGAAGGATCGTTTGTGCAGTTTCGCGATTGTTCCAGAAATCAGTGCCAGTCGTATTTTTCTGTAATTCTTCTAATTGACGTTGCTTACGATCAACGTCAAAGATACCTCCGTAGTTCAGGTAAACGCGGATTCAACAATTCAAGTTCTGATTTTATTTCACTGATCATTGATAATATGCTTCTTATTTTTTGATATATTTATCTGCTGGTTTTATTGAGGAGAATTCTTTATAACTGGAGAGGACAATATAGGTACGGGTTTGGAGTACACCCGGCCAGGTCTGAACTTCCGTGAGCAAATTTTCAAGAGTGGAAGTATTGTCGGTCTGTATCTTCAATAAATATGAACCTTCACCGGTAACGGAATGGCATTCGATAATATCGTTGACTTCCCGGGCATTCTGAATCAATTCATGATAGTTTTTTATAGGAGATGTAATCACAAATACAAAAGCAGTTACCTCTTTTCCAATAGCTGCATTATTGACCTTTGCATGATAACCATTAATGATACCTTTAGCTTCCAATTTTCGCATCCGTTCACTGACGGCGGGAATAGTCAATCCAACTTGTTCAGCAATGCGATTGCGTTGAATTCGTCCGTCTTTCTGGAGGATGTCAAGAATTTGTACATCAATTGAGTCTATCATATTTCTTTTGCTCCTTAAATAAAATAAATGGTTATTTTTAAATATTATGGTCGGTTTATATAATAATCTGCCAAGGCATATGCAGATACGAGCGCCATGAGCTGTTGTGTCCAGGACATTGAAATTCTTATATACTGGGAGGGTTTCATTGGTACAATGATTGTGTCATTCGGTTTTATTTCAGGGATGATATCCAAATTTGCAGTATCTAAAAATTCTTTCACATTAATCCGTGATACGGATCCTCCGTCATTATTTCTCGAGGCATGAATAATTTTTATTTTTGACAGCTGGGCTGATTCGGTTGGTCCGCCTGCCGAAGAAATAAGTTCAATCAGATCGGTTCCGATCGGTACATCATAAAGTCCGGGCTTCTGGACTTCACCCCAGACTTTCACGGTCATCAGTAAGGCATCATTCGTAGTTGAAAGTATATAGCGTGACGCATTTGGACGACCGGAATACATCCCGGTAGTCGTTGTCTGAGTTCGAACTGCATCTTGTCCAAAGATTAATCCAAGATTTAGCAAAATGAGTATCGAAATGAAAAATCGCTTCAATTGTTCTCCTCTTTAATCAACCGAAAAATATTCCCAATTTGACATTGAACCGCCGATACTGTATTCAATCTGAGTCGAATCATGTACGATGAGATTGGTCAACCAGATTAATTCGATGCACCATTTGTAAGATATTCCGGATTCTAAAGACAATTGGTTCGCATAACCGTCTTTGTTATAAGGGATCGACTGATAGAAATCGCCGTAATTTGGTGGTTGGAATCGAGAAATCCAAATAACTTCTTGAGTATCCAGGGCTTCAAGCCGGATAAGGTATTCTCCTGCGTTGGAATAATTATTGTCATGCCATTTAAATATAGGCTGGTAATCTGTAATCGTTCCGGTTGGCTCACTTAGATATACCTTTTCATAAAGGCGGTATCGGATTGTGTCTGATGACTGACTCCTATTTCCTGCCTGGTCATAGGCTTTTAAAAAGTACCTATAATCGGTTCCAAATGAAACTGTATTATCAATAACAGTAGTGTCTATGCCACCTAAACCAAAAGCATTGACATCTGCAATAATTTCAAATTTATCTTCTAAGTCTGCACTGGAACGATAAACAATATATCCAGATATATCTTCTTCAGAATTAGGTTTCCAGATCAATTGAGTACCATCATCATTATGAAACGGGTAAGCGCCGATTTTATATAGATTTTCAGAAGCAGGACTAACTGCCCATTCCGGGGCTGCCGGCGGATTAGGATCCTCAATACTTTCTCCACAAGAAAAAATATTTAGAATAATAAATATCTGCACAAAGATGACGGAAAATATGGAAAATTTCAAATCTCGATGATTCCTCCGATTCGATGCGTTGCGCCTAATTCATGTTTCAAAAATGAGTAATCTAATTTGATGATTCTTTTCATTACCTTAAAATTTAAGCCTAATCCGGTTGCAAAACCAGAATTATTTAAGCCGGTACGGATATATAAGCGATTTTTAAAAACTCCTTCAAAACCGTACCGGAAATTGTCATTATAGCGGTATTCCTTTTCCATCGCAAAGTTCAAAAGGATATTGTATTTTTTGATAGAATGAACGTAAGCCAATGATAAAACCGGATTTAACCGAATTTTATCCTGGCTTTTTGTATTCCAAAATATCATTGTACCGGTCACATCCCGTAAAGCATAGCCAATATTCACTTTGCCCATTTTTGCTATTTCAAATACCTCATTACCATCAAAGGAAATTCTACCACCAATGTCTAAACCAATTCCGTATCCTTCGACATCATATATTTTTTTATGAATGAATTTGAAATTGACGCCGAACGGTATTTCGATATTAAACCTTGAAAAACGCCAACCGAGTTTTAGGGTCTTTGTTAAATATTGTCCAAAACTGATATAGTATGCTTCTTCAATATCCTTAAAAGAATTAAATGGAGAATGTTGCATTGCTAAGATTGAATCTCGCCTGGAACCGGGATCGGTTATTTGTCTTAAAATATCCGGATGAAGTGGAATATCATCCACACCGTATCTAATCCAACCAACAGAACCGGTTGATTTTTGGGAAAAAGGAAAAGCAAATCCAAAATAGTTGTGGTTGGCTAAGCCAAACTGTGAGGTGTACATTAGCCCGAATTGTGGTCTTCTGACATATCCCAAACCGGCAGGATTGCTGGCGAATGAGGTGATACTGTTATCCAGAGCACCGAGAGTATTTGCCATTGCCTGGGCGCGGGCGCTGACACCGTTTTCGAGAAATGCATCCGCATATTCACCGCCGAAACACAATGATAGTGTAATTAACAGTGAAGATATTATTCGTAGAAAAGTCATCTTGCTTTTGCTATTTTTCCAATGGAACTGACGGTTTTATTTTTTCCCTGGGCGATCATCTTGTAAAAGTAAACGCCGTTCGCAATAAAATTTTCATTTTCATCACGACCGTCCCATAAAATCTCATGATAGCCGCCTTCAGCTATATCCAATCCCGTGCTGTAAATCGTTGATTCTTCAAGGATTTTAATCAAACGTCCCGAGATGGTATAAATTTTTATTTTGAAATTTTCCACCCGTTGAGTTAATTCGTAAATAAACACGGTTCGGTCTTTAAAGGGATTTGGATAATTACCATAATCGATCAATTTTATTTCATTACTGACCGTAAAATAGATTTGATCAGTACTGAGGTTTCCGGCTGCGTCTTTCAATTTTACTTCTAAATCATGATCGCCAAATTCGAGTTCAGGTCGAAATTGGGCTGAAATGAATCTTCCGGTCGCTAAGGTGTCAGGAATGTTCAATTCACTGAAATTAACAGGATTTCCATCGAGCAATATGATCAGTCCTCTGTTGTCTAATAGGACTCCGTTTTGATCTTCGCCAATTATCGAAATGTTGGGTTTGTTGGACACATAGGAATTCTGAAAAAACTGCTGACCATCGAGGCTCAATTCTAATTGAGGTGGTTCTACATCGCTGCATTTGATCAGACTGAATTTACCCGGTTTTATTGATTCGGCGCTAATTGTTGAATCAGTAAACGTTGTGTTTTCTTTAATCCAGAGTTTCAGGAATGAATCCCAGCGACCAAAAGAAAGTGATTGATCGATGCTGTCAATTCCTGTCATTTTTATCGTTAATGGCTGAAGAAGTGTATCATGCAAGCAAGGAATGGTGATATTTAAACATTGAAATTGGTCGGAATTATCAAGTGAAATTAAGGAAAATTGAGGCTGGTCACTGATGGATTCAACGGTGTCAATCGCAAAATGGATAGCGGAAGAGTCAATAATGCTGTTTGGTCCTAAATATATTGAGTAATTGCCAACGCTGATAGTATCGTAACTGATTCCATCAATGCTTGTTCCGATTGTGGGAAGCAGTGGATAGGTTGATATTAAAATGGAATCAATTAAAACATTATTAGATTCATTAGATTCGTCAATAAAATTTTGCTCATCGAGAACAACTTTGAATTTTTGCAGATCAGCGCCCAGAATTCCCGGAACTGAAATAGAAGTGTTGAGATTTGGGTAAAGTTGAAAATGCTCCGTTCCAAAGATCGATTCGGTGGCACCGTTTATCCGGTAGGCAGTCAGGGTAGTTGTTATTGTATCGTCGCCGGAATAATTGACGTCGATTATTAATTCCGGAAAGTGTGTGCCGCCTTGATAGATCTTTTGAATGCTTAAATCCGGTGCGCGCTTGATTTTGACGGAAAAATTCGGACTGACAGTCGTATTCGGTGCCTTATCGAAAACTCTAAAACGGACACCAATCAATTTACCTGAGGTTCCTATTGTAATTGGTGATACAGTTTGCCACTTTTGAGACACTTGAGAATCCCGTATCATTTTTTTTGAAAAAATATTATCGGGATTTTGGAAACTGCTTATAAATTCAATGCCGTTCTCATCGAGATATTCATAGGCATTGAGGGTATCTAATTCACAAATTATGGAATCAAAATCAGCGAGTTCTGTCTGAATGGAAATGTCAAAGGGAGTGTTTTTTTCGATAGAGTTTGGAAAAGTTTCGAGATTATAGAAGTTGACTCCCCGGATACTTAACAATGTAACACCATGTCCATCAAGGCTTTGATCGGCATTTGTAAAATAATAGTTGATGAATGTACTACCGGGATTGATTTCAGTCGGAAGAGTGATTGATTGTTGAATTGTGGCATTATTAAATGATTGCTGGAGTGGTTCCGAAAACACCCGGTAGGTACTGGAATCATACAATTGGGTATATATTTCACCGGAACTGAACGGGAGGTTTCCTGATAATTCAATCGTTTGACCGCTTTCCGGGTTTTCATCATCAATATCAAGACGAGCCTGTTTGTCTGGAAAGGGCAACTGTAAGGTCGGATCGCCAATTAAATTGAAGGAGTTAACCATTGATTGTTTCAAGTAATCAAAATAGTTATCGGCGAGGTAGGAGATTTTTGCTGCCTGGATTGCTTCACCGACGGTTATTCCGGAAGTAAAAATGGCATCGTAAAATGGTTTTGCCAGAAGGTAATCATTTTTAATCCAGCCGACGCTGGTTGCTCCCCACAATCCAATCGAACCGCCATTTTCTGCCAATAACATATGTTCACCAAGTCCGGTCATACTGGCGAAGTCTGCTGTAAAACAAGTTAAACTGGTGATAAAGGGAAGTTTGTCATAATTATTTAAAAATTCAATATGAGACGTGTTAAAAAGAGAGCGATCAGACCAAACGCCGCCGCCGCCATGCCCCATAAAATTGACCAGTGTCAAACCGTTGTTTAACAAATAGATTAAAGTATCAGAACCTCCAAAAAACGCTGAACTTCGGGAAGATGGATTAATATAGATTCGGTTAATACTAAACTCTTTTGGAACCTGCCGATTGATCATATTTTCAGATTGATTTTTAAAAGCATCTTCGTATCCGGCAATAAATAATAATTCATTTCGCCACAGGTCTATAGGAGTATTTTCAGAATAATTGATCCTTTTATTAACGGCGATATCCAATTCTTCGATTGTCTTAACTGGCCATCGTCCGATTGAAAATTCAGGGATTCCGCTATATTCATCCGTCACCACATACCAGTGATCACTGGGGCATGCGCCATATTTATAAGATTGATAAAAAAAGGCGGGAACTGATTTTTCTTCCTTTATTCCAGAGTCACCGATCAATAATATATATCTTGGTTTATTTACCCAGTTTTGTCGAACATGAGTAAGGTATTTTTTTATTGCATACGGACTGATAATACCGTCATTGAATTCATTGTAGATATCCTGAATA
>CAZSDW010000026.1:17732-48748 GCA_964605705.1 uncultured bacterium
GCCGTCGTCTCCATCCTGAATATCGACGACCTGAGCCTGAACGCCAATATCTTGATAAAAGGACAGAAGATTTGCCAGATGACCGCTGAAATTTTGACAGGTAATAATCAGTAGATCGACTGGAAAACTCTCATTTGAAATGTTGAATATTGTGTCTGTGTGAATAGAAATAGGCGAAAGCATTCCATCGACGGATGCCGCAAAATATTGGGTGTTCCAATCATGAATTTGATCTTCGATAAGGATAGAATAATCCTTGGTCATAGTGTTATACTTGACGCTGAAATCCATCAGCTTGCTCATTCCGATTTTATAGACCGAGATATCAGATTCTTCGAAGCCATCAATGTTGAAATGATATATTCCCGTAGGTGTGTTCTGTGGTGAGCAAAAGTCGATTGTCCCATTAAAGGCTTTATATAAGCGGTCATATCCGATTTCCAGGTAATCAAATAGAACCTTATCATATTTATTGGTTGGATCATTTCCGGCAACAGAAAGCCGAATTGTATTATCTTCGTGTTTTAGAAAACGATTTAATAATACCTGGCTTTCGTCATTCGTAATTTGATAAGGCTTTTGATCTGCCCAACTTCCGTCAGCTGCGAAGTAATCATTAATAAAGACTTCAACGCTGTGACTTCCTGACTGATAGGTCAGTCCATGCATACCGACATTAATTTCAATTTGATTTACACTGTTACTGTTGGGATAGATTAATTGGAAAGGGTAACTTTTTGTGGTTCCGCCACTTATTCCGGAATCGAAAAACCAATGGTCTCGTGTATAGGTGGGCAGATCAATGTCAACTTGCCCGAACCTTTCGAAATAAGCATTTTGCTCCACGTGCTGAGTACAGGTATAATCTGAAGGAACGATAGCCTTTGATGATGGAATTGTTGTTTTTGCTGATTCTTCGGCATAACGTAAACCATACTGATTTCCCCAGGTTAAAAAGAAGACATTTTTATCGGTGAATGGATCAAATTCGTATTCAGCAACACTATTTTGGTTGCGCTTTCCAAAAAATTCGATATAGTCCGATTTGTCAAATTTGCCATCTGATTCACCATTAACATAAATTGCTACCTCTTTACCACGGTTAAACATCTGAAAAGTTCTTGGATCGATCCGTTGAATAGTTGCTCCACTATCAATTAGTGTCGATCTGGAGATTCGATATATGCCATCTTGATCAAGTACTATTCTGACAAAATCTTTCCCATAGAGATAGTGATTGCTCAGTTTTGACAATGTTGGCTGAGGTTTTACTTTGACAGATTTACTTGGGATACCGATTGCATCCAGAACAAGGGTTTCGTCCTCTGGACTTTTATTGATAAATGTTGAATTTTCTGAGATTGATACTGAAACATTCAAATCCTGGTGAAAGCGAATTTGTTTTCCATTGTCTATTAATTGATAAGGATAAATCGTCAAACGTGTTAATGGTATATCGTTGAAATAACCTAAAAAAGAAATATCGACAATCTCTTTTGGGTATAAATTATTGAGTTGAATTATTTCAGTATCAGTGATTAAGCTTTCCGTACCACCGGATTTTGGAATGTCGTTAAATCTTCGGATGATTCCAGGGAGCGGTTCAACCTGTAATTGTTTCCCATTAACATGATAGGAAATATCCTCAGGCACAGTATTGAATATTTTTGTAAAGTGCGGGAGGGACGGATAGCCGAGACGGCTGTCGTTTTCGAGGGATTCAACTTGGAGAATAATTTCATTATTTTCTGTATAATGAAATTTGGGCTTTTGGACTTTTGCCTGCCAATTCCAGGAACTGGCATTCTGCCACTGTTCAGATATAACGATGGATTGCGTTGAACTTGCTGGATTTTTTGAATTGGATTCAGAAGCAATTACGCTTCTTCCAACATAATTAAGAGAGATAATGAAGAAAATTAGATATAAATCGAGGTGGTATTTTTTAACGTGTTTAACGTTTTTCATTCCCAGCAAAAAATAATTTATTTAGCAAACCTCGAAGCATATCCTCATCGACACTGCGATAGAACATCCCTTGATAAGCCAGGGCGATTTTCCGGGTTTCTTCTGAGATTACAACAACGACGGCATCAGATTCTTCGGAGATACCCAATGCTGCCCGATGTCTGGTGCCGAGCAGTGGATCCAGATCGGGATTATCAGATAATGGAAGAATAGCACCAGCTGCCTCAATAATGTCATTTTGAATGATTACGGCGCCATCATGCAGCGGGCTTCCCGGATTGAAAATTGATACAAGCAAGCTGGAGGACACTTCGGCGTTTACACTTGTAGCGCTGTCGCGAATGGCTTTCAGTCGAACTTCTCTGCCAAGCACCATGAGACCACCCCAGTTGCGGCGAACCAGTTCGACGGAGGCATCAATTACAGCATCAATGGTTTTCGATCGCGGTTCTGCAAAAAAACGCCTTAATATTCGGCTTTGACCGATCAATATCAATAGACGGCGCAGTTCTGGCTGGAATACAATTACAAAAGCGATGACCCAGACAGTCTGCAGGTGTCCCATCAACCAGGAAAGGCTTTGCAAATTCAGAATCCTTGCCATGAAGGAAAGCAGGAAGATAATTGCCAACCCGAAGATCATCTGGGATGCCCGCGATCCTCTGAAAAACTGGAAAAGCTTCAGTAAAATCCAATAAACAATGACAACATCCAGTACATCCCAGATGGTTATTGTCAGAAATTTTATTGAAAAAAGGGTCATTTAAGATTTCCCCAGAATTGAATCTACGATACGCACTGCCCGAAGACTCTCTTTGACATCATGAACCCTGACAATGTCAGCACCATTCATGATCGCGGCAGCCAGACTTGCCAGGCTTCCTTCAAGACGCTGATCAACAGGTAAATCGAGTAATTTTCCAATGAATGATTTTCTTGATAATCCAACTAAAACCGGTTGTCCCAACGATTTAAATTCATCTAAAAAGCGGAGGATAGTATAGTTGTTTTTGACTGTTTTTCCAAATCCTATTCCGGGATCAATTAATATTTTATTGCGATTTATCCCTGTGTCAATGGCAGATTGAATTGCCTGATTAAGAAATGCTAAAATTTCGTCAATCAGGTTTTCATACCTGGGATCGAGTTGCATATTGCGCGGTGAGCCTTTTATATGCATCAGACAGACTGCAGCATTATGTTTTTTAATGATTTTTGCCATCTTCGGGTCGAATGTCAGTCCACTGATATCATTGACAAAATTTGCACCTGCATTCAATGCCTTTTCGGCAACAGCCGATTTATAGGTGTCAATAGAAAGAGGAATGTCCGATTGCTTTCGGATAACTTCGATCAAAGGAATCACCCGCTCGAGTTCAGTCTTCAAATCGACCGGTTCAGCTCCCGGGCGAGTTGATTCGCCGCCAATATCAATGATATCAGCGCCATCATTGATCATTTTCAAAGCAGCTTCCTTTGCAATTTCAGGATTGATGAACTTGCCACCGTCAGAGAAAGAATCGGGTGTTACATTCAGGATACCCATGACATAGGTTTTTTTTCTGAAATCGAATGTTTCTGAACCAACTTGAAGAGAAGTTTGGAGAAAGTTGTCGGAAAAAAAATCGAGCAGCTCATCCCTGAGATAATCAAGCCCGAATTCTTGATATTTCAGACTTTCAATCAATCTTAAAAAGTGTCTCTTGGTACCGGATAAAATTACCGGGGCTTGATCAACTGAACAGGTCGCGGCACCTCGTGATACGGCGCATTCGCCGCCGACTGATAACATCTGTTGTTTCAGAATATTTGCAGCCGGCGAAGAGACCGGATCGGTTTTCAATAAATAAAATTCACCTTTGGGAATCATGAGATGAATGCCTCCGGGATCGACCGTAAAGGATTTCATCTCATCAATATAATGAGGAATATTATTTACCTTCAGTTGGCGAAGCAGCTGTAGATTCCTTATTTTTCACTTTTACCGATTTTATATTGGAGCTTGTTGCTTTTTTAGCAGGTTTAACTGTTTTGGTTTTAGTTGCCGACTTTTTATTATTTTTATTTCTAAGTTTTTTCCCTTCTAAAAGTCGCTTGATATCTTCACCGTCAATAACTTCATGTTCCAGGAGTGACTCAGCCAGCAGTTTCAGGGATTGAAGGTTTTCTTTTAAAATTTTAGAGGCACGTTCTTCAGCTGCTTCGATAATTTGACGAACCTCCTCATCAATGACTTTTGCGGTATCATCACTGAAGTCGCGGTGCTGGGTAATTTCGCGTCCGAGAAAGATTTCTTCTTTCTTTTTACCGAATGTCAGCGGACCAAGGCGTTCACTCATACCCCATTCACAGACCATCTTCCGGGCTAATTCAGTCGCGCGTTCGATATCATTACCAGCACCGGTTGTCAACTCATTGAAGATAATTTTTTCAGCCGCACGTCCGCCCAGTAAAATACTCAGCTGGCTGCTGATATAAGTTTTGGAATAATTGTGACGCTCATCCATCGGCAGCTGGTGAGTTATTCCCAATGCTCTTCCGCGAGGGACAATAGTCACCTTGTGAATTGGATCCGCTTCGGGAGTGTTCATTGCTACTAAAACATGCCCGGATTCGTGATAAGATGTCAGTTCGCGTTCTTTTTCGGAAATCTGGAGGCTTTTTCGTTCGACGCCCATCATGACCTTATCTTTGGCTTCTTCGAAATCGTCATTCTCAACGGCTTTCTTATTTTTCCGGGCTGCCAGAAGCGCTGCTTCATTGACCAGGTTTGCGATGTCAGCACCGACCAATCCCGGGGTTCCTTTTGCGATTATATTTAAATCAATGTCCTTCGCTAAAGGGATTTTTTTTGTATGGACCCTGAGAATGCCTTCGCGACCTTTGACATCCGGAACATCCACGACAATCTGACGATCAAATCGACCGGGACGCAGCAGAGCGGAATCCAGCACGTCGGGTCTGTTCGTGGCGGCGATAATGATGACATTGGTGTTTTCATCAAATCCGTCCATTTCGACAAGCAGTTGGTTCAATGTCTGTTCGCGCTCGTCATGTCCACCGCCGAGCCCGGCGCCACGATGGCGTCCGACCGCATCAATTTCATCAATAAAAATAATACAGGGAGAGTTCTTTTTACCCTGTTCAAAAAGATCACGAACCCGGGAAGCTCCCACTCCCACGAACATTTCTACAAAATCGGCGCCACTGATACTGAAGAAAGGAACACCGGCTTCACCGGCGACGGCTTTTGCCAGGAGAGTTTTGCCGGTTCCGGGAGGACCCAGGAGGAGTGCACCTTTCGGGATTTTACCGCCCAATCGGGAAAATTTAGCGGGCAATTTCAGAAACTCGATAATTTCCTGCAGTTCCTCTTTGGCTTCGAGGCAACCGGCAACATCGGCAAAACTGGCTTTTGGTCGATCGGAAGTCCAGAGACGTGCCTTGCTTTTTCCAAAACCGAAGATGCCCTTGTTATTCTGTCCCTGCATCCGGCGCATGAAAAACAACCAGATTCCAATAAACAGCAACCAGGGTAAAATCTGAAACAGATATGCCGTCCATTCCACGGTCTTTTCTTTAAAATTGTAATCGAGGTTGTACTCATCCCAGGTTTCAAGTGTATTATCATTCACGAAGGGCAGGATGATGAAGAATTTTTTGACTTCGCGGGGACGACCGGCTACCATGACAGTCGTTTTTTCTTTCAAAGTCCCATGAAATTCATCAATAATCACAGTGGCAGATTTGATCTGATTATTTTTAAGCAGTTCTTCATATTGTTTATAAGTGATTTCAACCTCTTCTTTGCTGCCAGTCCCGAGAATTTGAATCAGAAAAATTGAACTGATGATGATAATTATCCACATCAAAGATGTTTTGGATGCTTTTTTCCATTTGAACTCGTTATTATCAGTAATATTTTTCTTTTTTTCAGAAGGGACCTTGTTTTTCGGAGGACTGGGTTTTTTATCGGATTTGCCGTTCTTTTGTTCACTAAACTGGGCAGGTGTATTGATATTTTTCATTAATTGCCTTTTTGATTTAGAGTGTAGATTGATTTGAGATTGCGCATTTTCTGAGCCAAGTCCAAACCATAGCCGACGACGAATTTATCCGGAATTACGAAACCAACATAATCAATTTTAAAATCCAGTTGAGTAGAATCCTTCATCAGCAGGGTTGCGAACCGGACGGATTTTGCCTGGCTGTCCTGAAGCCGCCGTCTGAGAAAATCTATGGATAGCCCGGAATCGATTATATCTTCGATGACAATCACATCTCGTCCGGATATATCACAGCTTATATCCTTCAGTAAGCGAACAGTTCCACTGGTTTTGGTTTCGTTTGCGTAGCTGGAAATTTTAATAAAATCCACCTCTGCATTCAGGTTCAGTTCCCTGAATAAATCAGCGAAAAATATAAAACTGCCGTTCAGAATACCAATCAGAATGGGCGCATTATTATCGCGAAAATCATTTGATATTTGAGTGCCCATTGCTTTAATTCGCTCATGGATTTGTTTTTCAGAAAGCAATTCATCAAGGATTAATCCGCTGAACTTTCCATAACTATTGTCGAGAGTGATTGATTTTGTCATATATTATTTTCCTTGTAGATTAATTTAAGCATTTTTTGGGTCGCGGAATCGACCTTAAAATTATCGGATAATTTATAACCACACACCCAAACGATCGATTGGTCACTGACGAGAATCGGAACCCGATTCTTTTTCAGCAAGGGAACTTTCTGGTCGATAAATATATCACTGATTTTTTTGGTAAATGTCGATCCCAGCGGAGTAATTTTATCGGATTCCTGCCAGGGGCGAAGTCTTAGACTGTTACCCAATTTATCGAGATCAACGTACTCGATATTTCGGTTTTCCTTATCCGGAGGATTTGTAATCGAATCCTGAACTTCTGTCTGAAAATCGAAGAAAGCAGTCGTATATCTTTTTCCGGGAATAATTGCGATTGCATCCCAGGAATGTCCGATCCGGTTGGTAAATATCAATGTGTTTCTATCAATAAATAGACCAAAATTGTCGGTTAATGGCAATTGGCTTCCGGTTTGACTGGTTTCGACGAGTTTTAAAATATTTTCCATCATAATGAAATCGAGAGATGCAAACTGGGGATTTAATTGGTTAATACATTCTCGAATTACTTCAAATTTTACGCTTGTAAAATACCTTTTTAGACGAGAAATATCAAGTGCAATTTCCGTCGTTGTCTGGTAAATCAGGCAGCGTTTATAAGCTTTCATTCCTGCATCAGTCAGAAATCGGCTGGCGTCGCTGGCAATGGATGACAGTTGAAAAATTGATTTTTCAAGGGCTGGATTAATTTTGGATTTTATTGCCGGAATAAGTGTCTGGCGGATATAATTGCGAGGAATTGATGTATCCTGATTCGTGTAATCTTCATGATAGGGAACTGAATGTTCTTTTGCATACTGATAGATTTCTGCTTTCGATGCAAAGAGCAGGGGACGGATGATGTTTTCTCGCTTGATCTGAATTCCCTGTAATCCATTTAATCCGGTGCCTTTCAAAATCCGGAAAAGGACAGTTTCCAGCTGGTCGTCAGCTGTGTGGGCGGTAGCGATTAGTGCTTTTGGATAATCTTTGGCAATTTCACTAAACAACGTATAGCGAACCTCACGTCCAGCCATTTCGAGCGATAATTTACGATTGTTGGCATATTCTCGAATGTTGACCTTTTTTGAAATAAATGGGCAGTTCTTTTTTGCACAAAACTGTCTCACGGTGGCTTCATCTTCATCCGCGGCTGATCCGCGCAATTGATGATTGAGGTGAACGGTGATTATTTGTACTTTGCTGTTTTTAACATGTTCAAAAAGTAAATCCAGTAAAACCATTGAATCGACGCCACCCGAGATTGCCGCAATAATCGTTGAAGCATTTTTCAATAACTTGTGTTGAGCGATAAATTCCGAGAATCGATCGTAAAATTGCGACATTCTATCTCAAATCTTTCAGGAATGAATTGTTGGCTAATTCATCCTTAATTGTCGTTACTTCACCGTGTCCCGGATAAACGGTGATATCATCGGGTAACTGGCTAAGCCGTTTCAGGCTTGAATTCATCGCTGCTGGCGATCCGCCCAGCAGATCGGTTCGACCAATTGATCCCTGAAAAAGAGTATCACCGGCAAACAGGTGCTTTCCGGTCAAAAAGCAAACGCTGCCCGGGGTATGACCGGGAGTATGTAAAACCTGAATATGACTACCATTGATTTCAAGTACCTGTCCATCGTGAAAATAGGTCGTTACCTTAGGTAATTCCAGGCTCATCAAGCCAAGAAACTGAGCAATCATTTTTGCTGAATTGTAAGTATCCATTTCATCTTCATGAATCGCAAAGGGCAGATCGTAGCGTTTTTGAAGTTCCGCTGCAGCACCCAGATGATCGGGATGGGCATGAGTATTTAATATAAAAATCGGGGAAAGTTGCAGCTTTTCCAACTTTCTGATAATATTGGAAATGTTGTCTCCCGGATCGATAATAATTGCGTGATTGCTCTCTTCATTTCCCAAAATCCAGATGTTTTCAGCAAATGAATTGGTTACTATGGAATCGATGATCATAAATTTTCCGGTTTATTAAATCCTAAAAAACACTACGAATAAAAAGCCTCGTAAGTTAATAACAATTTGGGTTTTATAAAATCGAATGTTCGGGATGGATCACATAGATTATATCGATGCTTATGATTCAGTCAGTTTTACCGCTACAATCCAAAATTTAGATCTTATTTCAGGTACAGCATCTTAATAATCGATTGCTGTCTATCATTACTGATAACTCCATAATAAATCCCATTTGCCACGGGAATACCGCAGCTATTCGCGCCATTCCATGAAATTGTATAATTGCCCGAATTCTGTTTCGCGTTCACTAAATCTATAATATTTTGTCCAAGCGCATTGTATATTGAAAAAGTGACGTGTCCGGAATTTTGCAGTGAATAAGAGATAACCGTTGTGGCATTGAATGGGTTTGGATAGTTCTGATTTAGCAGGAAATCTTGTGGATGCTTGGATCGGCTTTTTGCAATATCGCTTGTGCCATTATTTTTAGAAAAGGCGAACGCACCCGGAATTGCCCCAACCTGAAAATTGCTGATTTCAGCGCCGGTCGTATCAATGATAACAACATTATCGGGTGCGGTATAATCACTGAGTCCCAGGTAAATGTAATTATCTATTGAAGCCATTGAGTAAATTGAACCGTAATTGCCAATTTGTTTAGTCGTATCCATCGTCAGAGAATCTGTCAGCGCACAGATTCCGTTATTGTAAATCCGATAGACTTTGCTATTGAGCAGAGTTATATCCCTTCCGAATTGAAAAGTGACGCCGAAATCCTTGGTTGTAACGGTTCCGAAATTCAGGTCGATGCAGGAATTTCCGGCATAGGTATTCCAGGCATCGTCATAGTAGGTACTGGATACGTAAATTTCATCATCGATACCCAGCAGTTCTTCCGGACCTTTGACCACCAAAAAGGTATCGACAATCATTGGTTTTTCATCGGAGATGTCAATTTCAAAAACCTGGTTGGAGGAAGTCCAGTCGGGATTCATGGTAATGGCTGTGTACAATTTGTCATGGTAATACAGTAAATCTTCCGGAAGACAATTCAAAGCAATGGTGTCAATAATTGAATAATTCTGAATATCGATTCGCAGAATTCCGCTGAGATACCAACAAGAGACATAAGCGATGTCATCAATGATTTCGATATCCCGTGGACCGGCGCCAGGAAGGTCGATTGAAGTTATATAATTGAATCCATCGGAGATATCGGCGATTTCAATGGTACTGGAATTATTCATGACAATATAGATTTTATTGTCAATTACTTTCAGGGATTGACCGACATCTCCGAGAGGATTATCCGCTATATTCCAGTGAACCGGACCGACGGCGGCTGCCATATCCGGACCAATTGTCCACAATGATGCATTCAGACTACCATAATTACCTTCGCACAGAATGTAGGCTGATTGCTGAGCATAAGAAAACGTACTTAAAAACGTGATTAGGAAGAAAAATCGTTTCATTACTCGTCTTTCTTAGTGTTAAAGGTTTTATATTCATAGGTGATGGTCAATCGAAACGACCGGTTCGGTTCTGGATAACCGAGCAGAGTTTCGTAGTATTCATTCGATAAATTATTCACAGCTGTCGTAAAAATAATATCCCCGATTTTCCTTTTTAAAGTATAGGATATGCTGCCGGATAGGATTGTATAAGGAGCGAGCGTCTGGTCATCAGGCCAGCTGTACATGGCAATCCGCTGGCTGACGTGATTCAGTTGCAGGTGAAGCAGGAAATTTTCAGGTCTCCAGGAAAATGCTGCAGCGGCTGAATGCCGGGGTGCATATCGCAATGGTTTTTTATAGTAATCGCTAGTCGTAAGATCCTCTGATATATTGTAATTATAATGGGTATTTACAGAAATTGGCAGCAATGGACTTTGCCAGTTCAATACCATTTTAAATCCTTTCCGGATGGTTTTCTGAATATTTACAGGCTGCCAGTATGACTGCAACGGCGTCCACAAAATCAGGTCGTCACTTGCTTTGTAATAGAGGAGGGAATTGAAGCTGATATTTTGAAGAGTGTTAAGCATAAAACCCATCGAGTATTTGGTGGTATGTTCCGGCTTCAAATCTTGATTCCCACCCGGTTCCCAGTAAAGGTCGTTAAATGTCGGAAAGTGATAAAATCTTCCGGCACTGAGATGAAAACCGGATGTATTCGATAATGAGTTGAAAATCAATTGTAAATCATAGTCAGTTTTCGAATATTTTCCGGGATAATGGTGATAGGCAATGAATGGTTGGAATGACAAGCGCGGCATTATTTTATAATTTATCCGTATCATTGCTCTGGAATTCAGTTGATTATGCTCATGGGTGACAGAACTGGTGATGAAGTCGTATTTCGATTCCAGATAGAGAAGCATTTCCAGACGTTTTGAAATTAGATAATCCTGTTTCATTAATAACTGATAAGTTGAAAGTGTATGGGCAGTATTTTGGGCAATTTGAGGATTTTGGTAATGATCAGTTGTTCTCTTCACTAAGAATTGAATATATCCGAATCCCAATCGGCTGGTTCTGCCAAGTTTTGATCCGAACATCGTGATACTGTCACTGCGGCGGGCATCCGGTGTCGGCGACCAAACCAGTCCGGCAACTCCACGATCCTGTTCGGTGTGCATCATGATGAAATTGATAAACGAGCGGAGCGAAATACTGGTTGAGATTGTCGAGGCAAAAAACTTTTGACTGAAATCGTTATTCAGGCGTTTTGATTCCTGATCATTGACCGAGTTCAGAACGCGATAGTTGCCGGTGTCATTCCGATTACCAAAAGTGATAAAACTTCTGACACGACTGAACTGTTTTTTCAAATTTATTGTCATGGATTGATGTCCGAAAGAACCTGCACTGAATAGAAATCCCGATTTTGACCAGTCAGGCTGGATTTCAATACTGCCTTCGGAATTACTGAATTCAGGATTTTTGTCATTTAATGATGATGAATAACTGATACTGTTCAATAGCGATGGCGGCAGCTGCGACACATCCAGTTGACCATTCTGCGCGCTGCTAAGATCAAAGCCGGCAAAGGAAATGCTGGTGTGGGAAGATGGCGCCCCGTCAATACTGATTGTGCTGATCCCGGCGGGACCGCCATAGGATTTTATATAGGTTCCGGGGATGGATGACAGAATCTGATTTGATTCGACAAAACCCCTGTCATGGGCAACCGATAACTCGGTCATATTTACTGAATTCTGTCGGGATGTTCGAGCGTTTATTTTGACCTGACCGATAACAATTGGAGAAAAGGGAATGATAATGTCCAGATAATCCGCTTCCGGAGGTATCACAAACGACGTCACCTTAAAACCGATTCGGTGAATTTCCAGAGTATCACCCGGAACAAATGACTCAGGGAATACTATTTCACCACTGACATCGCCAATCAGCCAACTGCCATCATTAAGATTGTGAACAGTCACATAGGGGACTGGTTGATGGTTTACATCGGAGATTAATCCAATAACAGGAGCAGATGCGCCAGCGATTGAATAAAAAACTGGTAGCAGCAGAATTGTCTTTAAAAATATAAAGGGAAATTTTGAAGGGGACGATCGAGTGAATTTCACGGATCTAATCCTTTTTTGCCCGCGCAGCAGATTAGAATGGATTACACAGGTATCCTGACTCCCGGATCAACCGCAAAACTACACCTTCCAGTTCATTTAAACCGTGGTTGTCGTAGTTGCGTTCCCGGTTACAGTAGCGGGGCTGTGCCCGATTTTCACGAGCTTCCCTGCAGATATCCATATTATAAATAACGATGGAATTTAGGGATAATCTTTTTGGCTTCCAACAATTTATCGGAGTATTTTGTGATCCTCATTGAATTATATAAATTACAGCACTTTGGCATTATGAAAAGTAAGTGAGGCATCATGAATCCAATTCTAATCGGATTAATTCTGTACCTGGTCATTGTACTTGGGATTGGTTTAAAGAGTACAATTAAGAACAAAACCCATTCTGATTTTTTAATAGCTGACCGCAAACTGGGCGCCTGGGCGATTGCCCTGTCAGAACGGGCGAGTGGTGAATCTGCCTGGCTTTTAATTGGTCTGCCGGGAGCTGCACTCGCTGTTGGTTATCTGGAAATCTGGGCAGCCATTGGTTGTCTGGGTGGGATTATTTTCTCCTGGTTATTCATTGCAGTTCCATTGCGTGAATTAGCCGGAAAATACAATTCAATGACATTGCCGGATCTGATTGCAAACTATTTTCAGGACGAGACCAAAACCTTGCGGATTATATCGTCACTGATTATCACTTTCTTTTTCATGTTTTATGTGGCGGCTCAATTCAATGCTGCCGGTAAAGTTCTGAATGTCACCTTTGGGATTTCGCAAATAACCGGTATGTTGATCGGAGCGGGGATTATTTTATTATACACGATTCTGGGTGGTTTCAGAGCCGTTGTCTGGACGGATATGGTCCAGGCGATCATCATGTTTGCGACACTGGTTATTTTACCGATTGTTGGATTTGTCGAATTGCTGCAGGCGGATGTTTCGCATATTGCCGGAAATTCATATTTTTCTTTTACTGGTGGAAAAACCGGACTTACGGCATTTATAGCGATTTTGGGTGGACTTAGCTGGGGACTTGGATATACCGGACAGCCCCATCTTTTAGCCCGATTTATTGCCATTCGGAATACGGGGGAAATCCGGCGGGGCAGAGTCATTGCTTTTTCCTGGGCGATCCCGGCGTTTTTCGGAGCCTTTTTCATGGGTATCATTGGGTTGAAGCTCTATGGCGCGGAAAAATTCACCGATCCGGAATTTTTGATGCCGTTTATGGCAACGAGCCTTTTACCCGGATGGATTGCGGGTATTTTAATTTCCGGAGCGATGGCGGCAATGATGTCAACCGCCGATTCGCAATTGCTGGTAACAGCCTCGGCGATTTCCGAGGATCTGATTCACAAAGTCGGAAAGAAAGAGCTATCCCCGGAAAAACTATTGACTGTCGGCAGAATCGCTACTATTATTGTCGGGATATTAGCGTTCAGCATGGCTTATACTTCCTCTGATCTGGTTTTTACAATGGTATCGTATGCCTGGTCGGGATTGGGCGCCAGCTTCGGACCGGTGCTGTTGTGTATTATCTACTGGAAGAAGATTACCCGGGAAGGCGCCCTCGCCGGTATGCTGACCGGGGCATTATCGACGATTATCTGGAAGAATATTAGCGTCTTGAACAGTGCTGTGACTGAGAGACTCGCGAGCTATATTCTGGCATTTACGGCAATAATTCTGGTCAGTAAATTTACGAATAAGAATTAAGATCGTATATCAAGTATTACCTTAAAACTTCATGTAGATTCCCACAATATAGGGCTGGAAATGAATTCCAAAGCGCAGCCAGTCGGTCATCGCATAAATAAAACCGATATCAAAATGAACAGGGGATGTATAATGTTTTTCCGGTTTCGTAGTGGATAAATTTTCAGTAAAGACTCCAAATATTCCATCAGCCCGATTCCACCACTCGACATAATAAGGATCATAGTATATCTCATAATTAAATATAAGATTTTTCCGCAAATCAATACCAGCTGCATAGTAGGCTTTGTACATCAGTTCCCTCTTATCCGGATGCTTGCTGACAATCGCACCAAATGTGTGGGATGCTCTTCCGGTCTGATCCTTTCGCGCTTTGGAAAATGTATAAGCAGCAAAGACTTCATAATAGGGGCTGTAGTCCGGCTCGACGGTATTGACCCAGGGATCTGAAATTTCATTGTATTGGGTATCAAAACGCCTTAATTCATCATCCACTTTTACTTTGGTACCGATCTTATTATAAGCACCATAATAAACCCGGGTTGAATCTCCGCTAGGTGTCCATTCATAATTGTTGTTATAGTCATAAAATCCGTTTTCAAACAAATACTCTTTTTCAGTCCATTCGTATTTATCAGGATTTAAACGTGTGTGAATATGTCCGCCAATTGCAAATGTATGTTCTTTTTCCAGAGTTCCGAAGCGAAACAATTGCAGTTTTGGGCGAACATTAAAATTCCCGACGATATAACCGGACCATTTGGAAGTCACCTGGAATTTATCCGTGATTCCAAATCCCCAGGATAATCCACTGAAGTAGAGGGTGCCTTTCTCCAGAGTATATCCGGTTGGATCATAAAAAACGTCGATCTGGCGTTCATTGCTCTGGGCAAATTTGTCGGTGATAGATGCAACTTTACTGTTTTTATCCTGAAGAGCATAGTCAATTTTGGCAATATCGCTATTCGCAATATTCAGCACTCCATAATCTGTTAATATATCAGTTACTTTGTCAGATTTTGATATAATTCGCCCTTTGAGCTTGTCTCCGGAATTAAGTTCGATTGATACTACTTCTTCCAAAATATTGTTCTGATTGATAATCAGTTCACCATATTTTGTCCGGATGGTGATATCGCCGCTATCGGAATCGGTTTTTAAAATGATCCCAGTAATTTTATCACCACTTTTAAGATAAATCGTTTTTTCATCAGGTTGTGGTTCGGCGGTGATGATCGAAAAATAAAACACGACAAGCAGCATGTGTAAAAATGCCTTGAGAAATTTCATAGTTAACCTCTTGGGTAAAAGTATGTATAAATATATCAATTCGTAAATGTCCAGTCAATACCAAATATTTTCAGGCGGTTCCGGAATGGAGTACCGGGAAGTGCCGAGAATGCCCGTCCCTGGGCATTATAAACCGTATAAAATATATGGAATTGACCGATATAAGCACCGATTGTGCCCCCGAAAGAAAGACGTTCATTTGTGTAATATGAAAAATCCGTCGTCGCACGGGTATGCAGTTGCTCGAACCAGACAATTGATTTTGAATCCGATAAATAATAAATATCGCCGGTCAGGTAAAGATTCAGGTTATTATGGAATAACCAGGCGTCTTTGTAAATTCGTGACCAGCTCTGCAAAAACATTTCCGCATTGTTGTTCTCGGGCGGTGAGACAATAATCCGCCCCTTCAGTTTGACCTGAAAGGGGAAACCGAAATTGAATTCTTCGGTCAGAAACAAACGGTTGAGTTTTTCTGTTTGGAGCGAATAATTATTTGAGTTGATCTTGTTTTTATAGGGGAATAAATAGCTGGCATTTGTGTAATCTAACTGTGTATTGATATTGCCTGCTTTACATCGAAAATCCAGTGCCAGACGCTGTTGAAATGCTGAAAAACCATCATTTTCGGGAACATCATCCGAATTTCCTCCGATGTCGGTATAAAAACTCAATGGATATGTTATAAAGTCAAGAGCGCTTCGGAGGCTTACATTAAAATGTTTTGATAACCGATAATTGCCGGATATTTCTGCAATCGGAGTAAGATTGACAGAACCGAGTTTCAAGCGGTATCTCAGGCGAGAGTTTGAATTGGATATACTGACGGATTGTTGAAATTGGATTCGCTGTTTCTGTTGATTATTCCGGATATGGACGCTTTCGATGATAGGTGTCTCTTGCAGTGAAAAGACAGAACCGGCACCCCAATAAAAATCTTTTATTATTAATCCTGAGTATTGAAATGCTTCGGCAGAAAACGAGTAAAGTGACGAATCATGGGCGACATTATACAGGAAATTTGTAATTTGCAGACCGGTTTTAAACATACCGGAGGAGTCAGAATGTGTTCCTGCCAGATAAAAACCGGTTCGTTGTTCGTTCAGGCGTCCGGCGTGGATCCAATTCAGATAGGTTTCATTATCAAAAACGCCCAGAACTGAATAATCGGTCAGACCGGAAATAAATTTCTGGTGACTGCTGCCGGTTTCCAGCAACCAGGATTTTTTTGTTTTACGAAGATCCAGAAAATAATTTTGGATCGGATTTCCACCAGTCCTCAGGTAACTTGGTCCCAGTAATCCGTAACCGCCACTATAAGCGAGTTTTTCACCGAAAAAACGCCACTTGATATCTTCGGACATCGCTCCGGAAAGTAATGCTGCAAAATTGATAAATCCATAATCGCCGCGATAGTAATCGAATCGTGAAAGATTCATTCCGGAATCCGCATAAAATGGTGATAGTGAAATCTGAGCGGTTGCCGGATTAATTTCAATCTTTTGCATTCTGGAATTCAACCAGGAAATGGGGAGAGTTCCATAAAGCGGATCGTTCATCGGGAAATCATTGTATTTGGTCAAAGAATTATATTCGGGTAAACCATACTGACTTAACGCCCCGTTCAATCCCCAATCATCGAAAGAAGCAACCATTAACTGGGATTCAGATAAAAGCTGCTCAACAATAGTAATATTTTCAGATATTACGGAATTAGCATCGGAAGCATTTAGTCCTATAATGGTTAAAACCGTGCAAATCATTATGGCAATTTTGGATTTACTAATCATTGATCCTCAATATTAACAGGAGCGAATTCCTGGAAAAACGGAATGGCTTGATATACCTGCTGAGCAGCCAGCGGAACAAGCAGGATAAAAACCAGAGTGTTTGCGACCAGATGAACAATACTAAAGGCTAATCCGGCAATGATGGTTGCCATGATTTCATTGAAAGTAAAACCGGCTGAGATCGGGAAGGCAGCTGAGACCAGGATATCATAAATCAGCGTCAGTGAAAATCCAAGGCAGCCGATTATCAAAATATTCGGAATTGTCCGTTTCCAGGTCAAAACATATTTTCTGAATAAACCGCCAGTAAAACTGATCAGAGTCATGGTAAATAATTGGGCGATCAGCATGGGAGGGAAGAGTAAACCAGAACCCATTGGATTCAGCGCCGAATATAAAAACTCTCCAAAAATACCGATGATGATGCCGGATTTCAGTCCCATCAGGACACCTGCCAGGAATATCAGCGCGGTCAGTAATTCCACATTTGGCACGAAAGCCAGTGCGAATCCGACTCCCAATATAAGAGCGATGAAAATTCCGCTGAAGGCGATTTGACGTGAGCGTTGTCGATTCATTGTCGGCTGTATTATTTCCCGAAGCAATATTACTAATTTTGTTGGAAATAACGAATAAAAGCTTTCCGATGAATTTGATGAAGGATAAATGATTAATCGGTTTCTTCACCCTTGAACAGGGGGCGATGGAAATAATTGTTTTTTGAGGTCCAGAGACCATCGGATTTATCCGATTCGATTTCACGATTCATCTGATTGATCCGAGTATCAAGTTCATCGATAAAGAAAACGACCAATGCTTCGGGGAACATCGGTTCTTTGGGCGATTGCCATTCCAGTTTCCCCTGGTGAGAGAGGATAATATGCTCCATTTTGAGTTTGATTAATTCAGGGAAATCCTCAATTTGTGAAATACCTTTTAACAGAATATCCCTTCCAAGGACGATATGTCCAACGAAATTTCCGGCATCGGTATAATCCGTTGCCAGTCCCGGTTCCAACTCAACTAATTTACCGATGTCATGGAGCAGTACACCACTGATGATAAGGTCACGTTCCATATCCGGGTAATTTTGGCAGACAGCCCCCGCAATTTTAATCATCGAGTGAGTATGTTCAAGTAAACCACCTCGAAATGCATGATGCAGAATCATAGAAGCGGGATGTGTTTTTAACGCATCCTCATGATCGGTATAAATTTGCTGGACGAGTTGCCGGATTTTTGGATGGGTGATGGATTGAATTGAATCGAGTACTTCCTGCCACATCTGGTTGACATCTTTGCTTGTGCTCTGAATAAGATCGTCATAATTAAAACCATAACTTTGATCCTGATCGGGAATGACACGACGAATACTATCGATTTTCAATTGCAGTTCATTATTAAATGAAGTGACCATGGCTTTGACTGCAACCGGATCGCCCTTTTCGAATTTATCTAAAACAGGTTCAATGTTATCCCATATTTTTGCATTGATAGTACCAGTTTTATCCATTAAGGTCAGGTCGAGGTACTCCTTGTCTGATTTTGTTTTCTTGACATTTTTGGAAAATACCACAAAGAAACCCGATATGGACATGTTTTCCTGAAAATCTTTGATGAGTTTTCGTTCCATGTTTCCCTCAATGTTATCTACCAGATTATAGGAAAATTTGATCAAACAATCTATGATAAATTTGCATTATTATTTATTGATATGGAGAACCTTCCGAAGGTTTAAAACCTTCGGAAGGTTATTAGTCAAAATAAACAAGTTTGGAACATTTTAATAATACATGACTTAAACAAAGAAATTAATTGATACCTTAACCATCAAATATCCAAAGATTATCATTTATTGTGATCAACTTAATGGGAGAGTATCAAATGAAGAATTTCTATTTCACCTTAGTATTCATATCATTATTTTTCTCAACTAAAAATATATACGGGAGAATTTGGAAATATGATCTGTTAGTCAATAATAACATTCCGTACTGTGATGTTGTTATTCAGGATATTATAAGGGATACTGTCGTCATCGCTGGTCATGGTCAGAAATATCTGATTGATATTAATGACATTACATATATCAGCCGGGAACGTGAGTCCAAAGGAACAATGGGAATGATTATCGGAGGAATTTTGGGAATTCTTATTATCCATCCATCGGCATATTGGGGACCAGATTGGGGAACATTATTATTTTCCGGAATCGGAGGTTTGGTCGGGATATTGGTCGGATCTGACGAGCAATATGATTTTACATGTCTGGTCTATGATGATAAAGTGGAATTAATTAAGACGATAATTAAGGATAAGAGACAGCGACTGTTTTGAGTGATAGGATTTCGAATCAAAGATTTAGACTGTCACCAATTAATTAATCAGCATATTCCTTTTCCCTACATACAATATTCATGGTTTCCAGTTCATCCAGGACGGGATTGTAAATTTCCGGTAAAACCGGGGCGTGGACGCCGGACAGTTTTATCTTTTCCTGAAGGATTAAACGAGTCGCAATTGCAGCTGGCAGACTGACAGTTCGCGCCATGGATGAATCACCGTTGGGAATCCCAAAATCGACGAGGGTGGAGGTAATTCGCTTTTTTCTGTGAGGAAATTCAGCCAGAAAATCATGATAAAGCACGATCATATCCCGCTCACCTTCCAGGTACGGCATTTTCGTTAAAAAGCGATGAGTCATAACATCGAGTAAGGTTGGTTCATCAGGAAGCTGGTCATTGCTGAATAGTCCCAGCCATTCCAGACGGTCAAGAACTTTCTCTGTAGCATCATTACCGAGAAATGATTTAGCAGCTTCACGTGTGGAAACAACATCAATGGCATTTACTAATTTCCGGGTCAGATTATTGTAAGTTAAACCTTTCAAGTCGTCTCTTTCAGAATCATCGAGAACTCCCAGTCGGGCAATACAGATCATGGTATCGCACCAACCAATATTCCGGATCGTTCCACGGAACATGGTTTTAACGTCTTTCAAACCATAGGTTTCGATATAGGGCAGTGAATTGCGGTTGGGATAAGTCTCGTATTCCGGTTCCCCTTCAATATTTAATAACCAATGATGTCGAAAAAGATTTCTACCCTCGATTTCAATGATTTCTCCATCCTTCAGGTACTTGGCATCGTTGCGACCAGCCATTAAAACTCCCCGCGGACTCCAGCTGAATTTGTATCCAAAGGGATTATCATTAGCATCGGGAGCCGGTAAACCACCGCAGTACGAACGAAAACTGATAACTTTGCCGCCACCGTTTTCCACATTATGGATAATTCGCATGGCGGACATGTGATCGATACCGGGATCTACACCGATTTCATTTAAAATTAAAATGCCGGCGTTCCGGGCTTCCTGATCGAGTGCGCGCATTGTATCACTGATATAGGAGGTTGTGACCATATGTTTTTTATGCCGGATGCAGAGTCTGGCAACTTTGACGTGATAGGTGTAGGGCAGGAGACTGATTGCGAGATCACATTTCCGGATTAATTCTTCCAGCTGATCGTCGTTTGTGACATTCAATTCAACAGCTTCACCTCGCAGATTACCGTCGATTAATTTGATTGCTTTGCTGACTGTCCGGCTGGCAACTGTTACCTTGAAGTCGTGAATATTTAACAAATATCTGACTAACGGCTGTGAGACCAGTCCGGCACCTAAAACCAGGATATTCTTCATTTGCTTCTCCCTAATTCAACTAAAATTTGAATCAAATCTTACAAATTCTGGATAAAATCCTTCATATACTTATAATCAGGAGTAAAATTACCTTTATATACAATTACCGCTCGTTTGAGATCTGCGGGCAGATCAATATCATCGAAGCTAGTCTCGAAATCGGCTTGGATTAATGCCGGGATATAATCCTTTAATACCGTGCTGAAAAATGTCGAAGATTCACGGGGCAATTCAGCCGGCAGATTATCGACTGCCAGAATCACTGGTCCGGCACCTTCAATACCCATTTGAATGTCGCCTGTGCTTGGATTATAATTATAAACCGGATTACCGGAATCGGTTATTTTTTTATTGCACTCGATGGATCCACCAATATCACAGGCAATATCACCGATCACTTTTAAGGGTAATGATTGATTGGTTTTTTGACAATCCTGAAGATAGCTTCTGGTGACTAACTTTGGGTATCGATCATCCCAATATATGGCATTGATTAAAACAGTGATATAAGGTAAAAATTCTTCAAACCGAGATTTATAATTTTCCGGATTATCATAGTAATCCTGGAGATTAACATTCCGCCGTGAATCTCTGGATTTTGCCAAGTGTTGTTCTTTAAAAACGACTTTATAGAGATGTTTGTTCGAAAATTCACCCTTTCTGAAGAATTCTGATAACTCTTCCGGTTGAAGCTCCATATGGGGAAAAATATCGAACATTTCCTGAGCGCCTTTGGATACGTTGCCATATCCGGTAAATCCAAAAACCATTGGAGACAGTGACTTTGGAATGCCATGCTTGGCAATTTGTCCGGCAATTTCCTGATAATCATTTCGAATGTCAACCAAGCTGGAATATTTTAAGGCTTGTTTTAAATTTTTAAATAGTGTCTTTTGCTTTTCAAAATTCAGGCGTTGCCCGAGTGCCCAGAAGGTATCTATCATCCCGGCAATACCCGCATATCTGCCAAAAAATACAATTCGCTGCCCTTGATCGTCGGTAATTTTTTCATAATCGAAGAGGGTTGCTTTCAGATCAAGAAGACGTTTTAGGGAAGGCATATTGTACATTTGCCCTTTGATCGTATGAGAGAAAAAGATATAGGATTTGTTGGGAAGAAAGAAATCGATTGGTATCTCTTTAACCGCGAAGGTTATATCGCAGTGGGATAAATCCTCCTGAACAACGGCTCCTGCCTGCCGATATTCTTGATCGGAAAATGCCCTGATAGTCGAAGGTTGAATGAATATTTCAACCGGCTGTTGGTTTAAAATTTCACGAATATGTTCCGGGATGAGCGGAACTCTGGCTTCCCATTGATTCTTGTCCTCTCGTCTAATACCAATTCGCATAGCAGCCTTTAAATTTTCTCAACTTAATTAATTTAAGTTACAGCTTGTCAATTTAAAAGGAATTTAACTGATAAATTTTGTGTTTTGAGCATTGATGAAATTAAATTTGCTGGAATAACAAGGCTAATCTCTAAAACATTATCGCCATTTCAGCTGTTGACCGGTGTGATCATTTGACGCGATCTCTCACCCTGATAAATCAGGATTTCGAGATGACTAAAAAAGGATGTCATCCCGAACGAATGAAGTGAGGAGGGATCGCATAAGACCAGTGTGATCATATCTAATCCGACCTCCATGTCCTGCGTTTCCCGACGGACAGGGAGACGCAAGATCACCACGCATTTACCGTTATATGAGGTGATAATCAAGGAAGAAAATGGAGGTGCTTGTATTTTGGAATTTATTTTTGATAGTTTTTCAAAGAACTTTATAAGTAATATTAGGGAGAAAAATGTTGGATTTCTGGATTGAAAAAACTTTTTTTTAAGAAAAATAACCGATAATTTACCACCATTAAATATCGCTACATGTCTCTGATAATTAACAAATTATTAGGAGAATAAAAATGAAAAAGACAATGGTTGTATTTTTTGGTTTTCTGTTGCTTTTTGCCTGCCAGAGGGATTTAAGCGAATTTGATTATCTGCTGGAACCAAAAATTTCAATGAAAGCTGCTCAGAAAATTTTAGTTGTCGAGGTTAAAGGGGATCCGAATGTTGCCGGTAAAACGGGATTTGGGGAGCTGTTTAAAACATTTTTCACGATTAAAAAAGATTACAAAGATCTGAAAATGTCAGCACCCCGAGCCCGCTGGCTCTTGTCAGCTGACGTAGCTATGGATGAATGGATCGGTTTGTATGCACTGCCTTTAAATGTGGCTATTGAGCAAATGCCTGTATCGGATAAAATATCCCCGAATGCCCGGATTGAGGAGTGGTACGGTGGTGAAGTCGCCGAGATTCTGCATATCGGCGCCTATGAAGATGAAACTTCCACTATTGAAAAATTATTAGCCTTTATTGATGAACAGGGCTACGACATTACCAGTTATCACGAGGAGGAATACCTCAGGGGTCCGAGGATGTTATTGAAGGGAAATCCGAAAAACTATCGGACAATCATCCGTTACGAGGTCAGTAAAAGACAAGCAGCAGAAATTTAACGAAGGGCTTCTTCGAGCGCCGTCGCAGCGTTGGTTTGATCATTTCGGTATTTGATGATCAGTGCACAATATGATTGCAGTTTATACTGTTTGGAGAATTCAGATTTTTCCAGGGGGCGACTGCCCGGAATGACGACAGCATTTTCAGGAATGATCAACGGTTTTCCGATACCTGATCGTAATACCTCATTTTTTACGATATCATAAACCGGGATCGATTTAGTCAGAATCGTTCCGGCTCCCAGCACGGCGCCGTGTTTGACCGTAACACCCTCATACACACCACAATTTCCGCCAACCATTACATCATCTTCAATAATGACCGGTCGGGCGCCAATTGGCTCCAGAACTCCACCAATCTGTGCCGCAGCACTGAGGTGAACCCGCTTGCCGATTTGAGCACAGGAGCCGACCAGAGCGTGAGAATCGACCATAGTATCCACATCCACATAAGCGCCAACATTGATATAAGCCGGCGGCATAATGACGACACCGGGAGCGACATAACTACCCGTCCGGATGCTGGTCCCACCCGGTACAATTCTGATATTGTCAGCAATATTTGAAGGGCGCAGGGGATAGGTATGTTTATCATAATAGGGGAACGAATTTCCAGATGAATAGTGAATCAATTTCCCATAGTGAAAGCCCAGTAAAATGCCCTTTTTGACCCATTCGTTGACCTTCCATGAATCTCCAGCCGGTTCCGCGGCGCGGATAGCTCCGGAATTCAGTTTGCCGATAAATTCAGTAAAGAGTGCTTGAAATTCATCAGGCGCGACTCCCCGCTCTTTATCGAATAGTTGTTCAATAGTATTCTTCAGTTGATTCATTATAATTCCATGGTTAAACCAGATTTAATTCATGCAGTACCGACATTAACTGAACCCGGCTTTTCGGAGTCATTTTCACCAATGGCAGACGAAAATTATCTTCAATAAGTCCCATCATTGACAGGGCTGTTTTCACGGGAATCGGATTTGTTTCAATAAAGTTAATTTCCATCAGGGGCAGCAGTTTATTGTGCAATTCCCGGGCTTTATCCCATTTACCATCCAGTGCGCTATGGACCATCTGGCTGAAAAGTCCTGGGACTTCGTTGGCTACGACAGAAATCGTACCGTCGCCTCCCATGGCAATTATTGCCAGACTCAGGGCGTCGTCACCGGAGAGGACGAGAAAATCAGCCGGTCGATTTCGCAGGATTTGCATGATCTGAGACATATTGCCGCTGGCTTCCTTGACGCCGATAATGTTGTCGATTTCCGCGAGGCGAAGGGCGGTTTCAGTGGATATATTGGCACCGGTCCTGCCGGGAACATTGTAGAGAATTATCGGCAAATGTGTTTCAGCAGCAATGGCTTTGAAATGCTGGTATAAGCCTTCCTGGGTCGGTTTATTATAGTATGGCGTGACTGATAATATAGCGTCTGCGCCGGCTTTTTCGGCGTCCTGAGTCAGGTGAATGGCATCTCGTGTATCGTTTGTCCCGGCACCGCATAAGACCGGTACTCGACCGGCTGCCTGATCGATAATAATTTTGGCAACTTGGACTTTTTCTTCTCGGTTAAGGGTTACGCTTTCACCGGTCGTACCACACGCCAGCAGTACATCAGTGCCCTGTTCAATCTGTCTGTCAACAAGCATTCGGAGTTGTGATTCTTCAACCTGTCCCGCTGCGTCAAAGGGAGTAACCTGAGCAACGGTTGTTCCACGAAATTGAGATATATTCATGATGTTAATCCTTTCAAAATTGAAATCTTTAATTTATTGATTGCTGAACGATTCCATAAAATCATCCATCGAAAAAATACCGCTTTTTCCGATCAGCCATTCAGCAGCCTGAAGCGCGCCAAAGGCAAGTCCTTCCCGTCCATGAGCTTGATGTCTCAATTGTATCAAGTCGAAATCGGAATCGAATCCGATTTCATGAGTTCCCGGTACTCTGCCGACTCGGGTCGATGTGACATGCAACGCTTTGGGATCGATTTTTCCGTCGCTTATCGTATAAAGGGCACGTTCTTTTTGAGGCATTTTTCCAATCATCAGGTCAGCAAGTTTCTGCGCGGTTCCGCTGGGGCTATCGGCTTTGCCGGTATGATGCCATTCATGCAGGTAAGCGTCATAGCTGCCGATCGCGCCATAGAGTTGAGCGGCATATTCGGTCAGTTTTGTAAATTGATACATCCCGATTGAAAAATTGGGGCTGTAAATCATCGTGAGATTTTCAATTTTCTTGATGGAGTCCAGCTGATCATACCAGCCGGTAGTGCCCTCCACGACGGGAATTCCGAGTTTTGCCGCCGTTTTAAGGTTATTAAGTACAGCATCTTTCAATGTGAAACTGATCAGTATTTCGGCTCCATTGAGATCTGAGTTAAGATCGAAAGACGAATCGATATCAAATTTAGCCCTAATCCGATGTCCGGCTTTCACCGCTAAATTCTCGACTTCGTGTCCCATTCGACCATAACCTAAAATACCGATATTCATCATACCTCCTCAATACCAATTTCAGTTATTATTTTTGTTTAATGAAATGGTATTTCTAAGCATGTTTAAAACGCTTAGCAATATCCTTGAAGTTTTTTGAACCGGACTTCCGATCAATTTTTCCAAAAGCTAAAAAATGATCACAACAAGTCATTGTCGTTCCGCTCATCTCGAAGAATTTAAATTCTGTTTCTGCTGATTCAATCATCGGGAATTTTGTGCTCTTCAGAATTGACTATTGTATGTTCCAGTGTTCCTATTTCGCTGTAAATTTATATGTTTCATTTTATTATGGAAAGGATAAATTTACCGCCAGGAAAAAAATTGTAATCATTTACAAGCGACCATTTCACAATTTACTTGCTGCTGTTTTATCGAGTAACCAGGTCAGTGTTCCGTGGATTGGCTTAATCGATTGTGATGGAAAATCCTGAACTTGCAACGGACCTTTCAGGACATTTTTCAATGTCCACGATTTGGATTCCCCGGAGACAATAAACAGAATATTTTTAGCATGATTTATTGCTGAAAATGTCAATGTCAAGCGATAGGCTGCGATTTTTTCAACATATTGGGCGGCTGCCAGGTGGCGAGTTTCCAGCAGGGCGCCGGTATGCGGAAAAAGCGATGCGGTATGCCCGTCGGAACCCATGCCAAGGATGATCAGGTCAAATGATGGGAATTCACCGGGTTTCAATTTGAAAAAATCAATCAGCTCTCTTTCGTATAATGATGCTGACAAAGACAGTTCTTGTCCGGTTTGAAAGGGATGAATATTTTGGGCGGGAAGCGGGATTTTATCCAGCAGGATATTTTTTGCCATACGATAATTACTGTCAGGGTGATCGTGGGGAACATAACGTTCGTCACTCCAAAATATATGAACTTGTTCCCAATCGATCTGTCCTGCAAAATCCTTTGAAGCGAGGAGGGTATAGGTTTTTTGGGGAGTCGAACCGCCGGACAGCACCACAGTAAATGAGTTGGACTTTTTAATTGAATCCTGAGCCAGAGTTAAAAATTGATGTGCGGCTTCGCGGGCTATGTCTTTGGGAGTTTTGACGATTTTTAGGATAGGCTTCATGTCTCTTGTTCACAACCGCAATGCCATTTCTGACCACATCCGATCATGAATTTATCGGCTTCCTCAGGACCCCAGCTACCGGTTTCATAAATCGCCAATGGCGGTGCGGTGGGACTGTTCCAGCCTTTAATAATCGGATCGATGAATTGCCACGCCATTTCGATGCTGTCACTGCGGGTAAATAAAGACGCATCACCATTGATAGCATCCAGCAGAAGTCGCTCGTAGGCATCCGGCAGGGTTCTGGGACCAAAGTCATCATCATAATTAAAAGACATCAATTGAGATTTGGTTTCTGAAATGGTATCCGGAACTTTGACTTCGAATTGAAGATGGATACCCTCATCGGGCTGGATGCGGATTGAAAGCAGGTTCGGTCGGATTTCTTCACAGGTATCGACGGGAAACATGTAGTGCGGGGGATGCTTGAATTGCAGGATTATTTCCGACATTTTGTATTTCAAAGCTTTACCCGATCGTAAGTAAAAAGGCACACCCTGCCAGCGCCAGTTATCGATAAAAATCTGAAGGGCGCCATAAGTCGCGGTCTGAGATTTCTGAGTGCTGCCTAATGCTTCGTTATAACCACGATATTGTCCCCTCACAGTTTGTTTATTAACACTGTCGGCTGCGATGGGACGCATTGCTGAAAAAACTTTGATCCGTTCGTTGCGAATAGCATCGGCATTAAACGAGGCTGGTGGCTCCATTGCCGTCAAACCTAAGAGTTGCAGCAGATGATTCTGGAACATATCGCGCAGAATTCCGGCTTTATCATAATAATCCAGGCGATGCCCGACATCCACAGTCTCGGCGACCGTGATCTGAACATTGTCGATATAATTCCGATTCCAGAGCGGTTCCAGAAAGGTATTGGCAAACCGGAAAAACAGGATATTCTGGGCAGTTTCTTTTCCGAGGTAATGGTCAATGCGGTAGATCTGATGTTCCTGAAAATATTGATGCAGAATCTGATTCAGTTCTTTGGCAGAGGCTAAATCATATCCAAAAGGTTTTTCAATTATAATCCGTTTCCAGTTTGTGAATTCCCGTCCCATTTTCAGGGATCCGAGATTTTCGATAATTGTATGGTAATATTCGGGGGGTGTCGCCAGATAGAAAAGATGATTTCCTTCGCTGTTACCGGATTTGTTCAAATAAGCGGAGAGTTTTGCGAAGTCATCTCTTTCATCCAGATTTCCCCGAAAATAATGAATCGAATCGCTGAAGGATTTCCATTTCTCTTTATTAAACGATTCCGGTGCAAAATTTTTAATTCCTTCCTTAAGACCTTTCCGAAAGAGATTATCATTCCACTCTCGCCGGGCAAATCCGATGATCTGAAAAGTACCGGGCAGTTTTTGCTTTTGGTACAGGTTGAAGAGCGCCGGGATCAATTTCCGATGGGTAAGATCGCCGGATGCCCCGAAGATGACCAGTGAAATCAACTCGGTTTTTTTTATAATTGGAGTCATCGATAGTTCCTTTTCGGCAACAATCCAAGTTTTTGTCTGACTCTGTTAAAGTAATAAAATAAGAACAATGTGCAATGGAAATAAGTAGATGACTGACTTTGACTTCCGATTGCTTCGAAAATTTATTGCATTGAATTTTTACCGGTATTATTTTCAAATCGCATAAATGATGAGTGGATATGGACAATCTGAACCAACAGGATTTCCTGATAGTGATTCGCAATTGCAGAACTGAGTTTGTTTTGCTAATCCTGTCGGAAGTTTTTAAACCTTTGGAAGATTAGCTGAGGGAACCAACCGATATGAAACCAATATTATTGATGTTTGCCACTTTTGCCGGATATATTTTGATGTATCGGTTTTATGGCAGGTTTATTGCCAAAAGAATATTTCAATTAAACGCAGAAAATCCGGTTCCGTCTGTCGTGCTGAATGATGGTGTCGATTATCAGCCGACCCGGAAAGGAATATTATTTGGACATCATTTTGCTTCGATTGCCGGTACAGGACCGATTGTTGGACCGGCGATTGCGGTCATCTGGGGATGGCTGCCGGCTCTGCTCTGGGTATTTCTGGGCAGTATCCTGATTGGCGGGCTGCATGATTTTGGCACTCTGGTAATTTCTATGCGCAACGATGGGAAAACCATTGCTAATTTTTCGGGTAAATACATCAATAAACTGACGAAGTATTCAATTTTTGTAATTGCTTTTCTGCTGTTGTGGCTGTTTATATCGATTTTGGGGATGATCATCGCGATTATTTTCGATATGTTTCCGGGTTCAGTAATTCCTATTTGGCTGGAGATTCCGATCGCTATCTGGATTGGTTATAAAGTCAATCAAAAAAATGCCAGTCTAATGAAATGGAGTATCATTGGTGTCACATTGATGTACATAACCGTTGTTTTAGGAACCTACATTCCCATCCGGATACCGGTTATTGCCGGTATCCAACCAACTGGCAGTTGGACGGCGATTCTGTTGATTTATGCATTTATTGCCTCGGTTCTGCCGATGAAAACCTTGTTGCAACCCCGGGATTATATCAACTCACACCAGCTGTTTATCGCAATGGCATTGTTGTTTGCTGGTATCATTGCTACTGCTATCCGGTTTCCGGATTTTAGCATTATTGCACCGGCTATTGTGATACGTCCTGAGGGATCACCTTCATTTTTTCCCTTTATTTTTATCGTTGTTGCCTGTGGAGCGGTATCAGGATTTCACTCACTGGTTTCATCCGGAACATCATCGAAACAGATTTCGAATGAGAAAGATTCTTTATTAATCGGCTACGGTAGCATGCTGACTGAAAGCGCTCTTTCGTTGTTTGTAATTATCGCTACAGTTGCCGGGATCGGGATTGCATATACTACCAAAAATGGTGAACTGCTGACCGGTTTGGCTGCCTGGAATGAACACTATGCGTCATGGGAAGCCGCCCAGGGATTGGGCTCGAAAGTCCAGGCATTTGTGATCGGATCGTCCAATATGATTACTTCATTAGGAATCCCGCGCGAGATAGCTTTGATTATTATGGGAGTGTTTGTGGCTTCGTTTGCCGGGACCAGCCTGGATACTTCGACCCGTTTACAGCGCTATTTTATTCACGAAATTATTCCTGAAAGCTGGTCGAGTAAGTTCAAAAACAGATACTTTCTATCAGCTGTAGTCGTCATTACGGCAGCTCTGCTGGCATTTTCGACAGGTACTGATGGGAAAGGAGCATTGATCCTTTGGCCTCTGTTTGGTGCCGTGAATCAAATATTAGCCGCGTTGGCACTATCTATTATCACAGTATATCTGAAAAAGAAGCAGAACAGATACTGGCTGTTTGCTGGAATCCCTGCCCTTTTCATGAGTATCCTGACATTATGGGCTGCAGTCAATAACCAATTTATGTTTGCAGCGAAACAGAATGTCCTGCTGACGATTGTCAATCTTGTGATAATTGTGTTATCAGTCGGTGTTTTAATTACGTCGATAAGGAAACTTATTCAGACTAAAAACGGCATGTAATTAGTGATTAAATTCTGATTCGTCCGGGGCTCTAGACTTCCTGCAAAGCCTCCAGCTGTCTTCGCCATTCACCCTCAATCCGGACTGCTTTGCCGGTTTTCAGATCAATGATGACAAATGTGACATCGGCATGGGTAATCAGGATGTCGTCTTTATAAATTTCATGCAGGAAGGTCGCGCTCTTACTGCCGATGGTTTTCACAGAAGTGCGAATCTTAAGAGTATCGCCAAGACAGGCAGGATGGTGATAACTGATATTGGTATTGACGACCACAAAGCCCCGTCCGTCGTCATGAGATTGAGGAAAATTGAAATACTTCTCCTTGATCGTCCAGCGGGCTTCTTCCAGAAATTCCAGATAGCGGGTGTTATTGACATGTCCGTAGAGGTCCAAATGATAGCCGCGGACTTTTATCTGAATTGTATCTGGCATTTACTTTCTCCAGCGTATCTTTGGTATAAGATAAAAAATATTGTGGTTTCAGACTATTATAAAAAAGGCTGCCCGAAGACAGCCTTTTCTATGATTTTGGAATAGCGCTTACTTGAGTAAGATCATTTTCTTTGTTTTGTGGAAATTGTCGGCGTCCATGACAAAAAAGTAAAAACCGGAGCTGACCTGACGACCGAAATCATCGGTAGCATTCCAGTTCACTGTCTGGTAACCGGCATCCTGTCGGGTATTGATCAATGTCCGGACTTTCTGACCTTTCAGATCGTAGATGATGATCTTGACAGTTGACTCTTTCGG
>CAZSDW010000027.1:0-5673 GCA_964605705.1 uncultured bacterium
CCCTGATGACCCTGCATTCCGCAAAGGGACTGGAATTTCCGGTTGTATTTATCTGCGGCTTGAACCAGGGTTTGTTTCCCTTAGATCGCGATAACAGCGAAAAAGCAGTCGAAGAAGAGCGGCGTCTTTTTTATGTTGGTATAACGCGGGCAATGGAGAAGGTCTTTTTATCATCGGCTCAGCGTCGCAATCGGGCAGGAGAAATCCAGTACCTTCCGGAATCAATCTTTTTAAGTGAATTACCCCCGGAATTAATTGAAGTCTGTACCATGCGCGAAGGTATCGTCAGAGCCTCCCGATCGGGCAGGATTTCCAGAAAATCGACAGATGAGTTTTATCAGGGGACACCGATTGATGGTTCCGGGAAAGCGGCACTTCCCGGCTCGATGGTTTCTCATAAAATCTTTGGCGTTGGAAAAGTGTTGGATGTCAACGGATTTGGGGAGAGAGCCAAACTGCGCATCCATTTTCGCAGTTGTGGTATTAAAACAATTGTCGCCAGGTTTGTGACAGTGAACTGAGGATTAGAAAGCTTCGGGATCACTTTCGAAACCGGTTTGATTCACATCAGTAATTTCACCGGATTCACCGTCAATTTCAAATACCCGCCAGTAATTACCTTCGGTACCTGCTGGCATTTGATACATTTTAAGTAAATGATCTCCGTTATATATTTTGACAACAATATTCCCGCGGGACAGAGCATCTCCGCTGGTCTCATTCCTGCCACTGTAATTGTGGACAGTGTATTGATAGGTGCCGGGATCAAGTCCATAGATAGTAATTGTCTCAGGACCGAAAGAAGCGGTGTCATCGCGATCAAGATACTTTTTACCCTTAACCTGTGTCCTGCGATTCCAGTAAATATGAAAATCTTCTTTTCCCGGATGTGGTCCTCGTAAGTGAGCATCCACATCGATGGGATAACGATCCCAGGTCAGAATAATTCGATAGTCCTGGGATGGAATGATTTTCGTCAGAACTGCATGAACAGATTGCGGAAAATCACCCATGACATCCACCCAGAATTTATCGGAAATATACTGTTTTTTACCAGTGAAGACCACATAGCGTCCATGGTCCACGGGTATGATAAATTTTCCACTGCTATCGGAAATCGCGCGGGTGACTGTTTCCTTTGTATCCCGGTCTTTGACGATGACCAGTGTTTCGTTCAGCGGATCGCCGGTGACTGCATCAATCACTTTTCCGTATATCGCTCGCAATCGTGCATAGGCTTCGTTGACCTCAGTGATTTTTTTATCGGAGCCGTCAATTTCTGCCGGCAACCAGACCATGCCTGTAATGTCGGATTTAATCTGAATCGATTTAATCAGCCGGTCATTATCATAAAAGTCAACCTGGGCTTTTGAATCAGCAAAGACGTTTTCTTCAGTGCCGAAAAAATCATCAGCCCCGAATCCTTCTTCGATGAATTTATTTTTGACCCAGATTTGATAAATACCGGGAGTAAACCGCTTGATGATAAAAATTTCTTTACTGATTTCAGGACTGGTTGATACGTCACCACTGGCGATAACATAGCCGTTGGGTGATTCACCCGGAACGCTTCCATTCAGTGTAAAACCAACCCCTTTTTGGAGATCAGGTACCACCAGAGCGGCTTCCAGTTCTGATCCAAAACTCGACCATGAAACGACAATCTTATAATCTTCGGCAGGAAGTGGATGATCAGCAAAAAGGTTTATATTTGCGGCGCTAAGCAGTGCAGCCATTAAAAAATGTATTCTTATAAATTTCATTTCAATCCTTTAAAAAATCTATATACTTAAAATTTAGATACCACCGGTTGCTGAAAGTTGTCGCTGATTTGTGACCTTTGGCAAACAGCATGCATTATTCGATAACAGCCCAAGGAACTCCGGTTTTAATAAACTGCCGTGCAATTTTATCGCATTCTTCGTTATAATAGTTACCTGAATGACCGGCGACATAATGCCACCGGATTTCCGGATGATTTAACGAATCAAGCAATTCCCAGAGATCACGGTTTTTGACCGGTTTTTTACTGGCGGTTTTCCAGTTTTTTGATTTCCAGTTCGACATCCATTCGGTAATGCCTTTACGAACGTACTCACTGTCCGTATAAAGTGTGGCGGCTTCAGCAGGTTTCAAATTTTTCAGGGCTTCGATGACAGCGGTCATTTCCATCCGGTTATTGGTCGTCGTTTTGTCGAAGCCACCCCATTTTTTTATCGTTTTTTTATTTTCGACCAGGATGACTGCCCAGCCGCCGGGACCCGGATTTCCGGAACACGCACCATCGGTATAAAAAGTTTTCATTAAATTCCAATCAGTTTAGCGTTATCAGTTATCGCGGATTCTCGATTTTTGCAAGAATGTTGTTGTTAAAATAAAAATAAACATCACCGGAATCGCCGGTTGTTTTATAAATCCATAATTCATAAACGTTGTTTTTATTGGTTTCCAATGATTTTTTATAATAAGGTGAACCCAGTTCGGATTCGATAATTGCCGCTGTTTTTCCAATCAGTGGCGTCAGTTGCGAATCTTCCGGGATTCGGCGGGATTCCTCCACGAGGTATTTCAGGCGGTCAATTCCTGCCTGTCTTTTGAGATATTGAATGCCATCTTCCAGCGTCTGAATATAAGGCTCAGTGACGGATCCAATTTCCGGTTGCATCTCGGTAGCTGATCGCAGGGATTCCAGTGCCAGTTCAATACTCTGGTGATCTATTGAAAGGTTAAAATCGTTGATATAACCATAGGCTACTTTTGAAAGATAGGGTGTCACTCGTTCTTTGATCGGCGGGTATTTTCCCACGGCAAGATCAAAAAACTGAATGGCTTTTTCCCAGGCGCCATAGTTCGTGAATACCACCCCGCGATGAAAATAGATTTCACTCCAGTACTGGTTCTTTAGATTATCCGAGTTGGGAAATTTTAATGTCTTTGTTCTGTTCAGGAATTCGATTCCATCTTCAATTTTATTGTTAATCAGCAAAGAATCCAGGTAATTTTGCCACCAACTTCGGATTACCTGAAAACAGCTGTCAAGGTCACCGGCTACAGATGGATTACCAATGGCGGCAGCTTTGTTCAGATACAAAGAGGCTTGATTGCGATTACCTTTTTTTAATGCCTGTTTTGCGAGATCGACCTGCTGAAAAGCCATCAGATAGTCACATCTGTCCACCATCATCCGGGCTTTGAACAAGCGGGGATGAGATGGATTCGATGCAATAAATTCCTCGAAGCCGGCTTTTGCGGCGATATAATCTTTTCTTTTATATTGAACTTTGGCTGCATCAGCCTGGGTCGGACTGCCACCGTTTATCATGTTGAAGGTAAAGTAAATGCCGAGGCTGCTGAAATCCATGGTCCGAATCGGAGTGAGGTCATCTACGTCCGGAAAATCATTAAACTTTGCCGTTGTATAGCGGATTTCGATTCCGTAGCCGTCTTTGTAATTTGAGTCAATCCGGGAAAGCCGCTTGAAACCGACTGCAACCGAATGTGTATTGCCTTTCTGTTTGAGAAAACGATCACCTTCGTAAGTCTTATAAAGCGAGGCACTGGATTTTCCCCAATTCCACTGAATATAATTGTAGAAGCGTTGTGACCATTGGAATAAAATAGACTGGCTGATGTGCCAATCCATCAACTGAGGGGCAAAATAAAGCTGATCATCGGATTCTGCGGTATTCTGTTTCCAGATTTCGGGTAACTCTTTTTTCTGTGATGAGGTGGAATATCTGAATCCAACACCGGTCTGAAAATCGAGCATATTTTGCGGGATTAATAGCGCAACCAGATTAATTTTTGCCAGCTCCAGCTCGACGCTGTGCATATAACGATTGGTAAAGATTGCATCATATCCGAAAAAGTAGGTCTTGGTCGTGTCGTATCCCAGCAGCGCCATCTCTGTTGAATCTGTACCGATTGCGTTCATGTGCAGAATTTCCGAGCCGGCTTTAATTTCAAACGGCGAAAATGAAAACGGATAACGATATTCGATCGGATTCCGTAAAAAATCAGCAATTTTATATACAATTGACTGAGCCGATGCAATGGAATGAACACTGATGAATATCCAGAATATGGCTGTGCGAATTTTCATTATGTAAAAATAAATAGTATCCTTGTGAAAAGTAAGCAAAATTTACCCGAAAGATCGTAAATTAGTATGCCTTTTAACGTAAATTTCTTTGAATTTCGATATTGAAACAATGCTAATAATATTTTGTTAAAATATTCATGAATCTACTGAGAGCGAAAAAATATTCCCGATTAATGATTGTGGTCATATGTTTTCTGATCGGATGGCACAGTCGCTTTCTGGCTTCTCAGGACTTTGGAAAATTCAGCATTGCCCGTCTGAAATATGATGGCGGCGGCGACTGGTACAGTGATCCGAGTTCACTGCCGAATCTGCTGCAGTTTGTTTCCGATAATGCTCCGGTGGCGGTTGACCTGAATGAACACCGGGTATCAGTAATGGATAAGGAGTTGTTTTCTTTTCCTTACCTGTATCTGACGGGACATGGGAATATCCGCTTTTCCGAAGAAGAGATTCTGCGACTCAGGCAATATTTACAGGCCGGTGGATTCCTGCACGCCGATGACAATTATGGGATGGATGCCTCATTTCGAAGAGAAATTCATCGCTAGAAAACCGAAAATCAAAAGGATGAGTATCCGATAGATCATCCGCTATTTCACTGTTATTATGATTTTCCCAATGGCTTACCTAAAATTCACGAACATGATAATAAGCCGGCTCAGGGACTTGGTATATTTTATGAAGATCGCCTGGTGCTATTCTACAGCTATGAGTGCGACCTGGGAGATGGCTGGGAAGACCCGAATGTCCATAACGATCCCGAAGAGAAACATCGGGTAGCCCTGGAAATGGGCACGAATATCATCATCTATTCATTGAGCCAATGAGCAATACCGATACACTAATCAGTTCCCTGAAGAATAAACTGGACGAACTACGGCGGAAATGGAGCCGCTTTGTTTTTCTGAACGGTCTGGTCAGGGCAGTGATGCTTGTACTGGCGATTATCTTAATTCTCAGTACGATTGAGGGTTTTCGATATTTCGGCGTTTCAATCCGACAGAATATTTTCCGGTTTTCGATTGCTTTTACTTCGTTATTTATTATAACACCGCTGATCCTTGCACTGCTGATCCGCCGGAACCGAATGGTCTCATACTCGGATGAGCGCCTGGCTATTAGAATTGGACAGGCATTTCCTAAAATTGCAGACCGAATGTTGAATGTTCTCCAGCTGCTTGAAATGGCACAGCACCGGCATTCCGGTTATTCGACCGAGCTGGCAGAGCATTCCGTAAAATCATTTTCAAAGGAATCTGAACAGTACGATTTTGAAAAAATCATTCCCTGGAAAAAATTCAGAAACTCAATGATCCAGTGTGTCTCGGTCGTCGCGGTATTACTGATTTTCGTTGGAATCTGGAACGATTTTTACTTGAATAGCTTTGTGCGATTGACTCATCCCCGACAGACATATGAAGTCCCACTTCCGTTTTCAATTAGTTCACTCAATGGTTCGTTTGGTGTATTCGGTGGAGACTCGGTAACCGTGAAAATTTTGTGCCGTGGCGATATACCGGAAACCATCCGGTTTCGCTCCATATTTCCCGATTATGTTGTGAATGTTT
>CAZSDW010000027.1:5683-47200 GCA_964605705.1 uncultured bacterium
TCAGTGCCAGTCTGTGATTCCAATGTAGTTGGTATTGATCTGGGAGCAATTCGCAGCACGGTTCTCTATGAAGCATTTGTCGAAAATCGATCGATTTTCAAACCCTGGAAGAAAATTAGCAGTGGCACTGACACGATTTTTGTCACAGACCGACCGCAAATTCTGAAGGTTAAAACCAGAATTAGTGCTCCTGCTTATACCGGTTTGGGAACCGTGTCACAGGAATCGAATAATCCGGAGCTGCTGGTCTATCCCGGCAGTGACTTACAATTGACAATTACTGCAAATAAAATCCTTACCGATGCTCAGATACGCTTTGATTCGGGGAGTGAAATTTCTTTGATTGTCTCCGGGAAGTCCGCACAGGGGCAGTTCAAAGCTCAAGAAGCGGACGAATTCATCCTGGTTGTGCTGGATGAAAATGATGTTTCCAATATCGATCCGATGAAATATAAACTCCGCATTGTACCGGATTCGTATCCAGTTTGTCAGTTGATTTCACCGGATGCGGATATTGAATTAACAGAAGCAATGGAGATTCCATTGGGTATCCGGATCAGTGATGATTTCGGATTTTCAAGAGCGGATATTCGTTACAGGGTATTGAAACGTTATGCTTCGGAGGAAGCAATCGAACGGAGCGTCGAATTTCCAATTAATAATAAGCAATTAACTGCCCAGGAATTGTATAAAAACTGGTCGGTGGGTGACTTGAATCTTTCCCCGGAAGATTTCATAGAATTCTGGACAATCATTTATGATAATGATGAAATCAATGGACCTAAGTCCGCATCCTCGCGAATTCGGAAAGCCCGGTTTCCTTCGTTAAATGATCTGTTCTCCGAATTTTATGAACAGCAGGATGACGTCATGGAAGAGGGCGAGGAGATTCGTGATTTTCTGGAAAGCGCCAAAGATGTTCTGGAAGAAATCTCGCTGGAGCTGTTGAAAGAACCGCAGGTCAATTGGGAACAGAAAAATCAGTTAGCGAAGGAGATTGAGAAAACCAAAGAAGCGGGTGAAAAACTTTCTAAGATGGCGGATCAGATCGATGCCATGATTCAAAAGAGCCGTGAAAATGATCTGTTTGATGAAGAAACGCTTGATAAATACAGTCAGCTGCAGAAGACATTCCAGGAGGTCATGACTCCGGAACTTCGTGAAGCCATGGAGAAACTGCAGAAAGCCCTCGAGAAAATGGATAATGAAGAAATTCGGAAGGCACTGTCCCAGTTCAAAACCAGCCGAGAAGAATTTTCCAGGGAAATTGACCGCATGCTGCAATTATTAGAAAGGGTGAAAATCGAACAATCAGTGGATGAAATAGTCCGTCGTCTGGAGGATATTGTCCAGCGCCAGGAAAATCTGAATCAGGAAATTGATCAGACATCGAAATCGGAGATGGCGAAACTGGAACAGCAGGCAAATACCGAGAAAGCCATTGAAAGAGACACAAAAACTACTTTCGATGTCATGGAACGGACAAGTGAAGATATGAAGAATTTTCCCTTGATGCCCTCTGAACAGTTGAGAGAAATGACTGACAAGTTTCAAAAGTCCGATTTGATGACTGATTATAAACAGGTCCAAAGTTCTTTAAAAAGTGGAAAAATGGAGCAGGCACAAAATCACTCCGATTCTGCTCAAAAACAATTACAGGAATTTCTCCAGGAAATGCAACAGTTCCAATCGGATTTCAATGCGAACCAGATGAATGAGATAATGAACGATTTTCGTGACATTATTTCAAAAACCATGCGGGTATCACAGAATCAGGAACGGCTGAGTGAGGTGATCGGACAGACTCCCCGGCAGAGTGATAATTTGATGGAAGCTGCCGTTCAACAACAGCAGCTTAAGCAAAATTTAGGGAAGGTTATCGGGGAAATTATTGAACTGTCGAATAAAACCTTCGGGCTTTCATCCAGCATCGGGAAAAGCTTGGGACAGGCATCCTCGGCGATGAATAGTGCCATTCAGCAGATGGAGGAGCGCAATCCGGTTGTCGCAGCAAAATCGGCAAAAAATGCAACAGCGGCACTGAATCGATCAGCCCTTGACCTGATAAATTCAATGAATCAGCTGCAACAGAGTGGATCAGCCTCGGGATTTGAAAGTTATTTGGAACAGTTGCAGAAAATGGCTGGTCAGCAGCAGGGAATCAATGAAGATACGCAATTGTTTGGGATTGGTGAAAGTGGACAGCAGGCAGCTCTGCGACGTCTGGCAGCCCGCCAACAGCAAATGCGGAAGTCTCTGGAACAACTCCAGGAAGAGATCCAAGAAAGTGGCGAGCAGACCGGCGACCTGAGTGGCGTTGCCAAAGATATGGAAGAGGTAATCAGTGACCTGCAACAAAACCGGATTTTACGACAAACACTGGAACGCCAGCAACGTATTTTAACCCGATTGCTGGATGCTCAGAAATCGATGCGAACTCAGGATTACAAAAAAGAACGCAAGAGCAAATCGGGACAGGATATACTACGGGAGTCTCCCGGTCAGTTACCCTCAGACCTGGGAGCAAGGCAGTCTCTCCTTCAGGAAAATCTTGAAAAAGCCTTGAAAGAGGGCTATACTAAAGAAACTGAAAATATCATCCGGCAATATTTTGAATTGTTATCAAAAGAAAATGCAGAGAAGAAATAGATAGTGAAATTAAAGACACTTGTTATAGGAATATTTATTGTTCTATCAGGCACAGGCTTACTGCCAGCGCAACAAACCTGGAAATCGGTGGATGTTCAAAAGCGTGAGATGGAGATGAAATATCGCCTGGCACAGCAATATGAACAACAGGGACAAATTGACAGGGCGTTGGTAATTTATCGGGAACTGGTTAATCAGGATCCGGGACAGGTGAACTATTATTTGCGCTACAGTTCTCATCTATTCAGGTTAAAACAATATGCAGAACTTGAAAGGATTATTGAGCAGTTTTTAAAATACAATCCCGGGAATGATCAGGCAATTATCGATCAGGGGAAACTTTTTTTTAGCAGGGGGGACACGGCTCAGGCAATTCAACATTGGGAAAATAATTGGAAAGCGAAGAACTATTCGAATTCCTTTACTCTGACACTTTTTAACAGCCTGATATCGCTGCACCGATATGACCTCGCTGAGAATATTATCCGGACAGCAAGAAAATATCACCACAAGGAAGATCTCTTTGCGATCGAACTGGCAAATTTTGCATGGCAACGGGGACAATATATTCAAAGCGCCAGTGAGTACCTGCTGTACGGGAGGCAAAATTATCGTAATTACCCTTATATCAGTTCTCAGATTTTACGATTTCCAAACGACAGCAGCCTGTTTGCCGATATCGATTCAATGGTTTTGTTGGAATTGAAAACCCAGCGGGAGTCACGGGATTTGCATAAATTACGCTCGGATTGGCATTTTCGATTCGGCAGCTACCAGGAAGCGCTGAATGAAGTATTTATTATCGAGGAATTGGATAATTATAAAGGGAATGCGATTCTGGAATTTGCTCATGACCTGCTGGTTATTGGAAAATTCAGAATGACCGAGGAGATATATACAAAAATTATTGAAACTCCGCAATTCAGAGCGATTACTCCGAAAGCCCTGCTGGGATTAGCCGACGCGTTTGAGAAAGAGATGTTAGCGGGTGGTGAATTGTCCCCGTTTGATTATTTCTATCGGGATAATTTCTTTTTTATCCCGGACTATATTTTTGGTATCAATGCGGAAGATCATTTTATCCGTCAGGCATTTTCGATTTATGATTCGGTGATTGTGTCATTGCCAAAATCCACCTATACTGCGGAAGCCCTTTATCGTCTGGGTGAACTGCGATATCGGGTTTTGCAGGATATTGATGGCGCTGCAAAACTCTACAGCGATGCAATGGAAACCGGCGCTACAGCGAAAATCCGGGATCGCTGTATCATCAGGCTGACAGATCTTATGATTGCTAGGGGCGAACTGAATCGGGCAATTGATTATGCAGAGAATTTCATGAATAAATCTGAGGGATCTGCCATTGAAAAGGAGCTGGCTGTCCGAAGATTATTAGCGCTTTTTTATTTGGGTGAAATCGATTCGGTTTTGGTGCAGGGAAAATCTTTAATGGGAATGCTTGGAATCACCGATCCCTATTTTAACGATGTCGTGGAATTCAGTAATTTTATAGAAGCGTTTGCAGGAAGTAAATCCGGTGAGGATATTGCCGCTTTCAGGGATTTTATTAAAGGGGAACTGCTCATTCGTCAAAATAAACTGTCCGAAGCGCGTGAAGTGTTGTCATTCCTGTTGAAAAATTACCCTGATCAGGAAATCGCAGCAGCTGCGAAATTCCGGCTGCTGCAGTTGGAACTATTTTTCAGGGAGAAAGAGCTGGCAGAGAGTACTCTTAATTCTATTCTTGATCATCAAAATCCACTGGCGGATGATGCCCTTTTTATGATGGCAGAATTGGCTCAGATACGGGATAATGATCCGGAATATGCAGCGAAATGGTACGAAATTATTCTTGAACAGTATCCAGACTCGTTTCTGACCGATGATATCCGAAAACGACTACGGGCAATCCGGAGTTCAACACTAAAACTACAGGAATTATAACCAGGAATTTACTCCTGTTATGAAAAATCTTTTTAAATATTTTGTCTTATTGATTCTGTCAATTATTTTGTATGGCAACTTGTCATTTGCTCAAAAATTGCTGATTCCCATGGATCTGACCCAAACCGATCACCTGAAATCTTACGGGATTGTATATTGGGTGCTAAAACAAGAGATTACGGTTGAGTGGTTATTAAATTATCGGGGCGGCTCTTTCATGATGGATAGCCATTCAGGGATTATCAAAGAACTGCGCCTGAGGGGTGTTCATTTTGAGGAACTGAGTTCCGCTCAAAATCTCGATATTTATTCAGTCATTGATGAAAATAATATGGATGTTGTTTTGCTGGAAAAAGCCGCGAAAATCGCGGTTTATTCACCTCCGAACAAACAGCCCTGGGATGATGCGGTTACGCTTGCCCTGACTTATGGAGAGATTGATTATGATATCGTCTGGGACGAGGAAGTACTGAATAATAAGTTGAACGATTACGATTGGCTGCACCTGCATCATGAGGATTTTACCGGGCAATACGGGAAGTTTTATGCAAATTATCGAAACCAATCCTGGTACATTGAACAACAGCAGGAATACGAAGCCATGGCAACTCGGCTGGGTTTTAAAACTGTTTCGGAGGAGAAGAAAGCCGTTGCCCGGAAAATCAAGGGATTTATCGGACAGGGCGGCTTTCTGTTTGCAATGTGTTCGGCGACCGATGCCCTGGATATCGCTCTGGCGGCTGAAGGTGTCGATATTGCGGCGTCTGTCTTTGATGGTGATCCGGTTGATCCACATGCTCAGGAGCACCTGGATTTTACAAAGACATTGGCATTTGAGAAATTTTCACTTTATACTGATCCAATGATTTATGAATATTCCGATATTGATTTTCCACCCAGTTTTCAGGCGATCAGTCCGGGTGCTGAGGCGGATTATTTTACATTGTTTGAATTTTCAGCCAAGTACGATCCCGTACCGACAATGCTTACCCAGAATCACGTAGGCGTTATCAAGGGATTTATGGGTCAGACAACCGGTTTTAAAAGGGATAAAATCAAGAAGTCTGTAGTAGTGATGGGAGAAGTCGAGAACGGTGAGCAGGTGAAATATATTCATGGAAATTTTGGACAGGGAACCTTCACCTTTTTAGGCGGACACGATCCGGAGGATTACCGTCATTATGTTGGTGATCCGCCGACTAAACTTGAATTACATAAAAATTCGCCGGGTTACCGATTAATATTAAATAATGTCTTATTTCCATCGGCGCGAAAGAAAGAACGTAAAACATAGATTTTACTGTTTTAATTATTTATACCTGTTAGAAAGATTATGGAAAAATAATTAAGAATTTTATGATAAAATGTTATATATTCCCCTAGGTGAAATAAAAAAGAAACAATCATTAACATTAACGGAGGGTTGTGGGATGAAAAAGTTTTTGATGGTTTTCGTAGTACTGGGCTTGCTTGTTTTTGGAGTAAATTGTCAGAAGACAGCCAAAGAGGCGAAAGTGGAAACGAAGGTTGAGGAACAAGTTCCAGCAGAGCAACTGGAAGTCGCCCCAGCTGATACAATGGAATTAATGGAAGCTGCTCCTGCTGATACGGTTCCGGTTCAGTAATAAAGGTAACTGGAAAATTCCGGTAAAATATCCGACTTACCTGTTCAACAAAAAAAATGTAAGAGAATCGGAAGTGTAAAAATGTGGCACTCCATTTTTTACATTGTTAAATAATGTGAGTATTTCCAGAGGAAGAATGGAAGAAATATCTGTAAGAACCAGTTCGCGAATAGAAATGGTCGATATTACTTCGCAGATTAGAAGCGCCGTCAGTAAAAGTGGTACACAAGAGGGGATTTGTACGGTTTACTGTCCCCATACAACTGCAGGCATTACTATCAACGAGAATGCTGATCCGGATGTTGTTTTTGATATTCAAAAAAAATTGCAGAATTTGATTCCGGCGCATGAAAATTATCGGCATATGGAAGGGAATTCCGATGCCCATATTAAATCTTCTTTGATTGGAAACAGTATCCAGATAATTATTTCGGGTGGTTCTCCGCGGCTGGGCACCTGGCAGGGGATTTACTTTTGTGAGTTTGATGGTCCACGGACGCGGCGGGTCTGGATCCAGATTAAATAAAAAACGAGCAGATAATGGAAATTATCTGCCCGTCGAAATCCGTAGAGAAGCGCCGCTATTTGTTCAGATTATCAAAAATTCCAAGAGCGATAGCCAGCAGTAAAAGCGTCTGAGCTAATCCATTCCATGCGGCGGCTGAAATGATAATAGCACCTCCTGCTAATTGTGTAATGATGCCAAGTAGCAGAGCAACAACACCTGCTAATAATGCAACAAGAACCCATGTTTTCATGACCCCTCCTTTTATGTTTGATTATCCATGGACGTTAACATTTTAATGGAAAATATGAATAATGTCAATTAATAATATGTCGAATCGTTGGAAAGTTACCCCTTTTTTAATTCATTTTCTGATTTAGCAATAATTAATGTCCCACAACTGTCGCTCCAGACATTCGTCGAGGTTCTGATCATATCCAGGATTCGATCGACAGCCAGGATCAGCCCGATACCTTCCAGCGGGAGCCCGACAGCTTTTAAAACGATGGTCATCATGACCAGTCCCGCCATTGGAATTCCGGCAGCGCCAATCGATGCCAGTAGCGCCGTTATTACGACAGTAAACTGGGCAGTGAAACTCAATTCAATCCCGTAAATCTGGGCAATGAACATCGCCGCTACGCATTCGTAAAGCGCGGTGCCGTCCATGTTTACGGTTGCACCGAGCGGGAGGACAAAACTGGATATTTTGTTGGAAATGCCGGCATTTTTTTCAGCACAATCCAATGTGAGGGGCAGTGTGGCAGAACTGGAAGATGTCGTGAAGGCGGTTAACAGCGCCGCGCTCATATTTTTTAGATGCCTGAAGGGATTTTCATGGGAAAGCAGAATTACCATGAGTGGCAGATTGACTGAATAATGCCACAGTAAGCCAATCAGTACGGTGATAAAATAAAGCCCTAAAGACCGAAACACCTCAAGCCCGGTCGTTGCGGTAATCTTAGCAACCAGACCGAATACCCCAATCGGGGCAAACAGGATAATGAAGTGCGTGATTTTCATCATTACTTCGAAACCGGCACTGAAAATATCTGTGAGCAATCTTCGGTAATTATCCGATAATTGTGAAATAAAGATTCCCAGAATGATACAGAAAAAGATCACAGGCAGAATTTCACTGTTTGCCATCGATGCCAGTGGATTGACGGGAATGATGCGATATAACAAATCACTGAGACTGCCAGCCGTCAGATCACTGGTATCTACAGTAGTCGATAAGTACAGGTCACTGCCGACACCCGGTCGGATTGTATTGACAAGCAGAAGACCGGTCAGAATGGCGATGAGACTGGACGTGATATAGTATGCTATCGTCTTTAATCCAAGCCGACCGAGATTTTTTGAATTACCGATGCCAAGCACCCCTGATGTAATCGAGGTAAAGATCAAGGGCACAATGATCATTTTTAGTAACCTGAGAAATAAATCACCAAGGATTGTGACAGCAGGGACAATTGTTTCTCCGAATAACACACCGGAAAAAATACCCAGAAAGATTCCAATAAAAATCCATATGGTCAGGGGTGTTTTATGAATAAAAACTGTCAACGAATTAAGCATATTTCTCTCCCTGGATTGAATTGCATATGAAAATTATCAATTGCTGGATGAATGTCAAATGAAATCCCGGAAGCTAATCGGATATTTTTATTGTAATTCTCTTAAAAAAAAAACATATTCAAACCAGCTGTTAAGATTAAATGAAGCTAAATACAGGATAATATTGAAACCCAGGAAGACCGCAAAAATCAATCTGTTTCTGCTTTTTGTCATTCTCTGCATTCTCTATTACCTGCATTTTCGCCGGGTACAACAGAGAATGTTTATCCGGGATGAGATCGAAGCAGTTGATACACTAAGTCGTTGAAAAATGATTGTATTTTAAAGAAGTTGTTTTAGAGAGGAATTACATGGATTTGAATCGAATTCAGCAGGCAATCCAGGAAAAAGGTATAGATGGGTGGCTGTTCTATGATTTTCATCATCTGGACGCCATGGCTTACCGGATATTGGGATTGGATCCCTCAAAATTCACAACACGCCGCTGGTTTTATCTGATCCCGGCAAAGGGAACTCCGGTCAGGCTTGTGTCAGCGGTTGAAGCCGGTAAACTGGATTCTCTGCCAGGTGCTAAAATTGTATATCGGGCTTGGGAGGAGCTGCACGAAGGTATCAAAAAGATTCTGAAGAATACTCCGAAAATTGCCATGCAATATTCTCCCAATAATAACATTCCCTATGTTTCCGTAGTTGATGGTGGTACGATTGAGCTGATTCGATCATTTGGCGCCGAGATCGTATCTTCGGCGGATCTTGTTCAGACTTTTGAAGCGATCATTGATGAGACTGGCTATCGGGCGCATCTGGAAGCTGGTGAGAAAGTCCAGCGCATCAAAGATGAGGCTTTTGAATTGATAAAAAATAAAATCCATTCAAACCAAGTGGTAACGGAATATGAAGTGCAGCAATTTATCGTCAGTCGTTTTAATGAGGAAGGACTGACCGATGATGGGGATCATCCGATAGTCGGTGTCAACGATCACCCGGCTGATCCACATTTTGAGCCGACCCCGGAGAACACATATCCAATCAAAACCGGTGATACCCTCCTGATTGATCTATGGGCTAAGAAAAACGCCGCCGCCGGTATCTATTATGATATCACCTGGTGCGGATATATCGGTGATAATCCGCCGGCAAAATATGTGGAAATATTTAATACAGTCCGGGATGCCCGCAATGCTGCCCGTGATTTTATCCGGGCAAAATTTCACTACAACGAGCCTTGCTATGGTTATGAGGTCGATGATGTCTGTCGGAAAGTGGTCGTCGATGCCGGATATGGTAAATATTTTGTCCACCGAACCGGGCATTCCATTGGTTGCGAGGTTCACGGAAACGGGGTAAATATTGATAATCTCGAAACCAAAGATGAACGCCAGTTGGTTCCCGGTATCTGCTTTTCGATTGAACCTGGTATCTATCTTCCAGGTGAGATGGCAGTCCGTTCGGAAATCAATGTTTTTATTACCATGGATCGAGAAGTTGTCGTCGCCGGAGCCGAGCAGGAGGAATTGATCCTTCTGTAATTTTTTAATCTCATGACTTTGATGCAAATTCAATCAACTTTATAAATTATCTGATAGGAGAAATAAAAATGAATTCGAAAATTAAATTAACACTCGTTTTGCTTTCCACAATTTTTATGGTGTTTTCCTGCAGCATGAAATATTCCTACCTGCCACCTCCTGATGCCGAACTCAGTACCGGGCATCTGGTCGTTTTTTTCAATGAGTTATATTCGACCGAGCACCCGGAGCCCGGATCAGCCAAAGCCGCGACTCTGACAATCATCATAACTCAGTCAGGGAAGAATATCATCACTCACCAAATTGAGGCAGGGGAGTGGGGACTCTATCCGGTTCCAGAAGGAGTCTTTACGGTCAATTATGAAATTGAATTTCTGGATCAGTCAATTCCCTTGAACCGCTCCTACACCTCAAATATTGAAACGATCAATGCAATTAATATTGATTTCTGGCGGATAGAGCCCATCAAGTTAGATTCCGATGTCCAAACTAAAAAAGCCGTGTTCACCGGTAAAACAGTCAATTATGTCCTGGATGCCAAACGTCAAAACAAGGCTTTGGATTTTGCGACTCTTCAGAAGATGCAGAATACTCAGAAATGAAATATAGGAATCGTTCTATCCTGATATAATTTGATCCGTAAATAACTATTCATTCAACTGGCTGTGCATATTTTTTAACAATAAAACAGTCTCGTCCAGTGATTTTAGGTGCATCAGTTGATTTCTGATATCCGATGCATGGGGAAATCCATGAATATATGACCGATAGTATTTCTTCATAATTCGATTGACATGCTCATCATCGACAAAATTCCGTTCCAAATCAATTTGCCGGATGCACATATTAATCCGGTCAGCCAATGTCGGACGGTGATATAGGGAATTTCCGTTCAGGAGTGAATTGACCTGCTCAAATATCCAGGGATTGCCGATGGCGGCTCTGCCAATCATTACCGCATCGCAAGCGGTTTCAGCGAACATCCGGATAGCGTCCTCAGCAGTATTAATGTCACCATTTCCGATGATCGGGATGCTGAGAGTTTTTTTAATATCAGTGATAACTTCCCATCTGGCAAAATTTCGGTAACCATCCGAAGCCGTCCGCGGGTGAACGGTCAAAGCTTTTATCCCGGAATCTTCCAGAATTCGGGATACTTCCAGAGCGACAATAGACTGATAATTCCAGCCCATTCGAATTTTAGCGGTAACCGGTGTTTGCACTGCGCTGACGACGCTTTTGGCAACCGATTTCAGCAATGGTAAATCTTTCAGCAGGGCTGCCCCGGCATTCTTTTTGACAACTTTACGAACGGAACACCCAAAATTGAGATCGATGATATCAGGCTGATAACGCTCTTCGATGATTTTGGCAGCCTCCGCCATTGATTCCGGATTATGACCAAACAGCTGGATTCCCAGAGGTCGTTCGAAATCGGTAAATTTTAAATATTCAAAGGTTTTCCCGGATTCCCGGATAATCCCTTCGGAACTGACGAATTCCGTATAGACCATTCCGGCGCCCATTTTTTTGCAAATTTGCCGAAAAGCCGAATTGGTATATCCCGCCATGGGAGCGAGAAAAACCGGTGTCTGAATTTGAAGATTATCAATTTTCATCGATAAAATATAAAGAAGATGACTGTGAACGACCAGAAAATCCCTGTTCATGGAATTGAAAATAATTGCTTTAAAAAGAATTGACATTCTAAAGATAAATCACCAAATTCCACAGATTTTTTAAGGAGTACGAAACCATGTCAAAAGTATGTGAAATCTGCGGCAAAAAGCCACTCTATGGAAATAACGTGAGTCATGCTCATAATAAGACTCGTCGTCGCTGGGAACCGAATCTACAGAAAATTCGGATTGAACAGGGATCTTCCATTCGTACCGTCAAAGTTTGTACTTCCTGTCTGAAAAATGGAAGTGTTAAAAAAGCGGTATAAATATCATTTTTAAATAAAAGAAGCGAGCCCCTGCGTGACAGGGGCTCTTTTTTATCAGATGTGGAGAGAGAGCTTATTTGTGCATCATTTTACGAAGGATAGCCGGAATATTTTTGTCGGTCATATCCACGATATTTTCTGCCAGACTTTGTTCATCTTCATCGAAAGATATTTTTAAAGTCGGTTCATTGTGAAATGATTCGACATCCTGATCGGATTCATAATCTTCCAGCCCGGCTGTAGCAGAAATTTCCTCAGCAAAAAGTTCTTCTTTTGCCGAAATAAATACGGAATTGGATTTCTGAGAGCTTCTCGGGCTTTCGCCTCCAAAACCTGTTGCAATCACGGTAATCATTATTTCATCGGTCAGATTTTCGTCAATAACGGCACCGATGATGATATCCGCATCGTTCCCGGCTTCTTCGGTGATAATTTTACAGGCTTCATCAACTTCAAACAGATTCAGATCCACACCACCGGTAATATTGATCAGAAGCCCATTAGCACCACGGATATTCATGTCATTCAACAACGGACTGGATATTGCCTGTTGGGCTGCCAGGACGGCTCGTTCTTCGCCGGTTGCCAGTCCGGTTCCCATGATGGCGTCCCCCATATTTTTCATAATAGTTTTTACGTCGGCGAAATCCAGGTTAATAATACCGTGCCGGTTAATTAAGTCTGAAATACCTTTAGTCGCCTGGTACAGAACCGAGTCAGCGGTCTGAAATGCCTGGCGGATGGAAGTTTTACGGTCCACGATACTCAGCAGGCGCTGATTTGGAATGGTGATGAGAGTATCCACATTATCACGAAGTTCACAAATACCTTCATCGGCGCGTTGCATCCTTTTCGGACCTTCAAAATGGAAAGGTTTTGTGACAATACCAACCGTTAAACAGCCCTGTTCCTTGGCGAGTTTGGCGATCAAGGGGGAAGCACCGGTGCCGGTACCGCCGCCCATTCCGGCGGTAATAAATATCATATCTGCGCCGTTGATGGCATTTGCAGCCGATTGACGATCGGCTTCGATAGCCATTTTTCCAACCTCTTTCACAGCCCCGGCACCCAAACCGCGGGTCAGATCTTTCCCGATCTGAATTTTGGTCGGAGCGAGATTGTTGTCTAAATCCTGTGCATCCGTATTCACGGCGATAAAATCCACACCGGTCAACCCGGACTCAATCATGCGATTAATGGCATTTCCACCACCACCACCAACACCGATTACTTTCAGTTTTGCCTGTTGATTGGCTAGGTCGTCAAATTCAAATAACATAGTATCCTCCACATATTATTTACATTACGTTTTCTGTTAAATTTTTAATCCATTTCCAGGTTTTTGATAATAAGCTACCCGGTGCATTAATGATTGTTTTTTGTTTTGTTGGTGTTTCCATGGCAAAGATGAGTGTCCCGATTGCCGTAGCGTATTTGGGATTATTCAGCTCATCCTCAAAACCTTTGTAGGCGATCGGGAATCCAATGCGCGTGGGAATATTGAAAATTGATTCAGCCAGTTCGTCACATCCTTTCAGCAGGGCGGCGCCACCGGTCAGGACCACCGACTGAAGTGTATTCAATGGCACATCCGCCTTCTTGGCTTCCATGAATGCTTCCCGCAGAATCTCCTCCATTCGGGGTTCAATATATTGGGCGAGTTTCAATAAAGGGATTTCCCGGGCAGGACGATTGCCAATGCTTTCGATTTTGAAGAAGGCTTCTTTATCAACATTTTTAGTATAGCTGTATCCATGATTCTTTTTAATTTTCTCGGCGTTTTCATGGGGAATGCGCAGGAGATAAGCGATATCGCTGGTGACCATTTGCGCTCCGAAATTGACGACTCCTGTGTGATGGATGCCCCCATCAGAATAGATAATAACATCGATGGTTCCACTACCGATATCGAGTAAAACAGCACCGGATTCTTTTTCGGAAGCGGTCAATACTCCCATGGAGGATGCCAGTGACTGCAAGACAAAGTTCTCGACTGTAAGATCAGCGTTTTTAAAACAACGTCGCAAATTTGATGCGACAGTATTGCTGTAGGTGGTAATATGAACTTTGACCTCGAGCCGTCTCGCCAGAAGATTGACCGGATTTTTAATGCCACTCTGTTCATCGACAATAAATTCCTGCGGCATAACATGGAGAATTTGACGATCGACAGGCAGTGGAATTGCCCGGGTATGTTCGATGACTTTATCAATGTCCTCTTTTTCAATTTCCCGGGCTTCGCCGACATCTCTCGAAATAGCAATCATTCCCTGGGTATTCATACTGCGAATATGGTCACCGCTAATACTGACATGACAACTTGAAATACTGGTGCCTGCCATCGTTTCGGCAGCATTGACAGCCTGGCTGATGGTTTGACTAAGTTCTTCGATATTGACAACGGTGCCTTTTTTAAGTCCTTTTGTCTCGACAATTCCAAAGCCCTTAATCAAGGGGATGTTTTTTTCCTGGTCGCGTTCAGCGATCAATGCACAGGTTTCACTGCTTCCGATATCGACACAGGCGTATAATCGGTTTCGTATTTTCATTTTCTTACCCTATGAACGTCGTTCTTTTGCAACAATTTGTTTATTCCAGCGAAGATCAAGGTATTGATAATCGCTTAAGTCGCGTTTGCCATTTAATTTATTTTGAAAATGGGCTAGAATATTCAGTTGTTCGGACAAATCCTTATCTCCCAGGTAAATGGGAGTCCCGCTCTCAGCAGTATAGAGAATACACGATCCGTCTTTCCAGTGGTGAATTTCGGATATCTCAGAATAGAGTTTCGGAGTATGCAGCATAGTGGAGTGTACGATATCCACGATTTCCCGAACCGTCGAATTGGGCACATAATACCCGGGATAATATTCCAGCGAATCATCATCGAATCCGGAGATGACCGGTAAGTTTGTTCCCAATGCCTGTGACGGCAGCGGCAGGACAATTCCCTCGGCATCCAGCAAGTACAAATTCGTATGATTCAAGTAAGTGATAGGTCTCCGTTCACTGATAAGAATATTGATGCTGTTCGGAAAATCCCGGCTGACTGCTGCAGCTTTGACATAGGGATTGATTTCGAGGCGTGCCTGGATGGCGCGGAGGTCGATCTTGTTTATATTCGTATCAATCTGAATATCCGCAATTTGGATAATTTCCTGGCTGCTAAGAATGGAGTTCCCGCGAATATTGATTTTTTCAATATCAAAAATATCGACATAGTTACACCATGAATTTGATTCAAATATCAATAGTATCAACAACGCCAGGAAGATTACACTCAGCGTAAATTGCCCGGATTTCTTAAGGATTGCCTGCTGTTTTTCCGATAATTTCATTGCAATTCGAAACCTGATAATTTTTCATTTTGAATAGGACAGTCAGGGCTCTCAATTGACACCATATTTATAATAATCCGGAAATCCGGATGCCTGAGCCAGCGTTGACTATGGTTGCCCCCCAAATTCCATGAAAGCCCTGATTGAGACCTATTTCTGGTATTATAATTCATCTTTACAAAACTGTTTTCTGAAAGATTTATGTAATTTATTCACATCCCCGGCGCCCAGCGTAATAATCATATCGCCGGGTTTGATGATTGATTCGATTAACGCGGGAACTTTATTGATATCTCTAACATAGTGGAAATTAGTGAGATGTTTTTCCATTAATATATCAACGATCAACTGACTGGTGACTCCGGGTTTTGGTTTCTCTCGGGCAGGGTAAATATCCAGAATGATGATTTCGTCGGCGATCTGCAGCTCCTGTGCAAAGTCTTTGTACAATTTTTCAGTGCGGCTGTACAGATGGGGCTGGAAAATAGCGATTACCCGACGTTTCCAGCCATTTTTGGCAGCTGTCAGGGTCGCCCTGATTTCGCTTGGGTGGTGGGCGTAATCGTCAACGAGTACCAGTTTATCACTCTGGTAAACGACATCAAATCGACGTTCCACCCCAATAAATGATCTGAATGCCTGACGAATGGTCTCGAATTCAATTCCATATTCCAGGCTGATCTTAATTGCGGCAAGCGCATTCTGAATATTGTGGGTACCAGGAAGAGGCAGGTTAATTGATCCGATATTCTGCCCGTTTTGAATGACTTCAAACTGACCGGACATTTCAGTTAGTGATATATTCACCGCCTGGAAGTCAGACCTATTTTTAATAGAGTAGGGTTGTACCGGTACCGAAATGCCAGGCAGAATTTTACGGATATTTATATCATCACCGTTAACTATGACTTTTCCATAAACCGGAATCCGGTTGGCGAATTTGCAGAAATAATCCCGGATGGTCTGAAGATCGCCATAAATGTCAAGATGTTCCTTGTCGATGGTTGTGATCACTATATGAGTTGGATAAAGTTTTAGAAATGAATAATCATATTCGTCGGCTTCAACAATAATCGTATCCCCGGCACCGATCCGGACCGTCGAATTTAATCCTTTGATGATGCCACCGGAGATAATCAGAGGATCGCGTCCGGCTTCGGAAAAAATATGTCCAATCAGCGAGGTGGTTGTGGTTTTTCCATGAGTGCCGGAAACGGCGATACTGTTGGGTCGGAGACGGAGAATCTCACCGAGCATTTCAGCCCGTTTGATGATGGGAATACCGAGCTCCCGGGCTTTGAGAAGTTCCGGATTATTGTTATCGACGGCAGAAGAATAGACGACAAGATCGGATTTGTTGACATTATCGGCATGATGTCCGATTTGGCAAGGAATTCCCAGCTTTTCAAGTCTAATCACGTTGTCTGAATGGTGTGTATCCGAGCCGGTCACCTGGAAGCGCCAGTACTTCATCAGTTCGGCGACACCGCTCATACCAATACCACCAATTCCGATAAAATGGATCTTTTTAATATTACCGAACATGTTCTTCCATGGTTTTTAAAATGTCATCGATAATCAATTTTGCTGAATCAAGCCGGGCAAGTTTTCCGGCATTTTTCGACATCTCATTTAATTTTGAGTTATCATTTAATAGAGATTCCAGCGAGATTTCAAGAAGTTCCGATTCCAGGTTTTTCTGCAAGACGACAATTGATGCCCCCTCTTTTTCCATAATCCGGGCGTTGATTTCCTGATGATTTCCGGCAGCGGACGGGAGCGGGACAAGAATCGATGGTTTGCCGTACAGGCAAAGTTCTGCCAGTGTGAGCGCACCGGCGCGACTGATGATGATATCTGCGGCTGAATAGGCAATTCCCATTTCGTGAATGAAGGGAGTCACATAGACATAAGGATTCTCCGCATATAGATTGCTGATTTTTTCATAATCAGCCTGACCGGTTTGCCAGATAAACTGGCATTTCGTATTTTCAATAAATTTATTAAGATGTCCGATCCAGAAGTCATTCAATGCACGGGAACCCTGACTGCCGCCAAAAATAAGAACTGTTTTAATGCCATAGGGCAATTCAAAGTACTGGATTCCCTGTTCTTTTGGAACACTGATCAGGGAGCGTCGCAGGGGAGTTCCAAACCAGGTGATATTTTTGATATAATCCCTGGTGTCTTCAAAGGAGGTATAGATGGATTTTGCGTATCGACTTAACATTCGGGTTGTTTTTCCGGGAAACACATTCTGCTCATGCAGGAAAATCGGAATTCTCATTATTGCAGCGACACGCAGAGGGGGACCGGAAGTATAACCGCCGGTACCAATTGCAAAGTCCGGTTGGAATTGCTTAATAATAAAAACTGACTGAATCAGGGCGACAATCAATCGAAGCGGGAAGAGCAGGTTCATCAGTATATCCCGGCGTGAAAATCCTCTTTGGAATCCACGAATCCAGATTTTTCTGAAAGGATAGTCAAGATCGCTCAATACGGAAGATTCGAGCCCTTGCTCAGTTCCAATAAAAAGAAAATCAATTTGATCGTCGCTAAAGCGGGTTTTTAACTCTTCTATCAGGGCAATTGCCGGAAAGAGATGACCGCCGGTGCCGCCGCCGGTGACCAGAATCTTGTGTCGTTTTTGATCTTTATCCTTAGCCATGGACTGTCACCAAACGCAAAGGTTCCTGTTTTTCCATCATATCTTTGGATATGTTCAGAATAATGCCCACAGAGGCAATATTGTATATCATTGTTGAGCCGCCGTAACTCAGGAAAGGTAATGGCAGACCAGTGACCGGCAGGATACCGCAGGCGACTCCGACATTTGCGAGAACATAGGAAAATATGCTGATAGATAAGCCAATACCAAGAATGTTTCCAAACACATTGGGTGCACGGAAAGAAATCTGTAAACCCCGGAGAAACAGTGCCAGGAAAAGTATTAGAAGCAATGTTGTACCGATAAATCCAAACTCCTCACCGGCGACAGAAAATACAAAATCGGTATGCGGCTCAGGAAGAAAGAGATTCTTCTCGACACTACCAGCCAGCCCGCTTCCCCAGAATCCGCCATTTCCCAGAGTAATCAGGGATTGATGAATCTGATAACCGGCACCCTGCAGATCATCTCCGCCACCTATCGATGTGAGGATTCTCTTCAGTTTATAAGGTGAATGAATAATAGTAAATATTGAAAAAATGGCAAACAAACCGGCAAAAGGCGACAGGTAGATCAATTTTGTCCCGCCAATTATCATTAATGTAATTGCCAGTACGGCAATCACGGCGCCAGTGCTGAAATCCGGTTCGATGACCACGAGAATAACGATAAGGGTCAAAATCGCAACAGGAGGAAGAAAGCCCCGCTTCAGGTCATTTATATCATCCTGGTGGCGATCATAAAAAGATGCCAGATAAAGAATTATGGAAAACTTGGCAACTTCCGATGGTTGAAAGCGAAAGGGACCGATTGACAGCCATCGGGCTGCTGAAGTGCTGTCACTTTTTAAATGAACAATGAGAGTTACAATTAATAGAATTATTGAGATGATAACGAACCAGAAAGCCATATTTTTCAGATGGTTATAATTCACCTTCAAAAAGAACAATCCAACCATCAAACCGATAATAATCCGAATGAAATGTCCGCGCATATAATAACCCGGATCATTGAATTTCGCGGCAGCGAGAGAAGAACTGGCACTGTACTGAATCACAAAACCAATCCCGATCAGAAAGATTGTCAATGCAAAGAATAACTGGTCGATAGATCGGTAGTACTTTGTCCTCATTCTTTTGTTCCCGTAAGTGAATTCACAATTTCCTTAAATACTTTGCCGCGATGTTCATAATTATCAAACATGTCGAAACTGGCACATGCCGGAGCCAGCAGGACAATATCACCCGTTTTTGATGATTTTCGGGCGATCGCCACGGCATTTTCTAAGGAGTCAGCCCTTGAAAAATCGATGATTCCGTCAATCACTTTTTCAATTTTTAATGATGCTTCACCAATCAGAATTGCCCGTTTGACATGCTTTTTCAGTTCGGGCAGTAACAAGGTAAAATCAGAATCCTTATCCCGACCTCCTAAAATAATAACAATCGGTCTGTTGAAACTTTTAAGAGCATATTTCACAGATTCGACATTGGTTGCTTTTGAATCATTGTAATAATCGACACCCTCGAGAGTCCTGACAAATTCCAGGCGATGTTCGATTCCTTTAAATGCCTTGAGTACTTCGACTACATGCTGTTTTGGTACATTGTAAAAGTCTGCCGTATTTAACGCCGCCATGATATTCAGAACATTATGTTCACCCAAAAGAGCAATATCATTTCTGTCGATATACGGTCTTCCATTTTTCGTGATTGATTCAGTGGTGGTTTTAAATTGCATCTGCGGATTTTTGGAAAATCCGAACGGGCGTTTCTGAACATGAGTGGGAAGATTATTTTTCAATAAAGTATCATCATCAAAATAGATATAAAGGTCTTTCATATCCTGATTCTGGCAGATTTTCAACTTGGCTTGCAGATAAAGCCGAATATCGTGATTATATCGGTCCATATGATCATCGGTGACATTCAGGATGATAGCGACGTTTGGATGGAAGTGAACAATTCGTTCCAGTTGGAAGCTGCTGATTTCCAGGATAAACATTTTTGGTTTGTCTGAATCCTGAAGGGAATCAGCAATTAATGAGGCAAATGGTATACCAATATTACCGCCGCAAAATGTCTTGAATTTGCTGCCCTTAAATATTTCATAGAGCAGGGAAGTGGTTGTCGTTTTACCATTTGAGCCGGTAACTGCGATCAACTGAGCCTCAGGCATGAACCAAAATGCGGTTTCGATCTCACTGACTATTGGAATTTTTGCGGTTTCGATTTTTTTGACAACGGCTGCATTGCCGGGAATTCCCGGGCTGATTACGACCAGGTCTGATGCCAGAATTCTATCGCTGTGGTAACCTGTTTCGACAACAATATTAGATTCCTGGAGTTTTTTCAGGTTTTGAGCGGGAATGTCGATTTTAGCTGCATCGGATAACAGTACATCAGCCCCGTTTTGCGCGAGTAATAAAGCTGCAGCTATCCCACTTCGTCCGGCACCGAGTACCGCTACTTTTTGTCCGGAGACTTTGACTGGTAAAATTGATAAATCGATCATAGTATTTTAAAACTACTTAAACTTAAAAGTGCCAGAAATATCCCGACGATCCAGAAGCGGATCACGACTTTGCTTTCGTCCCAGCCCTTCATTTCGAAATGATGATGAAGGGGTGCCATCAGAAAAATCCGTTTACCGGTTCCGGTCCTTTTCCGGGTGTATCGGAAATAGCTGATTTGGATTAAAACGGACAAAGTCTCAGCCACAAAAACGCCACCAATCAGGACGAAGAGAATCTCTTTTTTTAATAAAATTGCCATGGTCCACAAAGCTGTTCCGATAGCCAGTGATCCGGTATCTCCCATGAAGACTTGCGCAGGTTTGCTGTTATACCATAAAAATCCCAGAATGCCGCCGACCAGCGCAGAAGAGAAAACTGCCAGTTCACCGGAGCCAGGCAGATAAATTGTATTTAGATACCCACTGAAATCTATTCGACCGGATACATAAGAAATTACAGCAAACGCCAATGCCGCAATGCCAGATAATCCAGCGGCAAGACCATCCAGACCATCGGTGAGATTGACCGAATTCGAACCGGCAGTCATTACAAAAACCACAAAGGGGATGTAAAACAAACTAAGATTCAATTCAAGATTTTTAAAAAAGGGTACTGAGGTCAGTCCTCGGATGGATTCAAATTCCGGAGCAAAATAGAGATAACTCCCAATAATTAATCCAAGAGTAATCTGACCAACCAGTTTATAGCGGGCGATCAATCCTTTTTTGTATTTTTTAATAACTTTCAGATAATCATCCAGAAAACCAATCATCCCCATCCACAGGGTCGCCAATAGAACGAGGTTGATGTAGATATTTTTTAAATTTGCCCAGAGCAGCACCGGAGTTATTACCGATATCAGGATTATGATCCCTCCCATGGTGGGTGTCCCTTTTTTCGATAAATGCGTCTGGGGACCATCCTCGCGGATGATTTCACCGACCTGGTGTTTTTGCAAAAGTCTGAGGATAATCGGACCGATGATGAAACTGATAAGCAGTGCGGTAATTGCCGCCATTGCCGACCGAAAGGTGATATACTGAAACAGATTAAATCCACTGATATATTTTTTTAATGGGACGAGCAGGTGATAGAACATTTATATATTGATTCCTTCTATTATTTCTTCCAGCCTGTTTCCACGGGATCCTTTGAAAAGTATGGTATCAGAAGGTCGGATTGAATTTTTTAGCATTTCAATTAACTCTGGTTTCGATGAAAAGTGCCGGGTCTGGATCTCCCCGGATTTTTGCACAACTTTATTAGTTATTTTAGACAGAGGACCATAAGTAAACAGAACGTCAATCGGACTGTTAATGATTTCCTTACCAATATCACGATGACCGTCTGCTGCTAAATCCCCAAGTTCGAACATATCGGCGAAAACAAATAATTTTCTGCCATTGACACTCATTTTTGAGAAGGTTTCGAGTGCAGCCCTGGTGCTGTTTGGATTGGCATTATAAGCATCGTTGATAATTCGGCATCTGCGTGCCTGTGTAACTGCAAAACGCTGATCGATACTATCGAAAGACTCAAGCGCATCTTTAATTTGAATTGCTGATACCGAGTATGTCATACCGACTGCTATGGCAGCAAGTGCATTCTGTGCCATCGCTTTTCCGGGTACTTTTAATTTGATTGTCAAATCGTCATTGACGACGAGCGTTGCACAGGCGTTTTCATCATAGCTGATGATTTTTCCGTTGAAATCAGCCTCCGGAATATCCATTCCAAAACTGACCAGCTTGGTATTCGGGACTATCTTTCTGATATTTTCATCATTCAGGTTGATGAAACAGGTTCCATCAGGATCAATGGATTCAAAGAGTTCGGCTTTTGCCTGGGTGACGCCTTCGATTCCGCCGAAAAATTCTGTATGTCCGTAGCCGATGTTTGTTATGAGGGCAGCTGTCGGTTGGCACAATTCCGCCAGAAATGTAATTTCGTGTAGATGATTGGTGCCAAGCTCGAGAATACTGAAGCTATGCTCAGGGTTCATTTTTAATATAGTTAAAGGCAAGCCCAGATGGTTATTAAAATTGCCCTGGGTTGCATGAAGATTATATTTCTTTCCAAGGATTGACGCACACATTGAACGCGTGGTCGTTTTACCGTTCGTACCGGTAATTCCCAGGACCGGGATATTAAACTGTGCCCGCCATTGTTTTGCCAATCCCTGAAGGGCTTTTTCCGGTGATTCGACAATCCAGAGTGGCAATCCTTCAGTACGATTATTTTTAACCCATTTTTGGGAAACCGCACACAGAACGGCTCCGTTTTCAAGTGCTGATTTGACATAGCGATGACCATCGGCATTTTTGCCCTGAAGCGCGAAAAACATGGCGCCGGGACTTACCTTACGGCTGTCGATAATGACATCATCGACTTGCCCTTCGAAATTCACAAGGTTCCCAAGTTCCGATTGTCTGATAAATTCTGCCGTGATCATTTCTTTTCTAAAATCTCTTTCACAATTTGTAAATCACTGTGCGGAAATTTGACACCTTTAATATCCTGGTAATCTTCATGACCTTTGCCAAGGATCGCGATGATATCATTCGGTCTGCTTGATTTGAGAGCGAACTTAATTGCTTCTTTGCGATCGACAATCGCCTTATAATGATGATGACTGTTGAATCCGGCTCTTGCGTCCTGGATAATTGCTTTCGGTTCTTCAAATCGGGGATTATCAGTAGTGATAATGGCATAATCGGACAGTGATCCGGCGGCAGCAGCCATTAACGGTCGTTTGGTTTTGTCGCGATTACCACCACAACCGAAAATGGAAATTAAACTCGCCCCAGCCGGGACCATTTCACGGAGCGCCTTCAGGACATTGATAATCGCGTCCGGCGTATGAGCATAGTCAATAAATACCCGTTGTGAACCGGGCTTCCGGTATTCCTGCAGCCGACCGGGAATGTGATCAATTTCGAAGAACGCCCTGCTGATGATTTGTGGATCAATACCCAGTTGCGCTGCAGCAGCGACGGCTGCAATGATATTACTGAGGTTGAAGTATCCCGAGAGTTTTGTTTTGATGGGAATTTCAATTCCCCTGCCTTTAATAGTGCCATCGATGCCGTTGCTGTATCTGACATCTTTTGACCATCTGAAATCAGCCTGTTTTTGAATAGAATAGCTTAACAGCGCGGCTTGCCCGACATGTTCAAAATCTTTTGAGTGCACATCATCGGTATTTGACAATCGGAAGCCTTTGGGACTAACACGATTGAATAATTGGATCTTTGCCTTGACATAATTGTCCATTGTGGTATAATAATCCAGGTGATCCTGAGAGATATTTGTAAAGATGCCGCCAATAAATTCAATATTATCGACACGATTCAGAGATAATGCATGGGCTGAGACCTCCATTGCGACACTGGTCACTTCCGCATCGACCATTTTTGCCAGAATTTCCTGAAGCTGGATTGAGTCAGGAGTAGTCAAGTTTGATGAATGATAATCTTCATTAATGGAGTAGCCGATTGTCCCGATTGTCCCGCGGGAAATATTTGCCGCTTTCCAGATTTTGTTTAGCAGATAAACCGTTGTCGTTTTTCCATTAGTGCCAGTTACACCGATAATTGACAGTTTTTTTGCCGGATGGCTATAATGATTTGCTGCAGCAGTCGCAAGAGCAGCACGGCTATTTTTGACGATAATTTGAGGTATGGTGATATTATTCTGAAATTTTTCTACGACCGTAGCAACGGCACCATTTTCAATCGCCTGTGGAATAAAATCATGCCCATCGGTCTGGGTACCGGAAATTGCGAAGAACAGGCTCCCGGGAAGGATGTTTTTAGAGTTGTTGTTAATTGACACCACGGTTTCAGGGAGAGTACCCTGTACTTGATACTCTATTCCGTTCAGTATTTCAGCAATCATTTTAGTCATAGAGGACACTCTGTGGTTTCAGGACAATTGTGCAACTGGTATTTGGAGTGATCACGGTGTTTTTTCGGGGTGACTGCGAAACAACTACGCCAGTTCCTTCGATGACTGGATCGATTCCCAATTTTTGTAAAATGGCAACTGCCTGCCTTAATGTTTTCCCTATTAAATTCGGCATGCTTTGGGTATAATGATAAGTCGATAACTGGATGTGGGATTTTTGGGGTGATCCGGCGACAGCCCGGGTAAACTGAGTTTGATCAAGATCTGAGCTGCTCACAATCTTTATTTCCGGTACCTGAAGGCGATCTTCGGGTAAGAACAGGTCGTCTGATAGATTGACAATCCGGTTAAAAACCTGACGGACGACCGGTGCCGACACATTGCCGCCGGTATGTTCAACGCCTTTTGGATTATCAACCACGATAACACAAAGCAGTCTTGGAGCACTGGCTGGAAAAAAGCCGACAAAAGTGGCAACATAATCGGTTTTACTATATCCGTTTTCAGTCACTTTTTGAGCGGTGCCTGTTTTACCGGCGATTGCCATTCCATTGATATTGGCTCTCAGTCCTGTTCCGCTCTCAACCGTCAGGCGGAGAAGTTCCCGCATTGTACGCATGGTTTCTGCTGATGCTACCCGACGAATATATTGCGGTTTTCCTTCATACAGGCAAATGCCATCTTTGGTCTCGATGGACTGGACAATCTGCGGTTTTAACAGATAGCCATCGTTTGCAATCGCGGCATAAGCATATGCCAATTGCAACGCGGTACAGCAGACGCCGTGCCCGATTGCAACCTGAGCCAGCATAAGATCGTTCCATTTATTCAAAGGGTGAATAATGCCTTCCTGCTCACCGGGAAACTGAATATCGGTTTTAGCACCGAAACCGTATCGACGGGCGAAATTAAAAACTTCGTCTTTACCGATTTTCTGAGCAACTTTAATGGTGCCAACGTTACTGCTTTTTTGAATTACTTCGCCAAAGGAAAGGGTGCTGTATTTTTTATGATCGTGAATAATATTTTTCCCGATCATTATTTTACCATTCCCACAGTAAATGCTATCGTCCGGTTGAATGCTATGACTTTCGAATGCGGCAGTCGCAGTGACAATTTTGAACGTCGATCCCGGTTCGAATATATCTGTTACGACCCGGTTTATCTGGGACGATACGGAAAAGTCCCGGGGATTATTGGGATTGAATCCCGGAATAGTTGCCATGGCGAGAATTTCACCATTTTGTGGATTTATGATGATTCCCATCGCTTTTTCGGCATTTCCTTTATTATATGCATTCAGTAATTCTTCATTGAGGATGATCTGATATTCATGATCAATCGTCAGGGTGATATCATTGCCGTCAATCGATTCCTGGTAGGGACGATCCGGTCGGTTATTGAGCCTGCCCCAGCCATCCTTCAGGGTTACCTGCCAGCCCGGTGTACCGCAGAGATAAGGCTCCAATTCCTTCTCAAGTCCGATGATACCATGGTTGTCAATATCCGTCATTCCGATGAGTTGCCCGGCAATTTCGCCAAAAGGATAATTGCGATGAATTTTCCGTTCGATTGCGAAACCGGTGTTGTATTGATATTTTTCAAGGAACGATTTAATATCATTATGGGAAATATTTCGTTCCAGTCTAACAAATGTCCGATCTGATTGTAATGCTTTGATATAAGTATCATACTTTGGCTGAATGAGCTGACTCAAATTCCTGGCGGTAGTTTCTTTATCCTTTATCAGGTAGGGATGAACAGCAATATTATATTGAACAATATCGACGGTAAGAGCCTTTTTGTTACGATCAAATATCGTTCCGCGAATAGGTGCAATGGTTTTACGGTAATCAGCTTGCCGCTTGCAGTTTTCCTGGTATTTATTCTTTTTTAATATCTGAATCGAAAACAGTCGTCCGACGATGAGTCCCCAAAAGAGCACAAGCAGGATTGATATAATCCGAGTGTTTCTTCTGATATTTTTAATTTGCCGGGACATATATTATTCGAGTATTGGTTCTGAAATGACTACGGTCAGTGTTTCCGATGGTGGCGTCCACATATTCATTTCGGAAGTCGCAATCTGTTTGATGCGGTCAACCCGGGACAGGCGATCCAGTTCAACCGAGGTGATCCGATTCTGAGTGACGAGATTTGCTTCTTCGCGCTTCAGAGTTTCTATTTCCTTATATAATTGATTAGTATTGTTGAATATCCAGATATAAAAAACCATCATTCCAATTAAAACCCCAAACAGTGATCCCATAATTAGATTCTTCTTGCGGTTATTGCTGATTTTCTTTTTTGTCATAAGATTTCTCTATAATCGGACAGCAGCTCTCAGTTTGGCACTGCGAGCCCGTGGATTACTTTCAATTTCTGATGGGCTTGGTAAGATCGGTTTGGTTGTCAGAATTTTAATCCGGGCGTGATGATCGCACTGGCAAATTGGAAATTCTGGAGGGCAGATACAGTCGGTCGCTTCCCCACGATAAAATTGTTTTACGATTCGGTCTTCAAGGCTGTGATAAGTAATAATGACCAACCGACCACCCGTTTCGAGCATGTCAACCGCATCTTTTAAAGCATGCTCCAGGACTTCTAACTCACGATTTACCGCAATTCGTAATGCCTGGAAAATACGGCTGAGAGTCGCATTTACGTGTAAAGGATGGGATTTTCGACGGATGATGTTTGCCAGTTGGACAGTACTTTGTATCGATCCGTGTTCACGTTCCTGAACAATGGCGACTGCAATGGACTTTGCGTGTCGCTCTTCCCCAAATTTTTTAAAAATATCAATTAGTTCCGCCAGTTTAGCATTATTGATAATATCACCGGCAGTGCGGGTCAAACTTTTGGAGAATCGCATATCGAGCGGACCATCGAGAGAATAGGAGAGACCTCGTGCCGGATTTTCCAGTGTAAATGAAGACATTCCTAGGTCCATAAGAATCCCAGTAACCTTAGGATAGCCATTTCGAAAGCAAACCGCTTTCATGGATTCAAAATTTGAATTGAAAAAGAGGTGCTTTTGTTTTATGTCAAGATTGGAATTACAATAATGAATCGCATCGGAATCAGCATCGAATCCAATGAGGACTGCGTTGTAATTCAATTGTCCGGATAATGCTGCAAAATGCCCGCCGTTTCCGAGAGTGGCATCAACATAAATTCCATCGGGTCGAGAGACCAGGGAGTGCAATGTTTCTTTGAGTAATACCGGTACATGAATGGTGGTCATCTACCCTAATCCGCTAAAACGATTAAAAGATATCTGCTAAATCTTCAAAAAAGTCATCGTCTAGGGGGATTTGAGATTCTTTGTGTTGCTTCAATATCTCAGGATCCCATAATTCCAAATAATTCAATGCGCCGATAATGACCACTTCTTTTTTAATTTTGGCAAATTCCTGATGCTCTTGGGGTAGCAGGATTCGTCCCTGCTTGTCACATTTCAAACGAACCGAATTCCGCGACCAGGTGCGGATAAATGCCCGGTTGATTTTTTTAAATTGTGACAATTTCTGCAGCTTCTCCGTAAAGTTCTCCCACTCCGGTTCCGGATAAGCTACCAGGCAAGGATCCGAACCCTTGGTCACGAAAAAGTGATATTCAGGTTCATCACCGTCCAGCCACCGTCGAAATTTCGCCGGAATACTTAGACGATTTTTGTCATCTAAGAAATGTCTTGATTCGCCGGCAAAAGAAGTTTTCATTATCACCCGTATAATTTCTTGGGTATTTATGGGATTTCTCCCCACATCTACCCACAATTATAGGGTAGATTACCCACATAGTCAAGGATTTTTTCGGAAATATTGACCGGAATTGTAAAATTTTTTGGCGGCAGGTTTGTTAAGGATAATAAATGTTAGAAATGATGATTGTTATATGATCTTCAGAAAAAAGTTGACAATAATTCTGATCAGTAATTTGATACTAATCGTAAACTGCCAATATTTGCTTAATCAGAAAATCTTGAAGATATTTTTTTTCGCTTATTATCGCCTTAACAGGGTAGATCGAATGATTCCGTCTTTGGTAATAATTAAACGAGTCGGGATTCCGGCGTTCCCTAACGGTCCCAGTCGCTTGTTGTTCAGGAACAGCTGAACCTTGGTGGGTCTGCCAATCCGAACATCAAACTGGTTATCGGCGATCCATTCCCGGCGGATATTAGGCAGGTAATTGGCTTCGGTAGTATCCCTTTCATCAGTGACGACTCGCACCCAGCATGTATCGCTGGTGGTCATGACCAGAGACAGCAATTCGGGTATTGCTTCGGGAGGAGCTGTTTCAGTAACAGTATTTTCTTTGACAGTACTGACCGTGTCCAAAGCTTCTGCCGGTTTTGGAATTTCCTGGAATGTATTATTCTTGGGTGCCGGTTTATTCTTCTCCTCTTCCATCAGGACCTGTTTCAATACGGATATAAGAAAAATAACTATGACAAGAATGGTTGTTATTGCCGCAACATTTCGTTTTTTATTACTCTCGACAATCGGTCCGTTTTTAGGTGAAAGAAAGGATGATTCCAGTTCTTCCTTAACAGGCTCTTTATGTTCGGTTTCTTTACCGATAAACTTTTCATATTCGTGCAGTATCTTTTTCGGATCTGCGTTCAGTTCCTGAGCATAGGCGCGGATAAAAAGTCGAACATAGGTCTCAGGTAATTTGGAAAAATCCCCGGATTCGAAGGCAATTAAGGTCGCTTTATTAATTTTGGTTTTATTAGAGATCTGTTCAAGGGATATTCCGAGTGATTCTCGACGTTTTTTCAGTTCTTCATAAAACATAATTGAAACCTGATTTTACTTATCATTTAACAAAACTAATATTGGAAATATTATTATCAAATTCAATGAAAAGTTTTACAGCAGAGTCATTATTTTATATTTGCAGACTTGGACGAATTTAGCGATCGGGAAGCCTACGACATTGTAAAAACAACCGTCGATTTTATGGACAAAAATCGCACTGTAGTCCTGAATTCCATAGGAACCGGCTTTGTCGAATGGGGCATAATTATCGACGTAGTGGATGATTTCCTGCTCAGATAGTTTGCGGAAGCTGACATCGGTTTTCTCGAAGTCAGTGAAATATTTTCCATTGTCCGAGTTGAATACCGAATACCCGGTAAAAACCTGATGGGTGACACCGCTGAGCATTTTCAGCATTTCAATCGCATGAGTTCGATCGCTTGGCTTTTCGAGAATATGTTCGTCTATAACGACAATGGTGTCGGCGCCTACAATCCAGGCATTTTTATAATGTGTTGCGACGTCCCGGGCTTTTTGCACTGCGTGGAGTTGAACGAGTTCCGCCGGACTCTTATCATGATTATTGGGTTCGTGATAGGTTGAGGGATGAGCCTGAAATTTAATCCCTGCCAATTCGAATATTTCTTTACGCCGGGGCGATATTGTTGCCAGAATTAATGGCTTATTGTACCAATTAAGGATCGGTTCAATCATCCTGCTTTTACCATTTTTCCGATGAAGCGAGCCCTGGTTTGCGATTCGCTGGATGTTGCTTTCATTTTATAGATATAGATACCTTTGGCAACCCGATCTCCGAAGTCGTCCTCTCCATCCCAGTTAATGGTGTTGAATCCGGGAAGGAATAACTGCTCGGTGTCCAGGGTTCGGATTTTTAATCCCCTGACCGTGTAAATTGAACATTCAATGGATGCCGGATGGGTGACGACAAAAGTTATATCGGTAGTGGTTGAAAAAGGATTGGGGAAGTTGACCACTCGCTCGAGGCTAAAATCGCTGTCTGACAACAGGCTGAATGTGCAATTTTCTGTGGTCGAATTGTTACCATTATCCCACGCTGTTACAGAAAATTGGTGATCACCCGCATCGAGGTTGGGCATTGGAAAAATGACAATTCCTGAAGAATCGCTATCAGTATTGTAGGTAAAATATTCGGTTATAATGTATGTCTCATCGAGGTTATCATCGAAAGTTACTGAAATATCGTGTCCCATTTTTCCAGCGATATTGATTCCGATGGGATCATGAATGGTGACTTCAATCTGGTTTTCCGGAGTCACGACATCTCCGTTTTTAAAATTTAAATCGACAAATCCGATTTCGATATCCGGTCCGGTTGTGTCAATTACGGATTCCGATCCGGCAAAAAAAACAGGATTATAAAATCCGCCAACCTCAATATCGGTTTCTTCATTCCAGCCGGTAATTGTGATCTTTCCGCCAAGTCCCGCATAATTTAGATCTTTCGGAATATAAAATTTTGAGGAAAATTGTCCCTTACTGATATTCACTAAACCGGAATAGAGGACTTCGCCCGGCAGGATATAGGATAATGAGTTTTCTTTATTATATCCGTTAATATAGTTCCGTGTCACTCTCCGTTCACTATCATATAATTTTAAAATTCCCACGCCATCATAAGCAGTGATGATATTATCAACGGTGCCACTTACCCGGATATTTGATAATGTTTTTAGCGTGTCGGACTGCAGAGATTCGAACTCGACACTATTATAGGGTAATGCAAGATAGAGCGCCGGATCACCAAAAAGGACATATTTTTCATTGTTTATATTAATTCCACTACCCACGGAAGAGATATTCTGTAATACCTGACCAATCCGGATTCGGTTGGCTGTTTTGTCATTAAATAAATTAGTAATCCAGCTGTTCACAAAACTGGCATTATGGATTCCATATGTGGCTCTTGTGGCAGCCAGTGCTGCAATACCGCCATCATCGGATTCCAGAACCAGTGCTTCCGGAAAACAACTTCCCGAAATATCATCAAACTGACCCCAACTGCAGGTTCCGGCGATCCAGAAAGGCAGCTTCATGCCGGTATTAATAAGACCCAGATCGCGGTTCATTTCAAGGATATATTCCTGAGCCCAGACCGTCGGGCTGCCATGACCAAAATAGTTGATCAGTACGGTTCCATCTTCAATCTGCTTCAATAAAGCGATAGTAGCATCCGGTTTCCTGACACCGTAAGATGTTGCGTCCTGAACTTCGGGGTATTCTAAAAGATATAATTTCTTAAGATTGATGGTTTTGGGCAGGTAGTTAGCAATTTTATTTTCCGTATCGAGAATATGCTCCTGTTCATCTTTTTGGGGGCGTACCGGATCATCTGCGATAAGCGTAATTGTATTGCGCCAGTCGCCGTAAATTGGATCAAGGATATAAGAGCGGATTTTATCTACTGCTGCTTGTGCCTCGTCTGCAGTTCGCGCATTAATTCTTCCGATTGCCAGATCCATTTTGTTATCAGGTCCATTGACATAGGTGAAACGCATATCGGTGGCATACGAATTGAAACCGGAATATCCCGTTGTAGATTCAACCTGATAAGTCATAATCAGATCACCGGCTTCTGATTCGATATGCCTGTAATCAAAGGTTCCATCGCCAAGTAAGAGGACAAATTCCGGAGGAATAGTCCAGTTATTCAAAGCATAGGTCAGAAATTGCCGAATTGCATGAGGATCAATTACATCAGCGTTGAATTCCCGCAATATCTGACTTTGCAGAACAACCAGTGTACTGAGCCTGTCCTTTTCACGAACTTCCTGACTGTGAAGATGAGCTAGATCCTGTGCCGCCGTCTGAAATTTTTCATTAGTGATGATAATATACTGTGCGCTCAGATCGTTTCTGCGAATCGTATTCCATTGAGGATTATCAATTTTTGCTATTTGCTCAGGAACCCTGACACGCGCCGATCGGGTAATCAAATAATGAGCCCGGTCGGTTAGCGTACTTTCCATTTGAAATCGCAGATTGTCGTTGCCTACGACGCCGAGTTTCTGGATCGCCACATTTGCCCAATCAGTTATATCGTAAATGATGGGATCCGTAAAATCAATATCACTGATTCGGTATTCGACATTACCGATTTCCGCGGGTCCCCAAAAATCCAATTCCGCTTCCCGTGGCTTTAATGGTGCTTCGTACTGGAATTCGAAGTAATCCAGAAATGCCTCCCCTGAAGAATTTGACGAATTATAGCTTATTTTGACAATATTGTATCCCGGTTTAAGTGAGGTATTTAAAGTTTTTGATGAAACATACCATTCACTGGATGACCAGGAATAAACTGGATCCGGCTCACTATTCAGATATAATTTAAAATTATGGACCGTTTCATTATTGGCGCCGCGTGTCTTCCAGGACATTTTTACAGGATAGGTATAAGCAACCGGGTATTCATCGCCGGGTTCTGGAATTTGGAAAATAACAGAGACACTTGAACCGGATCCGTTGAATTTTTCGCCGTACCAGTCTTTGCCGGAACGTAAGAAGTTGCTGAGTTCCAGTTCGTGCCGGTCAATTTTTTCAGTACTTGTAACGGTGAAATCAGCCGCGGTTGACAGACTTTCTTTGGAAATTATCGATTTTGGAGAGCCTGGTTCATCAGCGATAAGCAGCCAATAATAGTTTACATCTGAATAGCTATTTCTGCTAAAATTCAACTGACCACTGGCATCGGAATCAACGCCACTGCTCGATCTGCCGTAAAACAGGATATTGTCGCCATTACCCAATAAACCGGTTTGACTGCTTTCAATTTTTCGGGCATTTTCAACAAGGTTTTCTAATACATCGATGCCGGATATTCCACTTATCTCTCTGCCACCCGTGGCATTGGAATAGAGATAGATTCGATTGATATCCAACGGTTCGTCACTCAGACCTTCAATAAGCAGGTCATGGTAACTGATTTTGTAAATGCCATTCTCTTTCACGGTAACTTTGAACCATTGTCCGGTTGGGTAAGTAACCTGTTTTGCCAAGCTTTTTTCCGGTCTTATTTCCCATTGTTGCAGGAATTTTTTATTAATAAACGGATATTCAGAATTTTGTGTTTTTATAGGTACAACGCTTTTTTGATAGGTCCTTTTTCTCATGTAATTGACAGTTACATTAAAAGATCGAATCAATTGAATTTTATCCGAACTTATAACGCGAACCGGATAGATTACCAGATCACCGGCAGGAGAAAAGCGGTAAAAGCCAATATCTGAAATGTCGTAAATGGGTTTCGAATTAATGGCTTGGATGTCATCCCGGGTCAATGCTTTCTGAAGTGTAATCTCTTGCGTAACGATGCCAGATATTTCCACCTGGGGTCTGTCTGCACTCGGTAATACCAGAGGAAACGTCCAGAAGGGAATGGACAGCCTGTCAGAAATTTCGACAAGATCAGCCACTCCCAGATTAAAACTGCTGTGATTGCCGGGGTACCGATCAGTATGACGCCATTCAAATTTTGCGGAGTCGGTGGCTGTAAACGAAATTTTATTTTCATCTTCCTGAATAATGGTATATTGAACTGCCAGAATAGGAATATTGATAAGTATAACCAGGATTAAAAATCGGACTGGAATTATTGAATATTTTTTCATGATAATTGAAGGAAATTTAAGTTCCAATTTGCTGATTCGCAATATATCAAAAATGATTGCTCAAGAATTTCAATAATTTTAAAGCGAAATTGTTCCACTAAAAGGTGAATCGTTATGGTTCAAAATTGAAAATATATTAATCGGCAATGATCAAGAATATGATACTGCCTAAATCTATGATTTGCCTTGCATAAGGGGTCGTGAAAAAGTAAATTTACCTGCTTTATTGAATTTGAATAAAAAAGCCATGTTAGAACAGTTACAGGAAAGTCTCGGAAAAATAGTCAGAACCCTCCGAAGCGAAGGGAAGATAACGGAAAATAATATCCGTGAGACGCTGCGTTCTGTTCGGCGGTCGCTGCTCGAAGCGGATGTCAATTACAAAGTCGTTAAAGAATTTATCGAAGCCGTTCAGGATAAAGCCGTCGGTGTTTCAGTCACTAAGAGCCTGACTCCCGGGCAACAGGTCGTAAAGATTTTTAATGATGAATTAACCCGGCTTCTTGGTGCAAAGCAATATCAGTTGAAGACAGCTTCCATGCCACCTACAGTGATCCTTCTAGCCGGACTGCAAGGTTGCGGAAAAACGACTTTTGCCGCGAAATTGGCTCTTAAATTGAAGAAACAAAATCATAAACCATTACTGGTGTCTGTCGATGTTTATCGTCCGGCAGCGCTGCAGCAGCTGGAAGTATTAGGTGAACAGATTGGCGTTCCCGTATTCTCAGAAAAATCCAAAGTAGTTAAACGGGCGACCGAAGCTGTGAATTTTGCCCGTCAGCATCATCTGGATACGGTTATTATTGATACAGCCGGAAGATTACATATCGATAAAGATATGATGAAAGAACTGGCTGAGTTGAAAAAAGCCCTAAAACCTCAGAATATCCTCTTTGTGGCAGATGGTATGACCGGTCAGGATGCTGTTAATACCGCCGCTGCATTTAATGAAGCGCTAGGAATTGACGGTATTGTTCTGACCAAAATGGACAGTGATACTCGCGGCGGAGCGGCGTTGTCGATAGTCTCGGTGACGAAAAAACCGATTATGTATATTGGAACCGGTGAAAAACCGGAGAACATCGAAGTTTTTTATCCTGACAGAATCGCCAATCGAATTCTCGGAATGGGCGATGTGGTTTCACTGGTGGAAAAAGTCCAGGCATCAGTGGATGCTGAACAGGCTGAAAAACTCCAGAAGAAACTTCTGAAGCAACAATTTACCCTGGAAGATTATCTTGAACAATTGAAGCAGATCAAAAAAATGGGACCCATCGGTGATTTACTGGAGATGGTTCCCGGATTTTCAAAATTAAAATCAAAAAATATCAAAGTTGATGACAGAGAGCTGAATCGAGCTGAGGTCATTATACAGTCAATGACCCGGATAGAACGTCAGAAACCTTCAATCATTGACGGCAGTCGTCGGAAAAGAATTGCCCGTGGGAGCGGTACTCAAGCCAGTGACGTCAACCGCCTGTTAAATCAGTACTGGCAATTAGTAAAAATGACCAAGCAGATGAGTAAAGTGAAATTACCCAGAAACCTCTCTGCTTTAGGATTAGGATAATAACACAAAGGAGGAAATATTGGCAGTTAGAATTAGATTACTTCGTATGGGGAGAAAGAAAAATCCCTATTACCGTATTGTGGTAATGGATTCCCGGACACGTCGAGATGGTCGTTATCTGGATAAGGTTGGTTCCTATAATCCGGTTGAAAAACCGGCAGAAGTAAAAATTGACAAAGAAAAGGTGCTTGATTGGTTAAAAAAAGGTGCTGAACCCAGTAAAACGGTTTTTAATCTGTTACAAAAAGAAGGTATTGCACTGGATTGGCACTTGATCCGAAATAATGCCAGTGAGCAGGTTCGTAATGTCGAGTTGCAAAAATGGGAACTTGCCAGGAAGGTTCGCGAAGATAAAAAAGAAACCGTTAAAGAAACGATAAAGGTCGAGACTCCGGAACCGGTCATTGAGGAAGAAGTTCCTGTCATCGAAGAAACTGCCGAGGTCAAGACTGAAGAAAAACCGGCAGAAACTGCTGAATCCATCACCGAGGAAGCTGTAACGGAAGAACCAGCAGTTGAGGTTGAGGAAGCTGCAATTGAAGAACCTATTGTTGAAGAAGTCGTAGAAGTGGCTGAACCGGTAGCAGAGATCAAACAGGATGCAGCGGAAAAGGTCGTAGAAACTGAGCAAGCCCCGGATGCGCCGGCAGACGAAGAAAAGAAAGAGAACGAGTAATCGCCACTGATCTGTTTTTTAATAATTTGTATTTTCTTGATAATTTTTTATTAAATTGTAACGATTACCTATTGATATAAATGATGTAATCAGAAACCAGTGATAAGGAGAAACAGTTATGAAAGAATTCGTCGAGTATATTGTCACAAAATTGGTTGATCATCCAGAAGAGGTAAAGGTTACTCAGATTGACAGCGAAAAAACTGTTATCATGGAATTATCGGTTAAAGAAGGTGACCTGGGTAAGGTAATTGGGAAAAAGGGTCGCACCGCGAAAGCACTCAGAACTCTGTTGACAGCAGCAGCAGCCAAGCAGGGTCAAAAGCGGGCGATCTTGGAAATTATTGAATAGTTCTGGATGGCTGAAGAGGCAGATTATCTTTTAGGATTTGTACAAAAAAGTCACGGTATAAAAGGTGAACTGCTGGTTTCATTGACCTCCCCTGACATTGAGTTTGAAAAAAGAATAGAAACCATTTGGTTAGGAGATAATTCTGACCATCTGCATCCTTGGAATGTGGAATCCTTTCATCTCCGGGGAAGCAGTGCTTTTTTAAAATTGAACGATGTTAATTCACGGGAAGAAGCAGATTATCTGAAGGGCATAAAAATCTTTGTACCGAAATCCTCGATCAGCCGGGAAAATCCGATTCAATTAATTGGATTTAAGGTGAAAGAGCTTAAAACACACAGCTTGCTGGGAGAAATCGTTGACATTGATCTGAATAGTGCTCAACAGAGATTGATAATTGAAACCAACGATGGCGAACTGACAGTACCGTTTGTTGATGAATTTATTCATTCGATAGACTTTGATGAACAGGTTGTTGAAGTGACAGTGATGGATGGAATGGAATTGTAAATGACGATCTATTTTGTCACAATTTTTCCGGAAGTTATTACCGCTTATCTTTCGGAAAGTATGTTCAGAAAAGCAACGGTAAAGGAACTGGTGGACTTTCATGTCTGGGATCTGCGGGATTTTACCCGGGATAAACACCGCCAGGTGGATGACACACCTTTTGGTGGTGGCGCCGGAATGGTATTAAAACCGGAACCCTTCTTTCGTGCTTATGATCAGATAAAAAAAATACAGGGTGAAAAGTCTTTCAGGGTCATCAGCCCTTCCCCGCAGGGTAAGGTTCTGGATCATCAGAAAGCGACTGATCTGGCTGCGGGAGACGATCTGGTATTCTTCTGTGGTCATTACAAAGGAATCGACGAACGGGTTATCGAGAACCTGGTGGATGAAGAGATCAGTATTGGCGATTATGTACTGACCGGAGGAGAACTTCCTGCGCTTGTCGTTGCTGATGCAGTCATCAGACACATACCCGGAGTTCTGAATTCCTATGAATCTGCTCAGTCGGATTCATTTGCCGATCAGCTGCTGGAAGGTCCGATTTATACCCATCCCCGTGAATATCGCAATCTAAATGTGCCCGATATTTTATTATCCGGGAATCATGCAAAAATCGATGAATGGCGTCATGAGCAACGCCTGAAACGAACACAAGAAAGACGTGAAGAGTTGTTAGAATCAAAAACTGGAAAAAAGGATCTTGGAGGAAAAGATGGATAAACTAGCTGCGGCTGCCGCAGATCAAATCAAAACAGATATTCCTGAATTCAAAGCAGGCGATACTGTCGCAGTCGAATATAAAATTATCGAGGGCAGCCGGGAGCGGATACAGCGTTTCCAGGGTGTCGTTATCGCCCGGAGTGGCGGTGGTATCAACGAAACTTTTACTGTGCGTAAAATTTCAAACGGCATCGGTGTGGAACGTATCTTCCCATTGCATTCGCCGAAAATCAGCAGCATCGAACGCTTGACCATTGGAAAAGTTCGTCGTGCCAAACTCTATTATTTACGGAGTCTCAAAGGCAAAGCTGCCAAAATCAGGGAGAAAAGATAATCTCTGCCTGACCGGTATGGATTGAGAGACTTACCCACCCGGATAAGTCTCTTTTTATATGAATAAAAAGCCCCGAATATTTCCGGGGCTTTTTTAACACAAAGAAACGGTTTTATTACTCTTTCATAAAGGGATATCGGTAATCTTTCGGCGGAACGAATGTTTCTTTGATGGTGCGTGGCGAGACCCAGCGCAATAAATTTATCATACTGCCGGCTTTATCATTGGTGCCCGAAGCCCGGCTGCCGCCGAATGGCTGTTGCCCCACGACTGCGCCAGTGGGTTTATCATTCTAGTTTCGTCAGGTTCTCAAAGGCAGTGCTGATGACAATGAATGTGCCAGGTCTAAGGACCTGTCACAACAGAACTGTGTCAAAGAGCAGTCGCTTTTTAAAAAGGATCATCAGTTGGGCGGAATATTATTAATCTGCGATAACATTCCAGTTGACATGGTAAGAACCGATATATAAATTAAATTTAACCATGAGATACGCAATAACAGCCTGGAATTTTAGCGTAGCTGCTCATGCATATGTTAGGCATATAAAAAGTATGCTTAAAAAGATGCATTAAACGTAAATAATTAGTAAATTTATGGCAGTAAATAATGAGGAAATATTGGATTTTACTGATAAAAAATACTTTGAAGAATATTCAAGAAAAATTGGTTTTCAAATAGACAAGTTAATTAGCGAATTTGATTTCTCTGATAGCAGCGGAGATTTTAAATATTTAACAAAATCTTCGGCGGTATATTCTTCAAATATTGAGGGAAATAGCATTGATTTAAATTCATATATGAACTATGAATTAAGTAAAGATAAATTCAAAGTAGGTAAAGAGATTGAAGAAATTGAGAATCTGATACTTGCATATGATTTTGCACAGAATCATAGATTAACAGAAATAAATATACTGAAATGCCATGAAATATTATCAAAGACACTGTTGATAAAAAGTAAGAGAGGGAAATATAGGATTGAACCTGTGGGTGTTTTTAGTAAACAAGGATTAGCCTACATGGCAGTTGAACCAGAATATGTAATTGAACACATGTCCAATTATTTTTCACAATTGACCGAATTATTATTAAAAAATATGACTAATGAAGAAGTGTTCTATTTTACTTCTATTTTACATTTACGTTTTGTTCATATTCATCCATTTCGAGATGGGAATGGTCGAATAGCAAGATTGCTGGAAAAATGGTTCATTTCGGAAAAATTAGGTGAGGAATTTTGGAAAATTCCCGCTGAAAAATATTACAAAGACAATCAGCAATTATACTATAGTACAATTGATCTTGGCGTGAACTTTTATGAACTTGACTATGAACAATGTGTGAACTTTTTAGTCATTTTACCCAATTGTCTTAAAAAATAACTGTCTAACCATCCGCTACTTTTTGATTAAAAACAACTAATTTCTATAGATTCAAGATATAAAACTGCTTGCAGACGATCTTAAATTACAGATCCTACTTTTTCCGTCAGTAGCCGGATTTTCAATCGGCAGTCCCCCCAATTTTATCGAAACCCGCTAAGCGATGGCGGTCTATTCCTCCGCCATAAAAGGGTAACGATAATCTTTCGGTGGAACAAAAGTTTCTTTGATGGTTCGCGGCGAAACCCAGCGCAATAAATTGATCATACTGCCGGCTTTATCATTGGTGCCCGAGGCGCGGCTGCCGCCGAATGGCTGTTGCCCGACAACTGCGCCGGTGGGTTTATCATTGATATAAAAATTCCCGGCAGAATGGGATAGTAGTTTAGAGGCTAATATAATTGCCCCGCGATCTTTCGCAAAGATAGCGCCGGTCAGGGCATATGGTGATGTCCGGTCGCAGAGCTGCAATGTTTCTTCAAATTTTCCATCATCGTAAATATAGATCGTCAATACCGGTCCGAAGATCTCTTCTTCGATAGTCTTAAAATGCGGATCGCTGACAACGATTACTGTCGGGTCGATAAAATATCCGACAGAGTCATTATAGTTACCGCCAACGATAATTTCAGCGTCTTTGGCATTTTTGGCGTAATCGATATAGGCAGTGATATTCTCAAAGGCAGCTCTATCGATGACTGCATTGAAGAAGTTCCTGAAATCTCTAACATCGCCCATTTTAATGGATCTGATCGTTTCGATAAGTTTGGATTTAAGCGCAGTCCAGCTTGATCTGGGGATATAAGCGCGGGAAGCTGCCGAGCATTTTTGTCCCTGGTATTCAAATGCTCCCCGGATCAGGGCTGTATTCAGTTCGTCAGTATCGGCACTCTTATGCGCAAAAATAAAATCTTTACCGCCGGTTTCGCCGACGATTCTGGGGTAAGTAGCATAGGATGCAATGTTTTCACCAATGGTTTTCCACATCTCCTGAAAAACTGCCGTACTGCCGGTAAAATGAACCCCGGCGAGTTTTGGATGAGTGAGTACTTTGGGTCCGACATCCCTTCCCGAACCGGGGATGAAATTGATAACGCCCGGTGGCAATCCGGCTTCTTCAAAGAGTTGCATCAGATAATAGGCTGAGAAAACTGCCGATGAGGCTGGTTTCCAGAGAACCGTGTTGCCCATAAGAGCGGGAGCGGTGGGCAGGTTACCGGCGATGGAAGTGAAATTAAACGGCGTGACTGCAAAAATAAATCCTTCCAATGCCCGCTGCTCCAGCCGGTTCCACGTTCCTTCCGGTGAAAAGGGCTGTTGCTCATAAATTTGTTCCATATACTTGGCATTGAAGTTCCAGAAGTCGATTAATTCACACGCGGAATCAATTTCAGCCTGGAATACATTTTTACTCTGATTCAGCATTGTTGCAGCGTTGAGAGTTGCCCGCCAGGGACCAGCAAGCAGTGCCGCGGCTTTTTTAAAAATGCTTGCCCGTTGTTCCCAATCCATTCCGGACCAGGTCTTCCAGGCTTCCTGGGATGCTTCAACTGCCATTTCAACTTCTTTGGTACCGGCTTTATGATAAGTTGCCAACACATGTTTATGGTCGTGCGGCATGACGCTTTTGGCAGTGTTCCCGGTTTTCAGCCTCTTTCCGCCGATAATCAGTGGAATTTCAATCTGTTCACCGGTCATTTTTTCGAGCATTGCTTTCAGCTCCTGACGCTCTGCGCTTCCCGATCGGTAGGCAAGGATCGGTTCATTGATGGGATCAGCTATTGTGAATTTTGCATTGGACATACCTAACCTCATTTATAATGATTACACGGTTTACTTCCAGGCGAAAGTAAAAATATTGCTGAATTATGGTACAAAATATTCATTAATTTAAGTTAATAAATCCTGAATTAGGGTGGTAGCATAATTTTGGATTTTTTACTGATCCTTAAAGCCATTCACTAATAATTAAAAAATGAGTATATTTGCACATGTTGATGAAAAAATCCCGGATTCCATTTATTATCATTATACAATTTCTCCTTTTCGGTAGCAACGGTCTGGCACAGGTTCAGTTACTTGATGCGAAGATCATTGTTAATAAAAACAGTTCTGCCTATTGGGATGACAATTCTGTGATTGCTGAGCAGGGTGATATCATTTATCTGTCGGTTGCCCTGTCCGCAAGATTGGAATCCATGTATTCGCAGGTGTATTTGAGTAACCATGACAGCCTGATTATTGGAAATAAACCTGTCGATTTTGAACAAATCTATCGAATTTTTAAACGGCTGAGCAATAAACCAACCATTCGCTGGTACCGGGTAAAGCCAGTCAATCTTGATACGA
>CAZSDW010000028.1:0-3392 GCA_964605705.1 uncultured bacterium
GATTGCTCGGCTTAGCAGTATACCGGACAGATTTTGGGATAAGTATAATCTTAATCTCGAAATCGCTATTGAATTTTTCACAACTATTCTAGTAATCATACTTTTCCTTTATTTAATCCCAGATTAAACAGTTCATTAGGATTATTAAAAAACCAATCTACTGCTATCTGTTTTGCTTCATTTTTTGATAAATAATTAATTTCAATCATTTCACTTAAAGCAAAAGCAACATTATCTTTTGCAAGTTCTAAATAACCGATAGTATTTTCAATTTTGTTTGTATCACCACCAAAAGCCATAATTTTGTTATGTGGTACTGTTACAATTGCTCTTTTTATTAATTCCACAGAATACAGGGGATCAATCGCTTGTACCCAACATAAATCGAGGTAAACATTTGGATAATTCTTACCAATAAATAAATATTCGCCCATAAACGGCCAATTTCCATGAAACAAATCAAAAGCTACATCCGAGTGTAGTTCTAATACTTTAAGTAAATGAGCTGCATTTGCTTTTACAACATTATTTCTTATTCCAGCCATATGACCTGTATGAAGTTGTATTGGTAATTGATACTGTTTTGCAAGATCAATAAAATTATGAAAAAGCCAATCATCAAGAGGTCGAACCTCATTTGATGAAAATATGTCTCTGGGATTTGACATTATTTTATTAAAAATACTTTCCGCTTCGGCTTTGCTTGGATTACTATAATCAATAATACGTCTATAAGCAGTCTGATCTTTAAGGCATACGATTCCAAAATCAACTGCTTTTTTTAGTAAAAAATCAAAATTATAAATGTAGTCATCCAACGATTTAATTATCTCTTCTCCATTATACTTTTCCATTTTAATAATATCTTGGCAAGAATGAATATTATGGAAAGATGGAAGTGGAAGTGCAAATCTACAATATTTGGAATAGTTTTTATTTGTTCCGTCAATTATGTCAACGAATCTTTCTGCATCACATAAATCTACTATTTTGATTAAAATTTTGTACTTTTTCATTAAAGCATTATAAAAATTTTGATCTCTCGATAATAATTTTCCAGAAAGATCTTTTATTGTAGATTTATTAATCGTATCAATATCCCAACATCTCTTTAACCCTATTTCAAATGCTTTTGTATATGCAGTATTTTTTGTTTTATTATATATTTTTTCAAAAGCGATGTACTTTTCATCGAATGACAATTTACCTTCAAATATTTTTTTATAGTAAATTTCATTACCAAACGATGCTGATTGCATATCTGAGCAATGATATCCCGACATAATAAAATTCCAGATATCTTTAACCGGTCCAGTAACCCCCATATAATGTTCATGTGTTTCAATGACTGGAATATCACTGATATAATTCCTTATTTCAGTATAATTAGAATTATTTGCTCTTAACATCTAATTACCTCTTGATTTTTTCTAATTCATTTAATGTCTAAATGGTCATTTTGATAATAATTACCTTTACGTTGATATACTTCAATTTGTATATGCCAATAATTCTAAATAAACATCATCATTTACAGGGAAATTAAGGTCTTTAAATTCTTGCCTTAAATCCTTATCAAAAGCATAAGATAATGCTGTCACCATCATAGTAGCCCGAAAGCTCTCACCTTCCACTGAATCTTTATCAGGTTCATACCGGCGATGCCAATCTTCATTGAAATTTTGCAGAAAGGACATCATCCGTTTAAGTGCCAAACGATAATCGGCATTTTCGCGTTCTGCATGTTCAAAAAATTTGTACGCAAGAGTCATAAATACACCACTTGTCTCATCTTGTGGAGAGTCCGGATCATTCCACGTTTTAAAATTCTCTCCTGAACTGATATACCTGTTATATGATATCACTTCCCAGAAAAAAGAAGCCTTTGCAGATAATTTTATTTCATATACAAGGTCTTTGCTTAAACCATATTTTTGATAATTATTAATTATCTCATATGCTGTCACATGCTGAAATATCTGGGCCATTGTTTCAGAATAAATGGCATTGGCATGACCATCAGTTTTTCCACCAAAAAAATAGTCAGCCGGTGTATTCAGAGTAAAATTATGCCCCATTTCATGAAAGAATGAAGACCACTGAATTGTCCCTTGAAAGCCCCAGTCTCCAACACCAAAACTCACAGGATTTGTATACCAGAGTGAATACATTCCGCCCCCTAGCCCAGCGTCTCTCAGCATAATCTGACGGAAAGTATTATCGGCCATATAGATATTATCATTTACCAAATCCATCTGAATTGCCGCTACCACACTTAACACATATTCTATCTTTTCCCTCGACATAACAGGGAAAAATTCGTTATCGAAATAAGTCAAGTCCTTTGAGAATTCGTACATTGCTTCCTTCGGCATTCTGCTTTCAAGTTTAACCATTGTATCGGGAACCGATACTGCTAAATGTGCCGGAAAAGCTTTTGGAGTAATTTCAGACGCCGCAAATCGGATAAATATTTCTGCTGTATCTGATTGACCTTCGAAATACTTGGAAATCACCCTAATCGTATAATTTCTCGTTTGATCAGTATAAATGTGTTCCTGAGGGAAAAGCCCCTCTTGAGTAGAACCATCTCCCCATTGCCACGTAAATAGAGTCTTGGATTTTTGTTTGCATCCACCAGCGATGACAACCTTTCCAGTGTCATAATCTACCGATTTAACATAGGCAAAAATCGAAGGAGTCTGCCCGGTAATATACTTTGAGTAATTGAATGCCTTTTTGCCTTCCTGACTTCCCGGATGACATTGATAACTACACAAAGAAATGAAAATAATACTCGCTGCTAATAAAAGAATGTTGCTTTTCATCGTTTTTCTCCTTCTCTTTACTTTTTATCCGACTAACACACACATTTTCCAATTCGAGGCAGTGAGTGTGCATTCCTGACCGGATTTGCTTTCTAAAAAATTAACCTCTTTACCTGATATGATGTCCACAGCGTATCTTCTTGAAAAAAAGTTCGGTAGAAACCTGAGACGAGCTTTATCATGGTCTGGGGGGAAAAATACGAAAACGACCCGTTTTCCATCGGATCGACCACTTTTAATATAAATAAAAGAATCTTGGGTCGAACCGGGAGAGAGTACCTCTATCTCTAACCGCCAACCTGCCCGACGGGCCATTAGCTCCACATACTTCTCAAAATCAGCCGTCCAGTTACGCAAATAGGCATCTCCTAGATATGCTCCGCAAAGGATCAATTTCCCTTTGCCTACCGGAATCTCAACCATCAAAGCGCCTTTATTTCCCTTAGCTAATACTTGCCCTTTTCCCAGCTGGTAGGGTGTCAACCATTGGCTTATACCTAAATTCAGCTCCTGCTCATCTATTCTTACTGTCAAGCAATCGTCAGGGAGCTTACGCCGTCCGAT
>CAZSDW010000028.1:3492-45633 GCA_964605705.1 uncultured bacterium
CCTGCTCATCTATTCTTACTGTCAAGCAATCGTCAGGGAGCTTACGCCGTCCGATTTCCTGAACACCACTCAGGCGAGTTATGAATCGTTCTTGTGGATAGCGATAGAATCCCTGTGGACTAAAAGCACCACACTCCGACTCGCAGACGAGAATGCCTCCTTCCCTGACAAATTTTTCCAACGCTTTCTCTATTGCGTCGTTAGTAACAATTGTACGCGGTAAGAATAGAATCTTTAAATCCGATAAAACCTCGAGATGCTCTTCCTCTACAATCAAATAGGGAATGGATTTCCGAACCAGGCTGCGAGAATACCCCTGAAGAGCTTGCACAGAGCGACGGGCACTACCTTCCTGAGCCCAATAAAGATAATAGGATTGAGGACTAAACAGCACTCCCACTTCAGGTTTTACAGGCCTGTAGCCGAATATCAAATTACTATATTCCTCAATTAATCTGCTGGTCACTTTCATGGCAGCCAGCCGCTCCGAAGCAAAGCCATCGTTACCGGCAAGGCCAAATCCCGACGATTCCTTTCCAAAAACCTCATCCCGCCAACACCACAAGAGAATTGCATCTGCTCCGCTAGCAATGCCATTCCATATCCAGCGTTGTTGGGATGGAGCGTCCACCGGTTGAAACATATCAAAACCGATGCTGGAGCGCCCACCTTGAACTTCACTTAACCAGATCAATTTATTACTGGCAGCCGAATTGATAGAATCAACCCGGATACTAAAACCAATATTATCCTGTCCCCACCACTTTGGAAACGAAGAACATCCAACTCCATCCAGATTATCAGACAGAAACCAGTCATTGCCTCTGTTGATGGCATGATTGTCTTTATCTCCCCCAGCCTCTGGACTCGGAAAAGCAGCATGGACAGTGATAGGATGATTCGGATCCAGTTTTTTCATTACATCATATCGATCTTTACCATGTTGATTTGCTCTCCAAGTTAGGAAGTGCTGAAAAGCCATCATTTCGGTATAGGGTCGACCAGGAAGCTTCCCCGGCATTACCTCTTCCCAAAAACCATATCGTCGCTTCCAGGCATTGTTCAATCCATCGAGGCCATTATATGTTTGATTCAACCAGTTCCGAAAAGCATTTAGTGTGTAAGGACAGAAACATACTAAACCGTCGGATTGCACATTCCAGCGGAGTTCATTCCAGGCATCCCATCCTCGCAGATTAGGAAGCGATTGATAACGTTCCACCACTACGGTTAAAAAGGATCTCATACGGTTCCAGATTTCAGGATGATCGGTACAACCTCCGGGCGTAAGCCCGAAATTACACTCACCACGATTAGAAGAAATTACTTTATGTCCCATGTGATCGATTAATTCACTGCCGGGAACAACCCGAAAAATCCAGTGCGGTTGTATCTCTGCAATTGTACTCAGAACAACATTGAGACCATTTCGCTCGGCAAGTTCTATCAAGCGATCATAATCTTCGAAAACAAACTCCCCCGGGCGTGGTTCGACCCATGCCCAGATGACCCACAATTGAACGGCATTTAATCCCGAATCCTTAATGCGGGCAAAATCTTCTTCCCAATACTTCTGTTCGGGAAATGGCGGGCGATAATATTGTGTACCGAGAATCATACTATTACTTTGTTGCTTATTTCTTGGTTTACATCACAATGACAACTTACCTTTCCACTAGCCGATAAATTTATCGTCAGGTCCATGCCACATTCTCTCATGAATATCATACTTCCAGCCTGCTTCCTTAATAGTTATTTCATTTTGCTGCCATCCGCTTTGTATATCTCTGGTTGTCTGTGCCCAGTTTTTTATCCCGCTGACAGTATCCAATCTCTGAACATTCTGTGCTCCGCACATACAAGCATATTTTACACACATCTCTATAGACTCGCCTTTAAGGAAAGCGACCAGAAAACCGGCGATAGCCGAATCGCCCGCGCCAGCCGCAGAGGCAAACTTATTAACTCTATAGGTCGGCGCCCATAACTGGCGTTGTGCCCAATTATCAAGATTAATGCCCACCATTTTCATCATATTTTCTTTACGGGCGGTTTGAATATAAAATCCCCTGCTTCCACATTTTAAACCCACAATATTTACTCCATAATCAATGAGTATTTTTGACATTCGAGTCAAATCATTACCAGTAAAATATTGCAGTAATTCTTTCCCCTTAGCCTTTTCACGCAGACTTATAAACTTTTCTCTATCCAGCATAAAGAGAACTTCTTCAATGCTGGGAAGAAAAATATTCACATAGGGCAGAACCCGTTTTAGTATTCCATTCCAGTCAACTTTGCCCGAAGGTTCCTCAGGATCCGGTAGCGCAAAATCCAAGGATGTAATAACACCCAACTCACTTACTTTTCGAAAAATCCTTTCCAGCTGTTCTCCACCATCCTGGTACATTCTTTTCATTAAAGGTGGATATCCAAGATGAAATAATCCGGATCTTTTAACTAAATCAAAATCTATATCGTCATAACAAAAAGTATCATTTGTTCCGGGATTATGTAAAAATATCCGGTCCAGGCTTTTCGGAGCAATTACAACGGTATACGAAGAAGATTCCCCCTTATTACTTTTAATTCCTTCTACAGAGATTCTCTTTTGTAGAAAGTTTAAAATAGCTTCGCCGATAAAGTCGTCTCCGATTTTCGCGATTAATGAGACTCCGGCTCCCAGGACATGCATAGCAATACCTGTGTTGGACACAGGACCACCGGTTGAGATTTTCATTCCTCTAACATTGATCAATTTACCCGGCACAAACAGCTCTTTAAAAGAGGTCATTTCTTTATCCGGAAATTCCAGAAACATATCAAGACAGATATGTCCGGCAATCACGGCATCTAATCTTTTATCCATCATCGTACCATCTTTTCAATTCTCGTTATCCGCTGTATGTCCGGATCTGTGAAAATATCCAACTCATCTCTGCTTTTGGTCGAAAATTCCGATATGACTGCACCTTCTTCACCGGCTTGAAACCAATGTAAAGTGTTGGGTAATATTGTGTACTGATTTCCCGGACTTAGTACAATTTCATGTCCTACAGTATAATATACCGACCTCTCTTCGGGAGGTTTTACAACCGGATTCGTTGTTCTTTCTCCGGATACATAAAGATAAACTTTTCCCCAACGGCAACGAAAGGTCTCCTCTTTTCCCGGTTTATTTCCAATACGAGGATGAAGATGTTCGGGACAGGTCTGATTCGGGAATAAAACCAGCTCTTTGGCACAGACCCTTTCAGTATTTACATATACGATTAATTCCAATCCCGTCTCATCAAGATTTCCTAATCCGAAATCGGCTATTTCAATCTTTTCTTTTTCTTTCTCGGTCAGTATAATTCCGGCTTTTTTGAAATATTCAAGGGTTCCGCTTCGAGCTTGACGATATTGTATTTTTGTAATCATCGTTTATTCCCAACATTTGCAATGTCATAAACTGCCTCGGCATTTTCACAGAGTATTTTCTGCCCATATTCCAGGACTTGCTTTTTTGTAAAAAGTCCACCCGAAATTTTTTCCGAAAATACCCGAGTTACCGACTGACGAGCTAATTGCACATGTCCGTACACGCCCTCGACAAAGTGATAATCGCCCCCAAATCCGAGAATTTTATTGACTGGTATTATGTCCAACCAATTGCTAAGAATCCGCTCGGCGACTGTGCTTCCGATGCAATACATCCAGGTCATATTGGGAAACACATTGGCGAAATTTTTCGCCAGACACGCTAACTCCAGGTAATAAGGAAATCCACAATGAAGTATATCAAAACGGGTCTTTCGATACTCCAAAAACAGGTTGGTCAAATGGGTCGGATTGGCATTTGTAATATAATTGCCCTGACCTTCCTGAAAACCGGTGTGAATCTGAATCACTAATCCTAATTCACCAGCTAACCGGACAATCTCGTGCATTAAAAAATCAATGAGTGGTTTCCTTTCCTCGGGATTTAAATCAACAAGTTGATTCCAGTGCGGAGTCAATCCCATTCCATAGTACATTTTATTAAAAACCGCTTCAGCTTCGGAAAACGTGTATTTATCAAATCTTAATGTACGCTTATAAGCCTGAGTGACTTTGATACCAATAGCGCCATTTTGTTTAGCCCGAGTATAGTATTTTGCAATCGCCTCACATAGAACTTTGAGTGAATGAATTTCAATTCCATATTCTTCTTCAAGGCAGATGATCTCTTTCGCGGATCTGATATCCAGAAACTGATCGCTGGATACGATAGGAAAGAAATAGTCGGGATATGATTTTATATTTTCAACCTTACTCCGCACAAACACCTTTTTTATTCCGGCTTTTTCGCATAATACATAATCGTACCAACCCGGACTGTATTTTGTCTGTATCTTTTTACATAATTCACTGATCGTACTTTCATTAATCTCGTTAATGTCGTACAGATCTTTAACGGCGATTTTTATTACCCGGGCGAATGAAGTATTCTCCATGTTTCGCCAATAAGCCGAAAATTTCTTCCACTTCTTATCAACCGGATCGTTACTAGTCCTCAAATATTCAAGTGTTTTGATATCCATCCCGGCTGAAATCAGATCGCTCGATGCATAATGCTGAAAAAACAGACTGAAAAAGTTCGCCTCCTTCTGTAAATACTCCTGCTCGGAAAGCAGGTGTTCGTGGGTATCGGTAATCGCTATCCGATTAAGCTCCGGTAATAAACGGTTATAAATCTGTCTTATTTCCACTGATAATTCTCTGATTTCATTTCAGTAAAATCCAGTCTCATTATACCTTCAGTTAATCTGTCTCTAAACGAACTGTTACTATCCCTGAAGCGCTGATCGGCACGGTGACTTTATGATCACTACAGTCGATCGCCTTTATATTTTTCTCGACTAAATTGCTCAAATAGGCTTTTTTAATGAGCAGGCAAGGTACTGTAATTGTAGCATCGACATTCTGCCCTTTGCTTTCGATAAGCCGGACAATAAACCCCTTGCCATCCTCGGCATGTTTGATGGTCAGGACCATGACATTCGGCTTGTCAATTTCAACAAACGAACCACTTACCGCAGCACTTCCATTATTTCCATTTTCCATGACAAAAGGAATCAACGGATTGCCATTTGCCCAGCCAAAGTTCCGTGACGTTTCGGATGTTTCATCAAATTGGCTGGTCGTAATCGAATATCGGAACAGCAAGTCGCCCTGCTGTGCCGATGAAAAATTCGTGCGAAAATTGCTGTCCATTACATAGGCGTACATAGATCCTTTCGAAAATTGTTTCGGAATAGACGCTAGCCACTTTTGATCTGCAGGCATAACCGCGGCATGCATTCCAGGTGAGATATAACAGGGCCATAGACCCCCGAATTCCAACAAATGTGATTCAATCGGCGACAGAGTAATGTCCAATTTTCGGTCACTGACTTTAGCCCAGTGCTGCACCGCGTAATAACAGGTATTCGATCCCGGGAATTGATCGACCAACGGCTCGACGACTGCATTGGAACCCTCATAACGAAAATGAGGATCGTCCACTTTGAATGGAAACGCAAAATAGATTTCCCATAGTGGCGTATAATCCTTCAAGATACGGTTCGCCAGATCAATTCGTTTGACATTTTTATAGAGCGTAATTTCCTGCGTGATCTCCGGACAACTGATCCCGTCGCCAGAAATAACCAGGCTGTAGCACACTGGTCCGTTTTGTCCCTGGCGAACGCTTACGTTTTCAATTGTCCGTTGCTCGAGTGTCCTTGAACAACGGGCAACAAACCGATCCATACCATACTGCACCTCATGATCGATCAGTTCCCGCTTGAATTCCTTATCAATTATACTCTTAATGCTGCCAGTATGCTGATTCACGACAATCTTATAAAAACGATTCTCCAGCGTTGTATCGGTAATGATCGGCGGATTGGAATCAGGAACAATTTTTTCCACAGGAACCACCCGGTAGCTTTTATAACCCATGGGTGGTACATCTTCAGCTACGAACACCAAATCAATAAGTAGAGCCTGATTGACCTGCCCTATCCCATATCGCTGCCCCGCATAGGGAGCCGGAACCCGTGGATTATCAATCTTAATCGTCTGATTTAGAATTTTTTGCCCGGTTTTTTCATCAATTATATCAAACGGCCCGCTCCGACCGAAACCTTCCACCCGGACAATATCGGTTCGCGAAAATGAAAGCGGATTAAACACAATCACATGGGTGTCTTTATCTTTTATTTCAATTGATTGAGCGATATTCGTAAGACTCGAATTCAAAATAAATTCCGTTTGCGCAGCCGCTTTCATGGCAAAATGACTTTTATCATTCCAGTTCCAGTCCTGGATTACCCCGGAAGGACTCGCCATGCCCCAGGTATGTTCATCAAAGAGAAGCATGTTATTATAGGCTTGCCGGATTTGTTCCAGTGGGTATTCATAGTCACTAACGGCTGAGGCGATAGCCGCGAATTTTTCTGCAGTTGGTAATTTATCATGAGTCTCCCGGTTGATACTGGTCTCCCGAGCTGTGGAAGTGACTCCCCGGACATAATCCGTATGTGGCAATTCCCCCCGGAAGACTCGAACATTCTGGCATTGTTTGTCCAGCTCTTTGAAGAACATAGAACTGGTTGCCACAATAAGCCGTGGATAAGCCCACTTACTGTTCCATTCCCTGGCAATAAGACTGGGACGAATTTCCGGTGCAGCATTATCATAACAGCCGTATGTACCGTATCGTACTACGGAAAGTTGACTGCCGTTATCTTCCATATTCTTCAACATTACAGGCAGATTTTTCTGTGCGACATCGTAGGATTCCGGCCGCCAGCAACCATAACATCCGACACCGCCGGTACTCCCAAAATAAAACAGCACCGATTGACCATCAGGGCCTTCCCAGCGAAAAGCTTCCGGTTGGCGTCCGTTAGGCAATACCACCGATTCATCCCAAAACTGGTGAATATCGTTGCCGTTTTCGTCTAAGTAATAGGCTGTTTCATTATCCTTAAAGAACACCCCGTAATTCGGCATCCCGCCATAGAAATATTTGATACCTGCACTGGCCAGTACGGTCGGAACACCCCAACTGATACCGCCAACATCAGTCATTGAACCAACCTCAACGTTGATCCCATATTTCTCCTTCAACTGAAAGGACGGATACATCAACCGGATCAATTCCTCATGACCACACAGCCCTGTGATTTCATTACCCAAAAAAGCATGGACTTCTATTCGACCCTCTTTGATATACTTGACCAATTTTGCGACGACATCTTGCGGCTGGTTTTCGACGAAGTGCTTGATAGACCAGGCGGCTTCTGCAGTATAGCGAAATTTTGACTCATCGGGGAAGTTTTCAGTTTCCTCGCAAAAACGGATAATATCAGTATAATACCCGTCATATCTCAAATAGATATTCTCGATGGCATCGGTGTATCCCAGATCATGATGTGAAATCGGTACCATAAATACTTCCCAGTGACGCTGGGACTGCATCTCCAGCTGGTAACGATCCGCTACTTTTTTGCCGGTTTTTAATAATAATTCAACGGAAGTTGGTGCTTTAATATCCGGGATATAAACCTCAAAATTCGACATACCTTTTAAAACTTTACCTATGGGTATCGTCTTTTCCCAGCCAGCCATTTTCACTTCTATATCAGTTTTCGCCTCACGATGATCGTTTGATACAGTCACTTTAATTAATTGCAGCAGCTGGTCCTGTTCAGAAACAAAGAAAACCGTTGGTTCTACATTCATAAAATGTAATCCCGAAGCACTGTTCTTTCCGGTTGCTTCATTCCTTCCCGAATTTCTCTCCCCGGCATTTCCAATCACAGATGACAGGATACAGAGTATCATTAAACCAATCCTTATCCACCCGATCAGTGTTCCTGATTTTAACAGATTATCCAGGTCTGGTTGATACATTATGTTTCTCCTTACTTTCAAATTTTTTATTTCAATTCTTATCACTAACCTGATATCATTTCATAAAGATTGCCTTACGGGTCTGATTATATCCGGGTGTAATTAACCTAATCAAATATAGACCGCTCGCCACCTGTGAATTATCCATATTCGTTCCATCCCATTGAAATGTGTACTGACCGGGAGACATCATTTTACCGTTATTCGGCATCTCCCAGACTTTTTGACCGGCCAGATCATATATAACCAGTGATACCCTGGATTCCTCCGGCAGGTCAAAGACAATATTTGTAATGGAATTGAAAGGATTGGGGTAATTCTGTCTTAATAAAAATTTATCCGGGAAAAAATGCTCATCGCTGATTACATTGACTTCAAGATCATTTCTGATGATGTATAATCCATCATTGCCATCCGCCACATACACATACTCTCCATCGACGACCACTCCGTTAGCACGATCCCTTGTATCAAAATAACCTGTTTCGTCAGGATTAGAAGGATCAGATATATCAATAATTCGTAAACCGGCACTTCCATCTCCCACATAGGCATAATTACCATTTATCGCAATACTACAGGCATCACCTTCCGTATTAAAGAAGCCTATTTCACAGGGATTAGAAGGATCAGATATATCAATAATTCGTAAACCGGCACTTCCATCCGCCACATAGGCGTAATTGCCACTTAGTGCAATCCCGCATGCATCATCTTCCGTATCTAATAAACTCAATTCGCTGGGATTAAAAAGATCGGATACATCAATGATCCGTAAACCGGCAGAACCACATGCCACGTAAGCATAATTGCCGTTAACCACAACACATTTAGTTTCATATTCACCATTCAAATGACCTGCTTCGACAGGATTGCATGGATTCGATACATCTAAGATATACAATCCTCCCCATGAGTCAGCTATATATGCAAAATGATTATCGAGAACAACACTTCTAGCACTGCTTTTGGTTTTGAAAAATCCTGCTTCGACGGGATTAGTTGGATCGGTCACATCAATGATTCGTAAAGCTGCACTCCCATCTGCCATGTAAGCGTAATTTCCACTAATTTTAATATCAACAGCATAATCAGTAACAATGCTTTCCGTATTAAAGGATCCTACTTCGATGGGATATACGGGATTAGACACATCAATTATATACAAATATGAATAAGCGTCTGCTATATAGGCATAATGATCACTTACTGCGACGCTAAAAGCTCTGTCTCCTGTAGCAAAGAAATCCACTTCTGTTAGAGTTGAAGGAGTAGATATATCAACTATTCGTAAGCCGGAAAGGCCGTATGTTAAAAAAGCAAAATTATCACGGACTACAACTTCGCTAACAATGCCTCTTTTATGAAAGAAACCCAGTGGTACTGTGAGATTACTGGGGTCGGAGACATCTACAACGTCAAAACCGTAATTTCCACATGCTAAATAGGCATACATATTTCTGACGGCGATGCCATAAGCTTCAATAGGCATACTGCCCAATTCGCTCGGATTAGAAGGATCGGATACATCTATGATAAGGAAGCCAGCCCAATCACACGCTATATATGCATAATTACTGTCTATCGCAACATCTTGAGCTGAATATCCTGTACTAAAAAAACCCACCTCAATAGAATTAGAAGGATCAGATATATCTATGATTCTTAAACCAGCACTACCATCTGCTAAATAGGCATAACCTCCATTGACCACCACTCCGTAAGCATAACCTTCAGCATCAATAAAGCCCACTTCAGCAGGATTAGAGGGATCGGATACATCAAGAGTACAGAATCCTGCACTCCCATACGCCAAATAAGCATAATTGTCACTAACTGCAACATCTAAAATATTACCCTCCTTCCAAAAGGAGCCACTTATAAAGGGATCAGAGGGAATTGTCACATCAATTATTTGTAAACCGTCATAACCATTAGCTACATATGCATAATTACCACTGATCGTAACACCTCTAACAAGTGATGGAGTAACGACTTTTCCTATTTCAATTAGATTTGCAGGATCAGAAACATCCGCAATTTCAAGATAGGCTCCATTTCCAAAACAGGCAATATTATCTGAAACATCCACAGCGTCACAAGGACCATTAGCCCAGCGTCCTATAAGTGTGGTATTACTATCTCTGACAGTACAGTTAGTTTGTTGTTTATTGTTCCCTCTTTCGTTTAAAATATCGCTACCAGAAAATGATTCTTTTCGTGATGGAACAAACATGTCAATTCTTGGGTCCTTTTCATTGCTAAAATTGTTAGTATTACAAATATGATTGGTGTATAACAATTGTGAAGAAATATTTTCTGATAGTAATAGGACAACCAAAATAAACAACCCTAATCGGATTGGGGTATTCTGACCTATTCTAGGATAACAATTCAACATTATCTTAATTCTTTTTCTCAATGAAAATCGTCACACTTCTTTCACTTCGTTAAAACACATTTCCTGATCGCTGAATAGTGGCCCACTGCCTCTGCAGTCGACTTATCGGCGAAGATAACCATTTCACCAAAACGCATATATTTGGACGAATACTTATAAATTCTTTTATTCACCAAGCTCCTCTTTTTCTCTCTCAGGGTCAGGTGTAAAATCTTTCGTCTTCTTCGTTGATGACGGGCGATCAGGACCGTTTCCGTATTTCTTAACAAATGATCCAAAGCTGCTATGTTCGGGAAGAGTGCCTGTGACGAAACTGCAGTTTCTTACAATTGCCTCAAATACTCGATTGGCAATAAGGCAGTGACCAAGGTCATTCGGATGACAAAGATCTTGGTCAATAATCCAGTCTACTCCCTTTTCCACACTCCAAATGTCAGCCAGAATTAAATCATTCTTCTTGGCAAGCTCAGCAATGGCAGCGTTAAACTGTCTTGTTACACTGTAATTGCTATGATTTAATACTTCCCACTGATAGGCACTTTCATGCATATAATAGACGTTCAGAATGACAATGACTGCTTTCGTCTCAGATTTAATTCTATCGATAAGCTTCTGGTATTCTTCCGTGAAAATCTTCAGCGAGATTCCCCCACGTGAATCGTTTAACCCGTAAGAAAGGAATATTAGGTCTGGCTTCAGGGCAATCAAATCCCCGCTAACCCGTTCGATAGCAGAAGGTTTGGAAGACTGTGCGTATTCAGGGTTTTTCGGCGTCAGCATATTGGCACCTATGCCTTGGTTAATAAGTTCTATTGACTGCCCTTGGAATTCTTCAAGCAGACGAACTGTCCGATTAACCCAGCATTTGTCCTTCGAAGTCACTGAATAACCCCAAGTTGTACTCTCTCCCAGAGCGACAACACGTTTAACCGGTTCTGAACGGAGATCCTTCTGTTTCATTATCTGCATCCCTTCTACTTTGCTCGATCCTTCTTGAGCAATGGTTACTGAAAAACACATACAGCAGATGTCTATAAGAATTACACATCCCAACCTTTTCATAGTGTGGATAATCCTTTCTCTCAAGTTCGGTGACATTCCATTCTCTCCCATTATTCACCCCATATAATAAATTGAATTTTCAATATGTTGACCTAATTATTTCTTTTGTTAAAATTGTATTGATATATGTTCCTATTTTATCAATAAACACTTTCTCACTTGCTGAAAATCACCTGCTTTTATCTGATAGAAATAAACACCCGAGCTGTACTGTTCTGCATTCCAATGAACCGTATGGTAACCTGAATCTTTTCTACTATTAATTAATGTTTCCAATACCCTTCCATTAATATCACATATTGTCAGAATTACGTCGGATACATTAATCAATTTATATTTGAACGTTGTCAATGAATTAAAGGGATTAGGATAATTCTGTGATAAATAATACTCACTGCTTAACAGAGATTCTTGAGATACAGAAGTTCCACCAAGGGGCGTATCCGGCCCAATCGTCATATCGCCAAGGCATACATAGTTCATTGGCATGAAATTTATCTGAATATTACGATTGAACCAGTAAACATACATTTCACCATAATTTGCATAGGGAAAATCATTATAATATTCCGTGAAGTAATTCAGATTATTAAATCCACCCACGCCGGTAAATCCCATTGCAGCTACCCCAAAACCTCCGCCCTCATCAGACTTGTCAAAGACATACATACCACCAAGATAGTTTGGATTAGCCGGAAAAGAGACAAACTCGTCCCAGCGACAACCCGAACAGCAATTTAGCATATAAAACACACCTGTTTTTTTAATATTAAGTAATTCGTTCGTGGTAAGCAGCAGACCGTCCGAGAACTGATGCCATCCCGGGCACGAATGGATAGTTGCATAAAATAATCTACTTCCTGACTCTTCCTGCAAATAAGGCAAATAGGACTGTTTTGAAACATCACCGGCTGTAATAATATCCTCAAAAATATCTGAATAATCCATACCCTGATCATTACAATCAGAACCGGTAGCATTGAGCATAAAACAAGTTTCAGGGATTGTATATCCACCGGTGCGAAAGGTATGGTTCCAGGAAAAATAGTCATCTAGAATGTCATTTTCAGTTTTATCAGTTATTGATAGGTTGTGCGCCATGATTCTGGACACCCAAATCTCGAGGGAATACTGATTTTTATTCTGCACAGATTGATAGTCCCATACTTTTTCCTTATCAAAATCGACAATATATTCATTGATAAACGTACTGCAACTTGCTTCCCGATAGAGTTCTGCAATATTTGATGGTGGATTATCGATTATGTTATTAAATTCATCTGCCGTCACTTGGTCCCACTTACCATCCATATCACCATAATACATATCTATTGCATCTAGTGATACCCAAAGCTTCAGTGCATCGGGATTAGAATAATCCCCACATTTGATGATTGCATATGGTGCTTTTAGATTACCGATTAAGATTACTCCGTTTAATGCTACAGTAGTAGAAGAATAATATAGATGAATGATCTCTTTTATTTCCGGCGGCCGGGTATTGCTGTTCATAATTTCTTCCGATATGACATATCCCTCGTTAGCCAAATCTTTTTTAAATGTCGTATATGATGTTCCAAGTTGTAGTGACAAAGTAGAATCAACTAGTAATAATATTACGGGCGGACCTTTCTGAGAATAGATTGGAGTTGTGGAACCTAAAAACAGTATAGTTAACACTATAAAACAAATTATTATTCTTACCACGGAAAAATCATGAAACTTATCTAACATGCCACCTTTAAAATTCTGGTAAAATATTGCTAATCTACTTTTTCTCTTCAATACAGATACCATTATCCTAATCTCCTAAATGTCTTCTGTTATTTATTAGCAACATTCATCTATTACATGCCTAGAAATAGCTAATCACATTCTCGTAACAGTAAATAATCAATTCCGACCATGTATTTCTGAATTGCTTTCGGATTCGAACCGATAACTTCGATACTCAGTTTATGCTGACCTTTGCTCAATTGGTGAATGTTAGCGTCTTCAACTTTGTAAGGGATCACTTCGGCATTGTATAAATCCAGAGGACCGCCGACAGTTTTGCCGTCCAGGCGGACACGAATAATGCCGTAATCGACCGCTTTAGTCAATTGCATTTCCAGTCTATATTGCCCTGCTTTTTTTACCGGAACAGCTAATTCCAGTACATCGCCGGGTTGAACACCTCGCCACCATAATTGAGTATCACCGCTCCAATCCGCACCAAAAATGTGCATCTTTTGCGGTCGGACATGGCCGCTTGTTTTGCCGAGAACCGTCAGGCTTTCGGCCTCCAGGGCATCCTTGATCAGAAAAACCGGCGGTGTAATACAATATCCAATCCGCTGCCCAACAGGAACAGGCGTATAGGGATCGTCACCATCCGACGCCAGATACCAGTAAACCGTGCTGGCATAAAGTGTCGGAACACTATTTTCAAAATACTTTTCAATTGCTCCTTCGAAGGATTTAAGAAAGGGTACATTATCCGAAATCTGCCAGCGGTTGACAGAAATATGTCCGCAATTATCGCCGCTGTTGAATGTCTGATTGTGGTAAGCGTTCTGAAACAAATCGGGACAGCACCAGGCATAACCGAAATAATCTTCGGAGCCTGTTCCAAACGTGGAAGGAAATTTCTCTCCGTCGATAAAAAATTTCTCGTCGCCTTCGCCCCACCATTCACCTTTAGGATTCCAGATATGCAACATCACGCCGCAAAAACGTCCGGATCCTGCTGTCGTCAAAAGCGTCCAGTCGGGCCAGCGATCCTTCCGGTCAGGCAGGAAAGCGTCCCGGTGCCACTTTGCGTGAAACCTGCCCAGCGTTTCGATGGGGCGATCCAGCGGAACGTAGATGATCGAAAACGTTACCTCCCGTTCTTTATCGCCTTCATTCGCCAGCCGGATTATCGCCCTTTTTGCAAAAGGCATGTACCAGTTGCTATAAAATCCTTCCGCAGTCATTCCCATGGGAAATGATTTGTACTGGTTGACGCCGGGTGCGGTGCCAAAGAAATCACCCAGCGGCGCCCAGACACTGGGCGATGATTCATTGTCCCAGTAAATACTCAACGCCAGTTCCCGCAACACATTCTGGTCCTCCGGATTGCCCGGTAAATCAAGATTCACTTTTATGGATGTAATCGCATACTTCCCGTCGATCTGGATCACCTGCCGGTTGCTCCCGGGAGAAATCTGCACAATCCTTTTTTCAGTAATTTCACCGCTCTGGCTGGCGGCAGGAATTGCCCCGCAATTCAGAAGCAGATCGTTGGCCTGATCGAGGGCGTTCTTTTCCGTCAGAGAAAGTTCGCGTTCAAAAATAGGAACAACCGTTCCTTTCGGAAAGTTAGCATAGGTGAAATGATAATAGGCGCCCCAACCGGGTTCAGCCGTAATTTTACAGGACTTCTGATAGGGAATTGGAATATAACAATTCAGTCCCTTGGCAGTCTGATGGACGAGCGCCGGGCGAGTAAACGGTTCACTTTTACCATTAAAATAATCACGAAATGGTAAATCGATAACGGGTTCATTTTTACCATCAAGATATATTTTTACGTGTCCGGCGCCGGCCTTGGCCGACCAGATCCGCCAAATTACGCCCGGTCCTTCCATTTCCGCAAATACTAACTCGCCGTTCTCTCCCCGGATAATTCCTTCGCCATCGTCGTTTGCGCCCCATTCGATATACTGATCATTAATTTCATCATACTTACTGCGACGATCATAGCTGGACCATTGCGCACACTGCTCACCAGACACAGGTAATACCGCCAGGCCTTCCAGATCAGTCAGCCGGTTAACTAGATCAATATAAGTAATTTTTTTTGTAGCGTCCAACAGAGATTGACACATAAGAACTCCAGTTCCAATTATCCTAAGGATACTCTTCATTTTCTTGCATCTCCGTTACACAGGATATTTACACCAGTCCGCCAGTATCGATCCGGTCCTGAAGGGCAAAGAAGGACAAGGCGTTTTCATACATAATCTTCTTCGCCAGTTCGATCGAAAAATCGAAACTATACAAACCGGTAAAAACTTTATCTGCCAAAACATCCACTAACATCTCCCGAAAATAAAGCACCTGGCCTAGGGCCCCTTCGAAAACCCGGTAGCTGTCGGCACCCCACATGATTTTATTCTGCGGCACCATTTCCAGCCATTCACTCAAACAGCGTCGCGAAATTTCCAGTGAAGTCCACTGCATGCCGTTCAAATCAAGATAGGCATTGGGATAATTATTCGCTAAAACACCGAATTCGCCGGTATATGGAATGCCGCCGTGGAAGATATCGAATCTCAAACCGGGATATTTCTTCAGCAGGGTTGTCAGGTGAACGGGATTGGTATTTTCGACAGATTGAAAATTCCAGGCCAATTTACCGGTATGAAACTGGATCGGCAGGCCGCTTTCAGCTGTCAGCCGGCAGATTTCATTCATGATAAAATCCTGGAGCAGCTTCTTCTCGTCTGTGGACAGATTATATAGCCCTTTTTTAAAAATGCTTTGCGCCGTCGCTTCGGTGACATCGGTATAGTAAATCGTCCGGTAATAAGCCGCCACCGACTTGATGGCAATGGCGCCGCCGTCTCTGAATTGCTGAAAAACTTTCCGGATTAAATCCAGCAGATGTTGGAATGTGTCCAAACTGACATTATATCTCTCTTCCAGTTTCCTTATCCCGTTCGGGTCACTAGCCTGCATCATCAGAAAATCCATTTTCATTGCCGGAAGCAGGTAATCTCTCCCTGGTTTCAATGTATCCATATCCACGACGGCCGCCCGGATTTTCCCTTTTTTAGTCAGGACATGATCAATCCAGTCTTCACGCCGGTAGGCCGCCGCCACCTGTTCATTTAACATCGACCAGTTGCTGTCGTCAATCCGCTCATAGGGAAAATCGTACACGGCTTTTAATCCCCTAAGCAGCGCCTTATAGGAGACCATATTTTCAATATTACAAACATAGGGACCGACAGCTTTCCACTTATCAGTCGCTTCCCGGGCTCCCGCCGGCCAGGGAGTCTGCGCATGGGTACCGATACCCGGCATTCCAGAGGCAGTCAAATCCGGATTCAGGTTATGAAAAAGGACATCGCATAGATCGAATTTCGGCCACTCGCCATTTGGATCGGGAGCAAAATGCTCATGAGACTCAATAATGGGTAACGTATCAATCACGGCCTGCAGGCCTCCGAGTATATCAGATCGTTTGTTCATCACCATTATCCTCTGTTATGAAATGAGTTGTTCACGGTTTCCCTAGGCTTTCACGGACAAGCGGCAAGATCGTCCGGTAATACTTCTTATCCAGCGGGTAATCCCATTTGCGGAATTGTTTGCTAAGATCGTCTCCCGCCGCCACACTAAAAGCCGCAACATAAATTGTCTCACGCTTGGTGTTGTTATCGCCCGCTAACTGAAAGATCCTGTCATTGATATCGTTCTTTAAAAATATCCGGAAAAAGTCCGGGAATATATCCCAGCCATACTGATCGCCCAGCCGAATGCAGATGCCGTCGATAATATCGGGAGTAATATATTTCCGATTGGGTCCCTGCTTTTCATAAAATTCCAGCGCCATCCCGAATTTTTCATGCATTGATTTATTTTCAGCGGCAAATAGATCTTTTACGACAAGTTTCAGATCATCCTTGTCGATTTTTTCGGTAATATAAAGACTGGCCAGTGTCGCCAGACCTTCAGCATAGCCAAAGAATATTGGCGTTCGCTGATAATTCTCCCCGCCCATGAGATACTCGAATCCGGGCAGTCCGCCAAATTGAAAGTTGTGCCCCATCTCATGAAATGTGAGAAATAACGGAAAAGTATTCTCAATGATATGATTTTTTCCAAAATGAATCGGATTACCGCTGTAGGCAAACGTAATGGTGGGATCATACAGAAAATCCTGTTTTTCGCCGGGAAGAGGCCCCAACGTCGGAACCTGGCCGGCTGCGAGTTGTTTTTCCAACAAATAACAGTTGTCCAGCAAATGGATCAAATCCAGCGTATCAATCGTGGATTCATACCAACGGGGAAATTCTAGCTTGATATACTGTCCTTCATAGGTGTTAATCTTCCCCAGATCGCCGACGGTAAAGTCCTGAGGTTTACTTGTTCCGACCCATTCCGAGCCGTTGGGATAGACACGCAATTCCCAGCGGTATAGGCGTTTTTTAAAGTGCGATCCGTCGGGAAATACACCGTTAAAGACAAACTTACAGGTATCGATCTGGTCCGAAATAAAATTCTGTGATTTATCCGTACTGTACACTTCAATCTCATATTTGGTAGTAGCGCAGTAGGGCCTCCAGCGAAAAATCAACGGATTCTGGTCGCTGACCGCTTCCAGGTCAAGGCTGTCGCCATCCTGCGGATAGATCGTTTTTGCGGCAAATCCATCAACCTGACTGACGACATACTGTGGTTGTTTTTTAGTTACCTCGATGCTATCGGTCTTCCACTGCAACGGCATCCGCACACCGACACCCGCCGGATGAGTGATTAGGTAGTATTTGCCATAAGGCAGATTCGAAAACATAAAAATACCATCGGTTTCCGTCTTCGTCTCACCGAAATACAAACCTGTCACAGCATTATGAATATTAATTTGTAAACTGCACGGAACGCTATTCTCAAGAAACAGGCCCCGGATTTCTCCACCTGTATCAGCATAGGTTGTTTCCATTGGAATAAATGTTCCTATTATTAAGATTATCAGAAAAAATCCACTGTTTATACATTTTCTTCCGGTTCTTCCACTAAAAGTGGAAAAGGGATTACGGTTCATATCAACTGTCCTGTTCACAATTGTCATTCTCTTAATATAGTATATTAGGGCTAACATTTTGCTAAAGATGCCATCCTAGACCAAATTATTACAATCAATTGTATCGCTGATTCTCCATAAACTGTCAAAGGAGACATCGGTGCCTTTGGTCGTTCATCCAGAGTTAAATAACAGAATGTCAAACGACATAAATTGCCTGTTATTTTCAAAGATCACTTGCTAGTACCTAAGTTGTACATTAAATACGCATAGTGTATTGAAACCCAATTCCAGTATGCTTTGATTATTCTTTTTGCTAATAGAACTACTGTTCCGGTAGATCCTTTGATTAAAACTCGTTAACCTTGCTTCGTAATGCTCTATTAGTCATACAACCATAACATTTAAAAAAACAGGATATTACTCTAGGAATTTATTCTATCAAGAAACTTATTCGTCTCGTCATGTAGTCTTAGACAAATCTTTTTAGCGTCTAGTTCTTCACCATAATAGAGTAATTCCATATTTCGCCGGTAGATATCATTCCATTCCTGATACTTGCTAATAAATGGAACGGCAACGCCATCACGGCGGGCTAAATCAAAAAATACCTTTTTATAATTACTAAGTTTTTGCCCCAACCGGCCCTGTGGTAATCCGTATTCATACATGGACATCCGGCTTACAAACATTCGACCCATTTTGCCAATAATTTTCAGGTTTTCGGGATTATTGAGCATATAGCGGATCAATTCATAGGCGATATGTTTATGGGCTGCTTTTTGAGGAATCGATAATGCCGAACCACCAATAAATTGGAAGCGTCCTTTATCTCCGCGGGGAGTTGGTGCAATAGTCCAGTTAAATTTATCTTCCAGTAAATCAGCGAACGCCGGTGCTCCCAAATCAAAATTAATCGCTATCACGCCATCTACGAAAGGCTGCGGCCGACCCTGGGTTAATTCCGGCACAGGCGCAACTTTATGTTTCCAGCGCAGATCAGTCATCCACTGATAGGCTGCAAAGGTTTCGGGTAAATTGAATTTTGATTCCGTCCGATCCGCATTGAACCAGTCACCACCAAATGAGCGCAAGATCCAATACTGATATTCAGCGGCAGCTACGCTACCCAGATTAAGTCCAAATTGCCGATTACCCTTAGTCAACTTCTTGCCAACCCGCAGTAAATCATCGAATGTCCAATTTTCGTTCGGTAATTCCTCGTCTATTTTATTGTATATATCCAGATTGATGTAAAGGCCACCTGTGGCATAATCATAGGGAAAAGCATACTGTGAATGATTGTATTGAAATTCTTCTACCTGAGTCGGATAATACTCCTCGGGCCAGCCATCCGGTTTGAAAAATTTGAAGAAGGGATCAAATTTTTGCAACAAATCAATCGATGCAAACGACTTGAGTCGGGTATCATGCATCCAGATAAGATCAGGTGGCGAACCACCCGCTAACAGAACCGGCAATTTCGTATTGTAATTCGAAAAACTGATACCCCAATCCAGCTGCACTTTCATATTGGGATAATAGTTTTTAAAAAATTTATCTATTACCAGATTCCACTTTTCAAATTGAAAAGCACTTTCCCAACTCATAATTTTAAATATACCACTGATATTGGGGTCAACGACACCCATGGTCCAGTCGGTCCGCGGGTAACGGACATCGAAGTTAAGTGGTTGAAACGCCTCCGTATTCTTTCTGTTGCCGCATAATTGCCAAAGTGACAAGCCGTAGGCACCAACTCCCAACTGTCCCATTCTCTTTAAAAATTCTCTTCTGATCATTGTATCTTTCCTGAAAATAAATTGGTTGTCGTTTTTATGAATCAATAATTAGCCCTTAAGCCCCGATGTCACAATTCCTTTCACATAGTACTTTTGTCCGATGATAAACAGTACAATGATTGGAATAACGGTAGCGCATGACGCCGCCATTATTAAATGCCACGGGGTCTCCGCTGCGATACGGGTTTGAAACATTACCAAACCAAGAGGCAGCGTTTTATTTGAAATTGTATTAATCATGATCAGGGGCCAAAAAAACTGATTCCAGGTTCCCATGAATGTAAATATTCCCAGAGTGGCAAACACCGGTTTACTTAATGGTACAATTATTTTCCAGTAGAGTTTCCAGTAACTGCACCCATCTATTTTAGCCGCATCCTCAAGTGCCCGGGGAATTCCCATCATAAATTGGCGCATCAGAAAAGTTCCCCAGGCGCTAAATACACAGGGAATAATTAGTGATTTAATGGTATCAACCCAATGCAGGGATTGCATAATAATAAATAACGGAATCATCAGGACTGGAAAAGGAATCATCATTGTGGCCAGATATATTAGGAATAATTTATCCCGACCCGGAAACCGCAGACGCGCAAAGGCATATCCACCAAGAGAGCAGGTAAACAGTTGACCAATTGTGACACAAATCGTTACAAACAACGAGTTTACCAGAAACCGATCAAAAGGAAGCGCCTTCCAGGCGTCGACATAGTTTGACCATTGGTATTTTTTCGGTGTAAACACCGGCGGAAATGTCCAGATTTCCCCGGCGGTTTTAAAGGATGAAAGAACCATCCACAAAAACGGCAGGATAACAATGATACTGCCGATAATCAATATCGAATAAGTAAATGTATCCGCAATATATTTTTGAGTACTTTTTTTCAACATTTTAACCTATTCCACTCCCTCATCATAAACCCATCTGTTTGCCAACCGCCATTGGATCAGAGTCAGAACAAGGATTATCAGAAATAACATCATTGCCACCGTGGCCGCATATCCCATTTTAAACCATTCAAAAGCGTTTTGAAAAATATAATACACCAGAGTTGTTGTCGATCCCGAAGGACCTCCACGGGTCATAATATAAAACTGATCAAATCCCTGTATGGCACCGATGGTTGTGGTAACCAGCACAAAAAAGGTTGTAGGTGATATAAGCGGAATCGTAATATGAGTGATTTGACTCCACCATCCGGCCCCATCTATTTCAGCGGCTTCATAATATTGGGCTGGGATATTCTGTAATCCCGCTAAAAAAATCAGCATGGAATATCCGACGCCTTTCCAGATCCCCATAATAATGATTGCCGGCATAGCCCAAGTTTTACTCTGCAACCATCGTGGCCCGTTGATTCCCAGTTTGCCTAGAATAAAATTAAATAATCCAAAATCGGCATTGTACAACCATGACCATACAATCGCAATCGCAACCAACAGGGTAATGCTGGGCAAAAAATACAAAGTCCGAAAGAATACGATTCCCCGTATTTTCCGGTTGAGTAGATATGCCAAAATAAAAGCCAGTATGATTGTCAGCGGAATCGTTCCAATCGCATAATAAAACGTATTCCACAAATACTTCCAAAACAGCCGGTCTTTCAGGAGGTCAGCGAAATTTTCAAGCCCTATAAAGTTAGGTTTTGTAGCCAAATTCCATCTTGAAAAGGTGAGAATTATACTCGCAATGATTGGCAATAGGCTAAAAATTAGGAAACCGATTAGATTCGGTGATAAAAAACCAAAACCGGCGATTTTCTCTTTTTGGATGTAATTTGGCATAAATAATTTCATCTTCATAAGTAATTAACTATATATTATAAAAATAATACTTTAAATAAATATTTTTATTTCTTTTTTAGACATCCATCGATTTAGGCAATATCAATTATTACTTTGATAGTCTTATCCAATTCGTTATAGCATTTATTTAATCCTGTTTCCAACTTTTCCAGAGGTAAGTGATCGGTAATTAGTTCTTTGACTTTAATTTTTTTCAAACTAACTAAATCAACAACAAAATTGCTTAGATTTTTAGTTATTTCCAAACCAGGTTCAAATCCTCTTACTGTAATATCTTCGTTGCTTATAAGTTGTGTATTAATCGAGTCGTTAGTACAACGATGCCCAAAAATAATATATCTACCGTGACGTTTTAGTAAATTCAGCGCCAGATCTATTGAATTTCCCTGAGTCCACCTGTTATCGCCCATCGCGTCGATGACGGCATCGACCTTTCCAACCATTTGGCTGAGAATATCAAACGCTTCCTCATAACTTTTACCATTTAAATTTAAAGTATCATCAGCAGCCAACTCTTTTGATTTTGCCAGACGATTGGAAAATAAATCTACCGTATATAATTTAGCAACCCCAACCAATCGTGCTTCCTGGGCTAAGAGTAAGCCAGCAGGTCCTTGACCCAACACAAGTATTTTATCTCCTATATGAAGACCGGCATCATAAATCAATCGTATCGTGCCACATACTAATTCCAGTAGCGCACCTTCATCATAACTTATACCATTCGTCAATTTACATACTCCGAGCGCATTTGGTTTGATAGCATTATATTCGGCAAATCCTCCTGTCATTTTAACCCAATATCCGATACGATCGCCTACTTTATATTCATTTACACATTGATTACCAACTTCTAATACTTCCCCACAGCACTCATGTCCGAGAATATGAGGAAATTCAGGCATTGCGTATGAACGAAAAGTTCCATCCCAGATATGTGTATCGGTAGAATTACAGATTGCAGAACGACGTACTTTAATTAACAACTCATCAGAGCCACATTGCGGCTCTGGCATATTCCTAATTGTCAGTTGCTTCGGACCATATAAAACAGCGGCTTTCATTTTTTCTCTCCTTTTTCTAATGCTTGAACTGTATTATTAATGTTTTTGCTAAATATTTCCTGGAGTTGATTGGGATGAACATGCGGCTCCATCGTAAAGTATCCTGCATAATCATCGTTTATTAACTCTGAAAAAAGTCCATCATAACAAATTGCTCCCTCCCCCAACTCACAACATAGATAATCTCCCGACTGATCCTGCCATAAAAATCCCTCTTGAGGCTTTTTATATAAAGATTTATGATATTTCATACCATCTTTAATATGAATATATTTTATGTATTTTTTTAACAAACGGTACGCATATGGGTATGGCTCCTCACCGGCAAAATAAAAATTACATGCATCAAAATTTATTCGAAAATAAGGTGAATCAATCATTTCTACAAGTTCCAGAACATGTTCGGCCTTTCGAGTAGGATCAACACCAGTAATATCAAATTCATTTTCAAGAACAATCGTAATTTTTTCTTTCTCCGCATATGCCAAACACGTGGCAATATTTTCTTTATAACATTTTAATGCTTCTTGTGGAGTTCTATTTGGATTTGCGCCAAAATAGGTATTGACAACATTAGCTCCTAAATATTTCGCAGCCTTGATACTTTGTATAATTAGTGCTTGTCTTTGGCCAACATTACCGGGAAGATTTAATTGCGTCCAGGTTGAAACACAGATTGCTTGGAGTTTTCTTTTATCCAGTTCCTTTTTTATTTTTTCAATATTATCATATTCAAAGTTATGAGGAATCCACAATTCCAAATTCGACACCCCTAAATAATCTGCAATAGCGTATATCTCTTCAATGGGCCGATGGGGATACTCAGTTCCCGAGATAGCAATTCTTTTCATTTCATGTTCAATCTGCATTTCAATTAATCTTCCCCTATATAATTCACCGTTACCAACTTTAATAATCAACTTTCTTTAAAAAGCAACCGTCAAACCAGTTTGCGATAAAAGTCCAAAATCCCGCAGGTTTAGTGTTGAATAACCAAACTCAAATGATGTATTTTTTATATGGAAACAAACACCTGCACCGGCACTCCAATCAAAACCATTGCGATTGAATTGATACCCACCTCTTAGAATGTAATTTTCCATAAATTTATATTCCAAACCGGTACTTCCAGTTTGTCCTATATCATTAAAATAATTTACACTGCCCATAATTGTCAATTTATGATAGTTCATCTTTAACATATCATATCCTGCTCCAAAACGAAAACATATTGGGAGACGAATATTATTAGGAACAATTTCCAAGAGTGTTTCATCAGTTTTATAATCAGGAAAAATCTGATATTCCAACTGCAACTGATCACCGGATATCTGCTTATCTATTCCAAAATTATTAAAGGACATACCGACATGAAACTTATTATAGTTATAGACGAATCCCATATCAAATGCCCATCCGCTAGATACCATATCCCAGATCATTTCACTAACATATTTTACAGAAAATGCCGCACCGAAACGGTCTGTAATTTTGCGTCCATAAGTCGCCGTAACCGCCATATCGGACGCTGTAAATTTCCGACCGGTCCCTTGAGGTTCAAGAATTGTGGTTTCTTCCATATCATCCATAGTAATAAAATTGACAGATGCGCCAATATAATCATTATCTGAAACTGGCGCTTTTAATCCAATATAATTATGGTTAATCGACGCAATCCACCTGTCAACAAAAAAGTTTGCACTTCTTTTATTATCCAGGCAAATACCAGCAGGGTTCCAAAACAAAGATGTTGGCCCCTCAGGTATAGCAATATTTGCCCCTCCTAAAGCTACCTCGCGCGCACCCACCCCCAATTTTAAAAACTGAAAGCCGGCCGTTCCGACTTTGTTGTCAATTTCTCGAGCAAGCGTTAAAATTGGCAACACAAGTAATAAGACTTTTACTTTTAGATTTACACCCATATCTTACCTCGCTTTTTATTATTTCAGATTTCATGCTGAGCCTACAAAATCAACACTATACCATTACTTTTCCAAAAACCGGTTTCGTTGTCATGTGTTCATTCTGTTTTACCAAATTGTCATTCACCTTATGATTGCGAATTTACCCACATCATTTCCATAGGGTGAATCCAGATAAAATACATATACACCGGTCGATAACTTCTGATTATTCCGCGTCATCAGGTTCCAAAATGCCGTCCCCTTCGTCTGACTGTCAAATCCTCCAGGATAAGGATCATTGTGACGGATCGTCCTCACCAGATCACCCGCAAGCGTATATATTCTGATCGTACACTCTGTCGGCAAATTAATAAACTGGATCTTCTGATAATCATTATCTATATCCCAGGCCGCCCGCACCAAGTACGGATTCGGTACTACCTTCACCGCCAATTTAGTATGATAATTCACCTGACTCGCTACCGTCGAAAACCGATAAACATCTCCTTCACGCGGAGCACAATGCCCTGAAAACCTGACGATTAGTGAATCTCCTGCCGCTACCTCTCCTTGAGGATCCTCAATAAATATAAATGCTCCCGGTACATAAATCTTGTATCCTGCCGCTTCATTGGATAAACTGTTCCGGAAATCTACCGGATTATTATACCAAGTCCAGGTCGTATCACCGGATAACGAATCCACCGATAGCATGACCTTTTCATAACTGGCCAGAGCCCAGGTATTCCCAAAAGACTTTGCTTCATAAAGTAACGTATCGCCGGTATCAAGATTATATACATTGGTACGCCTTTTACCGGATAACTCATAAAATTCTATCAGATATTCATGGGGTAGAAAATAAGCACCGTATGGTAAGTCCAACGGTATGCTCGTCTGGGGAGTGGTATAAGTATCAAAGTCCGTCTCAGAATGAATCGTCACGCCAGACTTTGATTGAGTAAAATAGACCGTATCGATTGTATTCAATAACAGACCCGGTCCCGTATAATTTAGCGCCATGCCATCAAAAAGATCCGACTTTACCGTCGTTGGCGGATTACCGATCGGAAAATTCAGTGTGCTGACGATTGTGTCTTCAATGGCCGTATCTACCAGATAAATATCCGGACCGTAGCTGGTCACTTCCTTATCGTACCGAAAACTCGCTAAATTGGAAAAGCGAAGCTCAAAGGTCTTGTCCTTGACGCTGTCTGATATTAAATATTCCGGACTGACTGTAAACTGTACCTCATCGGCTGAGCCCGATACAAGTTCTAAGCCCTCAATCTGAGGAGTGGTGAAATTCGACGACGGTGAATTAGGGGATTCCGCTTTGAAATTACTACCAAACACCATTCCGGTCTCTAGGGGAGGAACCACCTCGTATTCAGGATCGCCATAGTTCAGTGGTTGATATTCGCCCCTGTCATAGGCCGTAACCGCATAAAAATATAACTTTCCGTTGATCAGGTCCTCATCTACATAGCTGTGAGCCAGCCCCGTGTTCGTACCAATCGAATTTCCCAAATCATCATAACTGACCTTGTCCCACTGACCCAGCATCGTAAAACTGCCCTCATCACCGGTAGTACTTTTCCATAACTTGTAACCCTCAAAATCCAGTGAATCGGAAAAATCTGATAATGACAGGATCCTCTCAACTGTCTTTTCGGCTTTATCATCCCAAGTCACTACGATCTTTTGATCCAGTGGCGTTAACTGAATCCGGGGCATTGCTGGCGGTTGTGGAAACTGATAATCATTGTCGTACACAAACTGTGCGTTTCGGCAAACTCGCTTAAAATAATCCGCATAATGGTCCTTCTGCCCTTTTACCGATGAATCATAATACCACATCGGCCAGGCAAAACACAACGCCACTACAAAGGTAGTCGAATCACCATAGGCCAAAGTAAACGGACCGGACGATAAGAATATTCTTTTATCAGCAGGCTCGGTATCTTCCAAATCATAATAATCAGCAGATATTATATCATATCTCATTTCATCGGTACTTGGATCATCCGCCCAACGTCTGAAAGACGTCATTTTAGCTTCACCAGTAATTGGATCTTTTGCCGGTCCATCCAGAAACTTAATTCCTACATATCCCGGTGGATGTTCTAAATCTTCTTCTATCCCGGACAACTCCTCAGCACTATATGCAAAACCGATATTCAAATCCGTAAAGCATCCGGTCAAATCATTGGTAGGATCACAGATATCTGGATCCATTGCAAAACCGATATAGGCATCTTCCCATGTTTTATGATCGGCATGGATATTCTTAACAGTGTACTTTACAAATACTATATCCCAAACATCTCGAAAACTGCTGGTCCAGGAGTATGTTTCAGCAGTCAACAGGACGCCTAGGGATTTCCCTGCTTCAAATTGTTTCGAGGCATCCAGATCATTACACTGAGACCAGGAATCCATCTCGGATACTGTAATTGGATTCCCGTCAGCATCGTAGCCTTTAGGCCACGGCGGCAAAGCCGCATTTGGATAATCCGTACTGATGTATACTATCTCGGTTGGATCACTATAGCCCGGTTCATTTGGCAAATTTCCGGGAACGAATTCAGTTTGACAATTCGAAGTATTATACCCCACGGTGACCTGTTTATTGCCATCGACAATTGCTCCTACCCAAACACCGGCACCAAATATATAGTCCTCATTTGTACCGCGCAGCCACTTCCCTGGTTCAGTATCTGTAAAACGACCATTATTTGTAACAGGAATATCATACCTGGCATAGATATGACGTACATTCCAAACACTGGGTTTACGCAAACGACCATTATCATATGAATTATTATATTTAGGAAGCGCTAAAAGGTTTATACTATTGAAATATACGCTAAACACTACAAGATATCTGATAATTAATTTCTTTGATTTAATAATTCGTCTAAAACTCATCATGAATATCTCCTTTGTGTAATGGTTCATTAAAATCCATTAGGAACCAATTCCTGTAAAACATGCTTAGAAATAATATCGTTGAATTGTTATCAATAGTGCCCCATTCGATCCTATTTACTTCCTTTTCTGATTTATTGAACATCTTTTTAATATTCTCTCTTCTACAATGGTAATCATCACCTTATGATTGCGAATTTACCCACATCATTTCCATAGGGTGAATCCAGATAAAATACATATACACCGGTCGATAACTTCTGATTATTCCGCGTCATCAGGTTCCAAAATGCCGTCCCCTTCGTCTGACTGTCAAATCCTCCAGGATAAGGATCATTGTGACGGATCGTCCTCACCAGATCACCCGCAAGCGTATATATTCTGATCGTACACTCTGTCGGCAAATTAATAAACTGGATCTTCTGATAATCATTATCTATATCCCAGGCCGCCCGCACCAAGTACGGATTCGGTACTACCTTCACCGCCAATTTAGTATGATAATTCACCTGACTCGCTACCGTCGAAAACCGATAAACATCTCCTTCACGCGGAGCACAATGCCCTGAAAACCTGACGATTAGTGAATCTCCTGCCGCTACCTCTCCTTGAGGATCCTCAATAAATATAAATGCTCCCGGTACATAAATCTTGTATCCTGCCGCTTCATTGGATAAACTGTTCCGGAAATCTACCGGATTATTATACCAAGTCCAGGTCGTATCACCGGATAACGAATCCACCGATAGCATGACCTTTTCATAACTGGCCAGAGCCCAGGTATTCCCAAAAGACTTTGCTTCATAAAGTAACGTATCGCCGGTATCAAGATTATATACATTGGTACGCCTTTTACCGGATAACTCATAAAATTCTATCAGATATTCATGGGGTAGAAAATAAGCACCGTATGGTAAGTCCAACGGTATGCTCGTCTGGGGAGTGGTATAAGTATCAAAGTCCGTCTCAGAATGAATCGTCACGCCAGACTTTGATTGAGTAAAATAGACCGTATCGATTGTATTCAATAACAGACCCGGTCCCGTATAATTTAGCGCCATGCCATCAAAAAGATCCGACTTTACCGTCGTTGGCGGATTACCGATCGGAAAATTCAGTGTGCTGACGATTGTGTCTTCAATGGCCGTATCTACCAGATAAATATCCGGACCGTAGCTGGTCACTTCCTTATCGTACCGAAAACTCGCTAAATTGGAAAAGCGAAGCTCAAAGGTCTTGTCCTTGACGCTGTCTGATATTAAATATTCCGGACTGACTGTAAACTGTACCTCATCGGCTGAGCCCGATACAAGTTCTAAGCCCTCAATCTGAGGAGTGGTGAAATTCGACGACGGTGAATTAGGGGATTCCGCTTTGAAATTACTACCAAACACCATTCCGGTCTCTAGGGGAGGAACCACCTCGTATTCAGGATCGCCATAGTTCAGTGGTTGATATTCGCCCCTGTCATAGGCCGTAACCGCATAAAAATATAACTTTCCGTTGATCAGGTCCTCATCTACATAGCTGTGAGCCAGCCCCGTGTTCGTACCAATCGAATTTCCCAAATCATCATAACTGACCTTGTCCCACTGACCCAGCATCGTAAAACTGCCCTCATCACCGGTAGTACTTTTCCATAACTTGTAACCCTCAAAATCCAGTGAATCGGAAAAATCTGATAATGACAGGATCCTCTCAACTGTCTTTTCGGCTTTATCATCCCAAGTCACTACGATCTTTTGATCCAGTGGCGTTAACTGAATCCGGGGCATTGCTGGCGGTTGTGGAAACTGATAATCATTGTCGTACACAAACTGTGCGTTTCGGCAAACTCGCTTAAAATAATCCGCATAATGGTCCTTCTGCCCTTTTACCGATGAATCATAATACCACATCGGCCAGGCAAAACACAACGCCACTACAAAGGTAGTCGAATCACCATAGGCCAGATCAAAAGGACCAGACGTAACAATTAGACCTTTACCTCCTGGATCGATATCTACACTATCATAGGTGGTTGAGGACAGCAGTTCATATCGACTATCGTCAGTATTTGGTGCCAGATCAGCAACCCGTTTACAGGAAGACATTATTGGTGTACCCGTAACAACATCTTTTAGTGGACTGTCCAGTATTTTTGCACCGATATATCCAGGTGGGTGTAAAAGGTCTTTTTCATAATCAGTTAATTCTGCGGCACTATAACCGAACCCAACATTCATATCTAGGTAACAACCAGTCAGATCATTGGTAGGATCACCTATATATAATTCCATATAAAAACCAACATAGGCGTCTTCCCATGATTTATGATCGGCATTGATATTCTTGACGGTGTACTTTACAAATGCAATATCCCACAGATCCCGAAAATTATTCATCCATGAATATGTGTCAACCGTCATTAAAACACCCAGGGGTTCCCCTGCCTCGAATTGCCGTGAGGCGTCCAGATCATTACACTGATACCAGGAATCCATCTCGGATACTGTAATTGGATTCCCGTCAGCATCATAGCCTTTAGGCCATGGCGGCAAAGCCGCATTTGGATAATCCGTGCTCATGTAAATTCTTTCAGAAGGATCGGTATACCCAGGTTCATTTGGTAGATTTCCTGGCACCATCTCACTCTGAGCGTTCATCGGATTCCAGGTAACAGTAACTTGTTTTTTACCATCGAGCATCGCTCCGATAAATAAACCAGCACCGAATATATAGTCCTCATTTGTACCACGCAGCCAACGAATACATTCAAGATTACAGAGACGACCATCATTAATCATAGGTATATCGTATCTGGCATAGATATGGCGAATTTCATGAATACTGGGTTTATCCAGAGGAATGTCACCAGCCCACATGAATAAACTTATTAGAATAAGTACCAGAAAATTCCTAATCACCAATCCAGCTGAATTATTCATTTATTACCCATAAAAACACAGAACATATTTCTAGAATTTTACTTCAACGCCTACCATATAGGTTCTGGGAGTTGGATAGTTGCTTTTAAATTTCAGCATATCGTCACGAAATTTTTCATATGCAGCTAATCGCTCCTCGGATGTTAACGCACCATCGCTATTCAAATCTGCCCATTCAGAATACAATTTACTTTTACCTTTGATATAAGTATCACTCGCAAGAGACCCCCCTGTCAGATTGTACAAATCCTTATCGGGGTTACCTGATCCTTGAAATACTGAAAATGGTTTCTGTAAATTGAATAAGTTGTACACTTTAACAAAAGTCGTTATTTCCTGGCCAAAAATCTTGAAGTCTTTATAAAACTTGCCATCGGCCGTATACGTCCATGGAAAACGTTTTGAATTAAATCGGTCACTCGTAACATTCATTATATAGGCGGTCACAGGAGTATATGGTCGACCTGAGTGGACCGTAGCCATAAAGTTGGCCCCAACTCCAGACAATAGTTTCTTATTCAAGATATTTGGTCCCATACCAACAGGTACACTGAAGTCCAAATTAAAATAAAACGTATGTTTCTGATCAAAATCCATTGGCATTGTATCCTGCGGATAGAGAGGTTCATATCCCAAGAGTCTTGCATACGTAAGGCTTAATAATGGATAGCGCGTTATTTGTGTCACATCGGATGAGGTCCCTTCTGCCGCACAATAAGAGTAACTAACCGAACCCCCAAAGTAATAACTATATCTCTTTCGTAAAGTAATCTCAAGCCCTTTGGATTCTGCATATTCATCGTTGACTGCCTGAAAAAACCAGCTCAAGTTTGGAGATCGGGTCATTCGATAACCTTCCAAGTTAAACATATTCTTCTGATACAGTGTTATATCCATAGCCATATTCTGCGTTAAAATGGTCGAAAGCCCAACTTCATAGGCAATCGTTTTTTGCGGATCAATATCAGGATTTCCCATATTTAGATCAGCCTGGTTTCGATCAAACCAGAGATATGCGAACATTCGTTCCATCGGAGCTCTTTGAAAAAAGTAACCATAGTTAAAGCGAAACATGGTTCGGTCTGTTATCGGAAATGAAATACCCAGTCTTGGACTCAATTGATATTTGGGTGCAGGAGCAGTGCGATCCTGTTTAAAAGGGTTGGACGGGGTACTTTGAAGGGGATCCAATCGATATTCAGTGACTGCATTAAAATAATCAAAGCGCAATCCAATATTCAGATACATTCCCTTTAATTGTAGTTGATAATTGATGTAAGAAGCGAATTCCAAAGGCTGATATCCGGTACCTAAATCATCAACAGACTCAATAGTAAGTGCGGTATCACTTGGGGATTCTTCATAAAAATCAATAAGTGGATAGGTGACACCAACACCATTGTAAGCTGACATTGCCCCAATTCTGAAACAATTTACATTATGCCGATTAAATTCGAAGCCGATTTTAATCTCATTATTCTTATGTATTTGAGTTGTAAGATCGTATTTAATAAAAAAGTTGCGATCACGGCTTTCAGAATACCAGTCACCATCACCGGCCCAGACAAAATAATCAAAATAATCCGCATCCAATGTATTCTGTATCCCTCCTGTAATTCCATAGGGATTATTTACGGTTACAGAATCCGTTGTTCGTCGCGAATAAACATCATCTACCCCCTGGCTATCACGTAATCTCCATTTACTGTATTTGGTGCCAGTAGTATCTCCTTGAATCTGGTAGTTGTGATCAAGAAAAGGTTTTCTGAATGTAAAGTCTTTCCACCAATCACAATTAGCTCCGACCTTTTTTCCAGACCATTCAGAACGATCCCGTTGTCCATTAATTGAACGCCAATCCATTATCCCCACTTTAAATGTATAGTATGTTTTGGGACTGATAGCATGATCGATAATAATCGTACCATATTTTGATTTATTTAACCATGCTCCCCAACGATCCAGTTGATCATCATCAGCGCCAAAACGCCAGAACATATTATAATTAAGACTTTGCGATCTGTTCATTGACCCAGTTATTTTTAATTTTACTGAAGAAGTAATAGGTAGAGAATATTTAAAATTAGTGCGATATTCCTGATACCCGTCATGCGGATGTCTGCCTAGGTTCGTACCGTCAGGAGCAATTACTTTTCGTTGAGCATTCATATCTCTGGTATTTAAATAACTTGTAATAAAAAATCGCCCTTTTTTCATTACGGGACCTCCAAGGGTAAGATCCCAAATATTAGCATTCTGGTAAAACTGACTTCCTGAATTTAATTTGTCGGTTAGATATCGTAAATTACCACTGAATTCAGAACCGCCCTCTTTAGTTACAACATTTACTACACCACCCATTGCATTTCCGTATTCAGCAGAAAAACCACCAGTTTGTAAAACGATTTCTTCTACAGCATTTTTATTAATATCCGTAATCATACCACCACTAATCGGATTCGTTAATGACATCCCGTCTACCATATAGTTTACTTCGGTCCAACGACTACCTCTGAAGTATGATCCACTAGCTACTCCCGCCGAAGTATTGACAACCGAACCAACAGATTCCACAATAAGATTCTTAAATTCATCAGATGAAAGTGTTCTTGTGCTGGATGAAACCTCCTTATGAATCATCGGACGTTCTGCGATGACCTCTACAGTCCCCATTTCGATAGCTTGTGATTCCATCTCCACATTTATTTCTGTAACTATATCCTGAATAACCTTAACATTTTTAACAATCACAGGAGCGTAACCAATATAGGTAACCTTCATGGAGTAAGTTTCACTTGGAATATTTAAGATAAAATAATGCCCGTCTTTGTCTGTCATAGCTCCAAGTTCGGTATCGACTACTAGAATATTTGCTCCCGCCAACACTTTCCCGGTCCCCTTTTCTGTCACGACTCCAACAATTTTTCCTTTTGTACCAGCTAGTGCTATTAGCGAAAAAAACATAGTCAATAAGACAATAATAAAACAATAATATCTGTCTTTCATCTTCATACACCTCCAAATTATTAGATCAAGCTTGCTAGCCCAATAAATATTAGAATAAAAAATATTATAACTATTGTAATAACAGGCATTTTATTGATTTTACACATTGATTAGTCTCGATAAATATAACATAAGCTCCGCTGGAAATTCCTGTAGCGTCCCAGGTCAATTGATGGTTCCCAACGGTTTGATATCCTTCATAGATCATTTTTACTTGTTGCCCTAACATATTATAAATTTTTATTTTTACCGGCGATGGTCTGTCCATCTGATAACTGATAACTGTATTGGCATTAAAGGGATTCGGATAATTCGGAAAAAGAATAAACTGGTTTTCATTAATAACAGAAAAATCATCATCAATAGCAGTTATCATAGACGTTATTTCCGGTTCGATTTCATTGTAAAGATTGTCATCTATCGGAAAATCCCACTGATCCCTGAACCGGTCCCGGAGGTCTAGTCCGGCGGCTACACTGAAAGAGCAGCAGGTAACAGTCATCGCAATTGTTTTCGCATAATTATAATCAGTAGTAATATTATCCTCTACTTCTGTCAGTAGATCCCAGGTTTGATTATATGGCTGGAGCACCTTAAAAAAATCTGGGAAAATTGTATATCCGTATTCTTCACCAAGTGACATAAATATTCCATCAAGCAAATCAGGATTTAATACATGATAATTTGGATTCTTCTCATAATCATTCAATTGCCCGATAAATGAATTTCGCATATCATTAAAATTTTGTTCTAAATTACTCCTACATTCATAGCTTAATTGAAATTGATCCCTTTCAGTAAACATTTCATACATAGAGTATAATCCTACCATACTAGCCCACGCTTCGACAAAGTTAGTTCCAAAATCACTTTCATCACCACCCATTGGCGTATCATAACCTAGTGACGGATATAAATTCTTAAACCTCTCAGCAGCTAGAGTATAATTATGACCCAATTCATGAAAAACAATAAACCAAGGTGGTTCTTCCCACATCCAGGAGCCAATCGATACTGGATTGCCACAATAGGCAACTCCTTCAATCCAGGGATTGAACTGAACCACCTGAACACCATGAAATTCTGTTCCACACAGATGACTTTCGATCATGGCACCAAAATCAATTGCATTTAGTACTTCATAAGTATCCATTTTATCCTGAAATGAAGTCGGATAAATGAACTTAATATGCTCTCCGCATGCCGTATCTATATTAGCCACCCCGGCAGTATCAATCTCTAAACTCGCATGTCCCTGATCCGGAATTTGGTCGGACAAATGGTGATAATAATATGTCCGAGCGACCCAACTTATTTTGGGCCACTTAAGACCGATCAACGAAAATGGCCAGCGAAACCGGTAAGGTGATGATATCCTTGGATTACCTTCAGCAAATATAAAGAACCCGCTCTGAGGTCCGCCCGTCGTTACAGTATCAAAGCCCCAATAGACACTGCCGTCAATCCAGTTTTTTCCGTTCCAGTCATAAAGATCGACATGTATTTTATAATCATAGCCAATATCTTCTATTTTTATGCCGGTAGTGCTATCATCATCAGCGTCAATATAAACTTCAAAAATTGTTGATGCTTCTATCCCGGCCTGGTTGCCTTTGGGAATAACGGCATTGGTATAAAAATCAATCGTCATTCGATCCAGAGCGCCTGCCGATTGCCAAAATTTTACTTTCTCAATATCTACAAACTTCGGATCGCCTATCTGTATATCGCCAATCGGATCCTCGATCATCTGGCTCAGGGCAATTACAGTTGAAACAAATATAGAAATAAATAAAATTCTGGTGCGTTTCCTCAATGAAATAGCCAAAGCATCTTCACTCGTTTATTTTTTATCAAAAAATGAACAATAACAGTTGTGGGCCGGATGATCCTAAATGACCATCCGACCCACAGATCTAATTCACTTCATAAGAATACATTTTCGGGTAATACTACTATTCCCTGCAATTTCCAGTCGGTAAAAATAAATACCAGAGGATAAGTCAGATGCATCCCATTGGTATTGATGGTTTCCGCCTTCAAGAAACTGATTGTCAACAAGGCTGGCAACATTATGTCCAAGCATATCATAGATAGTCAAACTAACCTTGGATCTCATCGGAAGTAAAAAGGATATATTCGTCTTAGGATTAAACGGATTGGGATAATTCTGTTTTAACGAATATACACTTAAGATATTACCGCCAATATCTTTAATACCTGTCCCCGGAACATAGAATGTGATTGCCATATCATTATGAGGATATCCGTCGGCTGGCAGGTTATTGCCATAATATTGAACTCCTAGGCCACTGTCTTTTCCAGGCTGGATACCAATTGTCGCTCTTTTTGCACAAGGTTCTGGTGCAATTCCCAAATCTTTATAATAAAAGGTAATTACGCCATTTGTGTTAAGTACAATCTGGAATGTCAAACTCGTATCCGGGCATACCTGGCTACCCTCTTCACCTGTAACATAATGATGGTTTGTCATATCTTGATACTGAACCGTAAACGTACCAGCAGAAGTATCGTGGTAGTAATATATTTTACCCGTTGCGGTATTATAGGGTGCTGAATTATATGCTTTGTCTCCCATAATATCACAGGCCAGCGGGCATATAATATTATCCCACCCCATTCCTGGAATTGTTGTTCCATAGGAACCAGAGGTGATCCAATCAATAGGATCAGTAAAAGAACATTGACCATTAATTCCAATATGAATACTATCATAATCAGTATCGTAAAATTTAAATGTCATACCCATCGCAATCGGTCCGGCACTTCCATCATCGACATCTACTACTGCCCAAGGCGCTGAAAAATCTTCTCGTGGAATTTCAGTTCCGACTGTCGTAATATCATTCCAGACATAGGGTGCTGTATCATCAAATACATATGGATCTTGAGCGGGATTTAAAAGACTTTTCGCATCATTGTAAACTTCCTGATTAATCGGAAAATCAGTTATTCCACTAAGTGCAGAATAGAGGTCTTCACCTATTGCCCATTCAATCGCTGCTGTCTGGATCGCAGCAATCGTACTGTACCATCCATGATGAGCCTGAGTAAGAAAATCATCCGAACTGCTAATCGAAAAGTTTTGATTACGCGTGTAATTATTTAATATCTGCGAAAAATTATTGGTGGAATCCGCCGTATCATAGGTAGATGGAACCACGGTTGTAAAGACATCTTCCGTCCAGCTCAAATCATCGGATAACGAGAGAAGTAAGCCGGTCATTATTTCAGGAGTCAGGTCTCTTGCCGTACCGGAGAAATCGTTCCACGCAGCTAACATTTCCGCCTTCTTAGCCATGATTGCGGTTTTTGCATCACCATCAGTCATACTACCCGCAATATTGAAGATGTAACAATTTTCAAAAGCGTTCGCTAATAATGCCTTAAACGACCATTTATGATGAGCATCCCATTTAAAACCATTGATGCTATCTTCATCGGTACAGAACCATCCCTCACCGTTGACAGGTATCGGCCGTTGATAACTTTTTTGTGTCAGCAGGATTTCTCTTAACCCGGGACTGAGGGCTTGCAGAGTTTGGTCAACCACACCTTCCATCATCGCGTACCAATTGGGTTCATCGACCCAATACTGCCCGGGGATACGGCAACCAAATTGATTAACACCTCCAGATCCATATACAATAGGTGAGGCATAACTTGTAAAATTCTCATAATCGACACTAAATTTTTTATCACTTTCTGTAATAGTACCAATTTGAGATCTTACCAAATTCACCATCTCATCAACTACTCCGGTAATATTCTTCGCATCTGCAGTAGTAGAATATGGTTCTGGAACCTCTATAATACAGTTATCTCCAACTTTATCTACTAGGGTTGTAACCTGCTCCACATCTACCGTAAAGAGACTATTCTCTGCCATTGCGTCTCCATCATAATGTGGTACCTGATGCCAGTAATTACCATCTTTGTACCAACCATCAATATAATATTCCAATTCTTCCCAGCCAGTACCAACAAGAGAACATTTCCAGTACATGGTTTTCCCATCTGGTGTAACTGAAACAGGTACAACTGCTCTGGTCATAAAAGAGTTTACAGTATTATCCCATTCTAAATACATTCTTCCAAACCAGTTGCCACCACCATAGTCATGAAAATCAACATTGTCTTCATTACCGCGAAATTGCCCCGTATTAGGATCACAGTCTACATCAAGCGTAAACGAGTTCAGACTCTCACCATACATTCTGTCGGCAAATGGACCATCCATCGTAAAGCCAACAAGTAAACTCTCTCCCTCCTGTACAAAATAACCCCCAACATAATCTACCGATGGTGGAGAGGCATCACCAACCGGATCTGTCCAAGAAAAATCAGCGGGCAATTGTGCCTGCAATAAAGCCGGACAACATAACATAATTAATGTCACTAAGCCAAAGCATAACAATTTTACTTTCATCATTTCCTCCTTTAAAAATTTCATGATTCAAACATCTCCTCACTAATTACTCACCTCCTTATCTTGTCACTGTTATTTCAATCGTTTCATTGATGATTCTATACTACGGTAATCAAAATACTTTTATATTCGACTTATTTGCACTTGACTTCAATTCTTTCATTTAAAAGTTCTATAATACTATTTATCTCTAAAGGTTTAATTAATAACAAGCAATCACTATATTCTTTTTTCTTAACTAATCTCGAATCAGCAGTGACAAAAATAAATTCTGCCAATGTATAAGCTTTTGCTCTGTCAGCAAACTCCCATCCATCCATCTGCGGCATATTAATATCACAAAGAATATAATCAAATGTACTCCTATGCAATTTCTGTAAACCTTCTTTTCCACAATTTGCAATCTGTACTGTCAATCCATTTCTTTTTAATCCAATAGCTAGTGATTCAGCAGACCGGGGCTCATCTTCAACTATTAATACTTTTATTCCTGACTCACACATAATTTCTACTTTTGGAATAACGAATATTCAAATTACATGCCATCTATTTATTTAGACCTAATTGAATTTTAACTATGAAGAAATCGTTTCTTTTATAAAATATAAATTAATAAATAGAATTTAGTATTGTTCTATTTAAACTTCAGATTGAAACAATATTTATAAAATACATTTCAATATGAAACACTTTTAAAAGTAGTAATTAACTTCGAGTAAGGTTGTATTTATTTATCTTACGCCATAGTGTAGTTTTACTGATTCCTAACGCCTTGGCAGTCAGTGATTTATTCCAATTATTTTCTATTAATTTTCTTAAAATCGCAGATTTTTCGAGGTACTGTAAATTATTTGCATCATTTTCTTTAATTAAATTAATATCATAATCATGATTTTCTATTATATCTGTGGAAATATTCCGTTGTGTAATTGTATTATCTTTTGCAAGTATAACAGCCCTTTCGATAATGTTCTCCAATTCTCTAACATTACCCGGCCATTGATACATTTCAAAGTGATTATACACTCCATTTTCAATATTTGTGATAGGTTTTAAGTATTTCTTAGCATACTTTGCTAAAAAGTAGTTTGCTAATATCCTAATGTCACCAATTCTATCACGAAGTGCAGGGAGAGTAATTGGAAAAATATTGATTCTAAAGAGCAAATCACTGCGGAATTTTTTTTCATCGACCCTTTTTTTTAAATCGCAATTCGTTGCACAAACAATTCGAGTATTTACATTAATAATACGATTTCCACCAACTTGGCGAATTTCATTAGTTTCTAAAGTGCGTAATAATTTTGCCTGTGCTGATAAAGACATCTCACCAATCTCATCAAGAAACAATGTACCGCCATCAGCTTCTTTAAAAAGTCCCCTTTTATTTTCAAATGCACCTGTAAAAGCCCCCTTTACATGCCCAAATAATTCACTTTCAAGTAAATTCTCTGGTAATGCTCCGCAATTAATTGCAATAAATGATTTATGGCTCCTGCTACTTTGGTAGTGAATCGCTCTTGCAATTAGCTCTTTACCAGTACCACTTTCTCCAAGAATCAAGACCGGGACATCAAGATTCGATACCTCCTTTACCATTTTTAATACTTGAACCATTGGAGTACTATTCCCAATAATATCATTGTGCAACTTTTCTTCCTTGACTTGCTTTTTTAAAATATTTATTTCTTCGATTAGACGTGTTTTTTCCAACGCTTTTTGAATAGTGAGAATTATTTCTTCACGGCGCATTGGTTTTGAAATATAATCATAAGCTCCCAACTTAATAGCTTTAACAGCCGTCTCAATAGTAGCATATGCAGTTATTACTATGACTTCAGTTGATGGATTAACACTTTTCACATAATCAATGATATCAAAACCGTCTACTTCTTCCATCTTTAAATCAGTCATAATAAGATCAAAATATTCTTTATCTAATAATTTAATTGCCTCCGTCCCATTCTTGGCATCAGTAACTTCATATCCTTCTCTCTTTAGGATTGTACATAGCGTAAAACGACTATTATCATGATCATCAACTACTAGAATTCTTGACATACCCACCTTATTCACTTAATGGTGCTTTAATTGTAAATGTTGTACCTTCATTCTGTTTACTCATAACATTTATTGTCCACTGGTGTTGATCAATAATCCTCTTTACAATACTAAGTCCAAGCCCACTCCCCTTCGATTTTGAAGTGTAAGATTGTTTAAATATTCTTTGTAAGTGGTTTTGTGGTATTCCTTTACCACTATCATGAATTTTGATTTGTACATATCCATTAAATATCTCAACAAAGATTTCAATAATACCTTCTGAAGATATACTCTGTATAGAGTTAATTAACAAATTCCATAATACTTGTTTAATAGAATCTTTATCAAACTTTAGCTTAGGAATATTGCCATTATAATGCGTAGTTATTTTTATTCTTTCGCTAATATTTTTATCTACATTTAGTAATAGTACTACATCATCAATTGATTTTCTAATATCATAATATGTAAATCGTAATTCTGGAATTCGAGTATAATTCAAGTACACAGATAGAATTTGATTTAAACGACTTGTTTCTTCTTTAATAATATTAAAAAGTTTTTGGTCATCCTCATCAATAGATTCTCCGCATTGAAGAACACTAATCGATGTAGTTATAGCGTTTAGAGGATTACGAATTTCATGGGCAATACTTGACGTTAATTCACCAATTACTGCTAGATATTTCAGTTTTTCTAAACTTTCCTTCATATTTTCTAATTTTATTCGCAAGTTAACTGATTCTGTGATATCATCTAACACCTCGAGAATCTGTTTTACATTACCGTCATCATCTTTAACCGGAGCCGAGGTCACTGAATAATATTTTTTTTTATTAGTAATAATATGTCGGTATATTTTTCCTTTTGTGAATACTTTTTGACTTAGACATTCATCACAAAAATCGGTTTTTTCAAAAACCTGATGACACTTTATCCCATTAAAATTCCTTATTTTCTTAAACCATTTTTTACAAGTTTCGTTAACCCATTCTATCTCATGATCACGATTGACTAAGATAATACCTTGCCCCATTGAAGAAACGATATCATATAAACGTTGAGTGTTTTTTTCAAGTTTATTATAAAGTCTGGAATTTTGTATTGCAACGCCAATACGGTTTGCGAGTACTTCCAGTGAATATAAATCATCCTCACTGAAATTCATTACCTCAGTACTCTCAATATTTAAAACTCCAATGATTTTATTTTGAATACAAATCGGAACACACAACTCAGATTTTGTGGGAGTAATATTAGGAGTAACATTTATAAAGTGAGGATTACTGGTCACATCATTAGAAAGGACTGTTTTCCCATTTTGGACAACATATCCAACGATTCCTTGATCTATGCTCAATTCTTGATTGGCAGGGACCAAACCTTTATAAATGCCAGCAAGTGCAGTAAGCATGATAGTATTATTTTTATAATCAACAAGATATAATGCTACATGATCATAGCCTAAATTTTCATGGATAACATCGACAACTTTTAAAAAAAGTACATTCATGTCCATGATCATGTCAAGATGATGACATATATTGTTTATCTTCTGAAGTTGTAAGGATTGTTGACTCATTTCAGTTACATCTATATTTAAATTTTATCTATTACTCCTTGATTTATATCTTTGAAAAGTGCTCGATTTTTATCTCAATTTGTATACAATTTTTCACTATTTTTTTATTGTACAATAAATATACCATAACAATTGTGAAGTTATATTTATTAATCCAGAAAGCAAATAAAATCTCAAATGTAAATTCAGGAACAAATTTGAAATCTCGGATCTTCTTCTAGAAATTAGATCAAAGTCAGATTCAATTTGCTAAATTTTGAATTACTTAATTTGCTAAGTTAAAATTGCCATAGAGATAATATATTCAACCACTAGTGTCCGATAAAAGTTGAGAAAACTCTGGCACTCCCACAAAAGAGTGGTAATTTATTTTGGTAAAAAAGATGAATTACCGAGGAGCGCCAGATGCCAAGACAAATTACTACGATCATGTCAGAGTTACTAAAGATTTTTCCGAGATATGAA